>NZ_QKNW01000001.1:0-612765 GCF_009663395.1 Halosegnis longus | reverse complement strand
GCTCGACGGTATCGGTCCCCTCGGCGTCCGCGTCGCCGTCATCGAGGTGAACGGCCAGGAGACGGCCTACGTCCTCGTCGACGGGAACAACATGGAGCCGGGGCTGCGCGATACAATCGTCGAGACGCTGGAGACGCACGTCGACTTCGCCGAGGTGATGACGACCGACACCCACATCGTCAACACCGTCGAGGCGTCGAATCAGGTGGGCGAGCGCATGGACGGCGACGACCTCCGGCTGCTCACCGTCGAACTGCTCGAAGAAGCGCGCGACGACCTCGAACCGGTGGAAGCGGGGATGGCGACGGAACGCGCCGAGGTGACGGTGTTCGGCAACGACCGCACCGAGTCGCTTGCTGCCCACGCGAACGCGATGGTCCAGATGGGTGGGGCGCTGGCGGCGACGTTCATCCTCGCCGTCACGCTCATCTCGGTCGTGTTATTCTTCCTGACCTGACTCGAACAGCTCGTCGACGGCGTCGCGTGCGGCACGGGCCGCCTCGTCGGCGACCTCCGCCGCGTGCTCTTCGGCGTCGAGATACACGTCCACGTCGAGCACGCCGTCCTCGAAGCTGACGGTCACGTCGAGGTCGCGGACGTCACTCTGCGCGTAGCGTGAGAAAACGAGTCCCTCCGCGGCGTCGGAGGCAGTTTCGACGACCTGTTCGTCAGTCGGCTCGTCGTTGCCCATTACGCGCCGCCCGGACCCTGCGGACCCTGCGGACCGCCACCGCCCTGCTGGAGCATGTTCTGAAGCTCGGACTGAAGCCCGTTGAACTGGTCTTCGACGCGCTCTTCCTGCTTTTCGAGCGTCTCGACGCGGACTTCGAGCGAGTCGACCTTCTCTTCGAGCGCCTCGTAGGCGTCGTCGTAGTCGGTCTCGACGAGCAGCTCGCCGACCTCGCGGTACATCTCCAGCCCCTCGTCGAGGTCTTCGAGCGTCTCCAGTGCGGTCTTGGACTCCTGCAGCGTGGTCTGGGCCTGCTCCTTCTGAGCGGCGACCTGCTGGGCCGTGTCCTGAAGGTCCTGTAGCTCCTCGATTTTCTCCTGTGCTTCCGGCGGAAGGTTGCCCTGCATATCTCCGGCGACGGGCTTGCTACCCAAAAACCCCCGCTTTCCGTCTTCCTCCGTTCAGCCGCCGATTCGACCGCCTGCAGCGGATTCGATTCACACCTCGGCGACCGACTCCGCCACCTCGACCAGCGAGAACCAAGTGTTCATCCCGGCCCGAAGCGCGGTGAGGTCGTCGGCGGTGACCCGTACCTCGATGGACGCCCCGGACTGTGTCAGCGTCGCGCGCGTGCGGTCGCCCCCGATGTCGTCGAGTTCCTGTTCGACGCTCGCTGCGACGAGTCGCGCGGCTGTCGAGTCGGCGTAGTCGAAAACGAGCGTCGCCGCGTGTGGCCGGCTCAATTGACCTGGACGGTTTTGATGTCGCGGCTGCGCTCCTTCAGCAGGACGCGGTGGCCGCAGTACGGACAGCGCACGCCGCCATACTCGTCGAGACTCACGTCGCGCTTACAGCGGGAACACTTGTACGTCATTTACTCCTCGTCGCCGAGTGCCGCACGCAGCGACCGTCGCACGGTGCGACCGGCCGGGGTCTCCGGTCGGTAGGAGCCGCCGGCGAACTTGTGGCCGCAGGCGCCACACTGCCAGATGCCAGTGCCCTTGCGGTTGACGCGGTCCTCACCGCAGGAGGGGCAACTGTGGTCTGCGTTCATGTCCTCCTCGATCTCCGCGACGCGGCGACGAGCGACACGGCCGTAGCGTGCGCCAAAGCGGCCGGCGCTCCCGGTGATACTGTTGCTCATGTCGTATCGAACTGGTGTCGCGGGCATAAACCCTGCGAGATGCCCCTACTCCTGAAGCTCCGTCTCGCGCAGCGCGTGGTTCAGGTCC
The DNA here is from genome assembly GCF_009663395.1 of Halosegnis longus. Classification (NCBI taxonomy): domain Archaea; kingdom Methanobacteriati; phylum Methanobacteriota; class Halobacteria; order Halobacteriales; family Natronomonadaceae; genus Halosegnis; species Halosegnis longus. Next base: position 610,863 of record NZ_QKNW01000001.1, on the reverse strand, counting down.
TCGCGGATGCGCTCGCCCAACTCCCGGCTGTCGGCGGTGGTGACGACGCGATTCTCCTGGACCGAGGAGCCGTCACGAATCAACAGCCGGACGTTGCCGGTGTCGTCGGCGCGGGTCGCCTTCGCCCGTACCCCCGAGTTCGAGCCGGCACCGCCCGCGTCGATTGGGCCGGGAATAATCTTCTTCACGTGCGGGTGGTCGCCGACGGTCTGGATGGCCTCCATCCCGTCGCGTTCCCCGATGAGCGTCGTGTGGCTCCCGCCCAACTTCTCGCGCGGCGGCGTGTTCACGACTTCGAGGGCGGGTTCGCCCTGCCGTTCGAGCACGTGCGCGACGGGGTCCTCGTCAGGAACACGGTAGAGCGTGTAATGCAGTTCCGCGCGCACGGCGCCAAGCACCTCCCTGTCGCCGGCCGCGTACACCTCCTCCGGCCGTTTCCGGTGGACCTCGTCGGCGACTCTGCCGGCGAAGTTCCGGAGCTCGCGCGGCTCCTGTTCGGGGTCGTCCTCCGGCAGCGTGGTCACGGTCCGTTCTGCGACGATTTCCTCGTCGAGCAGGCAGGTCACGGTCGCGCGGTCGCGGTCGCAGGCGATGACGACGGTGTCGGTGTTCGGGGTGCGGCAGGTGAGACAGAAATCGCCGGGGCGTTCGAGCGCCGTGCCACACTGCCGACAGTCCATACCTGAGAGAGACGACGCCGGCGGATAAACCGCCCGGAGCCGGCGTCAGGACTTCCGTAGCTCGGCGACGTAGCTGCCCCGCTCGTCCGACGCCACGACCTCGCGGAGGTCCCACGGCGACGGTGCGAGCACCTCACGCAGCTCGTCGGGCGACACTGTGAGCAGGTCGAACCACGGGGTGGCGGTCGTCTCGTAGCGACTCCGCACCCGAAGCGCCCCCGGCAGTCGGCCGCGCCGACGGTTCAGGTTGTGGTACTCGCGGTGGACGGCATCGTCAGTGGCGTGTGGGTCGCGCGTGTCCGCGAGAATCCGGGCGTCGTCGGTCGTGACCTGCGCCAGCGCGTCGAGCACCCGCGGCGCTCGCTCGCGCGTCCCGACCAGCCCGAAGGTGTTGCCGAACATGACGACCGTGTCGAATTCCCCAGCCAACTGCGTGGTCTCGGTCACGTCCACCTCCCGCGCGTCGACGCCCCGCTCGCGGCTCACCGCTACGGCTCCCGGCGACACGTCGATACCGACGACCTCGGTATCGAGGGCGCGCCCGACCCGACCCGCGCCACAGCCAACGTCGAGCACGCGGCCCTCGGCGCGCTCGATGGCCGTCTGCTCGCGTGGACTCCACTCCTCGCGCTCGGCGAAATAGCGGTCCGGCGGCGGCGCGACCGACACCAATCCGTCGTCGCGTTCGAGGATTTCGCGCCCTGCCTCGCCGTCCACGTGGTCGCGGAGCAGTTGGCCGTAGGCGTCGTTCTCGGGGTCCATACGCCGTCTACCGGGGGTCGGTGAAAAAAGTCTGCTGGCGGCGTGTGACGCTACCCCAACTGGTCGGGCGCGACCTTCAGATACTCCCGCAACAGCGTCGTCGCGTAGCTCCCCTTCGGTAGCTGGAACTGGAAGGTCAGCGGCTCCGTCACCGTGAGGTCTGTCGTCACGAGCACGGCACGCCGGGTCCCCTCGGAGTGAAACTCACCGGGCAGGTCGAAATCCGACGGCTCGACTCCCTCGTCGGCCAGTATCTCGCGTTCGATATCGCCCGGCTCGCCGCCCGCGAGGTCGGTCTCCGTGCCGACGAGCGGTGCGGTGACGAACGCCCGCCCGCGCTCGACGTGGCGATTGACGGTCGTTACGCGGTTCTCGTCCACGCGCTGGAGCCGGTCCATGTCCGGCACGGGAAGCGGGGCGTCCCGGTCGGCGAAGGCGACCACGTCCCCCGCGACCGCACCGTCGAAGGGTAGCCCCCGCTCCAGCCGCGTCGAGACGATGCGATTGAACAGATACGACTGCGCCGCGTGGACGAGTAACTGCTGGAGATTCGACGGGAACCGTTCGAGCGCGGCCCGGAAGTCTTCGGGGTCGTCGCCGCCGGTCTCGGCCAGTCCCTGCAACAGCGACCGCTCGTAGTTGAGTCGGCCGGGGAGCAGTTCCGTCAGCTCACCCCAGTCGCCGCCCCACCGGTCGTCGACGGCCCGCCGCGCTTTCGCGCTTTCCTCGGGGTCCGTCTCGCTCGTGAACGTGACGTAGGTCCGGACGGCCGCTTCCCACTCGCCGCGGAGAATCGCCAGCCCGACGCGGTGGGTGACGGGCCGCGCGCTCCCGAACCGCTGTGGCCCGAAGTAGTTCGGCACGCCGACGCGCTCGTCGTCGCCGGCGAACGCCCGGAGTTCCGCGGTGATGTCGCTCGCGCGTTCGGGATGGTCGGCTTCCGCGACCGAAATCTCGAACTCGTTGCCCGCGAGGTCACCGAAGAGGACGGGTCGGCCCACGCGGCCGAGCGGCTCGATGTCCGCGCCGTCGAGTTCGGGCAGGTCGCGCTCGTCGTCGAGTCGAACGGAGAACAGCTGTGTCGTCACCGCGTACTTGTCCTTCGTGCCGGCCCACGAGACGCGCTCGCGGGAGACGCCGAGTTTCGACGCCAGCGCGCCCGCGAAGGCGTTGGTGTCCCACTCGCGCAGCGTCGCCCGGAAGACGACGTGTGCGTACGAGCCGGGGTCGGCGTCGAGCGGCTCCGGCTCGACGGCTTCGAGTTCGCGCACCCGGAAGGCGTCGGCGGAGTCGCGAAGGTGGCCGCCGGTGCCGTCGGTGTCGCTGACGTACCACTCGACGCCCGTCGGACGCTCGTGGCGGTGGGCCTGTTTCACTTTCTCGGTGTTCGGGTGGCGGTGGTTTGGACGTGTCGCTTGCCCGATTCTGATTAGGAGTTCGACTTCTCTGATTGCTTTGGTGAGTACAGTTTGAAAGCCCCGGGCGTGTCGCGGTCTCTCCGTGACATCTCTCGTTCGCTTCGCTCACGTCGAGAGGGGTCACGGAGCCGACCAAACACGCGCGACACGCCCGCCCCTTTCAGTCCCCCCGGCCGCACCGCCCACGAGCCTCCCCAACCGACTCGTTCGTTTCACTCACTCGTCCCTCGCGACGACGGGCGCGCACGAGGCGCGCCGGCCCACGCCATCCGCACAGGCAACCGAGCCGGTGGCCTGACGCACCGCGCCCGTGGCGCGTGTGTGTCGTGGTGAAAGGTTGGGAGAGCGGCCGGAGGCCGCGGGCCAGCGAGCGGGAGCGCAGCGACACGCGAGCGAGCGGTCCGTCGCGCCCTCGTGGCGCGATGCGACCGCTGCGGTCGCGGTGCTGTTTCCCCTATGCCAAGCATCGAGAGTGGTCGCGGTGCTGTCGAAACCATACCAAACAGCGTCAGCAGTATCGAAAACAGACCACTCCAACCCGACCACGACACGCACGAGCACGTACACGCGAGAGCACGCGCACAGGCGCGCCTGCTGTCGATTTCGGCCGTCGAAGCGTTTATTTCGCCTGTCGGCCCTAATTCCGATAATGGAACTCATCGTCACCGAGAAGGACAACGCCGCCCGGCGCATCGCGGAGATTCTCTCGGAGGGCGGCCACGGTGTCGAACGCACGAACGGGGTCAACATCTACCGGTGGGGTGACACGCGCTGTATCGGGCTGTCGGGCCACGTCGTCGGCGTCGACTTCCCGCCCGAGTACAGCGACTGGCGCAACGTCCAGCCCGTCGAACTCTCCGAGGCCTCGGTCGTCAAGACGCCCACGAAGGAGAACATCGTCACCGCGCTCAAATCCCTCGCCCGCGAGGCCGACGAGGCCGTCATCGCCACCGACTACGACCGCGAGGGCGAACTCATCGGGAAGGAGGCGTACGAACTCATCGAGGAGGAGGCGGACATCCCCATCAAGCGCGTCCGGTTTTCCTCGATTACGGAACGCGAGGTACGGGACGCCTTCGCCACCCCCGACGACCTCGACTTCGACCTCGCGGCCGCGGGCGAGGCGCGCCAGATTATCGACCTGATGTGGGGGGCCGCACTGACGCGGTTCCTCTCGTTGACCGCCGGCCAACTCGGCAACGACTTCATCTCCGTCGGTCGGGTCCAGTCGCCCACGCTGAAGCTCATCGTCGACCGCGAACGCGAGATTCAGGCGTTCGACCCCGACGACTACTGGGAGATTTTCGGCGACCTCACCAAAGACGACGAGGCGTTCGAAGCGCAGTACTTCTACGAGGGCGAAGACGGCACCGAAAACGAGCGCGTCTGGAACGAGACCGACGCCGACGCCGCCTACGAGGACCTCCGGGAGGCGACGAGCGCGAGCGTCGAGTCCGTGCGCAGACGCACCCGAACCGACGACCCGCCGGCTCCGTTCAACACGACGCAGTTCATCCGCGCGGCCGGGTCGCTCGGCTACTCCGCCCAGCGCGCGATGTCAATCGCCGAGGAGCTGTACACCGCCGGCTGGATTACCTACCCGCGTACGGACAACACCGTCTATCCCGAGGACTTGGACCCCGAGGAACTGCTCGCCACCTTCGCCGACACCGGCGCGTTCGGCGAGGACGCCGCCGGCCTGCTCGAACAGGACGACATCGAGCCGACCGAGGGCGACGAGGAGACGACCGACCACCCGCCCATCCACCCGACCGGCGAGATTCCCGGCCGCCAGGACCTCAGCGAGGACGAGTGGGAGGTGTTCGAACTCGTCGTGCGGCGGTTCCTCGCGACCTGTGCGGAGCCGGCGACGTGGGCACATCTGCGCGTCGTCGCGACCGCAAACGGTCGCTCGCTGAAGGCCAACGGGAAGCGGCTCGTCGAGGCCGGCTACCACGCCGTCTACCCGTACTCCTCGGCCAGCGAGAACGTCGTTCCCGAAGTCGAGGAGGGCGAGGACCTCGACCTCTCGGACGTGCGGCTCGAGGAGAAGGAGACCCAGCCGCCGCGTCGCCGCGGGCAGTCGCGGCTCATCGAGACGATGGAGTCGATGGGCATCGGGACGAAGGCGACCCGCCACGAGACCATCCAGAAGCTGTACGACCGCGGCTACATCGAGAACGACCCGCCGCGACCGACCGGGCTGGCGATGGCGGTCGTGGAGGCCGCAGAGCAGTTCGCCGACCACGTCACCGACGAGGCGATGACCGCCCAACTGGAGGCCGATATGGACGCCATCGCGGCCGGCGAGAAGTCGCTGGACGAGGTGACCGACGAGTCGCGCGAGATGCTCCAGCGCGTCTTCGAGGACCTCCACGAACACCGCGAGGAAATCGGTGACTTCCTGCGCACGTCGCTGAAGGAGGACAAGACGCTCGGTCCCTGTCCCGAGTGTGGCGACGACCTGCTCGTTCGCCGGTCGCGCCGCGGCTCGTACTTCGTCGGCTGTGACGGCTATCCCGACTGCGAGTACACGCTCCCGCTCCCGAGTCAGGGTGAGCCGACCGTCACCGACGAGGTGTGTGACGAACACGGGCTCGGTCACGTGAAGATGCTCGCTGGCCGGTCGACGTTCACCCACGGCTGTCCCCTCTGTAAGGCCGACGAGGCCGACGAGACCGAGGACAGGGTCATCGGTGCCTGCCCCGAGTGCGGCGGGGACCACGGTGGCGAACTCGCTATCAAACAGCTTCGGTCGGGGTCGCGGCTCGTCGGCTGTACGCGCTACCCGGACTGTGACTACTCGCTCCCGCTCCCGCGCCGGGGCGACATCGAGGTGACGGACGCCCGCTGCGAGGAGCACGACCTGCCCGAACTCGTCGTGCGCGACGGCGAGGACGACGACGAGCCGTGGGAACTGGGCTGTCCGATCTGTAACTACGCGGAGTACCAGGAGCGACAGGCCGCGAGCGCAATCGAGGACCTCGACGGCGTCGGCGCGAAAACAGCGGAAAAGCTCGCCGCCGCGGGCATCGAGAGCCTGTCAGACCTCTCTGCGGCCGACCCCGAAACCGTCGCCGGGGACGTACAGGGGGTCTCTGCCGACCGCCTGCGCGACTGGCAGGCCGAGGTCACAGACGCCGAAGCCGCCGACTAGAACTCGACTGCGGCCGGTTCGCCGGGGTCGTGTGCCCCGTCGAGGTCGGCGAAGGCCTCGCGAACCCGCTCGTAGGTGTCGTCGACGGCCTCGACGATGACCTTCGTGTCCGCGAGCACGGGCATGAAGTTCGTGTCGCCGCCCCACCGCGGGAGGACGTGGGCGTGGACGTGGTCGGTGATGGAACCGCCCGCGGGACCGCCGAGATTCATCCCGGTGTTGAACGCCTCCGGGCCGAGCGCGGCATCGAGCGCGTCGAACGTCTTCTGTTTGAGCGTCGCGATCGCGAGCAGCGTCTCCTCGTCGAGGTCGCGGTACTCCCCGGTGTGGTGGTAGGGGATGACCATCGCGTGGCCCGGGTTGTACGGGTAGTTGTTGAGGATGACGAACGCGTGGTCGTTGCGCGCGAGGATGCGGGAGTCGCGGTCGTCGTCGCGGTCCGGCAACACGCAGAAGGGACACCCCTCGATGTCGGTCTCGTCGCGTTCGATCCAGTCGATGCGCCACGGGGCGAACAGTTGGTCCATACCCGACGTGTGCGCGCCGCGGGTAAAATAGCCGCCCGCTGTCGCGTCGACCGAAGGGACATTACTCCTCCGCGACTCGCGTTCGGTACGATGCGCGACGCGACCGAAGACGAGGAAATCGAGCGGGCGCTCCAGTATCTGGTCCACTCGTTCGAGGCCTCGGGCGACAACCCGAAGCCGGTGGTGCTCCACAGCACGCGCGTGGGGATGGACCTCTACGACCGGGGGTACGAGGAAGCAACTGTCGTCGCCGGCTTCCTCCACGACCTCATCGAGGACACGGACGTGACCGCCGACAAGATTCGGTCGCGGTTCGGACCGGAAGTCGCGGATATCGTCGCCGCGGCCAGTTTCGACCCGAGTATCGACGATTATCTCGAACGCCACTACGACATCTACGATAGCTGCTTCGCGCTCGGACGACCTGCGGTCCTCGTCAAGGCCGCGGATATTCTGGACAACAGCGACTACTACGGGCTGGCAGCGTCGGATGAACTGGCACAGCAGCTCCTCGCGAAGATGGACTACTTCATCGAGAAATCGGAGCCGTACATCGGCGATGAGGCGATACACGCGGAACTAGCCGAGAAGCTCCCCGCTGTACGGGAACAAATCGAGGATTCGTAACCTCGCTCAGTCCATCCTCGCACTGGAGAATCGGCTCGGACGCAGAATAAGCTCCTCCAGTCCGGGTAACTGCTTCACGTTGTAGACGACCTTCGCGGACTCGGTGACGGGCGCGGAGAGACACGACAGCCGGATGCCGCGGTCGAGCCACTCCTCGGTGAGGATGTGACCGGCGGGAGTGGGCATCTCCCCCTCGACGAGCGCGACGGCGCAGTTCGAGCAGGCACCGCCGCGACAGGAGTAGGGCCACGCGAAGCCGCGATTCTCGGCGGCTTCGAGCAGGGTTTCGTTCTGTTGGACGAGCAGGCGACCGTAATCCTCGGGGTCCAAGTCGGCGTCGCTGGCCTTCGCGAAGAGGTCGTCGTCGGTGAGTTCCCAGCCGTAGTCGTCGAACACCTCGTAGTTGAGATACTCGACGCGGCTCTTGTCCGGCGTCGAGTCGGGGTCGGCCGGTTCCTCCTCGTCGGGGCTGGTGCGCCGTCGCGCGCCCCGTCGTTCGCCGGGACCGGTCGATGCGTCGTCGTCGGGTTCTTCCTCCGTCGTGGCGGGGGCATCCGGTTCCTCGGTCGTCGCGGGGAGGTCGTCGGCCTGAATCGTCTCGTACGCGGCACGCACCTGACGGAACTCCTCCATGTCGCCGCCGTGGTCGGGGTGTGCGTTCTTGATGCGCTCGCGGTAGGCGGTCTCGACGGTCGCCTCGTCGGCGTCCGACTCGACGCCGAGCACCTCGTACGGATTCTCCACACCACTCGTACGGTTTCGGGGTGTAAATCCCCTCGGCCTCCGACAATCTGCGTGTTACTTCGTCGTCACTTCACAGCCGTCTTCGGTGACGATAATCGTGTGTTCGCGCTGGGCGACGAGACAGCCTTCGTCCTCTTGGAGGACGGGATAGCCGTGAACCACGTCCTGCCGTTCGAGCCGACGGAGCGCCATCTCCGCGCGGTCGGTGTCGAGCCACCGGCGGGCAAACGGGAGCGTCTTGAACTCCTCGACAATCTGTTCGAGCGCCTGTCGCGCCTGTCGGTTGCGGACCGACGCTTCCTGTTCGAGCGAGTAAATCTCCTCCTGTTGGCCCTGGGTGACCTTTCCGCCGCCGTCGGTGGCGAACGGCTCGATGGCGACCGTGTCGCCGACCTCGAGTTCGGTCCCGCTGTCGACCGCGCGATTCGGGATGTTCGGCGCGGTGTGTTGGTCCCAGTGGCCGAGGCCGTGGCCCGTCAGGTTCACGATGGGGTTGTAGCCGTAGCCGTCGATGACCGACTCGATTTCCGCGCCGACCTCGCCGGTGTGGACGCCCGGTTCCACGAGGTCGAGCGCGGCATCGAGCGCCTGCTCTGCGGCCTCGACCAACTCGGTCTCGCCGGTGAAGTCGACGGTGACGGCGGTGTCGGCCAGCCAGCCGTCGACGTGGACGCCGATGTCGAGTTTCACCATCTCCTCGCCGATGGTGCGGTCGTCGTCGGGGCCGGCGGCCCCGTGGGCGGCTTCGTGGTCGACGCTGACGTTCACCGGGAACGCGGGCTTCGCGTCGATGCCCTTCTCCTCGCCGAGTTCGCGGATGCGGTTTTCGGCCCACTCGGAGATTTCGAGATAGCCCGTGCCGATTTCCGTTCGCTCGGCGGCCTCATCCCGCACCTGGCCGAGAATCTCGCCGGCCTGTCGGTGTTTCTCGTACTTCGCCGCCTCGAGGTCGATATCGCTCATACCCCGACTCGGAGTGGACTCCTCAAGGGGCTTTCCGTCCGGCGCGACGGCGGTGCGACTGCTGTGCTGGTGCGGTGCGGTCGTGGTGTGGTTGCTGTGCCGTTGTGGTCACTGTCGAGGTTGCGGTCAGTTCAGTGTACGCCGACCAACGGGAGGCATTTCGCTGCGGCGAGCGGAGCGAGCCGCAGGACCGAGGGCCGACTACCGCTGGCCGGAGGCCAGCGACTGGAGGCCCGACGTGTCTTTTTCGTGAACGTTTTTGCCGGCGGGTCGCAGACCCGCCGTGTAAAAAGGTTCAGAAGATGTTCGCCTGCTGGTACACCGAGATGCCGTCGTCGGTAATCTCGTACGGCTTCGTCTCGCGCGAGTGGTTCGCGTTCCGTATCTTCTGAATCTCGACGGCCAGTCTGGTCTCCTGAAACTCCGAGCGGACGTACTGGAGCACGAACACCGCGTCGGTCAGATACTCGATGATGCCGTGGCGAGAGACGTACGGGTTGTCCTCGCTCCCCTCGGAGGTGAGCATCGTGGTGACGCCGGCCTTCTTCAGCGACTTGGTGAAGTCGAACACCTCGGTCCGGCGCTTCGCCTGGTCGTCGTACATCATCTCGAGCAGGGACACGGAGTCGAGCACCAGCCGCTCGGCACCGAAGTCGTCGATGAGCCGGGGGAGGTCGTTTCGGATGGAGGACAGCGAGTTCGCCATCTCGATCGGGTCGAGGTCGACGATTGCGAGGTCGCCGTTCTCGGTGTGCCGTTCGAAGTCCCAGCCCTTCTCGCTGGCGGCGGCGATGACGGCGTCGCGGGTCTCCTCCAGCGTGATGTACACCGCCTTCTCTCCCTTCTCCAGGCCGCGATTGGCGAACTGGAGGCCGAACGTCGTCTTCCCGGTCCCGGCAGAGCCCATGACGACCATGAGCGAGCGGGCTGGTACCCCGCCCTGAATCATCTGGTCGAGTCCGGTGACCCCGATGTCGATGCGGGGGATTTCCGACTCGAACTCCTCGTCGAACTCCGTGCCGGGGGCGGCTTCCAGCGACTCCTCCTCCTCGTCGTCCTCGGCGAAGGGGTCGTCCATCTCGTCGTCGCTCGGCATCTCCGGTGTGCCGAACTCACCGCCGAAGAACTCCGAACTCCCAAGACCGCCGGCGCTGTCGCCGGACTCGTCGGCCGTCGGCTCGGCGGCCGGCTCCGGCGACTCGTCGCCAGCGTCGGGGGGAATTTCGGCGTCCGACGCGCCGCCGAGACCGGCGGTCAACGAGCCGCCGTCCGAGCCGTCTTCGGCTCCGGATTCCTCCGACGGCTCCTCGTCCGAGTCGCTGTCCGAGTCGCCGTCCGAGCCGGTCTCCCAGTCGTCCCAGTCGAGTTCGTCCGACTCGTCGTCGCTCGCGTCCGACTCGAACCAGTCGTCCTCCTCGGCGTCTTCGCTCACGTTTCCCCCTCCTGTCCGCGCATATCTCTCCGTTCCCGACGCAGAGAGATAAGTGTGGCCTCGGGGTCGTGACCCTTATCGGCGGGCCGAGCGAATCGCCGACGATGCACGTTGGTGTCGTCGCGCAACGCGGCAACGACCGAGCGGTCAGGCTCGCGGCCGACCTCGATAGCCTCCTCGACGCGACGGTCCGGTTCGACCCGGAGACGGCGAGCGCCCTCGACCGCGACGGCGTCGAGCCGGCGTCGATGACCGACTACGACCTCGTCGTCTCCGTCGGCGGCGACGGGACCTTCCTCTACACCGCTCGGACCACCGACGGCGCGCCGATACTGGGCGTGAACCTCGGCGAAGTCGGCTTTCTGAACCCGCTCACCCCCGAGGAAGCGCCGGCGGTCGTCGCCGACACCGTGGCGGCGATTCGGGCCGGCGAGGCGAGCTACCGGGAACTGCGGCGCGTGCAGGCCGTCGGCGAGGGTATCGACCTGCCGCCGGCGCTCAACGAGGTGTCGGTGCTCGGCCCGCAGCGCGGCCACGGCAACGGACTCGACATCGAGGTGCGGCTGGACGGCGAGACCTACTCCGAGGCGCACGCCGACGGACTCATCGTCGCGACGCCGACGGGGTCGTCCGCGTACAACCTTTCGGAAGGGGGACCGGTGGTCCACCCGCGGGCCGACGGGCTGGTCGTGACCGAGATGGCAGCCGACGGCGCGATGCCGCCGCTGGTCATCGACCCCGACGACGAGGTCTCCGTGCGCGTGTCGAACGCGGAGACAGCGTACGTCGTCGCCGACGGCCGTTCGCGGGCACAGCTGGAACCGCCCGCGGAGCTGACGGTCCAGACGGCACAGACACCCACCCGGACCGTCGGTCCGGAGTTGGACTTCTTCGCCGCGCTAGCGAAGCTGGAGTAGCCGGAAAACCCACAAACGAGTACGGGGGTAGAAACCCGTAAAGGGGTCCCGGCCCTTGCTAGCCCAATGAGTCAGCAACTGCCGGACGTGCAGGCGTCGAGTCCGGACGTGAGTGTCGGTCTGAATCGAGTCGGGGTCACCGGGGTGGAGAAGCTCGTGAAAATCGACCGCGAACACGAGCGACCGATTGTTCTGATGGCGGAGTTCGAAGCGTACGTCGACCTCCCGAAGTGGCGGAAGGGCATCGACATGTCCCGCAACATGGAGGTCGTCGACGAGATGCTGGAGGAGGCGCTCGACGAGCCGGCCTACCGCGTCGAGGACGTGTGTGGCGATGTGGCGGAACGCCTGCTCGAGAAACACGACTACACCTCCCGCGCGGAGGTCAACATGGAAGCCGAGTACGTCATCCGCGAGGAGACGCCGGCGTCGGGTCGCCAGACGCAGGCGACCGCCGACATCATCGCCGGCGCGACGGCCGACGAGGACGGCACCCACGAGGAGATTGGCTGTCACGTCGTCGGGATGACGGTCTGTCCCTGTTCACAGGGGATGAGCGAGGTGCGCGCCCGCGAGACGCTCGATCAGATGGGCGTCGACGGCGAGGTCATCGAACAGTTCCTCGATGAGGTTCCACAGCCGGGTCACAGCCAGCGTGGCCACGCCACCCTCACCGTCGAGACGCCCGGCACGCCGGATATCGAGCTGCACGACCTCATCGACGTCGCGCGCGACTCGATGTCGGCGCGCATCTACAACTACGCCAAGCGCCCGGACGAAGACCACATGACGTACGAGTCTCACGCCAACGCGAAGTTCGTCGAGGACTGCGTGCGCTCGCTCGCCGAACTCTCGGTCGACCGGCTCGACCTCCCCGACGAGGCCGTGTTGACGATGGTGCAGTCGAACGACGAGTCCATCCACCAGCACAACGCCCACGCAGAGCGCGTCGCCGAGTTCGGCCAGCTTCGCGCGGAGATGAACGGCGACGACTGACGAGAAAACAGACGTAGTCTTTTAGCTTCCTCGCTCGTCAAATAAATTACCACATGCGACGAGACGAGTCGGGGCCGGCAGTCGCGGTCGTCGGGGCCGGCAGTCGCGGTCGTCGGGGCCGGCATCGGCGGCGCGTCGCTGGCGTGGTTTCTGCGCGAGCGGTCCGACACGGCGCGTGTCGACGTGTACGAGGCGAGCGAGCGCGTCGGCGGTCGGCTCCGCTCCGTCTCCGTCGGCGGGCGACGGTTCGAGGCCGGCGGGAAACACATCCACGAGCGCAACCGCTGTATCGGCTCCTTGGTCGACCGGTTCGGCTTCGAGCGCCAGTCCGTCAGTCGTGGGACCGGACGCACCGGCGTCTGGGACGGGCGTCGGTTCCCGCTCACCACCGCGGGGACCGAGCCGGTGACGCTGTTTCGGCTGCTCACGCGGTACGGGCTCTCACCCCGCCGAGCACGCGCCGAGGCGGCGGCGGTCGCAGACCGGTTCGACGCCATCTACGACCACGCCGAGACGGCCTTCGAGACGCCCGAGCGACTGTTCGAGACGGTCGGACTCGGGGAGGTGTGTACACAGTCGGGCCGCGAGTATCTCACCGACCACGGCGTCGGCTCCCGGTTCGTCGACGAACTCGTGGCCGGGACGACCCGCACCATCTACGGGCAGGACCCGACGCTGAACGCCGTCGCCTGTCTGGTCGCGCTGACGGGAATGGGCAGCGGAACCTACACCCTCGACGTGCCGAACGCCGAACTGTGTCGGCGACTGCTCGCAGCGGCGGACGCGACCGTCCACACCGAGACGCCGGTCGAACGTGTCGCGGTCAGCGAGGAGACGACCCGTCTCACTGCGTCCGGCACGAGAAAACAGTACGACGCCGTCTGTCTCGCCGCGCCCGCCGAGTTCGCCGACATCGAGCTTTCGGGCGTCTCGACGCCCGCCGGCTACGGCGACCGCGACTTCTCGGAGCTGTCGGTCGCGTACGTCGCCGGCCGACTCGACCCCGTCTACTTCGGGGAGCAGTCGGTCGAGGACCTCCCCGGATTGGTCGTCACGAGCGCCGACTCGCCGACCGAGTTCGTCCACCTGCGCGACGTGAGCGAGCGCGCCGACGGGTCGGTGTACAAGCTGACGACCCGCGAGGGGGCCACCCCCGCGCTACTGGAGTCGTTGTTTGCCTCCATCGACGAGCTGGAGGAGGTGAGCTGGCGGGCGTTCCCGCGACTGGAGCCGACGACGCCGATTCCGCCGTTCCGGCTCGCTGACGGGCTTTACTACGTGAACGCGATGGAGTCGGTCGCCTCGACCATGGAGACACAGGCGCTCGCGGGCCGGACGGTTGCGAATCTGGTGGCGCGCGACGGCTAAATCGAGAGCGGGTCGGCCTCACTCCACCGGGGTTCGAAAGTGTCCGACAGCGAGTTGGCGAACTCGCGGTCGGTCAGGTCGATGACGCCGAAGGTGGCAGACCGGTCGAGCGGGTGTGGCACCTCCACGACCGTCTCGACGGTGTCGACGAAGGTGAACGTCCCCGTGATGTCGTCGCTGGTCCGGACCTGAAACCGGTCGTGGTCCGACAGCGACTCGCGGTAGCGCACGCCGATCGCCTCCGGGAGCGCCGGGACGAGATTCCGCCGGAGCAGGAGTCTGACGGTCGCCCCCCGGTCGAGTGCGGCGACGAGTTCATCCAGCACGGTCTCGCCGTAGCGGTCGATATCGAACAGCTGCGGGGTCTGTGAGGAGAGACACATCACGATTTCCTCGCTCGCGGAGCCGAGCCGCTCGACGAGGAGTTCGGCCGTCTCTTCGGTCCCGACGGCGGCCGTCCAGAACGTCTCGTCGGGCGTGTCGGTCGTTTCGAGTTCACCCTGTAGCGTTCCGACGATGGACTCGTACTGCTCGCGCTGGGCGGCGAGCTCCGACTTCTTGGCGTCGAGCAGGCGGTCGAGTGCGGTCTGTGGCTCGACGGGCGCGTACTTCTTGGGGCGACTCGCGGTCTGTGACCGGACGAGACTCTGCTGGTCGAGGCTGTTCAACACGTCGTAGATGCGGCCCATCGGCACGTCGCTCGCCGCCGACAACTCCTTTGCCGTTGTCGGTCCGGCATCGAGCAGCGCCCGGTAGGCGCGCTCCTCGTACTCGGAGAGGCCCAAATCCCGCAGGGTTGCCATTGTCCGGTATTCCCCTCCGGGGACAAAAACACTCGCTTCGTTTACCGGCTACTCGCCGATGACGGATTCCGGCCGGGTCTCGCTGGCCCGCTCCAGCAGTTCCTCGGGCGTCTCTGCCGGCTCGGAGCGCTCGCCGCCACGCACGACCACGGCGTCCGACCGGTCGCTCGGGACGACAACCTTCTCGTGGTCGGCCACGCGCCACGCCGCGCGGTGGAGGTCGCTGCCGGCTTCCGGCGTCTCGATGACGAGCGGGTCGTAGACGTAGCGCGCACAGACGGCACCGTACTCGGCCACGTCAGCGCCCATGCGCTCTGCTGCACCCGCAAAGGCTTCGAGCGTCTCGCCGGCCGTCTCGCGGTAGGCGTCCTCGCCGGTCAGCGCCGCGAGGTCGATGAGCGCGTTCGCGAGTTCGATGTTCGCGTCGAGGGGTCGCAGCGGGCGGTCGAGCAGGCCGATACCCGTCTCCGGGCCGTCGAGGAACGCGCCGTCGTCGGCCTGTTGTACCCGGAGTGTGTCGGCAATCTCGCGTGCGGTGTCGAGATACGACGCGTCGCCGGTGGCCTGCGTGCCGGCGGTTAACCCGAGCAGGACGCGCGCGCCGTCGAGCAGGAGCCCGGACTCGGCGTCCGGCTCGTCGAAGTGGGTGACGACGCCGTCCGAGACCAGCGTGTCCGTGACGTGTTCGATGGCGCGTGCGGCGTAGGTGCGGGCGCGCTCGTTGTCGGTGTAGCCGGCGAATCGGAACAGCGCGTCCGCGGCGAGTCCGTTCCGGTCGGCGTACACCGTCTCGTCGACGACCGGCGGGTCGGCCTCCTCGCGCTCTGCGGGACCGAGGGTGTAGTAGTCGCCGCCGGCCTGCGAGCCGGCGAAGGCGTCGCCGGTCCAGAGGTCGGTCGTCAGATACTCGACGGTCCCCCGTGCGGTGTCGCGGTACGACTCGTCGCCGGTGTGGAGATAGCCGGTCGCGAACGCTCGCACGAGCGCGGCGTTCTCGTCGGTGAGCTTCTCGCGGTGGATGTCGCCCGCCCAGTTCCGATTGGTGGCGTACCGGTAGAAGCCGCCGGCGTAGGTGTCGTACAGGTGCGCCTGAATCGCCTGGAGGGTGCGGCTCGCGCGCTCGGTGTCGCGTTTGGCGGCGAACTCGACGGTGCGGGGAAGCGGGAACTTCGCGTCCGTCCCCCAGCCGCCGAACTCCGCGTCGAACGCCTCGGCGACCTGCTCCACGAAGTGCGCCTCGATTTCGGCCGTCACCGCCCCCCGTGGCGGGTCGGGATTCTGGAGTGCGCGGGGAATGCGGCCGGCCTCGGTCCCTTTCGCGTCCCACGTCTCCCGGACGGTGTCGATTGCCTGCCGCAGACCGTCGGCCGAGAGGTAGCCCGCGCCGGTGATAATCTTCCCTTCGGGGGTGCAGAACACGGTCGAGGGGAACCCGCCCATGTTGTACCGTTCGCGAGCGCGGGGCTGGCGGTCCACGTCCACGCGGACGGGGACGAAACTCTCCTTCAGGTGGCCGGCGAGCCGCGGGTCGGCGTACGCACCGCGGTCCATCTCGTCGCAGGCGACACACCACGACGCCGACAGCGAGAGCAACAGCGGCTTCGACTGCGCGCTGGCCTCGGCAAACGCTTCCTCGCCCCACTCGCGCCACTCCACGAGGGTCTCGTCTCTCATTGCCCACACTCACGCGCCCACCGGCAAAGCGTCGGCGTTCCCGGCACGCGCCGAACGATTTTTCACCTGCCCCGTCCCCGTGCGGATATGTCACACGACGAATCGGCCGACCAGCGCGAGCCGGCACCTGACGCGGGCGGCGACGCCCCGATTCGCCTCCGGCCGCTCGGCGTCATCCTCGCCGTCTTCGCCATCCTCGGGGTCGGCATCGGACTGACCGGCTACCTGATGATTGGCGCACTCGGGGGCGGCGGGGAGAGCCAACTCTTCTCCGGGCTGTTCGCGCTCGTCGTCATCCTCTTTGCGGCGCTGGTCGGTCCGGTAGTCGCCGTCGCCGTCACCCTTCACGTGGACGAGTCGCTCGGTGACGCGCTGGGGCCGGCGGGCGTCACGGCGGCGGTCGGGAACTTCGTCGGCTTCCTCGTGATGGGGCTGCTCGTCGTGATTCTCCTGAGTCTCCGGCTGTCGGGCGGCGGTGGAGATGGCGGCGGCTCACTCAATGTGGGTAGCTACGTCGGCACGTTGGTGAAGGCGGGGTTCCCGTCGCTGCTCGTCGCGGTCGCGGTGACTGTGCTGACGCGTCGGACGTGAGCGGAGCACCCAAACCCCTCCCACCCGTACCGGAGGTATGGTTTCGGCCGTCGATATCGTCGGGCTGTTCGTCATCCTCGGGGTGAACAGCGTCGTCGCGGCGCTGCTCACTCGATTCTTCCGCGTCCAACTCAACACCCAGTGGGGGCCGATTGTCTACTCCGTGCTGTTGACGCCGCTCGTGCTCGTGACGCTCGTGCTCGTGATGGGCGGGGCGGGACTCGGCCCGAATCTCGGCAGCGCCGCGACCGTGCTCGGACTCACGGTCGTGATGCCCCTCGCGCTGGGGATGTCGTTCGACTACTTCTGGCAGCCCTCCCCCGACGAGGTGGAGGTGCCCGACAACCTGTGAAGGACGCGCCCAGACAGCCACAGACGCTCCGACTCTCCGAGTCGCGACTCGCCGAACTCGAGCCGTGGGCCGTCGATGGCACCGGACGAGCGGCCGCGGCGCGGGTCCGCGATTCCGCGGGCCGGCTCGCGCTTATCAGAAACGAGTGGGCCGACGGGTGGTTTCTCCCCGGCGGCGGTGTCGAGGCCGGCGAGACGCCGCGCGCGGCCGCCCGCAGGGAGGTGCGCGAGGAGACGGGACTCGACGCCGAGATTGGCGAGCCGCTCGTGGTGCTCGACCAGCGCTACTGCGATGAGAACGGGGACGAGTGGTTCACCGCCGAGTACGTCGTCTTCGACGCGCGTGCCGACGGGGAACTCGCCGACGCCGACGCGCTCGGGGTCCACGACGGGGAGATTCACGACGCGCGGTGGGTTTCGTCGCTTCCGGACGACTTCCACGAGCGCGAGCTACTCGCGCCGTATCTACAGGAGTGACTCGAGCACGTCCTCGGTCGCGTCGATGACGGCCTCGGGCGACCGGCTGGCGTCGATACGGTGGAACCGTTGGGGGTCGCGGTCGATGAGCCGCTCGTAGTTCTCGTGGACTTCGGCCAGGAAGTCGGCGTGTTCGAGTTTGTTCGTCGCACCGGCACGCTCCGCGCCGGTCTCGGGGTCGATATCGAAGTAGATGGTGGCGTCGGGCATCCGCGTGAAGGCGGTGTGAATGCCGCGGATGTACTCCATCGGTCGGGGAACCTGTCCCTGTAACGCCGCGCCCTGGTAGGCGATGCGGGAGTCGACGTAGCGGTCGGAGATGACGAGGTCGCCGTCGTCGAGCGCCGGCTCGATGACCCGCGAGAGGTGGTCTGCGTGGTCGGCGATGAACAGGAACAGCTCCGCTAGCGAGTCGGAGTCGGGCGAGGAGATGGAGCGGTTGACGGCGTCGCCGTACCACGAGGTTGTCGGCTCGCGGGTGGTGCGTGCATCGGGGTAGGCGTCAGAGAGGGCTTCCAGCACCGTCGTCTTCCCCGCGCCGTCGATTCCTTCGAGCGTGACGAGCATACCCGGTCGTCGTCGCCCCCGCACATCAACACCGGGGAACCGTGCCAATGGCGAGTCTTTAGGTTTCGTTCACGCGTAGGGGGGAGTATGCACGTACTGGTAACTGGTGGGACCGGCTTCGTCGGCTCGTATCTGTGTGACACGCTCGCGGCTCGCGGCCACGAGGTGACCGCGCTGGCGCGCAATCCACACGAGGCCGACTTCGACCGCGACGTGGCGACGGTACAGGGTGACGTGACCGACTACGACTCCATCGAACCCCACTTCGAGGGCGTCGACTGCGTGGTGCAGCTGGTGGCGCTGTCGCCGCTGTTCAAGCCCGACGGCGGCGACGAGGTCCACTTCGAGGTGCACCTCCGCGGCACGGAAAACGCCGTCAAGGCCGCCGAGGCAAACGACGTGCCGCGGTTCGTCCAGCTGTCCGCGCTCGGTGCGGACCCGGACGGTCCGACCGCGTACATCCAGTCGAAAGGACAGGCCGAGGAGGTCGTCAAGGGGTCGACCCGCGAGTGGGTCATCTACCGACCGTCGGTCGTCTTCGGCGACGGCGGCGAGTTCGTCCCGTTCACGCGGAAGCTGGCGACGCCGTATCTGACGCCGCTGCCGGGTGCGGGCAAGACCCGCTTCCAGCCCGTCTTCGTCGAGGAGTTGGTCGAGATGATTGCCGACGGCGTCGAGGGGACGACGACGGGACCGAACGCCGAGACGGACGACGACGAGGACGAGGTCGTGCAGGCTATCGTCCGTGTCGGCGAGTCTGACGACGACCCCCACGCCGGTCGCACCTACGAGATTGGCGGCCCGGAGGAGCTGACGCTGGCGGAGGTCGCGGAGCTGGCGTGGGCGGCGAAAAACAAGCCCGTCTCGATTCTGCCCGTGCCGATGGCGCTTGCGGGCATCGGGCTGTCGATGCTGGATCTGGTGCCCGGTGCGCCGATGGGCTCTGACCAGTACCGGTCGCTGAAGTTCGACAACACGACACAGGACAACGACGTGGACGCGTTCGGCTGGGAGGCCTCGGAGCTGACGACGCTCCAGTCGTATCTCGGCGTGACAGACGCCGACCTCGAAGCATAATCGCGGGCAGTGACGGGTATGGCGGTGCCTGAAACCGCCTATCGGGCGCCGTTCTGGGGCGAAAGCTTATCAAGTGCGCGAGTCCGCGTATAGCCAAGAGAATGAAACTCGCAATGATTGGCTTCGGGCAAGCCGGCGGGAAAGTACTCGACAAGTTCCTCGAGTACGACAAACGCTCGGGCAGCGAGATTGTCCGAGCGGCCATCGCCGTCAACAGCGCGAAGGCCGACCTCATGGGACTCGAACACGTCCCGGAGGAAAACCGGGTTCTCATCGGACAGGCCCGAGTGAAAGGCCACGGCGTCGGGGCCGACAACGAACTCGGAGCCGAGATTGCCGAGGAGGACATCGACGAGGTGCAGGGTGCAATCGACTCGATTCCCGTCCACGAGGTGGACGCGTTCCTCGTGCTCGCGGGACTCGGCGGCGGAACCGGCTCGGGCGGTGCGCCCGTCCTCTCGAAGCATCTCCAGCGCATCTACACCGAACCTGTCTACGGACTCGGTATCCTGCCGAGCCAAGACGAGGGGGGTATCTACACGCTCAACGCGGCCCGCTCGTTCCAGACGTTCGTCCGCGAGGTTGACAACCTCATGGTGTTCGACAACGACGCCTGGCGCAAGACCGGCCAGTCCGTCGAGAGCGGCTACGACGAAATCAACGAGGAAATCGTCAAGCGGTTCGGTATCCTCTTTGGCGCGGGCGAAATCGAGCCGGGCGGCGAGGTCGCCGAGTCCGTCGTCGACTCCTCTGAGATCATCAACACGCTCTCTGGCGGCGGCGTCTCGACGGTCGGGTACGCCGCCGAGGAGGTGGAAAAGCAGTCTTCCGGAGGACTGCTCTCACGGTTTAAAGGCGGAGACGACGAGGACGACCTCGACGTTGCCAACACCACGAACCGCATCACGTCGCTCGTGCGCAAGGCCGCGCTGGGGCGACTCACGCTCCCGTGTGAAATCGATGGGACGGAGCGGGCGCTGCTCGTCATGTCCGGACCGCCGAAGTACCTGAATCGGAAGGGGATAGAGCGGGGGCGGAAGTGGCTCGAAGAGCAGACCGGCTCGATGGAGGTCCGGGGCGGCGACTACCCGGTCTCGGAGTCCGGCTTCGTCGCCGGCGTCATCCTGCTGTCTGGCGTGACGGACGTGCCACGCATCAAGCAGCTCCAGCAGGTGGCAATCGAGGCACAGGACAACATCGAGGAGATCAAAAACGAGAGCGAAGAGAATTTACACGGACTCGTCGAAGACGACGAAGATGAACTTGAGCCGCTATTCTAGCGCGGTCATCGCCGCGCTAGTCGTCCTCTCGATTGCCGTCGGTGCGGTGGCGGCGGTCGAGACAGCTAGCGACGGCGTTCCACAGGAGTCCGAGGTTGGCACCGAAGTGACGGCTACCTACACCTTCACAGAACTGTACACCGACTACGAGTCGTGGACGCTCAACGGACAGACGAATCTCACGGGCGTCACGTGGACGGTGACGAAGTACAACCAAGCGGGTAACCAAATCGACCAGCAGTCGTACGACGGCGGCGAGTTCGACGCGAGCATCGACATCGACTCCGGCTCCGCGGAGACGAACAGCGTCACCGTCGAGGTGCGGGGAACGACCCCGGAAATCGAGAGCTACCAGTTCGAGCCCGAAGAGACGTACACGCTCGCGCAGTTCCGACTCGTCCGCTCGGGCGGCACGAGCCAAGCCCTCTCCAGCACGTCGGTCCACCACTTCACGCCCGACTCACAGGAGGCGCGCGAGGCAATCGAGACCGCACAACAGACGATTGAGGAGACCAACGCCGGAAACGAGGCCCAGACGACGCTCGAAAACGCCATCGAGGCGTACAACAACGAGGAGTTCGGCTCCGCCGTGACGTTCGCGAACAACGCCGAACAGCAGGCCCGACAGGATGAGAGCACGGAGAACCGCAACCAGCTCATCCTGTATGCGGTCGCCGGACTCGTCGTGATCGGCCTGCTCGTCGGCGGCGTCGCCTACTGGCGCTCCCAGCAGGACAGCTACGACAAGCTCGGATAGATGCGCGTGCTCGTCCCGTTCGGGGCGAGAGACCCGAAGAGCCGCCTTTCGTCCGTGTTCTCGCCCTCAGAGCGCCGCGACCTCGCCGAGGCGATGCTTGACGACGTGCTCGCGGCGCTTTCCGACCACGAGCCGGTCGTCGTTGCGAACGCACCCGTCGACGCGGCCGCGCCGACGCGAGTCGACGACCGGCCGCTCACGACGGCGGTGAACGCGCGACTCGGAGAGGGGCCGACCGCGGTCGTGATGGCGGACCTGCCGCTCGTGCGCGGCGAGACGATTACGCGGCTCCTCGACACCGAGGGGGACGTGGTCGTCGCGCCCGGACTCGGCGGCGGGACCAACGCGCTCGTCGTGCGCCACCCGGAGTTCGAGACCGACTACCACGGCGTCTCGGTGCGAGACCACCGCGAGCGCGCCCGCGCCGTCGGCGCGACGGTGTCGACGGTCGACTCCTACCGGCTCGGCGTCGATATCGACGAGCCGGCCGACCTCGTCGAGGTGCTCCTGCACGGTGACGGGAAGACAACAGGCTGGCTCCGCGAGCACGGCGGGCGAGTCGAGACCACCGACGGACGCACGCGATTTCGTCGGGACGGGCGGGATTGATATCACGTAGGGAGTAACCATTTTACCGTAGCACTCCGTACCAGTGAGTGCGCGAGTCCCGCTCGCGCTGGTCGCGCCGATCCGGAACTGCCGGTCGAGGGCACCCTGACTGTCACTGGCTCGGCGCGTCCATTTCCTCGTTTCGCGCGCATCCGCACACTTTTGCTCACAGAGGCGTCACTATCTGTCGTGATTTCCGGCCTCAACGAGTACGACGTGACGGTCGATATCGACCCGACGGCGGTCGAGTCGCTGCTCGCGACGACGCCGGACGACGTGGCGAGCGCCGACGAACTCACCTTTGCGCGCAACGTGTTCGTTCCGCTGACGACGGCGTGTCGCTACACCTGCACCTACTGCACCTACTACGACGCCCCCGGGCAGGCGACGCTGTTGTCGCTGGAGGAGGTGCGCGACATCTGTGAACGGGGAGCCGATGCCGGCTGTACCGAGGCGCTGTTCACCTTCGGCGACGACCCCGACGACCGCTACACCGAGATTCACGACCAGCTCGACGCGTGGGGGTACGACTCAATCCACGCGTATCTGCGCGCCGCCTGCGAGGTGGCACTCGACGCCGGCCTGCTTCCGCACGCGAACCCCGGCGACCAGACCTACGAGCAGATGGGGCTGGTCGCGGACCTGAACGCCTCGATGGGCGTGATGTTGGAGACGACGGCAGACGTGCAGGCACACGGCGGCCCGCGCGCGAAATCGCCGGGCCAGCGGCTCAACACCCTCCGCGTGGCCGGGGAACTGGGCGTGCCGTTCACGACGGGTATCCTCGTCGGCATCGGGGAGACGCGCCGCGACCGCGCGGAGAGTCTGCTGGCGATTCGTGACCTCCACGAGCAGTACGGCCACATCCAGGAGATAATCGTCCAGCCGGTGACGCCCAACGAGCGGTGGACGGACCCCGCGCCCGCGCTCGATATCATGCGCGAGACGACCGCGATGGCGCGGGCGTGTCTCCCCGAGGAAGTGAGCGTTCAGTCGCCGCCGAACCTCGCGCCGGTCGCGAAGCTCCTCGACTGCGGCATCGACGACCTCGGCGGCGTCTCCCCGGTGACCGACGACCACATCAACCCCGACTACGCGTGGCCGGCGCTGCGTGAACTCGAATCCGTGGCCGACGCTGGCGGTGTCCCACTCCGCGAGCGGCTCCCGGTGTACGAGCGGTTCATCGACGACGGCTGGCTCTCTCCTCGCATCGAGTCGGCACTCGCTGCCGACACTTCCGCCGGCGACCGCTATCGGTCCGTTCTCAGTAGCTAACAGGCGACCTCGCCTTCTCGTGCGGTCGGTCACACACCCGCCTCGGCGCGCACGAGTCGACCCCGTTACACGCGCCGGCTGGCGCGGGATGGTATATAATCAGTCGTCCGCGTTTGCGCCCGACGCCGCAGCGGCGCTTCCGGTGTCGAGTATCGGCGTCCCGTCGGCGCGCGGGCCGAGTTTCGGCCCGTACGGTCCCGTCTCCGGGAGTCGCCGGCGCTGCTCGTAATCCGTCGACCGCTCGACGGGCGTTCGGCCGACGGCGCGAATCATCTCCGCGTAGTCGCCGAACGACCGGAACTCCCCGTGGTCGCCGCCCGCGCGTTTCGTAATCTCCTCGGAGAGAATCGTCCCCATGAAGTCGTCCGCGCCACACGAGAGCATCTTCAGCCCCTGCGTGTCGCCGTACTTCACCCACGACGACTGGATGTGGTCGATGTTGTCGAGGAACAGTCGCGAGACGGCAATCATCAGCTCGTCCTCGCTGGTGGACGCTCCCCCGTCGACGATGCCGCGCTCGTACAGGGGCGTCGTCTCGTGGACGAACGACAGCGGGACGAACTCGGTGATGTTGCCCGTCCGGTCCTGCAGGTCGCGCACGCGCTTCAGGTGGAGCGCGCGGTGCGCCTCGTTCTCGATGTGGCCGTACATGATAGTGGCCGTCGTCGAGAGACCGGCGTCGTCGGCCCCCTCCATGGCGTCGAGCCACGCCCCGGTATCCATCTTTCCCGGACAGAGTATCTCGCGCACCTCGTCGACGAGGATTTCGGCTGCGGTGCCGGGCGCGGAGGCGAGTCCCGCCCGCTTGAGTTCGGCGTAGGCGTCGGCGTAGCTCCACTCCGTCCCGCGGACGGCGTGGTACACCTCCTCGGGCGTCATCGAGTGGAGGTGTGCGCCGCCGACGCTCATCGCTTCCATCTGCTCGACGTAGGTGCCGGGGTCGGTGTCGTAGCGTTCCGGCGGCTTGTAGTTCACCTCGCTGTCGGGGTTCTCGTACGTCTGGAGAATCTCGTGGTGTTCCTCGTTCAGGGCGAAGGCCGGATGGAGTCCGGAGACGGAGGTGACCTCGTAGACGCCCCGGTCGAGAGCGGCTTCGACGGCGGCGCGTGACTCGGCCGGCGTCTTCGTGAAGCCGACGTGGTCGACATCGGAGTCCGCCTCGAAGTTCGCGGCGGTGTCCTTGAAGTTACAGAACAGACAGCCGGTGTTGCAGGCGGTGGTGACGTTGTTGTTGAGGTTGGCGACGAAGGTGACCTCCTCGCCGACCGTCTCGCGGCGGCGGTTGTCTGCGGCTTCGAGCACCTGTTCTTTCCGGCGCGGGTCGATGCCTTCGGTGGCCGAGCCGGTTGTGAACAGTTCGATGGCGTCGTCGACGCTGAGACGGTCGCCGGAGCGCGCCTTCGCGAGCGCGTTCTCGAACGACTGTCCCGACGTGGGGAGGTGCTCGAAGTCGAACTCGTCGCCGCTGTCCATACTCGACCTGACGTGGCCGGCACCAAAACCGTGCCGGCCCCGCGTCCGATGGACAAGGCCCATGTCCCGCGGCGACCGACCGCGAGTATGAGCGAAATCGACGTTGAGGCGGTCGAGTCGGTGACGCCGACGGTCGACGCCCCTGAGTACGTCCTCTACGGGGGCAAAGGCGGCGTCGGCAAGACGACGATGGCCGCGGCGACGGCACTCTCCTCGGCGCGTGACGGGACCGCTACGCTGTGTGTCTCGACGGACCCGGCCCACTCTCTGTCGGACGCGCTCGGCCGTGAGGTGCCCGCCACGCCGGGGCGTATCGACGACGAGTATCCCCTGTACGGCGCGGAAATCGACCCCGACACTCTGGAGGGCGGTCCCTTCGCCGGCGCGGGCGCGGACGGCGCTGGCGGCATGGGTGGGATGGGTGGACTCGGCGGACTGCTCGGCGGCGAGAATCCGATGCAGCCCGGCTCGATGCCCGGTGCCGACGAGGCGGCCGCCTTCCAACTCCTCCTCCAGTACATGGACGACGACCGCTTCGACCGCGTGGTCGTCGACACCGCGCCGACGGGCCACACCCTCCGACTGCTCGAACTGCCGGACGTGATGGACTCGATGGTCGGGAAGCTGCTGTCGCTGCGCGAGCGCATGTCCGGCATGATGGGGTCCATCACGGGGATGTTCGGCGGCGACGGCCCGAGCGAGGCCGAGATGGAGCAAGGCGTCGAGAGCTTGCGCGAACTTTCCGCGAAGGTCGAACGGCTTCGCGCCGTGCTCACCGACCCGGCGAAGACGGATTTCCGCGTCGTCATGATTCCCGAATCGATGAGCGTCACCGAGTCGAAGCGGCTCGTCTCGCAGCTAAACGAGTTCAGTATCCCGGTCGGAACGGTCGTCGTGAACCGCGTGATGCAGCCGCTCACGGACGTGGCCGACACCGACGCCGAGTGGTTTGTCGCGCCCGACCTCGACAACTGTGAGTTCTGTCAGCGCCGCTGGGAGGTCCAGCGTAGCGCGCTCTCCGAGGCGCAAGAGCTGTTCCGCGGCCACGACGTGAAGCGCGTCCCGCTGTTCGCACAGGAGGTCCACGGCGAGGCTCCGCTGCGCGTCGTCGCGGCCTGTCTCGACTAGTCTCGTCTCGCGACGACCCGACCCACCGTCACGCCCAGCCCGGCGACGAGCAACGCCATCAGGAGTGGCGTCACGGCACTCAACGGGTCGCCGGTCGTCTGGTAGTTGCCGACCGCAAGCCCGAGTAAGACGACACAGACGAGCCCGTGAATCGCGTACGTCGCGGTGACTGCCGTGTTCATAGCTTTCGGAACAGCGCACTGGCGCGGTCGCGGAGCCCATCGGGGAGGAACCGACCCAACAGCAGAGCCTTCGCGAAGCCACCGACGGCGTACCGCGCGTTCGGATTCGTGGAGACGCCGGCCTCCAGAATCGTCGCGGCGACCTCCTCGGGCGTCGAGGCGAACGGCGACTCCGACCCGGAGAGCAGGCCAGCGTCCTCCTGCATCTCGTACACCCACTCGTAGTCGTCGGTGCGCGCGAGCGTGTCGAGTTCCTGCTCGACGCGGTCGCGGAACGGCGTCTCCACCGGACCCGGTTCGACGAGCGCCACGTCGATACCGAGGCCGGCGACCTCGTTGCGCAGGGTGTCGGAGTAGCCTTCGAGCGCGAACTTCGAGGCGGCGTACGCGCCGGCACCCGGCGGGGCGACCCGGCCGGCGACCGACGAGACGTTGACGATGGTCCCCTCCTCGGCCGCGCGCATGTGCGGGAGCACGGCGCGCACGAGCCGGTGGGGGCCGACGACGTTCACGTCGAGTTGGTCGGTGAGCTGGTCGGCCGTCACGTCCTCCAGCGGGCCGTACTGGCCGTAGCCGGCGTTGTTGACGAGACAGTCGACGCGGCCGGTCTCCTCGATGACGCGGTCGACGACCCGCTCCACGTCGTCGTCGCTGGTCACGTCGAGCGTCGCCGTCTCGGTGTCGAGTCCGGCGAGGTCGGCGAGGTCGGCGTCCTCGCGTGCGGTCGCGTAGACGGTCCAGCCCTCATCGCTGAAGGCTCTGGCCGTCGCCCGCCCGATACCGGACGAACAGCCCGTCACGAGTGCGGTGCGTTCCATATGGGCCAGTCTCTCGCCCCGATGTTAGGCGTTTGTATCTGCGTACTCCTGTTTCTTCTCGTCGGCGTAGGCGTCTGCCTGCCGCGTCGGCTCCGGGAGCTTGTACTCCCCGCCGCAGGCGGCGACGAACTCCACCGCGGTCTCGGCGCTCACGCGGTGGCCCGGCGAGATGTAGAGCGGATTGATGCGCCCGGAGTCGAACTGCCGACTCTGGTAGGCGTAGCCGACCACTTCGTCGGTCGGCATCTGGTCGTCGCCGTCGATGGCGACGCGCTCTCCTTCGGCCAGTCCGTCGACGGACGCGCGCGGTTCTCCACACAGCAGGCTCTTCGCGACCCCGACGCTCGGTGTGTTGGTGATGACGCCGACGTGTGTGGCGAGTCCGGCCTCGCGGTAGTGGATACGCCCCGAGCCGTCGAACAGGAACAGGTCCGGGTCGGACTCGAGCGTGTCGAGTGCGGCGAGAATCGGTCCGCCCTCCCGAAAGGCGAGCAGACCAGGGATGTACGGTATCGACAGCTCCGTCACGGCGTGGGTGCGTTCGATTACTTCGCCGCCGCGTGCGACGACGACGGCCGAGAGTGCTCGCTCGGGGTCCTCATCGAGGAGGAACGCCTGGTCGACGCCGGCGACGAGTGCGTCGCCGTCGCGCACGTCCTCGGGGGTGAAGTCGATGTCGTCCGTGAAGGTAGCCGCGGCCGCAATCTCGCGTTGGAGCGACTCCATCTCCGAACGCGAGAGGGCGGGGTCGGGCGCGAAGTCCATCAGAACCGTCGGCGACCGCCGCCACCGCCACCCATGCCGCCCATGCCGCCGCCACCGCCGCCGCCGAACTGGAACTGGTTCGGCAGCGACACCTCATCCTCGATGCGTTTGCCGTACACGAAGCCGACGACGAGACCGAGCAGGTGTGCCATGTGTGCGATACCGCCGCCGAACGTGCCGAACGCACCGAACACCGAGATGAGTGCGTAGCCGAGCGTCAGCCCCCAAATCGGCATCGGGATGAAGAAGAACAACAACACCTTGATATCCGGGTTCAGAACCGTGAGCAGCGCCATGATGGCCATGATGGCACCACTGGCTCCGAGCACGCCGGTGAAGTCACCGACTGCGAGTCCGAGTGCAATCTGGCCGAGCCCGGCGAGAACGCCCGAGGCGAGAAACAGCGCGGTGAACCGCTTCGAGCCGATGTACCGCTCGACGATGGGCCCGAAGAAGAACAGCGCGATGCCGTTCCCGAACAGGTGAGTAAAGCCACCGTGTGAGAACACCGAGGTGAGCCACGTCCAGACGTACTCCGGGTGCTCTGCCGTCAGAACGAAGCTCGCACGCCACACGTCACTGAACACCGCCTCGAAGCCGAGCAGCGGGTAAATCATGTACTGGAACGCGAAGACGACGACCATGATACCCAAGAACAGATACGAGACGTTGCCGTCGAAGTAGGAGAGGAGACCACCACCAGAGGAGAGCGAATCGAAGATGCCACTGCCGGCCCGCCCGGTCTGTTTGTCATCCATGTCGGACTCGAAGACGCCCTCCGGGTCGTTCCACTCGTTCAGGCCTGGACAGGAGTGGTTCTCGGGGAGGCGATGTTCCGCACAGAAGTTACCGCCACAGCGGCGACACTCGTAGGGCATGTCGATATGCTTGCCACACACGTCACATTCCGCCATTACCTCGGGTACGGGGGTCCCCCGCAAAGGGGTTTGGGTCGCCTCTCAGCCCCGGACTGTCTTGACCGTCTCCGCGAGCCGCGCGAACAGCTGCCGGAGCGCGTTCCGCCGGTAGACGAACAGTGCCAGCGCGAACACGATGTACGCGACCGCGTAGCCGATGAGTAGCTCCCGGCTCGTGAACGGAATCGCAACGTCGCGGATGATGAGAAACTCCAGTATGACCTGCGAGGCGAACAGGACGAGCAGGACGACCGCCTCGCGGACGCTGATGTTGAAGTTGATGAGGATGGCCAGCGCGAACAGCGACTGGGCGGCCGTAATCCAGATTTCGGCCGACTGCTTCGCGTCGAACGGGAGATGCTCGTAGCCGCCCGACGCGATGGAGAAGACGACGACCAGCGTCCCGATGAGCAGCGTCCACTGGTTCAGCTTCGAGGAGATGAGCGCGTTGAAGCCGGCCGTTGAGCGCGCCTTGTTGACGAGATACGCAACGACGATGAGCTCCGGCGACTCGGAGGCCAGCGGTGCCACCCACTGAATCATGAAGAAGGAGGGGATTCCGAACTGCTGGCCGAGCGACTCCAGCCCGTGGGCGAACGGCTCGACCGCGGTGAAGATGAGGATGCCCGAGTACGCAAACAGCGTGAGCACCACCGGGACGCGGATGTGGCGCGCCTTCGCCTGGAAGTACGCGGGCACGCCGACCTGGTGGTCGTCGTCGTCCACGTCACCCTTCAGGATGATGCCGATGTAGACGACGTACAGCCCGACGAGCACGGTCATGTCGAGGATGTCGATACCGCCGCCCAGCGGGACGAAGAAGGCCCACACGGTCGCGAAAAAGAGGAACGCGATCTCCGTGGAGATGCTCGGGTCGAGGTTCACGCGGTCGGCGAGGAAGCCCTCGCGCGACTCCACGGCGGGGTCTTCGCTCCGTCCCGCCCGGAAGAGCGTGAACATGGCGATGCCCGACCAGCCGAGCCCGATGAGGATGCGGTTCGCGCCGGTCATGTTCGCGACGGCGAGATTCGCGTTGTGACACGCCGACGCGAGGTCGTTGATCTCGTTTTCGATCTGTGCGGTGGTGAACTGTGCACACGCCTCGGCGGTCGCGCCGCCGCTGCCTGC
This sequence comes from Halosegnis longus, assembly GCF_009663395.1. NCBI lineage: Archaea > Methanobacteriati > Methanobacteriota > Halobacteria > Halobacteriales > Natronomonadaceae > Halosegnis > Halosegnis longus. Next base: position 581,400 of record NZ_QKNW01000001.1, on the reverse strand, counting down.
CTGCCACGCGTACAGCGCGTCGACGGCGTACTCGGGGGCGACTGCGAGCACGGCGAGCACGGCGATGGCGAAGGCGCGGGGAACGTCTTTCTCTGCCGTCTCTGCCCCCCACGCGAGGAGGAACGATGCGCCGAGCACGGCGAGTCCCGCGACGGCGACGACCGTCAGCTCCGAGAAGCCGTCGGCCGCGCCGGTGAGGTCGGAGACTACCCACGGGAGCGTCAAGCCGACGGCGAGGAAGACCGGAATCAGCGGGTGCCGGAATCGGTCGGTAAAGCCCATTTTGTAGACAGCCGGCAGGGGCGGACCTATCTCTTTTGCTCTGGGCCGACCGTTTTATCGCCCGCCGCCGCCGAACGCCGGTATGCACGTCTTCGGACTGCTCGGCAACCCGGTCGAGCACTCGCTGTCGCCGCCGATGCACGAGGCCGCCTACGCCGAACGCGACCTTGACGCCCGGTACGTCACCTTCGAGCCGACGACCGAGACGCTCCCCCAGGCGCTCGACGGGGCCGACGCGCTCAACATCCGCGGGCTGAACGTCACGATTCCGTTCAAACAGCAGGCCCACGACCTCGTGGAGCCGGACGACCTCGCGGCCCGCATCGGCGCGGTCAACACACTCGACTTTTCCGGTGAGACGGTCACCGGCCACAACACCGACGCCGCCGGCGCGGTGCGCGCCCTCGGCCACCACGACGTGGACCTCTCCGGTACGGCGGTCGTCGTCGGGGCCGGCGGCGCTGGCCGGGCCGTCGCCTTCGGACTCGCCGACGCGGGGATGAACGTCGAAATCGCGAACCGGACCGTCGAGACCGCCCGCGAGCTGGCCGCGGAGATACCCCGCGCGAGCGGGCACGGACTCCCGGACCTGCCGCGGCTCATCGAGGAGGCGAGCGTGCTCGTCAACTGTACCAGCGTCGGGATGGACGACCGCGAGCAGACGATCGTGCCGGGCGACGCGCTCCACGCCGACCTCGCCGTGCTCGACGCGGTGTACACGCCACTCGACACACGGCTGCTCCGCGAGGCCGACGCGGCAGGCGCGACGACCGTCGACGGCGCGTGGATGCTCCTGTTTCAGGGGGTCGAGGCGTTCGAGCTTTGGACCGGCGAGGACGCGCCCGTCGACGCGATGAACCGCGCGCTCCGGGACCGGCTTTAAGTCAGGCGCGCGAGTACGTCCGAATATGGGACTGTTGGACACTATCAAATCCGTACTGGGGCTCGGCTCCGGCCGCGACACGGAGCCACAGCCGGACGCGAGCAGCGAGCACGCCGTCAAATCGCCGACGAGTGAGAAGGAAGACGACGAAGCCGTCGCCCACAAGGAGGGGTCGGCCGCGATGACGGAGGAGCCGCCCGAGGACGACGTGGCGGAGCCGGCCGAGGCGACCGAGGTCACCGACCACGCCGGCACCGAGACGTCCGCCGCGGAACCGGCAGAGGCCGCGGGTCCGGTCCCCGAGGAGCCGACCGACGGAAGCCCGCACGTCGAATCCATCAACGGTATCGGCCCGGCCTACGCCAAGCGACTGGAGGAGGCCGGCATCGAGTCGGTCGCCGAACTCGCCGACGCCGACGCCGACTGGCTCGCCGACGAGACCGGCATCTCGGCGAAGCGGCTGACCGACTGGATCGCCCGCGCCGGCGAGCAGTAGAACCGAAACCCCGTTATCGGCCGCGACGCTGTTTTCCACATGGTTCGGGTCGCTACCGACGAGACCGCCTTCCGCGAGCTGGCAGCCGACGCGCCGGCCGGAGCGCGCATCCCCGTGGAAGCGCGCGTCGTGGCCGACCCCTTCGACGCCTATCGCCGCGCGCGCGGCGACCACGGCGTCTTCTACGAGACCACCGGCGGACAGGACGGGTGGGGCTACTTCGCGACCGACCCCGAGGAAGTCGTCAGCGTCGGTCCCGAGACGTCGGCCTTCGATACGCTCCGCGATGCAGTCGCCGACGAACGGCTCGTCCGCGGCGACTGTGCGGTTCCGTACCCGTGTGGCCTGTTCGGCTGGCTCTCCTACGACGCGGTCCGGGAACTCGAAGCGCTGCCCGACGAGACGGTCGACGACCGCGGGCTTCCCCGGGTCCAGTTCGGCCGCTTCGACAGCGTCGTGGCGTGGGAGGCGGCCGATGCGCGCGACGGCGACCCGACGCTCCGGGTGTGTGTCTGCCCGCGCGTCGACGGCGACGAGGGCCCCGAAGCAATCTACGAGCGGGCGCGCGACCGGGCCGAATCGCTCGCGACCGACCTGACGACGGGCGAGCCGTCGCTGCCCGACCCACCGGTCGAAACCGACTCCGTGGAGTTCGTCGGGGACGCGACGCGTGCCGAGTTCGCCGACCGCGTGCGCCGGGTGAAAGAGTTGATTCGCGCCGGCGACACCTTCCAGACGAACGTGAGCCAGCGGCTCACCGCGCCCGCGGCCGTCCACCCCGTCGCGGCGTACGACGCCCTCCGGCGGGTGAATCCGGCTCCCTACTCCGGGCTGGTGGAGTTCCCGGACGTGGACCTGGTGAGCGCCTCGCCCGAACTCCTGCTCGACGTCGACGACGGCCGACTCCTGACGGAGCCGATCGCCGGCACCCGTCCCCGGGGTGGCGACGCCGATATCGACGCCGCGCTCGAACGCGAACTCACCGAGAACGCGAAGGAGCGGGCCGAACACGCCATGCTCGTCGACCTCGAGCGCAACGACCTCGGGAAGGTGTCGCAGTTCGGGAGCGTCGAGGTCGAGGAGTACCGCCGGGTGGACCGCTACTCCGAGGTGATGCATCTCGTCTCGCTCGTGGCCGGTGAACTCCGCCCGGAGTTCGACGCCGTCGATGCGATTGCGGCGGCGTTCCCCGGCGGGACCATCACCGGCGCGCCAAAGCCCCGGACGATGGAGATTATCGAGGAAGTCGAGGCGACGAAGCGCGGGCCGTACACGGGGTCGATGTTCGCGCTCGGCTTCGACGGGCGCGCCACCCTCAACATCGTCATCCGGACGCTCGTCCACACGGACGGCGAGTACGGGCTCCGGGTCGGTGCCGGTATCGTCCACGATTCGGACCCCGACGCCGAGTACGAGGAGACGCTGGACAAGGGTCGCGCCCTGATTACCGCCCTCGATACCGCGCTCGAAACCCGGCTCTCCGTGGAGGGTGATGGTGATGTGTAACTCCGATTCTCCCCGCCCTCCTGCGGTGGCGTGGTCCGAGCGCGCCTCGTGCGCGCGAGTCAGCGCGAGGGATGACGGAGCGAACGAACGTGAGCGACGGAATCGGTTGGGGAGGCGTGTGGGCGGTGCGGTCCCTCGGCGGACTCGAAGGGCGAGCCCGCTCCGGGACGACGCGCACGAGCAAGCACCGCAGGTGGCCGCGCGACAGCGCGACCCCGAGGCGCGCAGCCGGCGCATCGACCGGAGCAAGTGCGAGGGCTTCGGAAGCAGTACTCTTCCAGCAGTTGCCTCCATCACGAACAAAATCACTGGGTGGAACAGATGAACGAACAAAATCCCATCCTCGTCATCGACAACTACGACTCGTTCGCGTACAATCTCGTCCAGTACGTCGGCGAAGCACTCCTCGCTGAGGGGCTGACGAACGAACAGGCGCGCGATACAATCGAGGTCAGGCGAAACGACGCCGTCACGACGAGCGACATCGACCGGATGACCCCGCGCGCAGTCGTCGTCTCGCCGGGACCGGGAACCCCACAGCAGGCGGGCGTCTCGCTCCCGATTTTCCGCGACCTCGCGTATCCGACCCTCGGGGTCTGTCTCGGCCATCAGGCGCTGTGTGCGGCAAACGGCGTCCCGGTCGGACAGGCCGACGAGGTGGTCCACGGGAAGCCCTCGGTCGTCAGCCACGACGGCCGGGGCGTCTTCGCCGACCTCCCCGACGAACTGCACGTCGGCCGGTATCACTCGCTGGCGGTCGAGCGCGCGGACCTGACCGACGCGCTCACCGAGACCGCACGCACCGAAGACGAGCGCGGGGTCGTGATGGGGGTGCGCCACGCCGACCGCCCCCACGTCGGCGTGCAGTTCCATCCCGAATCTATCCTCACCGACCACGGGCGACAGATGGTCCGTAGCTTCCTCGCCACGGCTTCCCGACGGGATTAAGCCCGGGGCGTGTGAGCAGTCGCCATGGACACCGACGACATCGGCGCGGAGACCGAGGCGGTCGAGGACGTGTTCCTCGCACAGATGGCGAGCGGCGAGAAAACGAGCGTCCAGCATTTCCGCATCGAACCGGGTGCCACGGTCCCGAAACACGACCACCACCACGAGCAGGCCGGCTTCATCTATCAGGGGCAGGGTACCTTCCTGCTCGAAGACGGCGAGGAGATTACGCTCGGCCCGGGCGACTCGTACGTGCTCGAAGGGAACGAGGTCCACGGCGTCGAGAACCGCGGCGACGAGCCGTTCCTCGGCGTGGATATCTTCTCGCCGCCGCGCACGAATCCCGACTGGGGCGACGAGTAACGCCGCTGTTTCTCGGGTCGAGAGCAGCGGCTATCGCGGGTGAAAGAACTGAGAAGTGAGTCGCGTGAGCTTACGCGAGGTCGTGGATGTGCTCGACGACTCCCTCGGCGAATTCGGAGGTGGCGAGCTTCTCGCCGCCGTCGATCTGTCGCTCGATGTCGTACGTGACCTCGCCGGAGGAAATCTGCGCCTCAACGGCGTCACGGACGAGCAGCGCGGCGTCCTCCCAGCCCAGCTGTTCGAGCATGAGTCGACCGGAGAGAATCATCGCGCTCGGATTCACCTTGTCCTGTCCGGCGTACTTCGGTGCGGAGCCGTGGACCGGCTCTGCGAGCACGCGGCCCTCACCGAGGTTCGCGCCCGGTGCGATGCCGAGCCCGCCAATCTGTGCGCCGGCGGCGTCAGAGAGGTAGTCGCCGTTCAGGTTCGGCATGGCGAGCACGTCGTACTGCTCCGTGCGGGTGAGCAGCTGCTGGAGCATGTTGTCGGCGATGCGGTCCTTGATGACGACGACGTCCTCGGGAGCCTCGCCGTCGTACTCTTCCCAGAGCGTGTCCTCGTCGATGGTCCGTTCGGGGTACTCCTCCTCGGCGAGCTCGTAGCCCCAGTCGCGGAACGCGCCCTCGGTGAACTTCATGATGTTCCCCTTGTGGATGAGCGTGACGGAGTCGCGGTCGTTCTCGATGGCGTACTCGATTGCGCGCCGGACGAGCCGCTTCGTACCGAACTCGGTAATCGGCTTGATGCCGATGCCGACCGGACCATCGTGGATGGTGGAGTCGAAGCCCATCTCGTCTTCGACGAACTCCTTGACCTGTTGGACCTCGTCGGTGCCGGCCTCGAACTCGATGCCGGCGTAGACGTCCTCCGTGTTCTCGCGGAAGTTGACCATGTCCATCTTCTCCGGCTCCTTGACGGGCGACGGGACGCCGTCGAGGTGGTAGGTCGGGCGAACGTTCGCGTAGAGGTCGAGCTTCTTGCGGAGCGCGACGTTCAGGCTGCGGAAGCCGGCACCGACCGGCGTCGTGAGCGGCCCCTTGATGGAGACGCGGAACTCCTTCATCGCCTCGACGGTGTCGTCCGGGAGGTTCTCGCCGTACTTCTCGCGGGCGGACTCGCCGGCGTAGACGCGCATCCAGTTGATTTCGCGACCGGTCGCTTCGGCGGCTGCGTTGAGTACCTTCTGGGCGGCCGGGCCGACGTCCGTCCCGATACCGTCTCCGTGGATAATCGGAATGATCGGGTCGTCCGGAACGACGATCTCGTCGTTCTCGTCTACGTCGATGGTCGAGCCGTTCTCCGGCACGTCAACCTGCTCGTACTCGTGTGACATTACACCGATTTCTGAGTCGGTACGGAAAGGCGTACCGTTATTCGTACGAATCGAAATGTACAATAGTGATAGTTTGTCGACTCCGTGCTGGTGCGAAAATCGATAGACTGCAGCCGGATTGGCTGTGTCAGAATTTCACACAGTGGCGGAATATATCACGAACGATAGTCCGTTTTCGGCGACGCTCGCGAGGCGAGGCGACTAAACGGGTCGGCTCACAGGAGCGAGTATGAACATCATCGTCCACGGCGGTGCGGGGTCGCCCCCCGAGGAACCGCCCGAGCGACAGGCCGTCATCGACGAGGCCGCCGAGGCCGGCGTCGCGACCGACTCCGTCACCGACGCGGTGTGTGCTGCCGTCGCCGTTCTCGAATCCGACCCGCGATTCAACGCCGGCGTCGGCGGGACGGTCCAGTCCGACGGCATCATCCGCACCGACGCGGGGCTGATGACCGACGACCGTGCCGTCGGCGCTGTCTCGTCGATGCCCGGCGTCGAACACGCCGTCGACGCCGCCCGCGTCGTCAAGGAGGAGACGCCACATATCCTCGTCTCCGGCGTCCACGCCGTCGACCTCGCCGACGAGTTCGGCGTCGAGACCGAGGTCGACCTCTGGACGGACCGCCGGCGCGAGCAGTGGCGCGAGCTCGACTCGCGGCCGGACCCGACGGACAAACGCGAACAGCTCGACTGGCTGCGCGAGCAGTTCGGGGGAAGCGATACGGTCGGCGCTGTCGCACGCAATCAGGACCGCATCGCGGCCGCCACCTCGACGGGCGGTCGGTGGCTCGCGCTCGCGGGGCGCGTCGGCGACGTACCGCAGGTCGGGGCGGGGTTTTACGCGACTCGTGCCGGTGGCGCGAGTGCGACCGGGGCCGGTGAGGATATCGCCCGCGTCACGCTCGCGCGCCGCGCGGTCGACCACTTAGAGATGGGTCGCACCGCGAGCGACGCGGCCGACCTCGCGATGGAGGAGTTCGCCGACCTCACCGGCTCGACGGCCGGTATCATCGTCGCCGACAACAAGGGCGAGATCGGCGAGGCGTTCAACTCCGAGGCGATGCAGACCGCCGTCGCGGAGGAGTAGCTCCCTGTCGTCGTTTCAACTTAGTAGAGTTCGCCGCCGAGAGGCACGTCCTTCGAGGGCGTGACGAGCACTGGGTTCCCGTCCTCGCCCGGCACGCCGACCGTGAGTACTTCCGACGTGTAGCCGGCGATGTTCACCGTCCCGAGGTCGGTCACACAGAGGACACGCGTCCCCGGGAGGTCGTCAATGTCGTGGTGGTACAGCAGCTGGGCGGCCGACTGTGCGCGTTCGTCACCGAGGTCGATGTCGAGCTTCGCGAGCTTCGGTTTCCGCGCGGTCTCGAACACCTCGGCCGACTCGATTTTCCCGACGACGACCTCGTTGGCGAGTGGACTGTCCATGTCTCTCCCTCGCGAGTCGGTCACATAGCCCGTCGGGAACCCGGCAAGACGAGCCGATTCTTCGCTCTTCTTGCGCCGGGCGGGCGTACCGCCGGTATGGCACTCGACACCGACGCCGCCGAGCTGGTGACCGACACCGCCTACGTGGCCCACGTCGCCACCACGACGGCCGACGAACCGCGGGTCTCGCCCGTCTGGTACGCCTACGACCCCGACCGCGAGGTCATCGAGTTCCTCGGTAAGGGCCAGAAGGTGGCCGATATCCGCGAGAATCCGAAGGTCGCGCTCTCGGTTCGCAACCCCGAGGAACGCTGGCACGTCTCGATTCGCGGCACCGCCACCGTCAGCGAGGACGTGGCCGAAATCAACGACGCGGCCCGCCGCATCTTCCCCGAGTACCTCGACGGCGACGACCCCGAAGCGTGGGGCGTCGCGGGCGAGAAACTCACCTTCGACCCCGACGACGTGCTCGTGCGCGTCGACGTGGGGACGCTGACGGCGCGCGACTCCCGATAAGCTACTCCTCGACGGCCTCCAACCCGTCGCCGGTAATCCTGAACCGGGCCGTCTCACCGGCGGGCTTCGACCGGTGTTTCTCCAGGGTGGCGCGGCGAATCCCGCCGCGGAACCGCTCGACCCGGAGGACGACCCCCGACCAGTGGGTGAGGGTGTTCCCGCCGAGCGGTTTCACGCGGTCGGAGTCGCTGTCGGGGTCGGTGAACACCTGATTCGTCGCGACGACGGCGATGTCGTGTTTGCGCGCCAGCGAGAGCAGATGCGTAATCTGGCGCGCCACCGTCCGGAGGGTCTCGCCGCCGTCGTCGCTGTCGCGTTCGAGCCGGTAGAAGCCGGTCGCGGAGTCGAGCACGATGAGGTCGACTTGGTCGGCGAAGGCCTCGGCGTCGCGGACGGCCTCCTCCTGCTCCTGAAAGTCGAGCGCGTCAGAGATGATGACCCGGCCGGCGATATCCTCGAGCGTTTGGCCGTCGCGGGCGTGGGCGGCGGCGAGCTGCTCGAACCGGTCGACGGAGACGCCCTCGGTGTCGATGTAGAGGCTCTTCGCGCCACCGGCGGCGACCTCCGTGGCGGCGGCGAGTGCGAGATTCGTCTTGCCGGCCGCGGGTGGGCCGTACACCTGCGTGACGGCTCCGCGCTCGAACCCCCCGCCCAGCAGGTCGTCGATGCTCGCACACCCCGTCGGAATCGGCTCGCTCACACGCCTGCTTCGGCGGCATCGCCGAAAAACACCCGCTTCCCGCGGCGCTTTTCGTCGCCGACCCCGTATCTCGGCTGTGCTCGTCGTCGCCACGACGGATTTCGAACTGTACCACGGGCTGGTGGACGAACTCGACGCCCGCAACGTCACCTTCACCACCGTCGACCCCACGACGGACGAGATGCCCGACTGCGATGTCATTATCACTGGGAGCGACGACACCGTCCCCGACGTTGCCCCGGTCATCCGCGCGACGGCCGACGCCCCGCGCCGCGGCGTCGAGGAAGCGCTCGCCTTCCTCCGGGCCGACGACGGGCGCACGGTCGTCGGTATCGACCCCGGCGACCGCCCCGGGATTGCCGTCCTCGTCGGCGACACCGTCGTCGCCGCCTTTCACATCCCGCTCGACCACGTCGGCGAAACCATCGCGCAGGAACTCGACGGCGTGGACGACCCCCTGATTCGCGTCGGCGACGGCTCCCGACTCCAGAGTGCGCGCATCATCGACGCGCTCGAAGGGTACACCGTCGAACTCGTGGACGAAACGGGGACGACCCCCGCCCTCGGCACCGGCGCGCGCGGGATGGGTGACGTGCTCGCGGCCGTCAACATCGCCCGCATCGCCGGCGACGAGACCGAGGAGCGCGATATCGAACCCACGGCCGGCGAGATTCAACAGATCAAGCGCCGCTCGCGCGAGCAGAGCGACAACGACCGCACCATCGACGCCGACCTCGCCCGCAGGGTCGCGCGCGGCGACCTCACGCTCGACGCCGCGCTCGCGGAACACGAACGACCCGACTAGCGAACCTGTGCTTCGGCGCGGCGCATCACTTCACGCACCGACAGCCCCGTCGCCTCCGCGACGGCGTCGGCGTCATCGAACTCCGCGCTCACGTCGTAGGTCGTCCCGTCGGCGTCGCTGGCGACCTTCACGCTCACGCCGTACGTCTCACCGTCGATGTCGAGTTCGGCCGTCTCGAACGCGCGTGTCGCGACCCACCGGTGGCCAGCGCCCGTCTCCCGGACGCCGAGAGTGCCGGTCTCCTCGGCGAGTCGCCGCGCCACCGCCTGCACGTCCGGCGGGCGGACGATGACCTTCACCAGGTGGCCGGGTCGCCCCTTCTTCATCGTCACCGGGACGATGCTCACGTCGCGTGCACCCACCGCCTTCAGCGAGCGCTGGAGACTCCCCAACAGTTCGGGGCTGGCGTCGTCGAGATTCGTCTCCAGCACGCGAATCTCGTCGCGCACGAGTCCCGAACGTGCCTCGCCGACGACCGCGCGGACGACGTTCGGCCGGTCGGGAAGCGAGAGCGTTCCCGCGCCGTAGCCCGACTCCGTCACCTCCATGGGTGGCAGCGACTCCGCGCCGTCGGCGAGTTCGGCCAGAATCGCCGCGCCGGTCGGGGTGAGCAGTTCCTCGTCGACCGGGCCGCCGCGAAGTTCCCAGTCGGCCTCGCTCGCAATCTCGACGACCGCGGGCGCTGGAACCGGATAGGTGCCGTGTGCCATCGTGGTCTCGCCGCCGCCGGCGAAGACCGGCGTCGTCACGACCGCCTCGGGGTCGAGGTCGGCGACGAGGAGCGCGACGCCGACGATGTCGGCGATGGCGTCGTCGGCCCCCACCTCGTGGAACGCGGTCGAGTCGAGGTCGGTGTCGTGAACCGTCGCCTCGGCCTCCCCCAATCGTCGGAACGCTCCGAGTGCGATTGATTCGGCGCGCTCGCCTAGGTTCAGCGACTCCACGATACCGACCACCTCGGGGTAGGTGCGGGTGACGCCGTGGCCCTCGGCGTGGGTGTGGCCGTCAGGGCCGTGACTGTGGCCGTCCGGGTCGTGCGTGTGTCCGTCAGAACCGTGGCTGTGGTCGTGGCTCTCATCGTTGTGCTCGTGGTCGTGGCTTCCGTCGCCGTGTTCGTGCGTGTGGCTATCTCCCTCGTCGTGGCTGTGTCCGTGTCCACCGGCTTTATCGAGCGACGGGGAGTCGTCGTCTCGGTTCTCGTCGTCTCCTCCCTCGTCGGTCAGGAGCACGTCGACCGTGGCGGCTGACACTCCGTGTTCGTCCCGGCGGTCGATGTGGTACTCGACGGGGAGCGCGTCGGTGACGGGGGTGAGTGCGTCGGCGTCAGCGCCGGCCGCGAGGAGCGCGGCCAGCAGCATATCGCCGGCCGCACCCGTCCGGCCGTCGAAGGCGAGCGTTCGCATACCCGCAAGCGGGCCGCACCGGCGAAAAGCGGTTCGACCGTGAGCGACACAGCCAAGTCGCCCGCTCGTCAGGTTCCGGTATGTCCCGCGCGGAGTCGCTGCGACGGGTCGGTCTCGTCATCCTCGTCGCGAACCTCGGATTATTCGCCGTCAAGGCGGTCGTCTGGCAGACGACCGGGAGCCTCGCGGTCGGCTCCGAGGCCGCGAACAGCCTCTCGGACAGCGCCTACTCCGCGGTCGTGCTCGCCGGCCTGTATCTCACCACCCGGCCGGCCGACGAGGACCACCCGCACGGCCACGAGCGCATCGAGCCGTTCGTCTCGCTCGTCGTCGCCGGCGGTATCTTTCTGGCCGGTGGGGCCGTCGCGTACAACGCCATCACGACCCTCCTGTCCGGGTCCATCACCGTCTCGCGCGGCCCGACCGCCGCCGCCGTGCTCGCCGCCGGCGCGCTCGCGAAGTTCGGTCTCTACCGGTACGTGCTCCGGGTCGCGAACCGAGAGCAGTCGCCCGCGCTCCGCGCGACCGCACTCGACAACCGCAACGATATCCTCGCGGGCGGAGCGGCGCTGTTCGGCGTCCTCGGCGCACAGGCCGGCCTCCCGCTGCTCGACCCCGTCGCCGCGCTCGTCGTCAGCGTCGCCATCGGCTACACCGGGGTCGAGGTCGTGCGCGACAACCTCACCTACCTCGTCGGCGGGGCACCGTCCGACGAACTCCGCGCCGAGATTCTCAAGCGCGCGCTCGCACACCCCGACGTGGCCGGCGCACACGACGTGGTCGCCCACTACGTCGGCCCGGAGGTCGACGTGTCGCTCCACATCGAAATCGAGGGGGCCACGACCGTCCGGGAGGCCCACGACATCGAGACGGCCGTCGTCCAGTCGGTGCGCGAGATACCGGAAGTGGACGACGTGTTCGTCCACGTCGACCCGAAGGAGTTGGACGAGTGGAAAGCCGACAGCGAGGTGGACCGCCTCGCCGCCTTCGAAGAGGAGTAACCTAGAGCCGGACGCCGAGATACGCCGTCACGACGACCGTCTGATTCACGACCTCGCTCACCTTCAGGTCGACCGCCGTCGAGCAGAGCATGTACGCCTGCTCGCGGGTGAGGTCGGTTTCGTCGACGAGCAGGGCAATCATCTCCCTGACTGCCTCGCGGGACGCCTCGTTCACGTCGTCGCCGAGGCCGGCGACGGCCCGCACGTCCACCTCGCCGTCGACGTGGCCGGCCGGCGCGAACGGTCCACTCGTGTCTAACTGCGGTCCATCCACGTCGCGGTCGGCCAGCCGAAGCCGAACCGTCACCGTCCCCGGAATCTCGACGGCCGTGATACACACCTCGCCGTCGCCCTGTGCGGCGTGGAGGTCACCGATGGAGAAGAGACCGCCCGCAACCTCGACGGGGAGATACAGGGTCGACCCGGGAGTCAGATGCTTGATGTCGAGATTACCGCCAACGTCGCGGGGCGGAATCGTGGAGTGGGGGCCCGGTTCGGCGGGCGCGAGTCCGAGATTGCCGGGGAACGGGTGAAGCGGCACCTCGATGCCGTGGAAGTAGCCCACGTCGCCGTCGAGGTCCCACGTGTGGACGGCGAAGTCGGGGAACTCCTCGGGGAGGAAGCCGGCTCCCGGCGCGACGTAGGTCCACCCGATACCCACGTGGCTCACGTCCAGAATCTCGACGGCAAGGGTGTCACCCGGCTCTGCCCCCTCGACTGCGATTGGGCCGGTCATCGGGTGGCCCGGCGCGTCGACGGCCTGTACGTCCTCGGGTGCGGCGTCCGGCGGGAGCTGCCCGTCGCCGGCGTCGACACACTCGACGGCGACTGTCTCGCCCGAATCGACTGTCAAGACGGGGTCGCGCTCGCGGTCGAAATCGTAGTGGACGTGGTCGTCCTCGCGTGCGAGTTCGTGGTCGGCCATACCTGGTGGTGGGCCGGTCGTGGGTAAAAATCCGCGCCAGTCAAGCGTCGTCTGCTCAGTCGGCGATGGCGAGGTCCTCGTCGGACTCCGGGGTCGAGACGGGGGTGGCGAACGCGTAGACGGACTGTGCGCCCGTCACCTCGACGGTGAGGAAATCGCCCGGTTCGACGCCGTGCTCGCCCGCGTGCTGGACGATGAGCTGTCGGTAGGCGCCGTCGCGACACTTCACCGAGTCGCCGGTCCCCTCCTCGACGACGAGCACCTCGTGGCGCTCGCCCACCATCGACCCGTAGGCCTCCCCGACCACGTCCATCTTCAGTTCGGACATCGCCTTCGAGCGGTCCTTCTTCGTCTGGCCGCCCAGCCCCTTCATGTCGGCCGCGTCGGTGCCCGGCCGCTTCGAGAACCGCGTGACGTTGATCTTCTCCGGGCGCACCTCGCGAAGCAGCTCCATCGACTGCTCGTGGTCGGCGTCCGTCTCGGTCGGGAAGCCGACGATGAAATCAGTCGAGAGCGTCCAGTGGTCGAGCCGGTCGTCGAACGTCTCCACGATTTCGCGGAACTTTCCCACTCTGTGCTGGCGGCGCATCTCTTCGAGCACGTCGTCGGAGCCGGACTGGACGGGCAGGTGAATGAAGTTGTACAGCTTCTCGTTGTCGGCGAACACCTCGACCAGCTCCTCGTGGATGCCGTGAATCCCGCCGGGGTTGGCCATCCCGAGCCGAACCCGAAAGTCGCCGTCGATGGCGCAGATACGGTCGAGCAGTTCGGGCAGCTTGCGCTCGCCCTCGTCCCAGCCGTAGACGCCCGTGTCCTGGCCGGTGACGCGAATCTCGCTCGCGCCGGCGTGGACGAGCGCGCGCGCCTTCTCGACGTTCGCTTCGACGGGCGGGGAGTCGATGCGCCCGGTCGCGAACTTCGTGATGCAGTACGAGCAGTTCGACATGCAGCCGCGGGCAATCGGGAGAATTCCGATTTCGCCGTCGAGAATCGGCTCGGCGTCGGGCGTCGTCGTCGGACACTCCCCGTTGGTGACGGCCGTCGGCACCTCCTCCCAGTGGAGCACCTGTGCGTCGATGTCGGCGAACTCCTCGCCCTGTGCCAGCGCCATGCAGCCGGTGACGATGAGATCTGCCACCTCGGCTTCGAGTTCCTCGGCCCGCCGGAGCATGTTGCGCTCGGTCTTCTCGACCACGGTGCAGGTGTTGAGGATGGCGACGTCAGCCTCGGCGAGGTCGGTGCGGTGGTGGCCCGCGTCGCGGAGCCGCCGCTCGATTTCGCGGCTCTCGCCGCGGTTCGAGGTACAGCCGTACGTCTCGATGTGATAGCGGGCCATTCGTACGCGTACAAACGGACGCGCGAGCAAAAACGCGACGCTTCGGTGACTCAGTCCTCGTACCCGTCGACGATAGCGACGCCCGAAGACGCGCCGATACGCTCCGCGCCGGCGTCGAACATCGCCAGCGCCGCCTCGTAGCTCCCGACGCCGCCGGAGGCCTTCACGGGGAGATACTCGCTCATCAGCTCTACGTCTTCAACGGTCGCGCCGCCGTCCGCGAACCCGGTCGACGTTTTGACCATGTCAGCGCCGGCGTCGCGGGCCGCCTCGCAGGCGCGGTGTTTCTCCGCCTCGCTCAGGAGCGCCGTCTCGATGATGATCTTCACCGGGATGGGGACGGCCGCGACGACGGCCTCCAGTTCTGCCTGCACGGCTTCGTCGTCGCCGGCGCGAAGCCTGCCGACGTTGATGACGATATCCAGCTCGTCTGCGCCGGCCTCCCACGCGAGTTCGGCCTCGCACTCCTTCGCCCCGGGTGCGTGCTGCCCGTGCGGGAAGCCGATGACCGTCGCGAGGCGCACGTCCGGGGCGTACTCGCTCGCCTCGGCGACGTAACAGGGCGGGATGCAGGCGTTCATCCCGTACTCGGCGGCCTCGTCGAGGACCGTCGTCACGTCCGAGCGTGTCGTCTCCGGACCGAGAACGGTGTGGTCGATGCTGGCGGCGAGTGCCTCGCGGTTCATACCCGACACTCGAAAGCCGTGATGGAAAACGTCCCGGTCGCGCTACAGCAGGCTCACGACGCCGTAGACGACGGCCGTCGTGACAGCGCCCCCGGCGATGCCGAGCACGGTGAGCTTCAGCCCGGCCGCGCGGTCGGTCCGTCGCGCGTCGGAGTCGGCCACCTGCCCGCGCTCGTCGTCGAAGGCGTACTCGCCCGAGAGTGCGAGGCTCGCACAGAAGGCTCGGCGGGCCTGCAGCGCCATCTCGAAGCCGATAGCGAGTGGAACGAACAGGCCGACGAGCAGCAGCGTCGGGAGCGAACTCGCGAGCACGACGACCAGATACGCGAGGGCGGCGACGAAGGCAACCGCGGCGTAGCGCCGTCGCCTCCGTCGCTCGCTGCCCCCGATGTTGCAGACCCCGGCTTCGTACTGCGAACTCACAGACACCCAAGTAGTTCGGGCTCGACGCTGATAACGGCCAGACCAGCGGCAAGTCCACAACGCTTTCACTCGCGCGGGAGACCCCACGAGTATGTCACCGCTGTTGCCCGCCGGCACGGCCCTCCCGCCGCTGCCGTATCTACTCGCCGTCCTCCTCGGTCTCGGGGCCGTCGGGCTCGGTCTCCGCCGTCGCCGCCCCGCGGTTACGCCGGCAGTCGTCGGCGGGTTCGCACCGTGGATGGCGACCGGCGCGGCCGGCTACGCGCTGTATCAGGCCGACGCCGTCCCCGACGTTGTCGCCCCGCTGTTCGGAAACCCGACCGTGTACGCGACGACGTTCGTCGTCGCCGGCGCACTCTGGCTCGCCGTCGCCGACCGCCCCGCAGATGCGTGGTCGCTCGCCGGCGTTCCGGGCGCGCTCGCACTCGCCGGCAGCGCCTGTTTCGCCGTTCTCGTCGGCGTGGGAATCCGGTACGCCCTCGCCACGGGGACCGTGACGCCCGCCGGACCGGTGCGCGCGCTGGCGCTGTCGGTCGTGGTCACGGGCGGTCTCTGGCTCGCCGTTCGCTCGTGGGTCGGCGTCACGGGGCTTCCGGGCGTGCTCGCCCTGTTCGGCCACACGCTCGACGGCATCTCGACGGCACAGGGCATCGCCCTCGGCTTCGGCGAGCAGACGCCGCTATCGGCCGCGCTCATCGAGGCCGGCAACGGTCTCCCGCCCGCAGCCGTGTTCGGCGAGGCGTGGCTGTTCGTCCTCGTGAAGATCGTCGTCGCGACGCTCGTGCTGTTCGCCTTCCGGGACTACGTCCGCGACGACCCGGGCGAGGGGTCGCTGGTTCTCGGGCTGGTGGCCGCCGTCGGCTTCGGCCCCGGCGTCCACAATCTCGTCTTGTTCACCATCGCCTGACCGGCCCGAAACCGCGAGACTTTCACCGCGACCGGCGCGAGATGGGGGTATGTCCCGGGTCTGTTGTGTCGGCCACGTCAACTGGGACGTGACCCTCCGACTCGATGCGCTCCCCGACCCCGACGCCGAGGCGGTCGTCCGCGAGACGAGCCAGACCGGCGGCGGCTCTGCTGCCAACGTCGCCGTCGGGCTCGCCGGCCTCGACTGTGACGTGACTCTCGTCGGAAGCGTCGGCGACGACGAACACGGGCTGCTCGCGCGCCGCGACCTCGACCGCGCGGGCGTCGACCTCTCCCGGCTCCGAACCGTCGACGGCGAGACGACGACGAAGTACCTGCTCGTCGACGACACCGGCGAGGTGTCGGTGCTCGCGACCCCGGGGGTGAACGAGGCGCTCGGGCCCGACGACATCGACCCGGAGCCGATTCGCGCCGCCGACCACGTCCACGTGACGGCCCACCGACCCGACACCGTCGCTCGCGTTGCAGATATCGCGACCGACGCCGGAGTCCCGCTCTCCATCGACCCCGGACGGCGCGTGGAGTCACGCGAGTACGGGCCGGTCCTCGACGCCGCCGACCTGCTGTTCGTGAACGACCGCGAGGCCGACTGTCTCGACGCGCCGACCCCGCCGGTGGTCGTCAGGAAGTGCGGCACCGACGGCGCGGTCGTCGAGACGCCCGAGTCGCGGTACGAACACGACGGCTACCGGCCGCCGGCGGTCGATACCACGGGCGCGGGCGACGCCTTCGCGGCCGGCTACATCGCCAGCCGACTCCGCGACTGTGACCATCCCGAGGCGCTCGCGACGGCGAACGCGGCCGGCGCGCTCGCCACCGAGTCGAAGGGACCGAAGACCGACCTCGGGTGGGAGCGGCTCGACGCGATAGCGCGAAAACGCGAGTGATTTTGTCGCTGGAGCGCACGTCTCTACCCGTGTTCACCTTCGACGTGTTTCTGCACAGTCCGGCGTTGACGACGTCGACCGTCTACGTGCTCGGGGCGGTCGCCGGCCTGCTCGCCGCAATCGTCTCGAACGTGCCGATGCATCGGCTCCCCGAGGGGTCGACCCCGCCGTTCGTCGCCGCCGGGGTCCTCACCAACTCTGCCCCCGACGGCGTCGACCCGACGCTCGCCTCCGGGCTCCACTACGCGGCCGGCATCCTCGCGGGCGTGTTCTACACCGCCGTCGAGTACGGTATCGAGGGCGTCACGCCCCCGCCGGAGCTGTACGTCGGCGGCACACAGCTCCCGCTGTTGACGCATCTGCTCGCGCTGTTGGTGACGTTCGTCTTCCTTGTCGGCTTCTTCTCGTACGTCGTCCTTCCGCGGTTCGACTCGCTATCCGGGAGCTACCGACAGATTCGCCGCGACTGGCTCGCCACGGCGACGACGTACGTGCTCGCGCTCGGCGTCATCGTCCCCGGCTTCCTCCGGCTGCTCATCTGATGGTGAAGGCGGGTTCGGTGAGGGATTCGCTTTTACACTCCGGACACCGCGACGGGCGATTGATGAGGTTGTCAAAGTCGTCGAAGCCGCAGTCGTTGCAGGTGGGGGGTGCGGCGAGCAGCTGTTCGTCGGTGCCGTCGAGCGACTTGGCGATGTGGTCGACGTGCGACAGCGCGGCCGCCGTCGTAATCTCGAACTCGTTTGCGAGCGTGCCGGCCTCGGCCGACTGCTCGCGCAGGTGGTCGGCGATCTGCTCGCGGGTCGTTCGCTCGGCCATACGCGTGGTACCGCGGGCCGGTGAATACGTCTTCTGCTCGCTGTCTCCGCCGGTCCGCAACGATTAACCGCCGGCCACCGGAATCAGTAGTATGGCTGACGACGAGGCGGAACCCGAGGAACCGGCTGTCGAACTTGGCGAGGGGCCGGACGTGGCCGGCGTCCCGCTCGCACAGGTCACCTCGCGACTCCACTTCGGTATCGAGGTGAGCGAAATCGTGCGCCGCGAGGGCGACACCGAGATTCGCACGCCCGACGGCCCCCGCGAACTGGGGACGCTCTTGGAGGAAAGCGACGAGACCTACTTCCCGACCCGACAGGAGTTCGAACAGGCGGTCCGTGCCGTCGCCGGCACCGGCCCCGTCGCGACCGAGTGACCTGCCATACCTTTTGTCTCCGCGCCCGAACCCGTAGCTATGCTTCCGTTCGACCCCGCGACGCTCGACCCCGAAGAGATCGGCGAACACCGCGCAGTCTTGGAGATGGACCACGACGAGGCAATCGAACACGTCCGTGCGGTGTTCACCGACGCCGGCTTCGGCGTCCCGGTCGAGTTTTCGCCCTCGGAGATGCTCAACGAGAAGGTCGACGCCGACCGCGACCCCTACTACGTGCTCGGGGCCTGCAACCCGAGAATGGCCGACCGCGCGCTCGACGCCTCGGACAAGAAGCTGGGCGCGCTGTTCCCGTGTAACGTCGTCGTGTGGGAGGAGTCGCCCGGCCGGCAGGTCGTCTATCACGTCTCCATCATGAAGATTGCGCGTCTCTCGGGAATTGCGCCCGACGACGACACGATGGCCGACATCATCGCCGACACCGGCGACCTGGTGAGCGAGGCGTGGGAACACCTCGACGCGGCTTAATCCTCTTCGTCCGACTCCGGCTCGAACGCCTCCATCATCCGCCACGCCGCGATAGAAATAATCAGTAGCGGTAGTCCCAAGACGACGACCACGTCGAGGGGACCCAACGCGAGCGGCGCGAGCATACCAACGGCTTGACCGGTGGACGCAGTTATTACTTTTTCATCGTCCGAAATCCGCGAGGCTCGCTTGGACGCCAGCCACGAGCTCTGAGTTGCGCCGGAGCGTGTCGATGTCGACGGGCCACCGCGGCGTGAGTTCACGCACGGCGTCGTGGAGGGTTTCGGCCTCTCCCGGCTCGCCCTCCTCGAAGGCGTTTCTGACGGTTTCGCGCACCTGCCAGACGCCCGCCGGTCCCCAGTAGTCGGGGGTGACGTGGCGGACGACGAGCACCTTCGCCTGCCGGCCGCGGTCGGCGAGGTTCTCTAACGCGCCGAGCTTGGCGGCGTAGTAGGCTCCGGCCGTCTCGCTCGCGTAGCTCGTCCGGCCTTCGAACCCCTCGTAGTCGCTGGTGACGTTGTAGCCACGACCCGCCGGATTCCAGACGGAGCCGGGGGCTTTCAGCTCCACGAGCTCGAACTCGAAGTCGCCGGGCGCGAGAAGCACCCAAAATCGGTTGCCCAGATACTCGTTGTACCACACCTCCGTCGCGTCGACGCTCGGGCGGTTGTGAATCTGTCCGCGCAGGAAGTTACAGATGGTGTCGTCGACGGCCGTAATCGACCACCGCGTCGGGACGAGCTTGCGATTCTGTGTCTCTCCGAGCGCCCCGGCCGCGAGCACGTTCTCGATTTGGTACACGTCGAGCCCGCGGTTGTAGAGGTACGTCATCGCGCCCTCGGCCTTCCAGTCGTCGTCAGAGAGGGTGTACTCGACGGGCTTTGGAACGTGTGGATTCTCCGCGAGGTCGGCGTACTCGGCGGTCGCACGGGGTCCCGTCGGCGTCGAGATGTCGTCGACGGAGAGGTCCATGTCGACTTCGGGACGGCCGTCGAGTCCGAGTTCCACGTCGACGGGCCGGTCGGCGATGGCGACCTCTCGCTGGACGCCGGTGAAGCCGTCCCACTCGTCGGCGACGTGGACGTTCGTCCGTTTCGCGGAGTTGAGGAGGTTCGTCCGCGACTGGAACACGTCGTCGATGGTGTAGCCGCGCTTGTACCAGTGTGGCCCGGTTTCGAACTCGGCGGCGCGGTCGGGTTCGCTGACCGGGGCGAGCACGCCCGCCGACACGTCCGGATACGACGAGCTTCCGACGAAGATGCCGGGTGCCGTGGAGCCGAACAGGGTGTCGTCCTGGAGGGTTTCGTCGATGGATTGCTCGACGTCCTCGAGATACTCGGTTATCTCGTAGGATTTCTCCTTCGCGAGCTGGCGACGCCGCGCCTCCTCGTCGTCGCCGAGCCCGTCGATGTAGTCGTCGAGC
Organism: Halosegnis longus; assembly: GCF_009663395.1. Taxonomy (NCBI): domain Archaea; kingdom Methanobacteriati; phylum Methanobacteriota; class Halobacteria; order Halobacteriales; family Natronomonadaceae; genus Halosegnis; species Halosegnis longus. The sequence goes on along the minus strand of NZ_QKNW01000001.1, from coordinate 561,448 downwards.
TGCATTCGGGTTCAGTTTCTGCTTTCTCGGTCTTGAACTGTTCGCCTGTTTCTGGACCTCTCTACTCATTTGACTGCTCTGTTATTGGTGACCGCTTGAACACTCCGGGCGTGTCGTCTGGTGACTGCTCTGTTGTGACCAGCCTGAAAGCCCCGGACGTGTCGCTTGGTGACCGCAACTACGTTGGTGAGTACGGCTTGAAAGCCCCGGACGTGTCGCGGTCTCCCCGTGACATATCGGTCGCTCGCTGCGCTCGCTCCCGATAGTGGTCACGGAACCGACCGAACACGCGCGACACGCCCGCCCCTTTCAGTCCACCCGACAGCACCGCCCACACGCCTCCCCAGCCGACTCGCTCGCGGTGCTCACTCGTCCACTGTCAGCGCACGCTCTGACAAGCCGTCGCTCGGTGCCCTCGCGACGACCTCGCACTGACTCGCGCGCCGATGCGCGCTCGGACCACGCCACCGCACAAGCAACCGAGGCGGTGGCCTACCGCACCGCTCGCCGTGCGAGCGTGTGCGGTGTGGGGAAAGGTTGGTGCGGTAGCGGCGCGGGGGCTTTCGAGGGCGTATCGAAGCAGTAGACGACCCGAGCGAACACTTCCGAGACGATGTCGAAGACGCCGAGGAACTGTTCGAAACACAATCACCACCAAACAAACGAGAGGAAACGACTATACAACGCCGCCAGAACGGAGACGTATGACGAGCGTCAAGGAGTTCCGGGTCGCGGAGGGGGCGACTTCGGCACGACTGGGCCGGGGCGCGTTCGTGTTCACCGACGACTACTCCGTCTTCGACTGGGGCAAGATGCCGGACGAGATTCCACAGAAGGGCCGGAGCCTCTGTGCGATGGGGGCTGCGAACTTCGAAGCGCTCGAAGCCGAGGGCATCTCCACGCACTACCGCGGGGTCGTCCCCGACGACGGCGACGAGCCGATTCCGCTCGCCGAGGCCGAGGAGCCGCCACGCGAGATGGCAATCGAACTGACGCAGGTTCCCGACCTGCCACACGAGGGGCGCGCGTACGACTACGACGCCTTCCACGCCGACGCCGGCTCGAACTACCTGGTTCCGCTCGAAATCGTCTTCCGGAACACGGTACCGGTCGGGTCGTCGCTCCGGTCGCGTGGCGAGCCGAGCGAGTACGGACTCGATATGGAATCGTGGCCCGACGAGTCGGTCGACCTCCCGGAAGCGGTCATCGAGTTCTCGACGAAGTACGAGGAGTCAGACCGGTATCTCACCCGCGAGGAGGCCGACGAGATCGCGGGCGAGGCCGACATCGACGCCCTCGAAACCGTCGCGCGTGACGTGAACGACCTCGTGACGGGGAAAGCCGCCCGCGCGGGACTCGTCCACGAGGACGGCAAAATCGAGTGTTGTTACTTCAACGGCGAGATTCTCGTCGCCGACGTGGTCGGAACGTTCGACGAGAACCGGTTTTCCTACGACGGCCAACAGCTCTCGAAGGAGGTCATCCGACAGTACCACAAGCGCGAGCAGCAGGCGTGGGTCGAAGCCGTGAGCGAGGCGAAGGTGCGAGCACAAAAACAGGACGTTGCCGACTGGCGGGAGCTGTGCGAGCACGACCCCGAGTCGCTCCCCGAGACCGTCCTGGAGACGGCAAGCGAGATGTACCGTTCGGGTGCAAACGCGTATCTCGGCCGGGACCTGTTCGACGCGCCACCGCTCTCCGAGGCGGTCGAGGCCGTGCGCGACCTGCGTTAGAGCGGTTCGCCGTCGACCGGCGTCGAGGGGTTCCACTCGCGCATCTTCTCCGGGAGACCGAGCTGGTAGTCGTCGGCCTCGACGCCGTCGCGGAGTTCGACGCGACCCTGGTGGACGTAGACCGCGTCGTCCAGATGAAGTCGAACGGCCTCGAGCAGCGCCGAGGCTTCGAGCGGCTGGCCTCGCTGTTCGAGTTCCTTGACGGTGGCGTCGGCAGGGACGTCGAAGGCGCGCTGGGCGATAATCGGCCCTTGATCGAGGTCGGTCGTGACGTAGTGGGCGGTGACGCCGCCGACGCGGACGCCCTCCTGTCGGGCCTGCTGGTAGGCGCGCGCGCCGGGGAAGGAGGGGAGCAGGCTCGGGTGGATATTGATGATGCGGTCCTCGTAGCGGAAGACGACCTCCGGACCGATGATGCGCATGTACCGCGCGAGGACGATGAGGTCGGCGTCGTACTCTTCCAAGAGGGTGAGCAGTTCGTCCTCGTCGGGGGTCCCCTTCTCGTCGCCGATGTCGTGGAAGGGGACATCGTAGTCGGCGGCGAGGTCGTCGAGGTCGCTGTGGTTCGAGATGACGACGGAGATGTCGGCGTCGAGACTCCCCTCCTCGTGGGCGGCAAACAGCGCCTCCGGCGCGTGGGTCTCCTTCGTCGCGAGCACGGCAATCGTCTGCGTGTCGCGGTCGTCGGGGAACCGAACCCGGACCTCGTGGCCGATTTCCTCGCCCAGTTCGTCGAGCGCCTCGCGGAGCTCTTCCTGCGAGCAGGTCATCTCGCTCGTGTCGACGTGGAGGGTCATCCGGAACAGCCCCTCGCGGACGGCCTGGTCGAGGTCCTCGATGTTGATGGCGCGGTCGTACAGGAGGGTGGTCACGCGGGCGATGATACCCGTCGTGTCCTCGCCGATGACGGTTATCTGGGTGTACTCGCGGGTCATACCGGCCAACGTTCACCGGCGGGCAAAAGCCGCGCGCTCCGCGCAAGCATCGCTGTGCATCTCCGTGTACAGGCCACCGAACCCGGAACCGTTTTCATCCACGGATACGCACCCCCGCGTATGACAGCCTACACCGCGACGGTGACGGTTCGGCTCAAACACGGGGTGCTCGACCCCGAGGCCGACCAGACGCGCAAGGCGCTCGAACGGCTCGGCTTCGACCTCGACGGCCTCCGGAGCGCCGACCGCTTCGATATCGACCTCGATGCAGACGACGCGAGAAGCGCCCGCGAGCGCGCCGACGAGATGGCAGAACGCCTCCTCGCGAACCCCACCATCCACGACTACGACGTGGACGTGGTCGAGGCGGAATGACCGTCTCCATCATCCGATTCGGCGGCTCGAACTGCGACCGCGACGCCGCGCTCGCGCTCGATTCGCTCGACATCGACGCCGACATCGTCTGGCACGAGGACGGCCTGCCGGAATCGCCCGACGGCATCGTCATCCCCGGCGGGTTCTCCTACGGCGATTACCTCCGCGCCGGCGCGATGGCCGCCCGCTCGCCAATCATGGACGAGGTGCGCGCCCTCGCCGAGGAAGGCACTCCCGTGCTCGGCGTGTGCAACGGCGCGCAAATCGGCTCCGAGTCCGGCCTGACGCCCGGCGCGTTCACGACGAACCGGTCGGCGCGCTTCCAGTGTGAACACGTCCACCTGCGCGTCGAGAACGCCGACACGCCCTTCACTAGCGCGTTCTCGGAGGGCGAGGTCATCTCGCTACCGATTGCCCACGGCGAGGGGCGATTCGAAATCGAGTCCGACCGACTCGACACCATTCGCGAGGACGACCGCGTGTTGTTCCGCTACTGTGCGCCCGACGGCACCGTCACCGACGCGGCGAATCCGAACGGCTCGACCGACAACGTCGCGGGCGTGCTCGGCGAACGCGAGACGGTCGCCGTGTTGATGCCCCACCCAGAGCGCGCCACGCTCGACGATATCGGTATGTCGAACGGTGCCGGGACGGACGGCGCCGGCGTCCTGCGCGCCTTCGAGTAACCCGTTCCGACGCTATTCGACGTAGCGCGCTGGCTTCTCCAGTCCGAACTCATCCATGTTGTCGGCGACGATTCCGTTCGCCGTGTAGATATCCGGCTTGTAGTAACACGGCTCCGTGACCCCGTGAGCCTCGCGGAGGTGCTCGCGCACCCGATACACGTCGTCGGTGTCGACGTAGTTCGGCGTGTACACCGCGAGCACGTACTCGTCGTACATCTCCAGCGCGTCGAAGCCGAATCCCGTCATCGCCTTCGCCGCCCAGATGGTCTGGGACTCGACGCTCGCCACGATATCCGGCCACAGCGCGTCGATGCGGTCGGCCGACCCCGTGACCTGCCACTTGCCGATGAACTTCTCCTCACCGAGTGCGTCCCGGTCGATTCGCGCGACGGCCTCGTCGTCCGTCGGCGGGAGGTCGGTTTTCGTCGTCTCCGCGGGGCGGAGTACGTCGTGGTCCTCGAAGTACGCGTCCGTCGCGGTGTCCGCGTCCGTGACCGCGCTCCCCCGGAGCCAGTACGTCTCGTCTGCCGTGATTGTGCTCGGTGACTGCATGGAATTCGCGTCGGTCGGCTGGGGTAAGGGTGCTCGCCAAGCGTGGTGAAAGTGGTCTGTCTGGAGGTGTGGATTTGGCTTTGTGTTCGATTACTCTGACTGCTCTGTTGGTTTCAGTTTGAAATCCCCGGCGTGTCGTCTGGTGACCGCAACTACGTTGGTGAGTACGGCTTGAAAGCCCCGGGCGTGTCGCGGCCTCTCCGTGACATATCGGTCGCTCGCGGTGCTCGCTCCCGATAGTGGTCACGGAACCGACCACGCAGGCGCGACACGCCCGCCCCTTTCAGTCCACCCGACAGCAGCAGCACCACGAGCCTCCCCAACCGATTCGCTCCTTTCAGTCGCTCATCCCTCGCGCTGACTCGCGCGCACGAGGCGCGCTCGGACCACGCCACCGCATCGACTGAATAGGCAATCGAAGCCGTGGCCCATACCGCACCGCTCGCCGTGCGACCGTAGCGGCGCGGGGGCTTTCGAGGTACTGTCGAAGTGACCGGAACGACAGACGAGTTCCTCCGAGACGGTGTCGAAGCAGACACGCCGAGCAAGAGAGTCAAACACGCCTCATCAACCCTACCACGACAACACATACCACTGGACGGCGCGGCAACAACATTGAAATACGCGAATCGCCGGAGACAGATAATGAGCTACACTATCGGTCTCGTGGGGAAGCCGTCGGTCGGCAAATCCACGTTCTTCAACGCGGCGACGATGAACGACGTGCCTGAGGGCGCGTACCCGTTCACGACAATCGACCCCTCCGTCGGCGAGGCGTACGTGCGCGTCGACTGTGCGGCCCCCGAGTTCGACACCACCTGCACCCCGAGCGTCGGCTACTGCGACGACGGCACGCGATTCGTCCCCGTCCGACTGCTCGACGTGGCCGGACTCGTCCCCGGCGCACACGAAGGGAAGGGGCTGGGCAATCAGTTTCTCACCGACCTGAACGAGGCCGACGCGCTCGTCCACGTCGTCGACTTCTCCGGGACGACCGACGCCGAGGGTGAACGCACCGAGGGTCACGACCCTCGCGAGGACATCGACTTCCTCGAAGACGAACTCGACCAGTGGTATCTGGAGATTCTCGGCAAGGGACTCGACAAGTACGCCGACGCCTACGACAAGGAAAACACCGACGTAGAGGTCGTCCTCGCCGAACAGATGTCGGCGTTCCGCACCAACAAAGACGAAATCAAGAAGCTCATCCTCCGGTGTGACCTCTCGCTCGAACCCGGAGAGTGGGACGACGACGACCGGTTCGAACTGGCTCGCGAGATTCGCAAGGAGACGAAGCCAATCCTCATCGCGGCCAACAAGATGGACACGCCGGAGGCACAGGCAAACTGGGAGGAAGTGACCACGGACGACGACTACGAGCACCTCACCTTCGTCCCGACGAGCGCGCACGCGGAGAAGGCACTCAAGAACGCCGCGGAGGGCGGCGTCGTCGACTACACGCCCGGTGACGCCGAGTTCGATATCGTCGGCGACATCTCCGACGAGCAAGAGCAGGGGCTGGAGGCCATTGCCGACTTCACGAGCGAGTACGACGGAACCGGCGTTCAGGGCGCAATCGAGCGCGCGCTGTTCGACGTGCTCGGCGTGATGCCCGTCTTTCCGGGGAGCGCGAACGGGAAGGCCGACGAGGAGGGTGAGTTCCGCGACTGCTTTCTCCTGCCCCGCGGGTCGACCACCTCGGATTTCGCCTACCACATCCACTCGGATATCGGCGACGGCCTGCTCCACGGCATCGACTGCCGGACCGAGCGACAGGTCGGCGGCGACCACGTGCTCGATGAGCGCGACGTCATCGAACTGATTACGACGGCCTGATTCGGCAGACAGTTCAAGCGGGTCCGGTTCGTACTGGTGGTATGAGCGACGACGAGCCGCCGCTTCGCAAGACCGACCGGGCGATTCCACCACAGTCGACGGCGATTGCGCGACGACTCACCACCGGCGACCGGAAGCTGTGTCACTGTCTGGACTGTGGTCGACAGCTCGTCGCCATCAAACACGGGGACAACTGCCTGTTTTGCGGCTCGCGGGCGCTCGTTATCGAGTAGCTACAGCGGGGTGCCGGTCCCGTCGCCTTGGCTCGCGGACGCGAGCAGCGAATCGACGGGGTCGGTGTAGTCGAAGCCCGGGACGACACCCTCCATGTACGTGCCCTCGACGTACTCGGCCAGCGCCTTCGCAATCGCGGGCGCGCGGTCCGCGTTCCCCCACGTGAACTCGAAGACGACGACCGCATCGCCGAGTTCCTCGTGCACGTCGAGCCGGTCCAGTTCCAGATTGTCGCGGACGGCGTCGGGGGCGTCTTCCATCCGGAGCGCGAAGGTGTCGAACCAGCCGGCTTCGAGGTCCGGGCCGACCTCGCCATCTACGACCGACGACAGCATCGGCGCGCGGACGACGATGGTGTACTCGTGTGCCCAGTCGTCGGTTTCGGCCGCCTCGACGCGGCTCTCGAACGTAATCGTCGTCAGTTCGTACTCGTCGCCGTCGCGGTCGTAAGCATCGTGTGCGTCGAACGCGCGTTCGGCACTCTCGGGAATCGTCATTACGGGCGATTGGCGAGACAGGAAGAAAAGCCGCACGTTGCCGTACTCTAGCGCATACGCCGAGCGGAGCGAGGCGTTTCACCGCGCCGACCGACGGGAGGCGCGGCTGCGGTTTTTAGTGCAGGTTTTTGCCGCGAGTGGCTCCCACAGCGCGCCGAAGGCGCGCGAGGAAGCCCGAGTCGGCAAAAAAGTGCGGGGAGAGGGATTCGAACCCACGAACTCCTACGAGAGCGGATCTTAAGTCCGCCGCCTTTGGCCAGACTCAGCCATCCCCGCCTACCACTCTGTGGTCGCGCGCGTCGAAAAGCCGTTACGGTCGGCGTTTAACACGGATGCCGCACCACCCCCGTCGATGTAACGACACGGCCCCGGGCCGCCACGGCAGGAGCGTGACCCACGGTCCGGGACAGCGAGGGGTCGCCTGTTCGCTACCAGTCGACGGAGAGCGTGCCGTCTCCCTCCGGGTCGGGAGCGATTTCCTCGTTCGTCCGGCGGTCGATGACGTGGATGACGCCGCGGTCCTTCTTCGCCGGACACACCTCCGCTGCCCGGACGTTGTGGTCGAGGTCCTCCTCGGCGAAGAAGTAGGTGTTGGGCTTTGCAATCCCGGTGGAAAGCTCCATCTCCCAGTTGGTCGAGACCTCGGCACATTTCCCGGCGGCGATACACTTGTTGGCCTCGAAGACGAGCTTGTACGGTGCCTCGTCGACGGGCGGAGCGTCTGTCTCGCCGATTTCGCTCGGGTCGATCGTCTGGGCGTCGTCTGCCATACGGGTACGTGGAGCCGACGGGATTAGTCGGTGTCGGCTCCGGTGGCCGCGGCTTCGAGCCGCCGGACCGCGTCGGGCTTGGCGATGACGTACAGCGTCTCGCCGGCGGTGAGCGTCCGCGTGTTGGGAACGAGCGGCTCGGTGCCGGCTTGCCCGTGAACTGCGATGACTGTTGCATTGAGCGCCCCGACGGTCTGGCCGGCGAGCGGCGAGTCGGCCGCGAGCGTAATCGTGGTGACCGTCTCGTCGGCCGCGCGCAACAGCGACGCGAACTCGCGGTCGACCCGCGGCTCGACGGGGAGTGTCGCGAGCCGGTACCGCTGGGTGCTGTTCAGCCGGGTGGCGTCGTCCGCGTCGACGGCGACGGTTACCACCTCGTCGGCGGTGCCGCGCACCTCGCCGACGGCGACGCGTTTCGACTCCTCGCCCGTGGTGTCGTAGATGTGGACCACGTCGCCGGCGCTCGCGCTGAACGCCGGGTCTGCACGGATGGCGACCGCACAGGTCTCGGGCGGGAGCGTCGTCCCGAGCCCGATCTCGCGGGAGCCGACCGCGAGATACGTCACGGTACCGTCCGCCTCGATGTCGACGTCCACGACGCCGACGCCGTACTCCTCCCGGAGCCGGGCGACGAGCCGGTTCCGGAGCTCCTCGACCGTCAGCCGCCGCGGGAAGACCAACGTTAGCCCGGCGATGCGCTCCTTCACGTTCGCGGCCACCGGGTCGTGGCCGTCCATGTCCTCGATGTCCTCGGGGAGTTCGACGGTGATGACGCGCCCGACGGCCTTCACGACCGCAGATACGTCGACGTTGGCACCGCCACCGCCGGAGAGCGCACCGGTGGTGCCGGCGATGCGGTCGCCGACGCGCCCGCCCGCAGTCGCGGTGACGCCGCTGACGGCGAGGGTGAGCGTGTTGACGACGATTGTCGGAGTGGCGAACACGTCGTCCGCTCCGCCGGTCGGCTCCAGCAGCGACGCCAGCGTCGTGTCGAGGTTCAACACCAGCGCGACGCCCGTGAGACCGACGAGCATCGACAGCCCGGTCGGCACCTGCATCCGGGCGTACCAGCGGTATCCGACCGCGAGCAGCGCCGCGAGCAGTCCCGAGAGTAGGCTCAGACCGACGATTCGCAACAGATTGTCCATGATCCGGGCGAGGATGGCGACCTCTTGCTGGGTCACGAAACCACCCCGGCGACCGCGTCGAGTCCCTCGCGCGGCCCGACGACGAACAGCTCATCGCCCGCGGCCAGCGGCTGCTCCTGCGGCGGGACGAACCGCCACGTCCCGTCGGACCGAACCGCGAGCACACCGACGCCGTGGGTGTCTCGCAGCCCGGCAGTACCGACGGTCTCTCCGACGAGCGGCGCGTCTGCGGCGAGCGTGAACTTCCGAAAGCGCTTGCCGGAACGTCGCAACAGGGAGAGGAGCTCGAACTCCCGGCTCGTACCGCGCGGCTGAACGACGACGTGGGCGGTCGTCGCGGCCAACAGCGTCCGCGCGTCGCTCCGGCTCACCGCCACCGTCACTCGGCCGTCACCGCCGGTCGTGGTCGCGTCGGGTGCGCCGGTCGGCGGCTGTGCCGGTTCGGTCGCGGTACCGCCGTCCGTCGCGACCGGCTTGGGGTCGCTCTTGCCGCTGGAGCGTGCGCTGACGAGCGTTCCTTCGATAGTCGCCTCGTTCGTGTGGAGGGTGACGATATCGCCTCGCGCCAGTCCGGTCGGGACGAGCGCGTCGACGGAGACGGCTCGCTTCCCGGCGGGAATCCGCTTCGAGAGCGCCGAAACGGGCGGCGCGGCGGCGATCGTCGCCTGCCCCTGCGCGTTGATTGTGACGGCCGCGTCCGCGAGGTCAAACTCCGTCCGGAGCCGTTCTCTGAATCGCGCTTCCAGCTCATCGAGCCCGAGGTCGGCTGGCAGCTTCCACGTCTCCGCCTTGATGCTGGTACGGATGTCGTCCGGAAGCGGCGGATACGCCTCCATGTCGGCGATGTCGCCGACGATTTCGAGCGTCACCTGCCCGCGCCCGCCGACGAACTCGACCACGTCGTTCGAGAGCGTCTGGGCCCGAAGCGCGGAGAGACTAAACCGTCGCGGGAACGTCGCCCCCAGCGCGTCGCCCTTGGCGTGGGCGTACAGCGACAACATCAGGATGACGAGAATCGCCGTGACGACGACCGGGCCGGTCGCCGACTGCGTGATGGTCTGGTCGGTGAGCGCGAGCAGTCCCCCGTTGACGCCCGCGAGCGCGAGCGACAAGACGACGACACCGAAACCGGGGATTGTCACGCCGGTGATGTACTTGAAGCCGAAGCCGAGGCTGAAGGCAATCAGCGTCGGCAACAGCCCGGTGAGGATACCGAGATAGATACCTTGGAGTATCTCGACGGGAAGCGCAGCCATACGCGCCACTCGCGCGGGAACCAAATACAGCTATCGGACGGTTTATGCCGACGCCCGCGGTTCCAGCGGGTATGAGCGAGGGGGCCGCACCGTCGACGCGACCGAAGCGGCTGGCACGCGTTCTCGGCGCACAGGCTGCGCTGTGGCTCCCTGCACTCGTCGCCGTGTTGTCCGTCGTCACCGGTATCGTCAACATCGGCTCGATGAACGTCTCCGGGCCGCTCGCGCCGTACGTTCCGCCGACGGTCGAACGGACCGTCGGGTTCACCGGCGTGCTCACCGGCTTCCTGATGATGGCGGCCGCCTACGGGCTCCGGAACCGGCTGCGGGTCGCGTGGCTTCTCACGGTCGTCCTGCTGCCGGTCACGGCGGTCCAGGGGCTCGCGCAGGCGAGCCAGTACTCCTACCCGCTGGTCGTGGTTTCGCTCGTCTCCATCCCGACCGTGCTCGCGAACCACCGGCTGTTCGACCGCGAGTTCGACCTCTCGACCGCCCAGCTCGCGGCGCTGCTCGCCGTCGTCGGCACGCAGGCGTACGGCACCATCGGCTCGTACGTGCTCCGCGAGGAGTTCACCGGCATCCAGTCGGTCACCGACGCCTTCTACTTCACGCTGGTCACTGCCTCCACGGTCGGCTACGGTGACGCCATCCCCGCCACAACTTCGCCCGAAGCACGGCTGTTCACCATGTCGCTCGTCGTGCTCGGCGTCGCCAGCTTCGGTGTCGCCATCACCACCCTCGTCGGCCCGGCCATCGAGGCCCGCTTCACGAACGCTCTCGGAATCATGAACGACTCCACACTCGACATCCTCGACAACCACATCATCGTGGTCGGGGTCTCAGACCTCACCGAACCGGTTATCGAAGAACTCGCCACCGCCACGGCGCCGCCGCAGTTCGTCGTCATCACGCGCTCGCCCGACCGGGCACAGGAACTGCGCACGAAAGATATCGAGGTGGTCGTCGCCGACCCCTCCGACGAGGAACCCCTTTCCCGCGTCGGTATCGAACGTGCCCGGGCTCTGGTGGCCGCGACCGACGACGACGCACAGGACGCACTCGCCATCCTCACCGCCCGCGAGCTCAACCCCGAACTCAACATCGTGGCGGCCGCGACCGAACGCGAGAACGCCAAGAAGCTCCGGCGGGCCGGTGCCGACACGGTCATCTCGCCGGCCGTCATCGGGGGCCACCTGCTCGTCCAGAGCGCCATGGAGACCGGCGACATGGAATCCCTCGCCGCACAAATAATGGACGTGCCGGACGAAGACAAAATCGAGGTTGACGAGGATGGATGAGGTCACTATCGGCGACCGCACGTTCGACCCCGACGCCATCTCCGACGCACACATCTCTCACGGTCGCCGCGACTTCCGTCCGCTGGTCGCCGGGATGAGCCTGATTCTCCTCGCCGTGCTCGTCCCGACGGCCGGCGTCGCCGTCGGCGTCGACTTCTGGACGGTCGCGCCGCTGGGTGCTGGCCTGTTCGTGATTTCGCCGGCCGCGTTCTACCTGTGGCTCCGCTCCTCAAAGGCGGTGCTCGTCGTCGTCGCCGACGACGAACTGTACCGGTTTGCGGTCGAGAACGTCGGCGAACACCGCGCGGACGAGCTCGCGGCCGAGTTCAGTAAATGAGCTCGTCGTCGGACTCGACCATGTAGAGGGTCCGACCCGCGATGTTGACGGCGTGGTCGCCGACGCGTTCGAGGTCGCGCACGGTGAGCAGAAACCGGGACACGTCGGCCATCAGCGCCTCGATTTCCCTCTCGTCGCTGTCGGCGTCCATCTCCGTCTCGATGAGGTCACGCACCACGATTGTGGATGCGCGTTCACACTGCTGGTCGATTTCGTCGTCGCGGTCGGCCACCTCGAAGGTCCGCTCGGCGTCCTCGTCGGCGTATGCGGTCATCGCCGTTTCGACCATCTCGATGACGGCGTCGCCGATTGCCTGAATATCAACGTCCGGGTAGCGGTCCTGCTCCGCGTCGAGCGTGTACTCCCCGAGATTCGTGGCGAGGTCGCCGATGCGTTCGAGATCGGTGATGATTTTGAACGACGCGGCGATGAACCGCAGGTCGCCGGCGACGGGCTGTTGGAGACTCAACAGGTCGATGCAGTCGCTTTCCAGCTCGAGATACAGCTCGTTGATCTCGTCGTCCCCGTCGATGACCTCCCACGCGAGGTCGTCGTCTTTCTCGTCGAGCGCCGACAGTCCCGTGCGGAGCCGTTCGAGCACGAGTTCGCTCATGTACAGTACGTCCTCCTGAAGCTGACCGAGCTTCATCTGGTACCCCTCACGTGCCATACTGGTACGACCGCAGGCGACGGAAAATACCTTTGGGTATGTCAATATATATCACGGTATCCTATGGCCGGGGCTGGCCGCAGTGGACCGCGGTGTCACGTCGTCGCGCCGCACCGACGCGGTTTCCACGTCAGCCTGCGCCGATGAGAATAAAAAGCATTGCTCTGTGCGGCCCGTACCGGACTGTTGTCCCGGGTAGATGTGGGTACTGCTAACTTTGACTATATAGTACGCACACGATTTATGGTTGTGCCCCGTACACTCGTGGTATGGAGACACGGAAGGTGCAGGTGACCGGCGGGTCGACGTACACGGTGAGTCTTCCGAAGGAGTGGGCGACCGCCAACGGCATCTCGGGGGGGAGCGTCGTGGAGTTCCACCCGGAGGAGGGGTCGCTGTTGCTCACCCCGCGCAAGGAGGAAGAACACACCGAGGGGACGCTCGACATCACGGGACTCACCGACGACCAACTGACGCGTGCGGTGATGATGATGTACGTGAGCGGCTTCGACATCATCACCCTCGAAACGCCCCGCATCACCGCCGACCAGCGGCGAACCATCCGCCGGGCCGCACAGGGCCTCGTCGGACTGGAAGTCATCGGCGAGACGAGCGAACACGTCCAACTGCGTGACCTGCTCGACTCCTCGGAGCTGTCGATTCACAACGCCGTCACCCGGATGCGACTCGTCGCGACGACGATGCTTTCCGACGCCGTTGAGGCGCTCGTCGAGAACGACGACGACCTCGCGACCGACGTGAGCCAGCGCGACGACGACGTGAACCGGCTCTACTACATGGTGTCGCGGGTCTTCCGGTCCGTGTTGCGTGACCCCTCTGCGGCCGCCGAAATCGGCTTCGACCGCGAGACCACCTTTGATTACCACTCGTGTGCCCGCCAGCTCGAACGCGTGGCCGACCACGCCTCGAAGATTGCCGCCAACGCACAGACGCTCGATGCCCCGCCCGAGGAGGTGGCGTCGGAGCTCCAACAGCTCCACGAGGCCGCAGACACCGTCATCGAGCAGGCGATGGACGCCATGCTCGCCGACGACTCCGAGGAGGCGACCCGCATCGCGACCGAGGCCCACGAGGCCGTCACCGCCGTCGACGACCACGTCCGCGAGGCGGACACGCTGCTGCTCGATTTGGAGCCACAGCAGGCGCAGCTGCTCGGACTCGTCGTGGACTCGCTGTCGCGGGCGGGCGATTACGGCGGCAACATCGCCGAATCGGCGCTCCAGAAGGCCGCGCCGAAGCCGTAGCTCACCGACGGAAAAGCAGAAACGCTGCGCTTACTCGACGAGAACGGCGTTGACCTGTCCGTCCTGTCCCGGGCGGGAGGTGACGCGGGCGTTCCCCTCCGGCGTCTCGATGATGGCACCCTTCGTGATGATGTTTCGTCGGACGTAGTTCGGGTCGGCGTCGTTCTCGGTCACGTTCTCGATGGTGGTCGAGACGGTCTCACCGTCGCCGGTGGCGACGGTGGCGGTGTCGCTCTTGATGGCGCGAACCTTCGTGTTGCCGCCGCGCGTCTCGACGACCTTCAGCTTCTTGTCGCCGACGGTCGTCTCCGTCGGGGAGTTGCCGAGCTCGTGTTTCCGCTTCTTGTGGGTCGTGCGTCGCCGTCCGCCGGTTCGCTTCGTCGTGGAACGTCCGTGGCTCTTCATACCCCGAACTCGCCGCTCGCAGACTTGAATCGTTCGACTCCGACTCCGACAGCGACGGGAATAAAACGGCTCGCCATCTCTGGAGGGACATGAGCATCCGTATCGCCGTCGCCGCCCCGTTCCTCGCGGCCGGCTCGCGGTCGATGCCAGAAAGCAGCTTCGTCGTCGACCTGTCGCTCGACCGCGACTGGTTTTCCCCCGACCAGGCCAAGCGGCTCGTCGATGTCGCCACCGGCGAGGGGCTGCTCTCCCGCGAGGACGGCGACCTCCGTCCCACGTTCGACCCGGAGACGGTCACCGTCCCCGACGGCTTCCGGCCCGACGAGTCCATCCTCCAGCAGCGCTCCGTCTTCGAGACCGTCCTCGACCGCTGTCTCGACCACGGCATCGAGAAACAGACCGCAGTCGCCGGCATCAACAAGCTACAGGCGGACCTCGCGGTCACCATCGAGGCCGCGGCCGTCCTGTTTGCCCACAAGCGCGGTATCGACGTACAGTCGGAGGCGGACGCCGCACTGGAGGAGCTCTGATGGTCGAGGACCGCACCACGGACGGCACCCGCATCGCCGAGCTGCTCTCCTCGGAGATTCACGGCCGGGAGTCCGGGGCGCTCGGCTCACTCACCGTTACGGACGCCGACCGCGAGGTCGAACCGCGGGAGGACGGCGCGTACGCGTTCACCGTCTCGCGGGACGACGCGCCGGTCGCGACGGTCCACATCCACCCGGACCGGATTCACCTCGAAATCGCGACCACTCCCGACCGCGTCACCGAACTGGCCGGCGACCTCGGTCTGCGGGTCCGGCCGAAGGCCGTCGAGCCGCCACAGACGCTCGTCTTCATCGAGGACGGCGCGGAAGTCAAACGCGCGACGGACCTGCTCGTCGCGCTCGCGTAACGTCAACCGAACGGATTTACGCGTGGTCCCTGTACGGGCACGGTATGCTCTCGCAAGCTACGCCCGAACCGGGGAGTGAATCCGTCGCGCGGGCGGTCTTCGTCGAGTTCCTCGACGGACTCGTCGGTGCGGTTCCGCGCATCCTCTCGGGTGTCGTCTTTCTCCTCGGCTCGTATCTCGTCATCAAACTCGCGTTGACCGTCACCCGGTTCGTCCTCAGTCGGCTGTTGCCCGCCGAGCAGAAACTCATCGTGGACCTCTCGGTCGCGGTCATCGGCCTGTTCCTGTGGTTCGGTGCGGCGCTCGCTCTGCTCAAAATCGTCGGGCTGGGCGATATCGCGGCCAGTCTCGGGACCGCGGCCGGCTTCATCGGCTTGGGCGTCGCCTTCGCGCTCAAGGAGATGATCGCCGACACGGTCGCGGGCGTGTATCTGCTCCGCGACCCGGATTTCAACCACGGCGACGCCGTCAACACCGCCTCCGTCACCGGCACGATTGTGGATATCGACCTGCGGAAGACGCGGATTCGGGCCGACAACGGAGACCTCGTCGTCGTCGCGAACCGCGACGTGGAAAAGAAGTGGACGAACCAGACCGCCTCGACGCAGGCCGAGTGACCAGAACACAACGTTGTAGTAGTCGCCTCGCGCGCTCCCGGTATGGCGTTCTTCGACGAGTTGGCCGCGCGCATCGAGACGGCAGACAGCGTCGTCTCCGTCGGTCTCGACCCCGACCCGGACCGAATCCCCGACTTCCTCGACGGCGACCTCCCGCGGTGGGGGTTCAACCGTCGGGTCATCGATGCGACCCACGAGCACGCGGCCTGTTACAAACCCAACGCCGCCTTCTACGAGGACCCCGACGGCTGGCGGGCGCTGGAGGAGACTGTCGCGTACGCCCACGGGAAGGGCGTCCCCGTGCTGCTCGACGCCAAGCGCGGCGACATCGGCAACACCGCGCGCCAGTACGCGAGCGTCCTCGATACCGTCGACGCGATCACCGTCAATCCGTATCTGGGCGAGGACTCGCTCCAGCCGTTCCTCTCCCGGTCGGATGCGGGGGTGTTCGTCCTCGCGCGCACCTCGAATCCGGGTGCCCGCGACTTCCAGAATCTCGAAGTCGGCAACGACAAGCGGCTGTACGAGTACGTCGCTCAGCGGGCCGCCGAGTGGAGCGACGGCAACGTCGGTCTCGTCGTGGGTGCGACGGCTCCGGAAGAACTCGAAGCGGTGCGTGAGCTCGTGCCCGACCTCCCCTTCCTCGTGCCGGGCGTCGGCGCACAGGGTGGCGACGCCGAGGCCGCCGTCGAGCACGGACTCGCCGACGGGGTCGGACTGGTGAACTCCTCGCGTGGCATCATCTTCGCGGGCGAGGAAACGAGCGAGGAGTCGGCGTACTTCGACGCGGCCGGTGACGCTGCACGCCGGCTCAAGCGCCGGCTCAACGAGTACCGCTAGTCGACCCGGTAGGTGTCGACGCCGTCGTCGAACCCGTCGTCGTCGCGCTCCTCGACGGGGTCGTGTGGACGACGAAGCTCCGCGGCACACTCGGTGCAGTAGCCCGAATCGCGGTCGTAGTGCTCGTCGCACACTAGTTTGCCACAGCGGTCACAGCCGAACGATGCGTCACCGGTCGTGCACAGCTCACAGCCACCGGAGATGCTCATACCGGCGTTACACTGTGTGCAGTCAAAAGCTTGGGGCGGGTGGATCGGGCGAGTGACTTACCACACCCACGGCCGTATGGCGGGTGTGAATCGCTCGTCGCTCGTCGTCGGGCTCATGGGCGTCTTCGCCGGCATGACCGTGGTGATGGTCCTGCTGGCGTTGACGCTGGGGAGCCCGGTCGTCTTCATCTTCGCGACCCCGTTTGCCGCGGCGACGTATCTGTTCTACCAGCAGGCGTCGGGAAAGATGCGCGAACGCATCGAACAGCAGGCGCGACAGGCCCGGATGGCGAACGAACAGCGCCGCCGACAGGCCGGTGGCACGCAGCCGGGCGAACAGGGACGGACGCGCGGTGAGACCGGTGGGTTCGGTGCCGGGCCGCGCTTCGGCGACGCCAACAGCCGGTTCGGTCGCCAATCCCGCGCCGGCGGTCGGACACAGCAGGGCCAGCGTATCGACCCGTCGACGCCCTCCGGTCCCTCGCGCACCGAGGCGGCAGACATCCTCGGGGTCGCGCCCGACGCCGACGAACAGGCCATCAAGCGAGCCTACCGCGAAGCGGTCAAGGAAAAACACCCCGACCGCGGGGGCGACGAGGAGGAGTTCAAGGACGTGACCGCGGCGTACGACCGCCTGACGGAGTAGCTTTTGTTGCTCCCGGTGTGAGCGAACGCATGCGACCGCTCGCTGTCGATATCGACGGGACCCTCACCAGAACGCACGACGACGTGGGCCTCGACCCGCGGGTGTTCGACGCGCTGCGCGCCTACGCCGAGCGCGCGCCGGTCGTCATCGCGACGGGGAAGGCGTTCCCGTTTCCCACCGCGCTGTGTCGGTATCTGAATCTTCCCAACCGCGTCATCGCCGAGAACGGCGGCGTCACGCTGTGTGAGTCGGTCGGAATCACCCACAACGGCGACCCCGAGGCGGCGACCGCCGTCGCCGACGCCTACCGCGCGGCCGGCTACGACCTCGGCTGGGGGACGCCCGACCTCGCGAACTACTGGCGCGAGACGGAGGTCGCCGTCGCCATCGACCAACCCCTCGAACCGCTGGAGTCGCTCGCCGCCGAACACGGACTGGAGGTCGTCGACACGGGCTATGCCTACCACGTCAAGGCTCCGAAAGTCGACAAGGGAACCGGCTTAGAGACCATGGCGGCCGACCTCGGCTACGAGCCGAGCGAGTTCCTCGCTATCGGCGACAGCGAGAACGACGCCGAACTGTTCGACATCGCCGGGGAGTCGTACGCCGTCGCCAACGCCGACGACACCGCGAAGGCGGCGGCCGACACCGTCACCGAGGCGGGCTTTGCCGACGGCTTCTTAGAGGCGCTGGACCACGCCTCGGTCGATGGCGCTGCGTAACTCCCCGCTGCTCGCGCCGCTGTTGGCCGCGAGCATCTGGGGTGGGATGTACGTCGTCTCCAAGTGGGGGTTCGCCCAGATTCCGCCGCTGACCCTCGTGACGATGCGGGCCGTCCTCGGGGCGGCGGTCCTACTCCCGCTCGTCCGGGTCGTGAAGCCGACGCGTTCCTTCTCGCGGCGCGACTGGCGCGGCTTCGCCGCCCTGGGGGTTCTGCTCGCTGTCTCGCTCGCGGCCCAGTTTCTCGGGACCGACCTCACGACCGCCGCACAGGGGTCGCTCATCACCGTCCTGACGCCGGTGTTCACCGTCGCGCTCGGGGTGACGGTGCTCGGTGAGTCGCTCGGCCGACGGAAGGCCGTCGGTATCCTGCTCGCGACTGCTGGCACGGGAATCGTCCTCGCGGGCCGGTACACGCTCGCGGAGCTCGCCTCGGACGCGCTCGTCGGCCCCGCCCTGCTCGTTGTCGCGGCCGCCACCTTCGCCGGCTACACGGCATTCGGCAAGCGACTGATTCGGACTTACTCGGCGCTGGAGACGGCGACGTACGCGACGGCGCTCGCCGTCCCGCTGTTCGCACTCGGCGCGCTCGCGGAGCTGACGCTCACGGACGCCTCGCTCGGCGCTATCGTGTGGTCGCCGGCGCTGGTCGCGGCGGTCGCGTATCTCGGCGTCGTCTCGACCGCGCTGGCGTGGTATCTCTGGTACAAGGGTATCGAGCGGGCGGCCGCATCGACGACGGCGGTCGCCTTCTTCGCACAGCCGGTCGTGGGTATCGCGCTCGGCGGGCTACTGTTGAACGAGGCTATCGGTCCGGCGCTCGTCGCCGGCGGGGTCGTCCTCGCCGTCGGCGTCGGGCTTGTTTCGACAGCCTGAGGCCCGAGGAAGGCTTTAGTCCCGGCGGGCGCTACCAGTTATCAATGAGTGCGGACCGCGGTACGCTCGATTTCGCCCTCGAACACGGTGAACGCGAGGACGGAAGCGTGGAGTTCAAAGAGCGGCTCACCCGCGGCGTCCACCTCGCCGACGGCCGCATGGAGTCGCTCGCCGCACAGCTTCGCCACCGCGTCCTCTCGGGCGACGGTGAGGCGACGTATGCCGTCGGCGTCACCGACGACGGCGGCATCGCAGGTATCGACCCCGACGCCTTCTCCGAGACGATGGATGTGCTCTCCGTCCTCGCCGAGGAAGCGGGTGCACATATCGACGACGTCCAGACGTGGAACGCCGGCGACGCCGACGACAGCGACACCGAGGGGCTCATCGGCGTCGCGACCCTCAAGGAGGGAGCCGTCTTCGACAGCGACGACGACCACATCGTCGTCGGGACGGCCGGCCACGTCGACCACGGCAAGTCGACGCTCGTCGGCTCGCTCGTCACCGGCGACCCCGACGACGGCCAGGGCGGCACGCGGTCGTTTCTCGACGTACAGCCCCACGAGATGGAACGCGGGCTGTCGGCCGACCTCTCGTACGGCGTCTACGGCTTCGACGAGCAGGGGATGGCCGTCCGGATGGACAACCCCGACCGCAAGAGCGACCGCGCGGGCGTCGTCGAGGAGGCAGAACGGCTCGTCTCCTTCGTCGACACCGTGGGCCACGAGCCGTGGCTCCGCACCACGATTCGGGGCATCGTCGGCCAGAAGCTGGACTACGGACTCCTCGTCGTCGCGGCCGACGACGGCCCGACCAAGACCACCCGCGAACACCTCGGCATCCTGCTCGCGACCGACCTGCCGACGATGGTCGCAGTCACCAAGACGGATATGGTGTCCGACGAACGGGTCGCCGAGGTGGAACGCGAGGTGGAGCGACTGCTCCGCAACGCCGAGAAGACGCCGCTGTCGGTCGAGCGCCACGGCGTGGACGCCGCCGTCGAGGAGATTTCCCCGCAGGTCGTCCCCGTACTGAAGACGAGCGCCGTCACGATGGACGGGCTGCCCCTGCTCGATGAGATTTTCGAGCGGCTCCCCAAGACGGCCCAGACCGCCGGCGACTTCTCGATGTACATCGACCGGAGCTACTCGGTCACGGGCGTGGGGGCCGTCGCCTCCGGCACCGTCAGGTCCGGCACCGTCGAGGTCGGGGACGAACTCCTGCTCGGGCCGATGGCCGACGGCCAGTTTCGGGAGGTCGAAGCCAGGAGCATCGAGATGCACTACCACAAGGTCGAGGAGGCCCAGGCCGGTCGCATCGTCGGTATCGCGCTCTCGAACGTGAAGGAAGAAGAGATCGAGCGCGGGATGGTGCTCGTCCCCCGCGAGCGCGACCCGACGCCGGTCCGTGAGTTCGAGGCCGAGGTGATGGTGCTCAACCATCCGACGCGCATCGACGACGGCTACGAGCCGGTCGTCCACCTCGAAACCGTGAGCGAGGCCGCTTCCATCCACCCGGAGGGTGGACAACTGCTCCCCGGTGACTCCGGCGAGGCGACGGTCCGATTCAAGTTCCGCCCGTATCTGGTGGAGGAGGGCCAGCGGTTCGTCTTCCGCGAGGGGTCGAGCAAGGGCGTCGGCACCGTCACCAGCGTCGAGTGATGGAGCGGGGACCGGCCTGGCTGCTCGCCGCACTCGCCACGCTCGTCTTCTACGCGGCTGCGGCGGCACTCGCGTGGGCCGCACTCCTCGCCGTGTGGAGCCACCGGCCCGATCCGGTGGCGACGGTGCTCATCATTGCCGGCGTGACTATCGCCTTCGGCTACGGTTCCTACCGTGTCGGAACGCGCGTTATCGTGGAGTCGCTCGGCGCGGAGCCGCTCGCTCCCGAGCGCAGTCCCGAACTCCACCGCCGGGTCGCACACCTCTCCGACCAACTGGGCATCGACCCGCCGACAGTGTGTGTCGCGCGGATGGAGACGCCGAACGCGCTCGCGCTCGGGGGTCGACGCGACGGCGTGCTCGTGCTCGACGTGCGACTCTTCCGGCTCCTCTCCGGGCCGGAGTTGGATGGCATCCTCGCGCACGAGCTCGCCCACCTGCGTGCCCGCGACGGGCTCGTGGGGACGCTCGGGGCGACGGCCACCTCGACGGTCGCCGGCCTGCTCGGACTGCTCCTGTTGCCGGCGGCGTTGCTCGCGGTCGGGGTCGCGCGGTCGCTTGCGCTTGCGCGCGGCGACTCCCCTGCAGAGATGGAGGCGACTGCGGCGTGGGCACAGGCGGCGGTCGGCTCGCTCGCCGTCGTCCTGTTGTTCGGGCTGACGGCGCTCCTGCGGGCGTACTCCCGGCGTCGCGAACTCGCGGCCGACGACACCGCCGCGGAGCTGACGGGGAATCCGCGGGCGTTGGCCTCGGCGCTGTCGAGGATTCGGCGGGCGAGCACGCCCTCCGGCCCGCTCGCGCAGCTGTACATCCACGGCGACGAGACGGGAACGCTCACCCGGCTGTTGGCGACGCACCCGCCGATGGACGAGCGCATCGAACGGCTCCGGCAGCGCGACTCAGCGCCACGGCGGGGTCGTCAGGTCTGACATCGAGGTGAGCGTGTGGGTCGGCGTCGGGTCGGGCGTCGTGCCGGTGTCGAGCCACGCCGAGTCGATGCCGGCGGCGTGTGCACCGGCCACGTCAGAGGCGAGCGAGTTCCCGACGTGGACGGCCCGCGTCGTGTCGGCGTCGAGCGCGTCGAGCGCCCGCTCGAACGGCTCGGGGTGCGGTTTCGCGCGCGCGTCGTAGCCGGCATGGACCACCGTCTCGAAGGCGTCATCGAGGCCGAGACCACGGAGCTTGGCCCGTTGCATCTCGGGTGCGCCGTTCGTCACGACGCCGACGCGGTGGTCGCGCGCGATGGTCTCGACGGCGTCGTGCACGCCGGGAAGGGGTTCGACGTTGGAGTGGTCGCGGGCGGCGGCGAAGGCACGTGCCACCGCGCGCCCGAGATCGGGGTCCCGGCCGGCGTCGGCGGAGATGGCGGCGAAACACTCCTCGCGCAGGTGGTCGATGCCGTCCGTCGAGTCCACGAACTCCGGATAGCGGTCGTGGTAGTGGTCCTGTCCGAAGTAGGGGTCGACGCCCACGTCCGCGAACGCCTCGGCGAGCACCTCGTCGGCGTCGCGTCGGTAGCGACACAGCGTGTCGTCGATATCGAACAGGACGGCGTCGTACATGGTCGGCGGTATCACTGAACGGGTATAACCGTTCTGTCAGGCGGCGCGGTAGCCGTCGCCCGCCCGCTTTGCGAGACCGAACAACACCGCCCACTCCAGCAGTCGCTCGACCCGCCGTGTCCACGTCCCTTCCCAGTCGTCGGTCCGCGCGCGCTCCCACGCGGGCACACGCTCGCGCAGGCGGTCGAACACCTGTTTGGGCGAAAGCGGTTCGTCGGCATCGGCGAGCACGGCGAGCAGTTCGGGAACGGCGTAGACGCGCTCGCGGAACCGCTCGGGGAAGGCGGCCGGGTCGTAGCCGTCGCGAACCCGGGCGTAGCCGCGTGGCCCCTCCTCGGCGAGTTCGAGCGCGCGACAGAAGGTGAGCCACTCCTTCGCCTCGTCCTGTGAGGGCACGCCGGCGTCGGCCATCAGCCGCTGACAACAGGAGTCCTCCGGGTCGGGGACGATGGGGACGGCCTTCCACACCGTCTCGATGCGCGCCGGCGAGTCGGGCACCGGCGGGACGATCTTGAACCTCACAGTCCGAACGACTCCGCGAGCAGGGCCTCGTCGGCCCGGCCGTGGCTGTACGTCTCACCGCCCACCACGTCGACCGTCACCTGTGCGGGCGCGAACACGTCCGTCGGCACGTCGTAGAAGTCCCAGTCGGCCGCCTCGAAGATGTCGGCGAAGGGGCGGCCGTACTCGTCTGCCGCCGTCGAGGGCAGTTCGTCGAAGCGGTCGAAGTCGCTGTCGACGGTGACGTGGACCTTGCCGCCGTACGCGAGCGCGTCGTTCGTCCGTGCGATGGCGGCCTGATACCCGTCGGCGACGGGCGCGATTGGCGCGCTGGCGTGGACGGTCATGATATCCAGCGGGTCGTAGCCGAGCTCGGCGAGCCGGAAGGCGACCATCTCGCCGGCACGGGCCGCCAGCGTCACGCTCCCCGTAATCGAGTCCGTGCGGAAGGTCGGTAGGAAGACGGAGCCGGGGTCGGTGTTCGTCATGTCGGCGACGTGGTCGGCGACGGCCGCGTCGGGGAGGGCGTCGGATTCGAGACACAGCGTCGCGAAGTCGGAGGCGTCGGCGTAGCCGATGCGCCGGAACTCGTCTTCCTCGGCGACGAGCGCGCGCGCCGGCCCGGAGCCGAGCCCCTCGAAGTCGCCGACGGAGACCTCCCAGCCGGCCTTCTGTGAGCAGAGCAGCGAGATTGCGGGGTGGTCGGTGTGGAGGGTTGTGTGGGGAATCGGGACCCCGTCGATTTCCCCGGATTCGGTCTGAACCGTCGCCAGCCCGCCGGTCTGGAGCTCGGCGAGCAGCAAGCCGGCCTCGTAGCCGCCGGCCGTGTTCACCCCGAAATCGAGGACGGTCGCGCCGTTGTCCAGCGTCTCGGTTTCGATAGCGAGTTCGTCCGCGAAGTCGATGGCCTCGTCGACGAGTTCGAGGGCCATCCGATTGAGACTCTCCATACACCCTTCTGTGCGGGCGACAGGAAAGGAATGTCCGTTTTAGCCGAGACTCATCCCGCCGTCGAGTCTGAGTATCTCCCCGTGGACGTACTCCGTCTCCAACAGGAAGCGGACGCTCTCGGCGACGGTTTCGGGCGTGCAGGCGTACGCCGGCAGGTGGGTGTCGACGTTCTCGTGGCCGCGGAACGACTCGGCTTCGAGATACTCGATGATGGCGTCGTTCATAGTCGTCTCGACCGGGCCGGGCGCGACCGCGTTCACCCGCACGTCGTCGGGGCCGAGTTCGCGCGCGAGCGCGCGGGTCAGCCCGTGAAGCCCGGCCTTCGAGGCGGCGTAGGCCGCATCGACCGTGCCGGCGGTCCCGCCGACCGAGGAGACGTAGACGAGCGCGCCGCCGTTCTCGCGCAGATGCGGGGTCGCGGCCCGACTCACGTAGAACGCCCCGTCGAGGTTGACACCGAGCACGTCGCGCCACGCCTCGTCGGTCGTCTCCTCGACGCGGTTCGGGCGAACGATACCGGCGTTCGAGACGAGCGCGTCCAGGCCGCCGAGCGCGTCGACGGTTTCGGCGACGAGTCGGTCCGCGTCGGCCGAATCCCGCACGTCACCGCCGACGGCGACCGCGGTCGCGCCCCGGTCGCGACACGCCGCGACGGTCTCTTCGGCTGCCGTCTCGTTGTCGACGTAGCCGACCGCGACGTCGTGGTCCGTTGCCAGTTCGATGGCCGTCGCTCGGCCGACACCGCGACTTCCGCCCGTCACGAGCACGCGCATATTGGTCGGTTGTACCACCAGACAATAACTGTGGCGGCGGGGCTACTCGTCGGGGTCGCTTCGCGGCTCGCGGCCGAGTTCCTCGGCGACGCGGTCCACCTTCGACTCCGCCGTGGTGTCCGCGGTGCGCTTGTCGTCGATTTTGAGGAACGTGCTGACGCGGTCGCCGTCGACGGCCTTGTGGGCGGCCGTGGCCGCGAGCATCAGCTCGTCGATGTCGTCGGCCTCGATGACCGTCCCCATCGGATTCGTCTCGTACTCCACGTCGAAGGCGTCGAGCGCGGCGACGGCCTTGGCCACCTCACTCGCCATGCTCCCCTCGATGACCGGGGCGACACTCAGCAGTGCAACGACTGTCATACCCTGCGTTCGCGCCGGCGGCTCTTATCTTCTGGTGGGAGCCAGCTACTTCTCTTCCCTTGGTCTATCCTGGATACAGCAACTTCGACCCATGACCGCGCGTCTCGGTCCGAACCGTCGAGCGCCCGTCGGTCCTGAGTGGAAACCGCGAGTCCGGCGAACTCGTGATTCAGTGGGACTCGTGGGAGTAGTCGGGCACCTTCGGCGGCCGGCGCTTGTGCGCCGTCGCGGCGACCCAGTCGGCGACCCGTTCAGCGGTGGCCGTGTCGACGCCCACGCGCTCGGCCACGGCCGCGGGTGACTCTTCCCTTTCGACCAGCCCGACGAGCACGGTATCGAGGGTCGCGTGGTCGACGCCGAGCCGTTCGGCGTCGGTCGGACTCGACTCGAAGCCGGCCGGGGACGACGCGGGCACGTCGAGTCGCTCGGCGATTGCCATCACCTCACTCCGGTAGCACGCGCCGAACGGGAGCAGGTCAGCGCCTAAGGTCCCGTGTTTCGTCACCGTTCCGAGCAGGCGGTCGGTGCGCGTCACCGCCCCGGCGACAAGCAGGTCGCTCGTGTTCGCGACGTAGTAGCGACACACCATCCGGAACCGCGCCAGTGCGTTCTCGACGGCGACGGTGTCGTCGGCAGGGACGCCCGTCTCGTCCATCGCCTCGCGGAACGCGCCCAGTAGGGGTTGAAGCTGGACGCGTTGCGGGGTCAGGCCGAGCCCCTGTGCGATGATTTCGGCGTCGCGGGCGGCGGCCTCGCTCGTCAGGAACGCCGGCATGACGAGCGCGGTCACGTTGTCGGGACCGAGCGCGTCCGTCGCGACCGCGGCGAGCGTCGCCGTCTCGACGCTCCCGTCGAGTGCGAGCACCACCCCCTCGGCTCCCGCTTCGGTCACGGTGTCGAGCACGAACTGCTCGGCCTGCTCGTGCAGCGTCGCCGGCGTCCGGTCGGTCGGCAGCGACGCTTCCATCTGAGTCATTGACTCTCTACGGCAATTGCAAGGCGTTCGTCACGCGAACGCGACTGCTTTTGGACGCGTATGTACATACTAAGCGAAATCAACTGCAAACGGTTAACTGTTGATTGGGATGTCTGCAAGCGATGGAAGGTGATTATACGCGACTAAAGACGCGGTCTGGCTGGGGTCCGACTGCCGACCCGAGTGTCAGCAACTGCCGTCGGTCCACACTGGATTCCCCCGGCTATCGGTACCGAAACCGTGTGACGGCCGGTCATTTCGTGTGCATCGTTTCGCCTTCCCGACTCCAGCACAACGCAGTTCGAGCCCTGTACGGACACGGATAGGTAAGTAACCGTGAGAACCGACCAAACAACTCTCAGACTCAGCGACGAACGGAAGCGACTGCTTGACCAAGCCGGCGAAATCGTGGCCGCAGGTCCAGATGACGATCCTCCACGTTCAGACGTGATTGATGCCGCTTTAACGCACCTGATTGAATCACACGAGAATCTCAATACTGCTCGTGGTGAGTATCCGGCGAATGAAATAAAAGAAATCGCAAGTACGTCTGTTTTGGGGCTTCGCTACCGTACATCTATTGAGTCTGATTGGCGGTGAAAACCTACGTCTTGTTACAACATTTCGCTTCTGGTGAAATCCTCAATCAGTAATATGTTGTTACAGACGTGCTCCATAGAGGGAGCGAATGTAGCAGACTGCTCACTCAACCTCTATATCTTCTGTCAATTGGAACTCAAACCGTGCTCCACCATCAATTCCATCAGTTACAGAGAGCTCCCAGCCATGGGCTTCCACGATTCGCTTGACGATTGTCAACCCGAAGCCAGTACCACCATTTGTCGACGAGTATCCCGCTTTGAACACTTCTTCACGCTTTTCGGCTGGAATTCCTGGCCCGTCGTCTTCGACAAAGATCCCTTGTTCATGATGAGACCCAACACGGACTGTTATATCGGACCCGCCGTGTTCGACAGCGTTCCGAAACAGGTTCTCAAACACATGGCGTAACCGATCTGAATCGGCCTGGAACGTAACCTCGTCGACAATCTCGATGGAGGCGTTCCCTGTCTCGACTGTGACCCAGCACTTTCCCGCGAGATCAGTCAAACTGACCACCTCTGTTTCGCGGATTGTCTCACCTTGGCGAGCGAGGGTTAGCGTGTCTTCGACGATAGCTTCCATACGATCGAGCGCGTCAAGAAGTGAATCGAGGTGATCACTTTCCCTCTGCTCGGCAATCAGCGCCGCCCGACCCTGAGCGATGTTGAGCGGGTTCCGCAAGTCGTGGGAGACGACACTTGCAAACTCATCAAGACGCTCGTTCTGCTGACGTAACCGTCGTTCTTGCTCAACGCGCTCGGTGATGTTCCGCGTGATGCCGACGAGACGGGTAACCTCACCATCATTAACGACGGGTGCGATTTTCGTCTGCCAGAACCTCGCTCCGGCGTCGACCCGGAGCTCTTCATCGTATGAAATCGGCTTGCCAGCCCTGACACAGCGGTGATAGTTCTCTGCCAACTCAGCCCCCTGCTCCTCGCCGAACACCTCCTGTGGCGTCTTCCCCCTGACTTCCTCGGTCGTAATACCGGTAGCGTCCTCATATGATGGGCTGAGCCGTTCGAACCTGAACTGGTAATTACCATCATCTTCGACGTTGATGAGGAAGATAGCGTCTTCTACGTTGCCGAGGAGCGCTTCGTATTCCTCAGCGAGTTCCTCTGTTTTGAGTTCATACTCTTTCCGCTCCGTGACATCTCGGCTACTGATGAGGATACCGCTGATGATGTCGTCGTCAAGTCGGTTCTGGATTGTAGCTTCGATCCAGCGCCAGGAGCCGTCGTCGTGACGGAATCGGACTTCGACGGTCTCTGACGTGGACGGATCTGAGAGTAAAGCCTCCATCGCGTCGGCATTCCGTTCCCGGTCGTCGGGGTGGACGAACTCATAGCCTTCACGCCCAGTCAGTTCCTCTGGCTCGTAGCCGAGAATCCGCGTGACAGCAGGGCTGACGTAGGTTATGGTGCCGTCGGTATCGACGACGGTAGCGAGGTCGTTTACCTCTTCGACAAGCGTCTGATACCACTCAACTCCATGCGTATCGTTCTCTCCAGGTAAAACGTCATCTTCCATTATTTCTCGATTAGTAGGGTATATCAAGTCAGTTCCGGTCAACTCGGTTGTAGGTCGCCTGAGGCGTCTCTACTGACTATGTAATCCGACATCCGCACCGCTCCGCACCGCTACAGCAGATTTACCCAGCAGTAATCAAGTGTTGTTTGCACAGCGTGCTGCAAGCGAGGTTTAGTCGCGTGCAATCGGTGGTGGAACTCCGCGGATGGTTCCAAGCATACTCAGGCCCCTCCAGACCCGCGGTCACCTACAACCCGGTTGGCGATGTCGTCACGCTCCAACGACCGCTCGACGACCCGCGCTAGCTCCGGTGGAATCTCTGACGCATTCACCGTCAGCCGCTTCGAACCGTCGTCAGGATTCTCGATGCGGAAGCATGGGAACTCCTCGACGAGTGCAGGCCACGCGTCCTTCGCGACGGTCTTCCACTTCAGCTCCGTTCGTGGCTTCGCCATGTCTTGCACGTCGGCCACCGTTACCGAGCCGACAGCGTCCGAGCGTTCGCCGGTCGCGAAGTCCTTCGCACCGGCACTCTTCCCGTCGGCGGTCGCCCTGATCACCTCGTCACGAGAGAGTCGTCGAGCACGACCTGCCTTCGTCTGACCGCCGTCTGTCTCCGCAGGCCCACGGGCAGAGAGCGCGTAAGCCATCTCTGCGTTGCTCTCCACGCCGTCGAGCCGCTGCTCGATATCATCGAACCGGCTCTCCAGTTGCTCGATGGCATCACCTAGCGACGAGAGCTTCGGAAACACACCGTTCGTGTTCGCGTCGATCCGCTCGACCTCTTCCTCAAGCTCCTCGAACCGCTCCTCGATCTCGGGAGAGAGGGTGCGCTGGCTCATGCTCCACCACCTCGCTGGAGTGTCGACCCGGCACCAGTAGCCCACTCGAGTGCGCGGCGAATGGCGCGGGTGGAAGCCAGTTCGTCGAGCTGGTACTCGGCTCCGGCGAGGTCCTCGCCTTCCAGGTGGGCAGTGCCGAAGTCTTCGCCCAACACTTCGCCGTCGGCATCGCGAACAGTCGCCTTGTACCGAGCGTGCTCGAACTCGGTCTCCTCTGCAGCAGTGACGGGGTCGACCGTCACACGCAGATTTGCATTTCTCGCGATGGCGGCGTACCCAGCACGGCGGATGTACGGCTCGCCACCCATGTCCATCACGAACCGCTCGGGAACGTTCGTCGCGAGTTCCGAAGCGAATGGATCGCCTGCGGTGTGGGGCATGGTCGTCTGTGCATCTTTGCCTCGCGGCTCAACGTCGACCACGTCGGGAGAATCGTCTTCTTCGGTGTTGTCGACGGTCGGCTTCGACTCACCGCCGTCTGCTTCCAGCCCACCGATATCGGAGAGCGGGCCATCCTGACCGTCGGCGTCCTCTTGGTCGTCGGTGAGTAGCTGCTCGTAGTAGTCCACGTTCGTCGGCACCTCCCCGGAGCGGATGACCGACCTACACGCACGCGTGACCACGTGCGCGCATATGTTGTTATATCGCCAACCCTCGCAGTCGCACGCACCGGTCCACGGTCCACGGTCGTCGCCGGCGGCCTCTACGAGGAGTGTCGCGTGTGGATCTCCGTCTGGGAGTCGGACGACTGCAGCGCCAGTTGCCTCCCGGATGTCGACCGCTGCTTCGCTAGCGCTCGACTTTCCACGCTCCCACGCACCGAGGTTGTCTTCGCGAGCGCTAGCGATATCGACAGGCCCGGCGTTGCGTTCGAGCCAGTCGACATCTTCGACTTCGTACTCGTCGGGATCGACATCGTCCGGAGTGGCGGACGCGCTCATGGTGGCGAACACCTCCGGACAAACTGCCCAGCTTCTCCTGCCTCTGGGTCCTTGATGTGTTTCTGGATACCGTCGCGAACAGCCTTCTCTCCGCAACGGACCTTCCGAATCCACTCCTCGCTGCTACCGTCCTCGAGGCGATTGACGCTGTAGTAGACAACGTCGCCGTCGTCAGTCTCTTCGCGAAGGAAGCCACTCCAGCCCGCCGTGTCTTCCCACAGCCGAAGCTCGCCGTCTTGGAACAGGTCATCCAGTCGCAACTGAGTGCGCTCGGTTACTCTCGCGACGGCGGCATTGCCGTCTTCGTCGAGGTAGACGTCGACGTCACGCTCGACGGTGCTCATGGCGAGCACCCCCGAGACATGTCAGTACACCCTACAAAAACTATAGGTAGGGATGCACCGACCGCGATTTGAACGCGGGTTGTGACCATGGCAAGGTCACGTGATACCACTACACTATCGGTGCACGTCTGCATTCCAAGCGAGAGCGGTGATGAGTAAAAGGCTTCCGAAACGGGGGAGGGCGGGTCGGTCGCCACGCCGTACCGTGTGACGGCGACACACGCTGAAACGCCTGTGAACGGGCGACAGCCGGCGCGCAAAGCGGGCCACTTTTATGTCCGGGTTCGGTATCGTTGTCACAGTCTAGTGAGCAGACACGGAAGCGATTCGGCATGACACGCACCGTACTCGTGCCGTCGTCTCTGACCCGAGAGGCCGAGGACAAACGCGAGGCGACTCGCAAACTCGGTTACGTCGCACGCGCGGCGGTCATCTTTCGGGTGGACCGTCTCGTCGTCTACCCCGATTCGTCGGGCGACGACGGGCGGTTCGGCGACGGGTTCGTCGATACCGTCTTACGGTACGCGGCCACGCCCCCGGAACTCCGAAAGGAGTTGTGGGGGAGGCGTGACGAACTGGCGTACGTTGGCGTCCTGCCGCCGCTCCGCGTCGCTTCACAGACCGGCTCCGAATCAGACGATTCGGGGTCGTTAAGACAGGGAATCGTGACCGAGGTCGGATCTGACGACCGCGTTCGGGTCAATTGCGGCATGCAACACCCGGTCTCGCTGCCCGTGCCGCCGACGATGGCGACGCCACGGGAGGGAGAACGCGTCACAGTCAGGGTTACTTCGCGACGACCGGTGCGCGCGCGACTGCTTGCAACCCCGCCGTCGGGGTATCAGGTGGAACGCGCGGACCTGCAAACCGTGCTCGCTCGTTCCGACGCCGGCGTTCGTATCGCTGCGTCGCGACACGGCGAGCCGGTCTCTACGCGACTGCTCGAGGATATCGAGCCCGCGCGTGGAGACAGTACCGTCGTCTTCGGCGCTCCCAAGCGGGGGCTGCCGGAGATACTCGGTGTCGAACCGAGCGACGTAACCGACGGGTCGGGCGACGGGCCCGGCTCTGATTGCGACACAGACGAACCGCTCTCGCGGTTCGACCTCTGGCTCAACACGGTCCCGAATCAAGGCAGCAAGGTCGTGCGAACTGAGGAAGCGATGTTCGCCTCCCTTGCTGTCCTCACAATGGAGTGAGACCAGAATGCCACAACCAAGCAGACCACGAAAAGGCTCGATGGGCTTCGGCCCGCGCGTCCGCGCCGCCAGCGAGGTGCCGCGGTTCAATAGCTGGCCCGACGACGACGGGCAGCCGGGACTCCAGGGCTTTGCCGGATACAAGGCTGGCATGTCCCACGTCGTGGCCATCAACGACGAACCGAATTCCCCGCGCGAGGGGATGGAGGAGACGGTCCCTGTCACCGTCGTTGAGACGCCACCGATGCGCGCCGCAGCGCTTCGAGTCTACGAGGAAACGAACTACGGGCTGCGACCGCTCACCGAGGCGTGGAGCACCGAGCTTCACGACGACCTCGACCGAGCGCTCTCGGCCCCGGACGAACAGAGCACCGACACCGACGCCATCCACGATGCGCTCGAAGCGGGCGACATCGCGGACGTTCGCGTCGTCACGCACACCACGCCGAGCGTGCTCGGCGGTGTGCCGAAGGACAAGCCCGACGTGATGGAGACGCGCGTCGGCGGTGGCTCCATCGCCGACCGCGTCGAGTTCGCGCTCGACCTCGTCGAGGACGGCGGTGAACACTCCGCGACGGACGTGTTCCGCGCGGGCGAGTACACCGACGTTGCGGGCATCACGAAGGGGAAAGGAACCCAAGGTCCCGTCAAGCGATGGGGCGTCCAGAAGCGAAAGGGCAAACACGCACGCCAGGGATGGCGCCGACGCATCGGCAACCTCGGCCCGTGGAACCCATCGCGCGTCCGGTCGACGGTCCCGCAGTTGGGCCAGACGGGCTACCACCAGCGCACGGAGCTGAACAAGCGGCTCATCGCGCTCGGTGACGAGGACGTGACCCCGGACGGCGGCTTCGTCAACTACGGCGAGGTCGACGGTGACTACGCGCTCGTGAAAGGCTCGCTCCCGGGCCCGAACAAGCGTCTGCTCCGTCTTCGCCCCGCCGTGCGACCGAACGACCAGCCGCGTCTCGACCCCGAGGTGCGCTACGTCTCTACGGCGTCTAACCAAGGACAATGAACGCGACAGTACGTAATCTCGACGGCTCGGACGCTGGCGAGGTCGAGCTGCCGGAGGTCTTCGAGACCCACTACCGGCCCGACCTCATCAAGCGCGCCGTTCAGGCCGCACAGGCGAATCGACAACAGGACTACGGCGCAGACGAGTTCGCCGGACTCCGCACCCCTGCAGAGTCGCAAGGCTCCGGTCGCGGCATGGCCCACGTCCCCCGACAGGACGGTCAGGGTCGCCGCGTCCCGCAGGCGGTCAAGGGCCGTCCGGCACACCCGCCGAAGGCCGAGAAGGACCGCGGACTCGACATCAACACGAAGGAGCGAAAGCTCGCCGTCCGGTCGGCCATCGCGGCCACCACGGACGCCGAGCGCGTCGCGGAGCGCGGTCACAACTTCGACGACGACCTCGAACTGCCGCTCGTCGTGAGCGACGAGTTCGAGGAGCTGCTCAAAACCAAGGAGGTCGTCTCCTTCCTCGAAGCCGTCGGCGCACACGCCGACATCGAGCGCGCCGACGAGGGCAAGAAAGTGCGTGCCGGACGCGGGACGACCCGTGGCCGCAAGCACAAGGAGCCATCGTCCGTGCTGTTCGTGACGAGCGAGGAGCCGTCGAAGGCCGCACGCAACCTCGCGGGCGCGACGGTCGCCACCGCGGCGAACGTCTCCGCTGAGGACCTCGCGCCCGGGACGCACCCGGGGCGACTGACCGTGTGGACCGAGTCGGCACTCGAGGAGGTGGCCGACCGATGACGATCAAGTATCCGCTCGTGACGGAGAAGGCCATGAACGACATGGACTTCAACAACACGCTGCAGTTCATCGTCGACACGGACGCCGCGAAGCCGGACGTTCGCGAAGCGGTCGAGAGCCGCTTCGAGGTCGACGTGACGAGCGTCAACACACAGGTAACGCCGCAAGGGACGAAGAAGGCCGTCGTCTCCCTCTCTGAGGACGACGACGCGCAGGAAGTCGCTTCGCGCATCGGGGTGTTCTAAATGGGACGACGAATCCAAGGACAACGACGCGGTCGTGGTGGCCCGACGTTCCGAGCGCCGTCACACCGTTACAAGGCAGATCTGTCGCACCGCACGATCGAAGACGGTGACGTGGTCAGCGGGACCGTCGTCGACATCGAACACGACCCGGCCCGCTCGGCCCCGCTCGCGGCGGTCGAGTTCGAGGACGGCGACCAGCGGCTCGTCCTCGCGTCCGAGGGCGTGGCCGTCGGCGACACCCTGCAGGTGGGTGTCTCCGCCGAAATCGCGGTCGGGAACACGCTCCCGCTCGCGGAGATTCCGGAGGGGATCCCCATCTGTAACGTCGAGCGACAGCCCGGCGACGGTGGGAAGTTCGCTCGCGCGTCCGGCGTGAACGCGACGCTGATGACCCACGACCGCAACGTGACGGTCGTCCAGCTCCCATCCGGTGAGGTTCGCCGTCTCAGCCCCGAGGCACGCGCCACCATCGGCGCGGTCGCGGGCGGCGGACGAACGGAAAAGCCGTTCGTCAAGGCCGGCAACAAGCATCACAAGATGCGCGCACGCGGCACGAAGTGGCCGAACGTGCGCGGGGTCGCGATGAACGCCGTCGACCACCCGTTCGGTGGCGGCGGCCGTCAACACCCCGGCAAGCCGAAGTCCGTTTCGCGCAACGCGCCACCGGGCCGCAAGGTCGGTGACATCGCGTCGCGCTCCACGGGCCGTGGCGGCAAGGGAGGTAACTAACAATGAGTACAGAGTACCAGACCGGCCGCGAGGGTGAGTTCACCTACCGCGGCCACACGCTCGACGAACTCCAGTCGATGGAGCTCGACGAGGTTGCCGAACTGTTCCCCGCACGTCTGCGGCGAAGTATCACCCGTGGTCTCACCGAGCAACAGCAGAAGCTGCTCGAGAACGCACGCGAGAGCGGCGAGGAGGAGACGGCCAACAACCCGATCCGCACGCACCTGCGCAACATGCCGGTGCTCCCGTCGTTCGTCGGACTCACGTTCGCCGTCT
Source organism: Halosegnis longus (assembly GCF_009663395.1). Classification (NCBI taxonomy): domain Archaea; kingdom Methanobacteriati; phylum Methanobacteriota; class Halobacteria; order Halobacteriales; family Natronomonadaceae; genus Halosegnis; species Halosegnis longus. The sequence goes on along the minus strand of NZ_QKNW01000001.1, from coordinate 527,388 downwards.
ACGACGGCCACGAGTTCGAACGCGTCCGTGTCGAGCCGGAGATGCTGGGCCATTATCTCGGTGAGTTCGTGTTAACGCGCAACTCCGTCGAACACGGGCAGGCCGGTATTGGGGCGACTCGGTCCTCGAAGTTCGTCCCGCTCAAATAATGGGAATCAGCTACAGCATCGACGCAGACTCGGACACGACGGCGAAAGCCATGCTCCGAGAGCGTCATATGAGCCACAAGCACAGCAAGGCCATCGCCCGGGAAATCAAGGGGATGACCGTCGGCGAGGCGTCCGAGTATCTCGACGCCGTCATCGCCGGTGAGCGGTCGGTTCCGTTCAAGTCCCACAACAGCGGTGTCGCACACCGGTCCGACATCGACGGCTGGGACGCTGGGCGTTTCCCGGAGAAGGCCAGCGAAGCGTTCCTCGATCTGCTCGAGAACGTGTCGAACAACGCCGACCACCAGGGCTTCGACGGCGAGTCGATGGAGATTATCCACGTCGCCGCCCACAAGGTCGGCGAGTCGCCGGGTCGCAAGCCCCGCGCGATGGGCCGCGCGTCCGCGTGGAACACACCGCAGGTCGACGTCGAAATCGTCACCGAGGAGGTATCCGAATAATGGCAGACGAACACCAGTTCATCGAGCAGGGGCTCGAACGAACCCAGATCGACGAGTTCCTCGCCGACGAGTTGGCGCGAGCCGGCTACGGCGGGATGGAGCTCGCACAGACGCCGATGGGGACCCAGATCGTCCTCAAAGCCGAGAAGCCAGGGATGGTCATCGGCAAGGGCGGGAAGAACATCAGGAAGCTCACCACCGAAATCGAAGAGCGGTTCGGCATGGACGACCCCCAGATCGACGTGCAGGAGGTCGACGAGCCGGACCTCAACGCGCAGATCGTCGCCGACCGACTGGCGAACGCGCTCGAACGCGGCTGGTACTTCCGGAAGGCCGGCCACACCACCATCGACCGCATCATGGATGCCGGCGCACGCGGTGCCGAAATCATCCTGAGCGGGAAGGTCACGGGTGCACGCTCGCGCGTGGAGAAGTTCAACCGTGGCTACGTGAAGCACAACGGTGAGCCGGCAGAGGAGATCGTCGACTCCGGCGTCGGAACGGCCGTGATGAAGCTCGGCACCATCGGGGTGCAGGTGAAGATCATCCCGCCGAACACCCAGCTTCCCGACGACTTCACCATCACCGAAGATGCCGACGTGGAGTCGTTCATCGAGGAAGCGGAAGACGACGTGGACGAGCTGCTCGCGGAGGCCGACGAGGCGATCGAGGGCGACCTCGACGAGGAGCCGGCCGCCGACGAGACGGAAGTCGAGGGAGACGCCCTCGACCTCGCCGAAGAGGAGCTTGTCGACGAGGACATCGAGTCCGAAGAGGGTGCTGCACCGTCGGCACCGTCGGACGACGACATCGAGTCCGAAATCGACGACCTCGAAGCAGAGGTCGACGACCTCGACGAGGAGACCGAGGCGGAAGCCGAGGAGCTGCTCGACGAGATGGACGAGGAGTCCGAGGAGGGTGACGAATAATGGCTATCCTGCACGTCGAGGAGATCCGCGACATGACGCCCGCAGAGCGCGAGGCGGAAATCGAGGAGCTTCGGACGGAACTGCTGAACGCGAAGGCAGTGCAGGCCGCCGGTGGCGCCCCGGACAACCCGGGTCGCACGAAGGAGCTGCGCCGCACCATCGCCCAGATCAAGACGATCCAGGCGGAAGAAGGCGACAACGAGGAATAACGCAATGAACGCCCAGACCCTGCCACGACACGAACTCGCGGGCCTCCACGCGGAGGTAATCGAGTCGTCGAACGCCGACCTCGTCGGCATCGAGGGAGACATCGTCGATGAGACGATGCACACCCTGCTCGTGGCCGGCGACGGGACGAAACAGGTTCCGAAGGCGGCGGCGACGTTCCGTGTCACTCTTGAGGATGAGACGGTCATCATCGAGGGCGAACGGCTCGTTGCTCGTCCCGCCCGGCGAACCGAACTGACAACACCACACACATGGCGCTAGGACTGAACGTACCGGAACCGGAGGCCGGCTGCTCTGACCCGAACTGTCCGTTCCACGGCACGCTGAGCGTGCGCGGACAGACGGTCGAGGGCGAAGTCGCCTCCACCGACATGGACAAAACCGTCGTCGTCGAGCGAGAGTACGACGTCAGAGTGCCGAAATACGACCGTCTCATGAAGCGACGGTCCCGTATTTCTGCACACCACCCTGACTGTCTCGACATCTCGGTCGGCGATACGGTTCGTATCGCAGAGACCCGCCCACTATCGAAGACGAAGTCGCACGTCGTCGTCGCGACGGATACGGAGGGTGAGAACTAATGGAAGCGCTCAACGCAGACGTGACGCAGGGCCTTGAGAAGGGCTCGCTCATCACGTGTGCCGACAACACGGGCGCACGACAGCTGAAGGTGACCTCCGTTTCGGGTTACTCGGGCGCGAAGAACCGACACCCGAAGGCCGGCCTCGGTGACAAGATCACCGTCTCGGTCACGAAGGGAACCCCGGAGATGCGACGGCAGGTGCTCGAAGCGGTTGTCATCCGACAGCGGAAATCCATCCGCCGTCCGGACGGCACCCGACTGAAGTTCGAGGACAACGCCGCCGTCATCATCGACGAGAACGAGGACCCGCGCGGGACGGAGCTGAAAGGCCCCATCGCGCGTGAGGTCGCCGAACGATTCGGCGCAATCGCCAGCACGGCGACGATGATAGTATGACACGACAGCCAGAGAAACAACGAAGCAGACAGCGACGTGCCCCGCTTCACGAGAAGCAAAAGCAGGTCCGTGCCCACCTCTCGGAGGATCTCCGCGAGGAGTACGACCAGCGAAGCGTTCGCGTGAACGCGGGCGACACCGTCGAGGTCCAGCGCGGCGACTACGCCGGCGAGGAAGGCGAGGTCGTCAACGTCGACCTCCGCTCGACCGACATCCACGTCGAGGACGTGACCCAGGAGACGGCCGACGGCGAAGAAGTGCCGCGGCCGCTCGACGCGTCCAACCTCGTCGTGACGGACCTCGACCTCGAAGACGACCGGCGCGAAGCGCGCCTGGAGGACAACGAATGACGCGACACCAGAAACGACTCTCGGTACCGAACTCGTGGCCCGTCGAGCGCAAGGAGCAGACCTACACGGTGAAGGCGGGTGCGGGCCCGCACGGTGAAGAGGGAGTTCCTCTCCTCATCGTTCTGCGCGACGTGCTCGGCTACGTCGACTCGAAGAAGGAGGCGCGCTACGCCCTCGAACAGGACTCCGTCCTCGTGAACGGGAAGGCGCTGAGCGACGAACAGCGCCCGATCGGCATGTTCGACATTCTCGCCTTCGTGGAACGCGAGGAGTACTACCGCGTGTTCCCCGACGAGGGTGGGCGGCTCGCGCTCACCGAAATCGACGCCGACGCCGCGGACTCGCGGCTCGGCAAGGTCGTGAAGAAACAGCAGGTCGCCGGCGGCGACACGCAGCTCACGCTCCACGACGGAACGACGCTGCTTGCCGACGACGACACCATCACGCAAAACGACTCGATTGTCGTCTCGAACGACGACAAGTCGGTCGTCGCGCACTTCTCGTACGAGGAGGGCGCGCTGGTCACGGCCGTCGACGGCGAACACGCCGGCGAAATCGGCACCGTCGACGAGATTCAGGTGACGACCGGTTCCTCACAGAACAACGTCCTCGTCGACCAGGACGACGGCCGCTTCGAGACGGTCGAAGATTACGTCGTCGTCATCGACGAGAACTTCACGGGTGATGATGCATGAGCGTGAGTGACCTCCACGAGATGCGAACGCCGCAGGTCGAGAAGGTCGTCGTCCACATGGGCGTCGGTCGCGGTGGCCGCGAGCTGGCGAACGCCGAGGACATCCTCGCCGAAATCGCCGGCCAGACGCCGGTCCGCACGACCGCAAAGCGCACCATCCAGGAGTTCAACGTCCGCGAGGGCGACCCGATCGGCGCGAAGGTGACTCTCCGTGGTGACCTCGCCGAGGAGTTCCTCGCGACGGCGCTCCCGCTTGCAGACATCGACGCGTCGCAGTTCGACGAGACGGGGAACTTCTCGTTCGGCGTCGAGGAACACACGGCGTTCCCGAGCCAGGAGTACGACCCCGAAATCGGTATCTACGGGCTGGACGTGACGGTCAACCTCGTGCGACCGGGCTACCGTGTCCACAAGCGCGACAAGGCCAGCACACAGATTCCGGGGAGCCACCGACTCACCCCCGAGGACGCAGTCGCGTACCTCGAAGCTGAGTACGACGTTGAGGTGAACGAATGAGCGAAACTGAAACAGAGGAGTCTGTCCCGACCGGACAGACCGAAGAGTGTCAGCGGTGTGGTCGCAAGCAGGGGCTTGTCGGCAAGTACGATATCTGGCTGTGCCGACAGTGCTTCCGCGAGATCGCACGCGACATGGGCTTCGAGAAGTACAGCTAAACCATGACAGCAAACGATCCACTGGCCGCCGCGCTTTCGGGTATCGACAACGCGGAAAGCGTCGGCCATCTCGACCACACAGTAGAGCCCGCCTCGAACGAAATCGGCTCCGTGCTCGAAGTGCTCGCAGACCGCGGGTACGTCGACACCTTCCAGTTCGTAGACGACGGGAAGGCCGGCCGCTTCGAGGTCGAACTGAAAGGCTCCATCAACGCCTGTGGCGCGGTGAAGCCGCGCTACTCCGTGACCGCGGACGACTACGAGAAGTGGGAAAAGCGGTTCCTCCCCGCCCGCGACTACGGGACGCTCGTCGTCACGACGAGCCACGGCGTGATGAGCCACTACGAGGCCCGCGAACAGGGCATCGGCGGACAGGTGATTGCATATGTCTACTGAACGTATCACCGTGCCGGACGACGTGACCGCGAGCATCGACCACCTCGACGTGACAGTCGAGGGGCCGAACGGCTCCGTCACGCGCCGGCTCTGGTATCCGAACATCAGCGTCGACATCGAAGACGGCGACGTCGTCATCGCGTCCGAGGAGTCGGACGCCAAGACGAACGCCACCGTCGGCACGTTCGCGAGCCACGTCCAGAACATGGTTCAGGGCGTCACCGACGGGTGGGAGTACGAGATGGAAGTCTTCTACTCTCACTTCCCGATGCAGGTCTCCGTGCAGGACGGCACCGTCGTCATCGAGAACTTCATCGGCGAGCGGGAGCCGCGGCGTGTCCCCATCCACGGCGACACGCAGGTCTCCGTCGACGGTGAGGAGCTCACCGTCTCCGGCCCCAGCATCGAGGACGTCGGCCAGACGGCCGCGGACATCGAACAGCGAACACGCGTCTCTGGGAAAGACACCCGCGTCTTCCAAGACGGCGTGTACATCACCAGCGAACCGGAACGAGGTAACGCCTGATGGCAGACGACGAACCACAAGAGCTGACAGACATCTCCGGTGTCGGCAACGCGAAGGCCGCGGCCCTCGAGGGCGCGGGCTTCGAGACTGTCGAGGACGTGCGACGCGCCTCGCAGTCTGAGCTCGCCGACATCGACGGTATCGGAAACGCCCTCGCGGCCCGAATCAAGGCCGACGTCGGCGGTCTCGAAGTCGAAGAGGAGACCGAGGCGGAGGTCGAAGACGAGAGCGACTCCGAGCCGGACGAAGAGGAAACGACTGTCGAGACGGAACTCGTCGCACGCGGGCACGCGGACAAGACGCCCGAGCTCGACGAGGAGACCGAACGACTGCTCGGCGAGCGGAGCCGCGTCTCCACGCCGCAGTTCAACCGACAGGACTACCACAAGAAAAAGCGCACCCCGACCTCGTGGCGCAAGCCCCGCGGCGCGCTGTCGAAGCAGCGCCGTGGCATCAAGGGGAAGGGACAGAAGGTCGAGGCGGGCTTCCGCTCGCCGGTTGAGGCGCGCGGACTGCACCCGTCGGGCTTCGAGGAGGTCCACGTCCACAACGTGGACGACCTCGAGGACGTCGACGGCGACACGCAGGCCGTCCGCATCGGGTCGACCGTCGGCGGTCGCAAGCGCGAGGACATCGAAGACGTGGCTGAAGAACGCGAGATTCGCGTTCTCAACCCGACCTACGAGGAGGTGGAAGTGAATGAGTGACCTCACCGCACAGAAGCGACTCGCCGCCGACATCCTCGACGTCGGCAAGAACCGCATCTGGCTCGACCCCGACCGACAGGAGGACCTCGCGGACGCGATTACCCGCGACGACGTCCGTGACCTCATCGACGAGGGCGCGATTCGCGCGGAGGACGCCAAGTCCAACTCGCGCGGCCGTGCCCGCGAGCGCGCGGCAAAGCGCGCCTACGGTCACAAGAAGGGTGCCGGCTCCCGCAAGGGGAAAGCCGGCGGTCGACAAAACGAGAAAGAGGCGTGGCAGTCGAAGATCCGCGCCCAGCGTTCCACACTCAAACAGCTCCGCGAGGACGGCGACATCGACCGCTCCACCTACCGCGACGTCTACGACATGGCGTCCGGTGGCGAGTTCGACTCCGTCGCTGACCTCGAACGATACATCGAGAACAACTACTAACAATGGCAACCGGACCACGATACAAAGTGCCGATGCGGCGTCGCCGCGAGGCACGAACGAATTACCATCAGAGGTTGCGCCTGCTGAAATCCGGGAAACCCCGGCTGGTCGCCCGCAAGAGCAACCAGCACACTACGGCGCAGCTGGTCACGCGAGGACAGAACGGTGACGAAACGGTCGTCGAGGCAACCTCCGAGGACCTCGACGAGTACGGCTGGGAGGCACCCACCGGCAATCTGCCGGCGGCGTACCTCACCGGGCTCCTGCTCGGTACGCGCGCCGTCGAGGCGGGCGTCGAGGAGGCGGTGCTCGATATCGGCCTCAACACGGCGACGCCCGGCAACAAGGTGTTCGCGGTGCAGGAGGGCGCAATCGACGCCGGTCTGGAGATTCCCCACAACGACGACGTGTTCGCCGACTGGGACCGCACGCGCGGCACCCACATCGCCGACTACGCCGAGCAGGAGGGCGGTCTCTACAGCGGCGACTTCGACGCCACCGAACTGCCCGAGCATTTCGACGAACTCCGTGAGGAACTACTAGAATGAGCGACAGAGGCTGGGAGCCGCGAACGCGGCTCGGAAACAAGGTCGTAGAGGGCGAGATCACCGACATGCGGGCGGCCCTGAACAGCGGACTCCCGCTGAAGGAGCCCGAAATCGTCGACCAGCTCCTCCCGGGGATGGACGACGAGGTGCTCGATATCAACATGGTCCAGCGGATGACCGACTCCGGCCGCCGGGTGAAGTTCCGGTGTGTCGTCGTCGTGGGGAACCGCGACGGCTTCGTCGGCTACGCCGAGGGCCGCGACGAGCAGGTCGGCGGCGCAATCCAGAAGGCCATCGAGGTGGCCAAGCTGAACGTCATCGACGTGTCGCGCGGCTGCGGGTCGTGGGAGTGTGGCTGTGGGCGTCCCCACACCGTCGCACTTCGCACGACCGGCAAGGCCGGTTCCGTCGAGGTCGAACTCCGTCCCGCGCCGCGCGGGCTCGGACTCGCGGGCGGTGAGACCGTCCGACACGTCCTCGATCTCGCCGGCATCGAAGACATCTGGACTCGCTCGTCCGGCAACACCCGGACGACGGTCAACTTCGCGAAGGCGACGTTCAACGCCCTTCGCGCGACCAGCGAGGCCCGCGTCCCACAGCGAGCCTTCGAGAAGCGTGAGGTGATCGAGTAATGGAAGCAATCGTGCAACTCCGCGGCGAGGTGAATCAGAGCCACGCAGTTCGGGACACGCTCTCGATGCTGAATCTGCACAAGGTGAACCACCTGACGTTCGTCCCCGAGACGGACACCTACCGCGGCATGATTACCAAGGTGAACGACTGGGTCGCACACGGGACCCCGTCTGAGGAGACGGTCGCCCTGCTCATCGCGAAGCGCGCCGAGCCCGCAAAGGGCGAGGCCGACATCGACGATGACTGGGTCGAATCGAACACGGAGTACGACGACATCGACGCGCTCGCGTCGGCCCTCGTCGACGAGGAGACGACGCTCAAAGAGCAGGGACTCTCCCCGACGCTCCGACTCCACCCGCCACGCGGCGGGCACGACGGCATCAAACACCCCGGCAAGGAGGGTGGGATGCTCGGCAAACAGGAGACCGAAGCGCTCGACTCGCTCCTGGAGGCGATGCGATAATGACGAGTAAGAAACGACGACAGCGTGGTTCGCGCACGCACGGCGGCGGCTCGCACAAGAAGCGACGCGGCGCAGGCCACCGCGGTGGTCGCGGTCGCGCCGGTCGCAAGAAACACGAGAAGAATCTGTATCCCCCTCGACAGAAGCACGGCTTCAAGCGGCCCCAGAAGACGGACCGCGTCGTCGAGACCGTCAACCTCCGCGAGCTGGACGAGGATATCGTCCTGCTCGCGGCCGACGGCGTCGCGGAGGAGACCGACGACGGCTACGCCGTCGACGCCCGCGATGTCGTCGACGGCCGCAACGACGTCGACCGCGTGAAGGTGCTCGGCGGCGGCCAGTGTCACACGGCGCTCACCGTCACCGCTGACGCCTTCTCGGACGACGCCGCAGACGCCCTCGACGCCGCGGGCGGCGAGGCCGTCCTGACGGAACTCGGCGAGGAACTGCTCGAAGAAGCCGAGGAAGCCGACGACGACGAGCAAGGAGAGTAAAATGGGCTGGAAGGAGACCGCAGAACCGCTGCTCACGCGAATGCCGGGCGTCACCCGGCCAGAGGGCCACGTGCCGTTCCGCCGGAAGCTCGCCTGGACGGCAGGCGTGCTCGTGTTGTATTTCTTCCTGACGAACGTCTACGTCTACGGCCTCGCGGGGCAGGGTTCAGACGCGTTCGGTCAGTTCCGCTCCATCCTCGCGGGTGGACAGGGAACCATTCTGCAGTTGGGTATCGGCCCGATTGTTACGGCATCCATCGTCCTGCAGCTGCTCGGCGGTGCGAACCTGCTCGGGCTGGACACGAACGACCCGCGCGACCAGGTGCTGTACCAGGGGCTCCAGAAGCTGCTGGTGGTCGTGATGATCTGTCTGACCGGGCTGCCGATGGTGTTTGCCGGCAACTTCCTGCCGGCCAGCGACGCCGTCGCGAACAGCCTCGGCATCGGTCTCGGCGGCGTCAGGTGGCTGATGTTCGCCCAGATCTTCGTCGGCGGTCTCCTCATCCTGTTCATGGACGAGGTCATCTCGAAGTGGGGCGTCGGCTCCGGTGTCGGGCTGTTCATCATCGCCGGCATCAGCCAGCGACTCGTCGGTGGCTTCTTCGGCGTTCCGGATATCACCGGACAGAGCGGCTTCCTCTTCGGCTGGTATCAGATCATCTTCACCAACGCGAATCTCGGGTCGGTGCTCGGCGGCGCTGGACTACAGGGACTCCTGCTCGAACAGGGACAGCTCCTGTTCTTGTTCACCACGGTGTTCATCTTCGTGGTCGTCGTCTACGCCGAGTCCGTCCGCGTCGAGATTCCGCTCTCGCACGCGCGGGTCAAGGGCGCACGCGGTCGCTTCCCCGTGAAGCTCATCTACGCGTCCGTCCTGCCGATGATTCTCGTCCGCGCACTCCAGACGAACCTGCAGTTCCTCGGTCGCATCATCCACTCTCAGATGGGAGACGGGATGCCGACCTGGCTCGGAGACTTCAACTCCAACGGCCAAGCGATTGATGGGTTCTTCTACTACGTCGCGCCCATCTACAACTACGAGGACTGGATGTTCTTCATCACCGACCTGCCGGTGGAGCTGTGGCAGGTGTTCCTGCGTATCGGCATCGACCTGACGTTCATGGTCATCGGCGGCGCGATATTCGCCATCTTCTGGGTGGAGACCACCGGCATGGGACCGGAGGCGACCGCCCAGCAGATTCAGAACTCGGGGATGCAGATTCCCGGGTTCCGGCAGTCGCCCGGCGTCATCGAGAAGGTACTCGAACGCTACATCCCGCAGGTCACCGTCATCGGCGGTGCGCTCGTCGGCGCACTCGCCGTGATGGCGAACATGCTCGGGACCATCGGTAACGTCTCCGGCACGGGACTGCTGCTCACCGTCTCCATCACGTACAAGCTGTACGAGGAGATCGCAGAAGAGCAGATGATGGAGATGCACCCGATGATGCGCCAGATGTTCGGCGACTCCTAAGCCGGCGAATTTCCTTCCGCTTTCTTCGGTCGCCAGTGGCAACCCTGTCGCTCCTCGGTTTCGGAAACTGAAACGCCGCCCACTATTTTAGTAGCAGTCGCGGCTTCCACACGAACATGTCACGCGACGTCGAGTGGCCCGACACGAGGAGCCGCTGGCCGGTCGGGACACTCTCGGTTGTCGCCATCGCGACCGGGAGCATCGGCGTCGGTATCTCGCTGTCCGCGAGCAGTCTGGTCGCGACGACGTGTAGTCTCGCCGTGCTCGCCGTCGGTGTCTACTGGTACGGCCGCGACGCTCGACAGCACTGAACCACTGGTGAAAACCGGTCGCGTGTCCGGCGGCCGTCCCGCGACCGCCGGCGTCCAGCCCACACCGAGGTGCGAGCCGCAACGACCGCCACACCTGCAGGGTGTGGGCCGTACCGACGTAATCACGCTGCCCCTGACGCAGTCGTCAACGTGTCGGTCGGCTATCTCACGGAACTACCGGCGATGAATTAAAACTGGGGGGAGGAAAGGGTGTCACGCGCGACGACCGTAGCACGGTCGGGGTTTAGTGGGTGACGCTCACGTCGAGCGCGTCCATCTGTTCTTGATACCGGTTGCGGATCGTCACGACGGTCACGTCTGCCACGTCGGCGACGGCACGCTGTGTCAGCTTCGGACCGACGATGCGCGAGGCGGCGTACAGCGCGGCGGCCGCGTATCCCGACGGCGACTTTCCGGAGTGGAGCCCGAGCTCGGTCGTCTTCTCGACGATTCGGACCGCCTCCTGTTGAATCTCGTCGCTCGCCTCGAGCTGGCTCGCGAGCTGCGGGAGATACGACTTGGGGTCGACCGGCTCTAACGCCAGCTCCAGTTCCTGTGAGATGTAGCGGTACGTCCGGCCGATTTCGCGCCGCTCGACGCGTGAGACCTCCGTGATGTCGTCGAGCGAGCGGGGAATCGACTCCTGTCGGCACGCGGCGTGCAGCGACGCGGTCGCGACGCCCTCGATTGAGCGCCCGCGGATGAGGTCGCGGTCGAGCGCCTGTCGGTAGATGACGGAGGCGACCTCGCGAATCGACCGCGGAACGCCGAGCGCACTCGCCATCCGGTCGATTTCCGAGAGCGCGAACTGGAGATTGCGCTCGCCGCTCTCCTGGGTTCGGATGCGCTCTTGCCAGGTTCGGAGCCGCTGCATCTGGCTTCGCTTTTCCTGTGAGAGCGTGCGGCCCGAGGCGTCTTTGTTCTGCCAGTCGATGTTCGTGGTCAGTCCCTTGTCGTGCATCGTGCGCGTCGTCGGCGCGCCGACGCGGGACTTCTGCTGTTGTTCCTGGTGTGAGAACGCGCGCCACTCCGGGCCGCGGTCGATGTTGTCCTCTTCGACGATGAGACCGGTCTCCTCGTCCATCAACTCGCCGTTGGCCGTCCGGACGAGGTTCTCCGGGTCGATGTCGTCGGTCTGTTTGTCTGTCTGTGCGTCGGTTTTGTCCTGCCGTTTTGAGATTCGTGTCATTGGCTCCGGTCGAGGGGTGGTAACGACGGTACACGGTGGTCGTCGCCGACTCGGACCCTGACCCCGAGTCGAACCACCGCGTGCCGTATCGACGTGTCGAGGGGCACAGCTCGACACGACGCCTGACTGTCCGACTGTAGCTAACGTAGTTAGCCCACACTCTTATATAATTTGTCTATGGTCCCGACAGATACCAGAACGCCCTCGCTCTCGGATGAAAATCCACTTATCGCGGGCGAGTGAGTACCAGGTAATGAGAGGTCCGGACAGATGCGCGTAATCGTCGTCGGAGCGGGCGAGGTCGGCTCCAGTATCGCCGCCGATCTGTCCAGCGACCACGAGGTCACGGTCGTCGACATCGACGGCGGACAGGTCGAGTCAATCAGCTACGGCGAAGACGTACTCGGCGTCAAGGGCGACGGAAGCGACGTGGAGACGCTCGAAGAGGCGGGCATCGAGGAGACGGATATGCTCATCGCCTCGACGAACGACGACCGAACGAACATCGTCACCTGCGGCACGGCGAGCGTGTTCTCGGACGTGTTCACCATCGCCCGCGTGAAGAGCCCGCAGTATCTCCGCACGTGGGAGCGCGGCTCCCGCGTCTTCGGCGCGGATTTCATGGTGTGTACCGACCTGCTCGCGGCCGAGACCATCACCGGCGTCATCGGCCTCGCCACCGCACAGGACGTGGACACCTTCGCAGACGGGGTCGTCCAGATGGCCGAGTTCGAGATTCCGGCAGAAAGCCCCGTCGCGGGCCAAACCATCGAGGAAGCAGACCGCTTCGACTCGCTCACCTTCGCGGCCATCCTCCGCGACGACGCTATCATCATTCCGCGGGGGGAGACCCGCATCGAGGCCGACGACGACGTTATCGTCATCGGGAGTCCCGACTCGACCCGCGCGTTCAGCGCCGCCATCGCGCCCGAGCGCACCGGCCCCGACGACATCGTCATCGTCGGCGGGAGCGAGGTCGGCTATCAGACGGCGAAGCTGCTCGAATCCCGCGGCTTCTCGCCCCGACTCGTCGAACACGACCCCGACCGCGCGCGCTGGCTCGCCGAGCAACTGCCGGGGACGACCGTGATGCAAAGCGACGCGACCGACCGCGAGTTCCTCGACCGCGAAAACGTCGGCAACGCCGACGTGCTCATCTCGACGCTGGAGAACGACCAACAGAACCTCCTCGCGTGTCTGCTCGCCGAGCGGCTCGGCACCGACCGAACCGTCGCGGTCGTCGACACCGTCCAGTTTGCGGACATCTTCGAGGCGGTCGGCGTCGACGTGGCCGTTTCGCCCCGGAAGGCGACCGCCGGTGAGATTACGCGGTTCACGCGCGGCCGCCACGCGGAGAATATCGCCCTCATCGAGGGGAACCGCGCCGAGGTGCTGGAGTTCGAGGTGGACGAAGCCGGCGACGCCGTCGGCTGTACCATCCGCGAGTTGGCCGGTAAGTTGCCGGACGGTGTCGTCTTCGGCGCAATCACGCGCAACGGCGAACTCACGACGCCCCGCGGTGACACGGTCCTCGAAGCCGGCGACCACGTGGTGGTGTTCGCCAGCGCCAGCGCCGTCGACGCCGTCACCGGCGTTTTATGAGAGTCGACTGGCGAACGAGTGTGAGTCTCGTCGGTGCCGTCCTGAAGGGCCTCGCGGTCCCGCTCGCGGTCACCGCACTCGTCGCCGTCGTCTACGCCGAACCGCCGACGCCGTTTCTCATCTCCGCCGCCGGCTCGCTGCTTGCCGGCTTCGCGCTCGAACGGTTCCCCCAACAGGAGCTGTACCCCCGCGAAGCGTTTCTGATGGTCGCGCTCACCTGGCTGGCTGTCGCCCTCGTCGGGAGCATCCCGTTCCTGCTCGCCGGCACCGGCGTGTTCACGTCGCCGCTGAACGCGCTGTTCGAGTCGATGTCCGGCATCACGACGACCGGCGCGACCGTCATCGACGACTTCTCGGCGCACTCACGGGGGCTGTTGTTCTGGCGACAGCTGCTCCAGTGGCTCGGCGGGCTCGGTATTCTGGTGCTCGCCGTCGGCCTGCTCTCGCAGCTTTCCGTCGGTGGCGCACGGCTGATGGAGACGGAGACGCAGACCGAGGACCTCACGAAGCTCGCCCCTCGGATGTCACGCACCGCACGGCTCCTCGGCTCGCTGTACGTCGGGTTGACGCTCCTGCTCGCGGTCCTGTTGTACCTGCTGTTTCTGCTGGATATCGCGCCGAACATGGACCCGTTCAACGCCGTGTCGCACGCGCTCACCACGCTCGCGACCGCCGGCTTCTCGCCGGAGCCGGACAGCGTCGGCGCGTTCGCGCCCGCCGCCCAGTATCTCATCACGCTGTTCATGTTCGTCGGCGCGACAAATTTCGTCATCCTGTACGCGCTCACGCAGGGACGCACGCAAGCCCTGCGCGAGAGCGAGGAGTTTCGCTTCTACGCGCTGCTCGTCGCCGGCGTGACTGCGCTCGCGACGGCAATCCTCGCTATCGACGGCGAGTTCACCGGCGCCGAGCCGACGATACGCCACGGGCTGTTTCAGGTCGTCTCGATACTGACGACGACCGGCTACGCGACCGTCGACTTCAACCTCTGGTCGCCGGCGGTCAAACACGTCCTCTTTTTGTGTATGTTCGTCGGCGGGATGGCCGGCTCGACCACCTGCTCCATCAAGACGTTCCGCTGGCTCGTCGTGGTGAAGTCGTTCCGCCGGGAACTGTTCACCGAACTCCACCCGGAGGCCATCCGCCCGGTGCGACTCGGTGGCGACATCGTCGACGAGGAGACGGTCCACGACACCACGATGTACATCCTGTTGAGCATCGTCATCTTCGTGTTGTTGACGGTCATCGTTGTCGTGGACTCGACGCGGTCTGGACTCGCCGTCGGTGAGTTCGACGCGATGAGTGCGGCCGCGTCGACGTTCCTCAACATCGGGCCCGCATTCGGCGCGGCCGGCCCCTACGGGAGTTACGCCGACTTTCCTACGGTGAGCAAGACGGCGATGGTGGTGTTGATGTGGGTGGGTCGAATCGAGATTATTCCCGTGCTCGTCCTGTTGACGCCGCGATTCTGGCGGTCGTAGAGAGACGATGGATTCTTGCTCACGCCGCAAGTCTGACCCGCCGTGTCACTCCTGAGTATCGGCTCTGGTGGGGGCGTCCGCGTCGAGTGGCGGACCAGCGTCGCCCTGACCGGGCGCGTCCTCAAGTATCTCGCCGTCCCGCTGTGTGTCCCCCTCGTCGTCGCCCTGCTGTACGGCGACGATATCCTCACCTTCGCTATCGCCGTCGTCGCGACGTTTCTCCTCGGCTTCGCTATCGAACAGCTTGACCCCGACCCCGACCTCGGCGGGCGCGAAGCGCTGCTCATGGTCGCGCTCACGTGGCTGGCCATCGCCGCCGTCGGCACCCTTCCGTATCTCATCGCCGGGATGGGAACCGACAGCACGCTCGCCCATCCGGTGAACGCGCTGTTCGAGTCGATGTCCGGCTTCACCACGACCGGCGCGACCGTCATGGGGGATATCTCCTTCGAGCAACATTCCCACGCGCTGTTGTTGTGGCGACAGCTCACCCAGTGGCTCGGTGGGATGGGTATCGTCGTGCTCGCTATCGCCATCCTCCCTGAGCTTTCCGTCGGTGGTGCACAGCTGATGGACGCCGAGGCCCCCGGCCCCGGCATCGAGAAGCTCACGCCTCGCATCGCCGAGACGGCCCGCGTCCTCTGGCTCGTCTACGCCGGCATCACCGCCCTCGAAATCGTCCTGCTCTTCGTCTTCCATCTCGTCGGACTCGCGCCTGCGATGGATAATCTCGTGGCCGGCACCGACCACGCCGCGGCCGCGTACAACGCCGTCGCCCACGGGCTGACGACGATGCCGACCGGCGGCTTCTCGCCCGAGGCGCGCTCCATCGAGGCGTTCTCGGCGGCGGTCCAGTGGCTCATCATCCCGTTCATGTTCGCGGCGGGCGTCAACTTCGCGCTGACGTGGCGGCTGCTTTCGGGTGAGCCGCGCGCGCTGCTCAACGATATCGAGTTTCGTGCGTACTCGGGTATCATCGGCGTGTTCTCGGTCGTCCTCGCGGCCCTGCTGTTCACCGGTGGTGCCGACGTTGGACCGGGTGCCCTCGACTTCTACTCCGGTATCGCCGGCGACATCGAGGCGTCGCTGCGCCACGCCATCTTCCAAGTGCTCGCGATGGTGACGACGACCGGCTACGCGAGCATCGACTTCAACGCGTGGTCACAGCCGCTGAAGTATCTCCTCCTGTTTGCGATGTTCGTCGGCGGCTCCGCCGGATCAACCGGTGGTGGTATCAAAATCGTCCGGTGGATTGTCATCATCAAGAGCATCAAACGAGAGCTGTTCACCTCGGTCCACCCCGAGGCCGTCTCGCCGGTTCGGCTCGGCGGGAACGCAATCGACGAGCGTGCGGTCCGTGGTATCCAGACGTTCACGCTCGTCTATATGCTCTGTTTCGGCTTCGGCGCGGCGCTGTTGATGCTCGATGCGGCTCGCACCGGGGTCGACCTGAGCGCGTTTGAGGGTATCGCCGCCGCCGCCTCCACCGTCGGGAACGTCGGGCCGGGCTTCGGTCGGCTCGGACCGATGGGCTCGTACGAGTTCTTCCCCGTCCCCTCGAAACTGCTCATGACCTTCCTGATGTGGATTGGACGACTCGAGATTATCCCGGTGCTCGTGTTGCTCACCTCCTCGTACTGGCGGTCGTAGCGGCCGGTGCTGAGGATTTTAGTTGTCCGACACATAGGGATGGTATGGGAATCCTCTCGCGGGCGTCGTACGTCATCCGGTCGAAGCTCAACACGCTCATCTCGAGCGCGGAAGACCCCAGCGAACAGCTCGATTACTCCTACGAGCAGATGCGCGACGAGTTGCAGGACGTGAAACAGGGCATCGCCGACCTGACGACTCAGAAGAAACGGCTCGAAATCCAGAAGCGCCGGCTCGAGGAGAACGTCGAGAAACACAACGAGCAGGCGCGTGAAGCCGTCCGGCAGGACCGCGAGGACCTCGCGCGGCGCGCACTGGAAAAAAAGAAGAGCAAGATGAGCCAAATCGAGGACCTGGAGACACAGATCGCCGACCTCCAGCAGACGCAGGACAACCTCGTCTCCAAGAAGGACGAACTCCAACAGCAGATCGAGCGGTTCAAGACGGAAAAGGAGACGATGAAGGCGCGCTACGAGGCCGCAGAGGCCAGCACCCGTGTCTCCGAGGCGATGACCGGCGCGGGCGACGAGATGGAAGACGTGTCCCGCTCCATCGAGCGGGCGCGCGAACAGACCCAAGACATGGAGGCCCGCGCCGAGGCGATGGACGAACTCGAAGGCTCCGGCGCGCTGGAGAACGCGATGGACGACCGCTCGGACATCGAGAAGGAACTCGACAGCGGGCGTGCCGACGCCGAAATCGAGTCCGAACTCGACACGCTCCGCCAGCAGGAGGGCGTGGAGACCGAAAGCGAATCGAGCGCCGAGACGACAGAGACCGAGGACGACGCGCTCGAAGACCTCGACGCGACCGAGTCGTCGGACGCGGACGTGGAGGCGGAACTCGCGGAGCTGCAGGACGACGAGTCGAAGTAGGCCGGGCTTTTTCTCGTCGGCGTCTGGAGTAGCGACATGGACGAGGAGAACCGACCGGACGACACGCTGCGCGAGCGTGCAGACGAAGGGAAGTGGCGGCTGTGGCTGGTGATGAACGCCGACCGTCGGGTCGTCGCCGGTGTGTTGCTGTTGTTGGTGTTTCTGACGCTGCTCGTCGCCGGTGAGGCGTATCCGGGCGCGGAGGTGACGCTCCGCGAGACCGACTCCGTCGACACGATGTTCCAGGGGCTGCTCACGGCCACCATCACCGGCGTGACGCTCGTGTTGACGCTGAACCAGCTCGTCTTATCCCAGGAGCTCGGCGCTGTCGGCGACCAGCGCGACCGGATGGACGGGGCCGTCACCTTCCACCGCGACGCCGCCGACGTGCTTGACACCACCGTCGCGCCCGCACAGCCCGCGCAGTTTCTCGGCTCGTTCGTCCGCACGGCGGGCGAACAGGCTGAGGCGCTCCGCCAGAACGCGCCCGACGGCGAGGCCGGCGAGGCAATCGAGTCGCTCACCGAGAGCATCGTCGGTAACGCCGACTCCGTCGCCGAGGACTTAGACGGAGCTTCGTTCGGCGAGTTCGACGTGGTGTCCGCCGCGTTGGACTTCAACTACTCGTGGAAGGTGTACGAGACCCAGCGCATCGACGCCGAGTTCGGCGACCGACTCGACGAGGAGACCAGCGACCAGCTCGACTCGCTGCGGCGCACGCTGACGCTGTTCGGGCCCGCGCGTGAACACTTCAAGACGCTCTACTTCCAGTGGGAGCTGACGGCGCTGTCGCGGACGATTCTCACGGCCGCGATTCCGGCCCTCGTCGTCTCGCTGTTCATGGTGGCGTACTTCAACGTCGCGACGTTCGAGGCCGCCGCGTTCGGCGTCGACGGGCTGGTGTTCGTCTTCGCGCTCGGCGCGACAATCGGACTCGTCCCCTTCGCCATCCTGCTGTCGTACGTGCTCCGCATCGCGACGGTGACGAAACACACCCTCTCGATCGGCCCGTTCATCCTCCGGGGCACCGACGACTGACGCCGCGCCACCCCACTTTTTCGCGTCCGCCCGCGAACGGGTTCGCATGACCGAGGCGTCGAACGGGACGGCCCGGACCGGTGGACAGACGCGGCTGCGCCGCTGGCTCCTGCTCGACGGGAACCGGTGGGCCGTCGCCGGGCTGCTCGCGGGCTGTCTGTTCGCCTTCTTCATCCTCGTCGGCACGCTCGACCCCTCGCCGCTCGGCGTGGTAATGTCCGGCTCCGACCCCGTCGAGACGGTGTTCGAGGGGCTCATTACCGGCATCATCACGGGCGTGACGCTCGTCGTCACCATCGACCAGCTCGTCTTGTCCCAGCAGCTCGGAACCCTCGACGACCACCGCACGCGACTCGGCGACTCCCTCGATTTCCGCCGCGACGTGGAGGAACTGCTCGGTGGAGTCTCCCCCGCCGAGCCGGCACAGTTCCTGCGCGCCTTGCTCGGTGAGACGAACGCCCGCGCACAGACGCTCCGCGAGACCGTCACCGAGGGCATCACCGGCGAGCGCGTCGCGCAGTTCACCCGCGAACACGACGCCAACGCCGACACCGTCGCCGCCCAACTGGAAGGCGCACGCTACCTGGAGTTCTCGGCGCTGCGGGCCGCCCTCGATTACAACTACGCCTACCGCGTCCACCAGGCCCGGCGGCTCCGCCGCGAGCACGGCGACGCGCTCACCGAGGAGGGAACCGAGGCGCTCGACGCCTTCATCGACGCGCTCACGTTCTTCGGCCCGGCCCGCGAACACGTCCGCGGGCTCTACTTCCAGAACGAACTCGTCCGGCTCTCTCGCGTGATTCTCTCGGCCGCCGTGCCGGCACTCGGCGTCACGGTCGCGGTGCTCCTGTTCGTCGATACAGGCGACATCCCGGGGGCGACGCTCGGCGTCTCGAATCTCCTGCTCGGCGTCTCGGCCGCGGTGACACTCGCGGTTCTCCCGTTCCTGTTGCTCGTCTCCTACGTGCTCCGTATCGTCACCATCACGCAGCGGACGCTGACGACCGGCCCGTTCATGCTCAGAGCGGACGACGATCCCGAGGCGTAGGCTACTCGGTGGACTCGCTGTCGGCGATGAAGTCCGGCTCGATCGTTCGCGACTCGATTTCAGTCTCGAGGTGGGCGGCGAACTCGTCGGTCGCCACGTCGTCGCGCTCGTTCTCGAAGCGGTCGCGCACGGAGACGGTGCCGGCCTCGGCCTCGTTCCCACCGACGATGAGCATGTACGGCACGCGGTCGTCGTGGGCCGCGCGAATCTTCCGGCCGATGGTCCAGTCGTGGTCGTCGACCTCGACGCGGTGGTCGCCGAGCTCGTTTTTGACGCGGTGGGCGTAGCCGAGCTGGTCCTCCGAGATGGGGAGAATCCGGACCTGCTCGGGCGCGAGCCACGTCGGGAAGTTCCCCTTGAAGTGCTCGATTAACACGCCCATGAACCGCTCGAAGGAGCCGAGCAGCGCCCGGTGCACCATCACCGGGTGGTGTTCGTCGTTGTCCTCGCCCACGTACGTCAAGTCGAGCTCGCGGGGGATGTTGAAATCGAGCTGGATGGTGCCGACGGTCCACTCGCGGCCGATGGCGTCGTGCACGTCGATACCGATTTTCGGCCCGTAGAAGGCGGCTTCGCCGTCCTCGATGTCGTAATCGAGACTCTCCGTCTCCATCGCGGCCTTCAGCGCGTCCGTCGCGTTGTTCCATACCGCCTCGCTGCCGACGGCTCCCTCGCCGCGGGTCTCCAGCTTGTAGCTGATGTCGAAGCCGAAGTCGCCGTAGATGGTCTGGACGATGCGGAGCGCGTCGCGAATCTCGCCTTCGATTTGGTCCGTGCGGATGAACGCGTGGCCGTCGTCTTGGGTGAACCCGCGCACGCGGAGCAGTCCCGACAGCTCGCCAGACTGCTCGTTGCGGTAGCAGGTGCCGAACTCCGAGAGCCGAATCGGGAGGTCGCGATACGAGTGGGTGGTGTCGTCGTAGATGTGCGCGTGGTTCGCGCAGTTCATCGGCTTCAGGCCGTACTCGGTGTCGTCCTGCTCCCAGTTGAACATCTCACCGTTCTCGGTGAAGTTCTCGTAGTGGCCCGTCGGCTTCCACAGCTCCGCCTTGTTGAGTTCGGGCGTCCACACCTCCTCGTAGCCGAGTTCGTCGTTCTTGGCGCGGATATACTCCTCCAGTTCGCGGCGAATCGCCATCCCGGGCGGGTGGAAGTGGACACAGCCGGGCGAGTGGTCCGGAATCGAAAACAGGTCCATCTCCGAGCCGATCTTCCGGTGGTCGCGCTCTTCTGCCTCCTCGCGCATCTGGATGAACTCCTCCAAGTCGCCTTCCGACTCGAAGGCCGTCCCGTGGACGCGCGTGAGGGTGTCGTTGTCCTCGTCGCCGCGCCAGTAGGACGAGGAGACGTTGAGCAGCTTCACCGCGCCGATCTCGCCCGTCGACTCGACGTGTGGCCCCTGACAGAGGTCCTCCCAGTCGTCCTGCACGTAGAAGGAGACGGTGTCTGCGTCTGCGGCCTCGTCGTTGAGAATCTCGCGTTTGTACTCGTTGTCCTCGAAGGTCGCGAGCGCGTCCTCACGCGAGCGTTCGACCCGCTCGATGTCGTAGTCGGCCTCGATGATTTCTTCCATCTCGACTTCGATTTCCGCGAGGTCCTCCTCGTCGAGGTCGACGTTCGTCACGTCGTAGTAAAAGCCGTCGTCGGTCGGCGGCCCGATGGTGAGTTTCGCCTCGGGGTGGAGCCGCTGGAGGGCCTGCGCGAAGACGTGGGCCGCGGAGTGGCGCAACACCTGCAGATACTCGTCGCTCTGGTCGGTGACGATGACGAGCCGGTCGCCGTCCTCGACCTCGTCGTGCTTGTCTGCGAGGTCGCCATTGATGACCCCCGCCACCGTGTCGGCCCCGAGTCCGGGACCGATTTCGTATGCTACGTCCTCGACACTCGACCCCTCGGGCACCGTCAACTCGGAGCCGTCGGGAAGCGTGACCGTCACGTCGCTCATGTGTTCGTGAAGCCGGACGCGCCGTATAAGCGTTTAGAGAGCGCGCCGCGTGCTAGAACTTCCCACGCTCTGTTCGCCCGACGAGCGAAGTGCGGGGCGAGCCAGCACCGGCGACGCCGGCCGACCACGTCGCTTGCGGGACCCGGTCGGCTCCGGGGCGGTTGCCGAGCTCGAAGCGCGGCCCCGACACTCGACGCCGACCAGCAGACGACGGCGGTCTCGCCGTCGCCCGGCTACTCGTAGCCGATTTCCGGCCGCAGCTCCGAGTTCGACTTCGCGAACGTCCCCGAGCCGCGGGCAATCTGGTTGCCGTCGTCGTCGTACGCGACCGCCTCGCCGATGAGCTGTCGGGGGTTCTCGTTGACGACCCGCCCCTCGGCGCGAATCTCCCCCTCCGAGACGGGCCGCGTCAGGTGGACGTTGAAGTTCGTCGTCAACACGAACACGTCCTCGATGAGGGAGTTCACGGCGAAGAAAGCCGCGTCGTCGAGCACTTTGAAGTAAACCGAGCCGTGGACGCCGCCGGCGGCGTGGAACTGCTTTTCCTGTACCGGGACGGTCACCGTTGCTTCCCCTTCGGTGATGTCGATATCGGCGTCGTAGTCCTCGCTGGTCGGCGAGGAGAGATACATCCGTTCGAGCTTCTCGTAGTGGCCCATACGGGTGACACCGACGACCAGTAAAAATCAGTTCCGGCGCGCACCCGTGCCCACGACGCCCGTCGGGTCGAGGGACGGGACCGGCGGACCGTCGAACGGGTCTGTCCCCTCTGCGAGCAGGAGCGCCCCGTCGAGGTCGGCGTAATCGAGCAGCGGCGCGAGCTGGACCCCCGCCGCGATGGCGGCGTTCGACTCGATCATGCAGCCGAGCATCGTCTCCAGCCCGTGGGCGCGGGCGGCGTGAAACGCCTCGATTGCCGGGCGAATCCCGCCGCATTTCATCAGCTTCACGTTCGCGATATCAGCGATATCGGCGACGGCGGGCACGTCCGAGGGGTCGACGAGCGACTCGTCGGCCGCAATCGGGAGCGGGGACTGCTCGGTCACGCGTCGCATGCCGTCGGGATTTGCCGCCGGGACGGGCTGTTCGACGAACTCGACGAGACCCTCTAGCTTCCGACACAGTCGAATCGCCTGTTTGGGCGTCCACGCCTCGTTCGCGTCGACTCGAAGCCGGGCGTCCGGAGCCGTCTCGGCGAGCGTCTCGACAATCTCGGTATCCCTGTCGGTGCCGAGCTTCACTTTCAACACGTCGTAGCCGGCGTCGCTCGCGGCCTCGGCCTTCCGGGCCATCTCTGCGGTCGACGCGAGCCCGACGGTGAACGAGGAGGTCGGGGTCGAACTCGGGTCGAGTCCGAGATACCGGTAGAGTGGAAGGTCGTGCAGCGTCGCCGCGAGGTCGTGCATCGCGATGTCGATGGCCGCCTTCGCCGCCGGATTTTCTCCGACAGCTTCATCCATCGCTGCGTGTGCCGCGTCGATATCGTGCGGGTCCGCCGGCAGAACGTCGAACAGCCGGGGCAAAACCGCCTCGACCGTGTCGGCCGTCTCGCCGTAGTGGGTCGACGGTGCGGCCGCGCCGACGCCCGTCTCCCCCTCGTGGGTGAGTTCCACGACGACGTTCTCGCTCTCCGTTTGGACGCCGCGCGCGATTTCGAACGGCTCGGAAAGCGCCATCGTGACGCGCTCGAACTCGGCGTTCACAGAACCGCCTCCAGCAGTTCGTCCACGCCGTCGCGAATCGGGTCGGCCACGGGTGCGGTGAGCTGTGACCGGTAGCGGGCCTTGGCGTCGTCAGCCCCGCTCTCGGTGAGGTGGGCGGTGTTGAGTGCGCCGGCGACGACCTCCGTCGGGGCGACCGACTCCGCGAGCGACTCGTACAGTTCGGCGACGTAGCCGGGATTCGGTATCTCGAACTCCTCGTAGCCGTGAATCGCCTCGCGGCCCGCCTCGTGACACAACACGAGCGAGTCGGGCATCGAGCCGTGGAGGATGCCGAGCGTCACCGGCGAGTACGCCGGATGGACGATGCTCCCTTGTCCTTCGACGAACAGGTAGTCGTGGTCGCTGCGCTCGCGTACCATGCGCTCGACCGCGCCGGCGGTGAAATCACTCACCGTGCGGTCGATGGGGATGCCCCAGTCCTCGATGATGATGCCCGTCTGTCCCGTGGGGATGAAGCCGGCGTCGACGCCGCGGTCGACGGCCGCCTCGTACAGTTCTCGGGTGGTCGTCATCTTCCCCGTCGAGCAGTCCGTGCCGACGGTCGTGATAATCTCGGTGTCGAGCTCGCGTGCGATACCCTCCGCGACGGTCACATCCTCGGGTGGACGGCGCACGTCCCACAGTTCCACGTCGTGCTCGCCGGCGAGGCGGGCAAACTCCGGGTCGTCGGCGAGGAAGTAGTGGAGTCCCGACACCACGTCAGCGCCGGACTCGATGGCGTCGGTCACGTCCGCGCGCCACGTCTCGTCGAAGCCGCCGCCGATGGGTGCGATGCCGATGACGAGCGCGTCGAACTCGGGGGCGTCGGCGCTGCTGGCGACGATTGGCGCGTCGGCCACGCCCGAGAGGTGGTCGGCGATGCGAGCGTCTGGGTCGTCGCCCGCGATGTCGCGGTCGAGCACGGCGACGACCTCGGCGTCGGCGTACCGGAGAACGCCGGTGGCCGTCTTCGCGCCGTCGGGGAACCCGCCGTGAGCGAGTACCGCAATCCGTCGTGTCATAGTCTCACAGACTGAAGCGCCGGACAAAAATCTCGCTATCGCTCACAGCGCGAACAGCCGCGCGCTCCAGAAGTCCCGGACTGCGCTGTCGAGTGCGGCTTCGGGCTTGCCCGTCGCGTCGACGCTCGCCGTCGCGTCGGCGTCGAACTCCCCCAACAGCGTGGATTCGCCGGCGACGTAGCGTCTCTCGACATCTGTCTCGGCAATCGCCTCGCGACACCGACTGACGTGGTCGCGAATCTGGCCGTCGCGGATGCGCTCGAACCGCCCCTGCGAGAAGCCGCCCTTGGAGTGGTCGGATTTCACGTCCGTCGTGAAGCCGGTCAGCGAGACGCGCTCGCTGTCTTCGTACACGCCGAGCGCGAACAGGTCCGAGCGCACGAGCGCGAACGCGAACCGGCCGGTCGGCCGGAACCACGACTCGTCCACGTCGAACGACTCGCTCCACGCGACGCGCTCCTCGGGCACGAGTGCCGGGCGCAGTGCCACGTTCACGAGGTCGGCGTCGTCGGCGTAGACGACACACGGCGCGGCCCGCGCGACGAGCGGCGTGCGGTCGCCGAACTGCGCGCGCACCGCCTCGGGAACGTCGTGTTCGTCCGTGACGACGGCCGTGAGCGCGCCCTCCCGATCCGTCTCGACGCGCTGGAGCCGCGCGAGTACCTCGTCGCGACGGTCGCCGGTGAGCGTCTCCGTCCGCCGGAACTCCCGTTCATCGTCGCCCTCCTCCTCGACGCGCCCCTCGAGGTCGGCGATGCGGTCGCGCAGGCGATTCAGTTCGCGCTCGGCCTCCTGTTTGGCGGCGACGGCGTCGCTGCGGCGCTCGCTTTCGGCGTCGCGCTCGCGTTCGAGGTGGTGGACCTGCTCTTCGAGTTCCTCGATTCGCTCTTTCAGCTTCGTCCGGCCGAGCAGGTCATCAAGCATACTCGGGGTTCGCCGGCTCTCGATAAAAACGCTGGCGGGAGACCACGAGATTTACGCCACGCGACGCGGGAGTACGGCCGTGGGACTGTACGACCGGTATCTCTCGGCGCGGCTCCGGCTCGCTGACGCCCCGCTGCCAGCACAGGTCGCGCTCGTCATCACGGAACGGGACCTGCTGGAACCCGGCGCGTACGACACGCTCACCGACCTGTTCGCGTGGGCGTTCGACTACGGCGCGGCCCGCGTCACCGTCTCCGTCAGCGTGCTCGACGCCGACGCGATTCCGACGCTGCGCACCTCGCTGGAATCACTCGATGTCCCTCGGAAGATGGCGATTCGCGGTCCCGACGACGACACGCCGGCCGACGCGCCCGTCCAGGTCGCTATCGGGCTCGGCGGGCGCGAGGAGTTCGCTACTGCCGTTCGGGGCGTCGCGGAGGCGGTCGAGGACGGCGACCTCGCGCCCGAGGATATCGACGAGGAGACCATCGAGGACCGACTGCTGTTCCCCGAGGCGCCCGACCTCCTCATCAAGACGGGAGCCGAGCGGCTCTCTGACTTCATGATTTGGCAGTCGGTGTACTCGGAACTGTACTTCACGGACGTGAACTGGCGCGACTTCCGGAAACGGGAGTATCTGCGCGCGCTCCGGGAGTACCAGGACCGTCAGCGGAGATTCGGACGATAGTCCGAATCCTATCAGACGAGCCTGTGAGTCTGATTCCGGTTTGGCCGGTAGCTCGTCCGGTACTGTCACTCATTCCGTTGGGTTGGACTCGACGGAGGCGTGCAACGACCGTCCGAATCCAGTCGGTCGCTCTGAAGCTACTCTTCGGTCTCCGTTTCCACGACGTGCCGGTCGGGGACGGCAAAGTCTGGCCCTCGACCGATGGTAAGGAGACGCTCGGTAAGCGTCAGCTCCTCGGCTGCCGGACTCGGCTTCCTGATCGTCTGATACTCGACGGAGACGCCCTCGGATTCGCTGGCGATGCGGACCGCTGTCAACTGGTACGACGGATAGAACACCGGCGGCAGAAGCCCGATTATCCCGTCGCGTCGGTGGAGCCGTTTGAGCCACGTACCGGTGTTGACCAGCAGGCCGCCGTCGACCTCCCGAACCGATGGGCGGTGGGTGTGGCCGTAGCAAAACACCGCCGTCTCCGGCCGGTCGTCGAACACCTCACGGGCGGCTTCCTCGTACGGTGCTTCAGTGTCGACGGTCAGTGCGGTCTCAAAAACGCCGAACCGATTGATGGTCTTGCGAACGTCCCTGCGGAGGAAGTACAGCGGAATCCCAATCAGTAGGAGGAGGCCGGTCACTGCCACGTTGATGGCGAACAGGAACCAAATCGCAGTTCCGGTCCAGCCGAACTGCCCGAGAAATGCGCTGGCCTGTGCGACGGGCATCGACCAGACGCCCGTCAAATCGAGGGCGGCGAGCACTGCCAAGACGGCACTCACGTTGAACAACAGTAGAAACGGCACGAGCGAGTACCGAAGGAGCGGGTTCATCTCGCGATAGAAGTACTTCGAGAACAACCAGATCGGCATTCGTTCGGTCGGGGTGACCGTCTGGACATCCCGCAGCCAGTTGTACCGCCCGCGGTCGGACAGCTGGCCGGCACGGCTGGTGATGAGCGTGTTGTAGAAGTAGCCGAGCGGCGTCGCGTGTGGATTCCCCCAGTCTTCGATTCGATTATTTGGGTCCTGCTGGTGGCCGTGCTCGAAGTGAATCGCCTGCGTTCCGACGCGGCGTGAAATCGACTCGTCTTGGACGAGGTCGACGTTGTACGCACCGAACCGTTCGACGTACTCGTCGTACGCGGCCAGTTCGTGGTCGTGGTTGCCCGGAAGCAGCGTAATCTGGACGTTCGCTCCCGTCCGACGGAACTGCTCGAACAGCGTCGGATACGCCTCCTCCAGCGTGTCGAACTTCTCGATGCCGTCGACAGTCGTGAACTCCCACAGCCCGAACGCGTCGCCGTTAATCACCAGTTCGGCGTTCTCGTCGGTCTCTTCCAGCCGTTGTAAAAACTCCAGCAGCTCCTCGCGGAACTCGACCTCCTCCAGCTGCTCGTCGCCGCCGATGTGGAGGTCGCTGATAACATAATAAACCCGGTCATCGGCCACATCACTCATTCGTTGAATGACCGCGTCCGAGACTGAAATTGTTTCCGTCCGGCCAGAGCGGGGCATAATCGAGTCCCCCACGAGTACGACGACGGGCACGCACCGAGAGTCTGCGGTGAGTACACCCGACGCTGTGCCAGTGATAGGCCAATGTGGTAGTGATGTGCGCCGTCAGTCGGCGGTCGGCTCTACGTCGCCCTCGACGTCGAGTTCCGGGTTGCCCGACTCGCTTCGACCGAGGACGCGCTTCGCCTCCCGAAGCTCGCTGTCGCGCAGCGACTCCACGAGCGTGCGGGCGCGCCGGGTCCGGGTCGTCCGCCACGACGCCTCGCGCGACTCGTAGGTGCGAATCGCGCGCAGGAAGTCGATGCGGCGAAACTCCGGCCAGAACGGGGTACAGAAGAAGACGGCCGCCTCGTTGCCGTTGGCGTGCCACGGCAGGAAGTTCGACGTGCGCTCGTCGCCGCCGGTCCGGATGATGAGGTCCACGTCCCGGGTCGGCTGGGTGGTGAGCCGGCGGTCGAGTTCGGCGGCGTCGATGTCGTCGGTCGAAAGCTCGCCCGCCTGCACGTCGCGGGCGACCTCGCGGGCGGCCCCGAGCAGTTCCGCGCGGCCGCCGTACGCGAGCGCGATGTTCAACTGGAGCCCGTCGTAGCTGGCGGTGCGGTCGTGGGCGTACTCGACGGCCGCACGCACCCGCGGCGGGAGCCGGTCGGTCTCGCCGATGGCGCGAATCCGCACCTCGTCCGTGTGAATCTCGTCGCTGTCGGCGAACTCGTACAGCTTCGACTCGATGAGGTCGAACAGCGATTCGAGCTCGTCGTCGGGGCGCTCGAAGTTCTCCGTCGAGAACGCGTACAGCGTGAGCTCCTCGATGTCGAGGTCGCGACACCACCGGAGCACCGATTCGGTGGTCTCAGCGCCCGCGCGGTGGCCGTCCGTCTCGTCGTCGCCCTGCTCGCGGGCGTACCGGCGGTTGCCGTCCTGGATGACGGCGACGTGACTGGGGGTCGCGTCGATACCGTAGGCCAAGAGCCGCTCGTACAGCGAGCTCGCGACGCGACGCAGCGGCGTCGTCATTGGATTTGCTCTGCCGCGTACCCGTATCAGTCTTGTGACCGTCCGCCGGCGAGTGTAGCCGGTGGGTTTTTACCTACGTCCACTCTTCGTTCAGACGCAATGGCGACAGGAACTGTTGATTTCTTCAACGACACTGGCGGTTACGGCTTTATCGACACCGAGGACGCAGACGAGGACGTGTTCTTCCACATGGAAGACGTCGGCGGTCCGGACCTCGAAGAGGGACAGGAAGTGGAGTTCGACATCGAGCAGGCCGAGAAGGGCCCGCGCGCGACGAACGTCACCCGACTGTAACTCGGTAGTGTCACGGTAGCGGTTTCAGACTGCGGCGGCGTGTTTCTACGGCGTCGATACAACCCCTCCCAGCCACCGCGCCGCCTCGCGCGTATCGGTGGCTGTTTAGTGGCCACACTCCTGGTTCGTGTATGAGCGACGTGACCGACCGCGACCTCTATCAGCGAGCGAAGGCCTTGCTCGAACCCGGCGACATCGAGTTGAACGGTCTCATCGTCCACACCGACCTCACGGGCGAGGAGGAGCCGACGCTCCACCAGCTCACCCTCGACGTGGGCGAGACCATCGCCGCGAACGCGGGGTTCGACCCCGCCGACACGTACGTCTACTCGGGCAACGACGACCCCGACTTCGGCGTCAACCAACACCAGGGACGCACCCTCGACGGCGACGAGTTCGTCTGGGAGTGCCAGCAGCTGATGCGAGACCAACACTACGAGGTCGTCTTCTACTACGAGGCCAGCGCCGACCAGGACGCAATCGTCGCGGCCCTCGACGACGAGGGGCTGGACGTGACGAGCGTCCTCGGCGAGTAGCCGACGGCGAGGGGCTTATCACCCGGTAGCCCCCAGTTACGGCAATGACTCGCGGCCCCGTCGACTACGAGTTCGACCGTCTCGACCGCGCAATCGTGAACGCCTTCCAAGGTGGCTTTCCAGTCGTCGAGGACCCCTTCGAGCCGGCCGCCGACGAGCTCACGGAGCGTGGCGTCGACATTGACGCCGACGAGCTCCACGCCCGCCTCACCGAGATGGTCGACGCCGGCGCGCTCTCGCGGTACGGCGCGCTCGTCAACGCCGAGGAGATCGGCGGTGCGGCCTCGCTCGTCGCCCTCCACGCCCCCGAAGAGCGCTACGACGAAATCGCCGAACAGGTGAACGACTTCCGCGAGGTCGCCCACAACTACGAGCGGGAACATCCGCATCTGAATATGTGGTTCGTCGTCTCCGTCGCCGACAGCGACGGCGTCGCGGACGTGCTCGACCGCATCGAGGAACGGACCGGACAGGAGACGTACGATATGCCGAAGCTCCGGGAGTTCCACGTCGGCGCGAAGTTCCTGCTCGACGGGCCGATTCCCGACGGCGATATCGACCTCTCGGGACTCGGCCCGGACGTGACGCCGACGGACCGGCGCTCGCTTTCGCCCGACGAGTACGACCTCGTGATGGCGATTCAGGGCGGCTTCCCGACGACGCGGACGCCGTACGCCGACATCGCAGCGGACATCGACAAGCCCGTCTCGTGGGTTCTCGAGACCGTCAAACGGTTCAACGAGGAGGGGAAGGTACGCCGGGTCGGCGTCATCCCGAACCACTACGCGCTCGGTTACACAGAAAACGGGATGACAGTCTGGAACGTGCCCGACGACCTCGTGGACGAGGTCGGGCCGGAAATCGCGGAGTTGGAGTTT
This sequence comes from Halosegnis longus, assembly GCF_009663395.1. NCBI lineage: Archaea > Methanobacteriati > Methanobacteriota > Halobacteria > Halobacteriales > Natronomonadaceae > Halosegnis > Halosegnis longus. Next base: position 497,544 of record NZ_QKNW01000001.1, on the reverse strand, counting down.
GTCACCCACTGCTACCGTCGCCCGCGCCACGAGGGCGTGTGGCCGTACAACTTCTTCGCGATGACGCACGGCCGCGACGAGGCCGAAAGCGAGCGCCGCATCCAGCAGGTGCGGGACGTGATGGCACAGTACTGGGACGTCGACGACGACGAGTGGGACTCGCTGTTCTCGACGCGCATCCTGAAGAAGACCGGCATCCGGCTGGACGAGCGAGCGAAGGCGAACACGGTCGAGACAGAGGAGACGGCGTGATTCCGCTGTTACACGACTTCGCCGGCGAGACGGTGCTCGTCTTCGGCGGCGGCGGCGTGGGCGCGCGCAAGGCCAGACGCTTCACCCGCGAGGCGCGGGTGGTCGTCGTCGCGCCGGAGTTCGCCGACACCGATTTCGGCGGCGCGGAGTTCGTCCGCGAGGCCCCCGCGCCCGAGGACGTGGCCGGCTGGCTCGACCGGACGGAGCCGGCGCTCGTGGTCGCAGCGACGGACGACGCGACGCTGAACGCCCGCATTGAGGCCGACGCGCGCGCTCGGAACGTCCTCGTGAACCGGACCGACACGCACGGCCAGCGCGACCTCGGGAGCGTGGTCGTCCCCGCGACCGTGCGCGACGGCGACGTGGTCGTCTCCATCTCGACGGGCGGGAGCGCACCGGCGCTCTCGAAGTATCTGCGCGAACAGATAGAGACGGACATCGAGCACGCGGGCGAGATGGCGGCGCTCGCGGGCGAGATTCGCGACGAGCTACAGGCCGACGGCGTCGACCCGTCGCGCCGCCGGGATGCGGTTCGGGCGGTGGTGCGAGACGATGGGGTTTGGAAGCATTTAGGTACAGGAGGAACTAACGCACGGCAACGAGCCGACCGCGTCGTTCGTGACACAGTAGGTGACAATACGTGACTGACTCCGCTCTCATCTCCGGTGTTAGCATCTCCCACGCCAGCGCCTCCATCGACGATATCGAGGCCGTCTGTTCGCTGAGCGAACGCGAGGCCGTCGAACACCTCGCCGCTCAGCCGGGCGTGGAGGAGGCGTTCGTCCTCCAGACGTGCAACCGCGCGGAAGCGTACGTCGTGACCGAGGAGGAACCTCGTGGTCGCGAGGTCCTCGACGAGTACGCCACCGACGCCCCGGCCGAGGCCGCCCGCGAGCTCGACCACGAGGAATCGCTCGAACAGCTACTCCGGGTCGCCTGCGGTCTGGAGTCGCTCATCGTCGGCGAAGACCAGATTCTCGGCCAGCTCCGCAGCGCATACGACACCGCCCGCACCGCCGGTGCCGTCGGCCCGGTGCTCGACGATGCACTCCTGAAGGCGCTCCACGTCGGCGAGCGCGCCCGCACCGAGACGGCAATCAACGAAGGTGTCGTCTCGCTCGGCTCCGCTGCCGCGCGACTCGCCGGCACGGAGTGTGACCTCGCGAGCGCGACCGCGCTCGTCGTCGGGGCCGGCGAGATGGGGACGCTCGCGGCCCAGTCGTTCACCGACTCCGCGGCCGAGGTCGTCGTCGCGAACCGGACACGGGAGCGTGCCGACCACGTCGCCGAGACGCTCGACGGGAACGTCTCGGCGGTCGGACTCGGCGCGCTTCCGGTCGCCGTCACCGAGGCTGACGTGGTCGTCACCGCCACCGGCTCCTCGACGCCAGTCCTCGACCGCGAGACGCTGCTCAACGCCGGCGAGACGTTCATCATCGACATCGCCCAGCCGCGCGACGTGGCACCCAGCGCCGCCGGCGTCACCGGCGTCGACGTGCGCGACCTCGATGACCTGCGCTCGCTGACCGACGCGACCCTCGCCTCCCGGCAGACCGCCGCTCGCGAGGTCGAGGACATCATCGAGACGGAACTCGACCACCTGCTCGCCCAGTACAAGCGCAAGCGGGCCGACGAGGTCATCTCCGCGATGTACGAAGGGGCAGAACGCATGAAAGAGCGCGAACTCTCGACGGCGCTCTCGAAGTTGGAGGAGGACGGGCTGACCGACGACCAGCGCGCCACCATCGAGGCGATGGCCGACACGCTCGTTTCTCAGCTGCTCGCCGCGCCGACACAGAGTCTCCGCGCCGCCGCCGAGGAGGACGACTGGACCACCATCCACACCGCCCTCCAGCTGTTCGACCCGACCGGCGGCGCACCGAGCCAGTTGGCCGACGCAGAGCCGGACGAGATTCCCGACGCGGTCCGCCAGCAGATGCCCCCCGCGGTGTTGGATCAGCTCGGCGCGACCGACGACTGATGTGGCCGCCGGGGAGCCACGACGCTCTTCTGGAGTACGCGCGTTCGTACGCCGACAGCGTCCCGCTTCCCGTCGACACCGACTCGCTCGACTGGGAGGTGTCGACGCGGGCCAAGCAGCGGGCCGGCGCGTGCACGTACGACGGCGACGCGATAACGATTCGGCTGGCGTGGGGTGCCGCGAAGCGATTCGACCGCGCGCAGTTCGAACGGGTGATTCGCCACGAACTCATCCACGCGTGGGAGTACCAGACGGCCGGCGAGGCGGGCCACGGCGCGCGGTTTCGCGAGCAGGCCGACCGGCTCGACGTTTCCGTCACGTGTCCGGCGTTCACGACCCCGCGGCTCCGGCTGGAGTGTACGAACTGCGCGTGGACGGCCGACAGACACCGCGCCTCGGCGGTCGTGACCGACCCCGAGACTCGCCGCTGTGGGGAGTGTGGCGCACGCTACGAGGTGGAACATCTCGCCTCCGGCGAGCGGTGGCGGACCGCCGCGGGCTACCGCGGTGCCCGCGAGCGCATCGAGTCGTGGTGAGTCAGAAGCCGCGGTAGTACTGCCGCGGGACGGGCGGCTCGACGCCCAACTCCTCGGCCGCGTGGAGCGGGAAGTTCGGGTCGTAGAGGCTCTGGCGCGCCTGCAAGACGAGGTCGGCGCGCTCGTTGCGGACGAGCGCGTCGGCACCCTCTGCAGTGTTGATTGCGCCGACCGCACCGACGGTACAGTCCGTGTCGTCGAGCGCCTCGCGCACCGTCTCGGCGTACGGCACCTGATAATGCGGGCCGGTGTGTGGAATCTCTTGGTCGGGGTGGTTCGCGCCCCCGGAGATGTCGAGCATGTCGGCACCGTCCGCAGCCAGAAGCGGAGCGAGCCGCGCGGTGTCCTCCACGGTCCAGTTCTCATCGCCCATCCAGTCGGTCGCGGAGAGGCGGACGAAGACGGGTTTGTCGTCGGGCCACACCTCCCGCACCGCGCGGGTCACCTCGCGGACGAGCCGGGTGCGACCCTCGAAGTCGCCGCCGTACTTGTCGTCGCGCGTATTCGTGAGCGGCGAGTAGAACTCGTGGAGGAGATAGCCGTGGGCGGCGTGGACCTCGGCGGCCTCGAACCCGGCGTCGAGGGCGTGTTCGGCCCCCTCGCGGAACGACTCAACGACTTCCTCGACCTCCTCGGTGGTGAGCTTGTGCGTGTCGAGCGGCTGCTCGTACGGGTACGGCTCCTCGGTCGGGCCGACGGGCGTCCAGCCGTCCTCGTCCGCGACGGTGGTGCGGTCGTCGCGGTCGCCCGGTCGGTAGGTCGAGGCCTTCCGCCCCGCGTGCGCGAGTTGGATAGCCGGCACCGCGCCGTGTTTCTTGATGAACGCCGTTGTGTCCGCGAGCGCGTCGGCGTGTTCGGCCGACCAGATACCCAGGTCCTGCGGGGAGATGCGCCCGCGCGGCTCGACGGCGGTCGCCTCGCTGATGATGAGCCCCGCGCCGCCGGTCGCGCGCGAGCCGAGATGCACCTTGTGCCAGTCGGTCGCCAGCCCGTCCATGTCGTCACAGGAGTACTGACACATCGGGGAGACGGCGATGCGGTTTCTGAGAGTGGTGTCGCGGAGTTCGAGTTCGTCGAAGAGATGCGGCATACGGACGCTTCACGGGGGACGGAGAAAAGCCGGCCGGGTTCGGTCGATACTGCCGGCGGCGCAAACGGACCACTCTTTGTTCGTCGTCGAGAGACGCGCGTATGGGAAAACAGCCGCACCTGCTCGTCGAGGAGGGAGACGTGAACGACATCGCGCTCGTCCCCGGCGACCCGGGCCGCGTCGAGCGCATCGCCACGCAGTGTGAGAACGTCGAGACCGTCGCCGAAAACCGCGAGTACAAGGTCGTCAACGCCACCTACGAGGGTCGCGAGCTGACCATCTGCTCGACGGGTATCGGCTGTCCGTCGGCCGCTATCGCCGTCGAGGAGCTGGCCCGCGTCGGCGTCGAGACGTTCATCCGCGTCGGCACCATCGGCGCACTCCAGGAGGATATCGAGGTCGGCGACATGATCGTCGCGACCGGCGCGGCCAAGGAGGAGGGCACCTCCAAGCGCTACGAGTCCGAGACCTACCCCGCCGTCCCGGATTACCAGACGCTGACGGCGCTCGTCCAGTCGGCGGAAGCCAACGACGAGGCGATTCACGTCGGCCCCATCGTCTCGGACGACGCCTTCTACAACGAGTCCGACGAGTACGTCGCCGATTGGAACGAGGCGAATCTGCTCGCCATCGAGATGGAGGCCGCCACCGTCTTCTCGCTCGCGCGCCGCCGCGGACTCGCCGCCGGCGCAATCTGTACCGTCGACGGGAACCTCGTCGCCGGCACGCAGAAGGGAGCCGACTCCGACGAGGAACTCCCGGAGAAAGCGAAGAACAACGTCGAGCGCGCCATCGGCATCGCCCTCGACGCCGCGAGCGACCTGTAACCTCCGACTACTACTCGTCGGCGTGCATCGCCGCCAGCACGTCGACCTCCTCGATTTCCGGCTCGCCGGCGAGCAGATTATCCTCGTCGGCCAGCAGCGCGGCCGCAATCTCGCCTTCGAGGTGCGCCTGGCGGCCCGCCTGGTCCGGAAACGTATCGAAGATGCCGAACGTCGACTCGTCGAATCGGAGCGCGAACCACGTCGTCATCCCCGGCTCCTCGCGCGCCATCGCGAGCGCGTCGGTCAGGAAGCCGGCGAGTGCTTCCTCGCTCCCGTCGTTCGCCTCGAACCGTGCAAGCAGTGCGTACTCGGAATCCCCCATTGCACTCACACAGACGGGCGAGCCACGTATAAACGCTGACCGAGCATCTGCTCTCTCCGCCGCCGAGAGCGTTTAGTCTGTGCCCGCCTTCGATTCGAGCGATGGGTATCCGCGACCGCGCGCGCCGACTGCTCGACAGGGTACGTCGGGTCGAACGGCGCGAACTCGCGGAGTTCGCCGCGTGGCTGGAGACGACGACCAACTTCGTCCACCTCACGGGGCTGGTCGCCGTTCCGGTCCTCATCGTCGTCGTGACGGCCGCCTCGAACAGCGTCGACCTGCTTCCGTTCGTGTTGTTTCCGCCGCTCGCCTCGGGGACGTTCACCCTCTTTTCGGACCCCGAGGGACAGTACGCGGACCCGTGGCGGTTCACGCTCGGCTTGACCGTCGGCGCGCTGTGTGGCTCACTCGCCGTCGTCGTCGCCATCGAGACCGGCCTCATCGCTCCCGGCGCGCGGGAACTCCTCTCGGTCGTCTCGCCGCTGGCCGCCGGCTTCGCGGTCTTTCTCACCGCCGCGGTCACCTGGGCGTTCGACATCGAGGAGCCGTCGGCGTTCTCGACGGCGCTGCTCGCGCTGTTGGTGCCGACCGCCGCCGGTGCGCCGTATCGACCCCTCGCATTGTACGTGATTTTCACCGCCGCTGCGAGCGGGGCCGTCGCCGGCGCGTTCGTCCTCTGGCGCGACGCCGTCTACGAGCGCCGCGCCGACATCCTCTACCGCTCGACCGAGAGCGCGAACCGCGTCCTCGTCCCGACGCTCGGCGACGAGACGACCGTCACCGCGATGCTCGCGGGGCGTATCGCCGGCGAGACGGGGACCGTCGTCTTGGCCGACGTGGTCGACTCCGAGACGGTCGCCGAAGCCGAGCGCGACCTGCTCCGGAGTGCTACCCCGAGCGCCGCGGCCGCGCCCGACGACGTGGCAACTCGACAGGACGCCGCGACGCTCGGACTCGATACGCCCGAAACCGAGGCGGCTGACCCTGCTGCCGTCGCCGCGCCCAGCGCTGCTCGGCTGGAAGGACTCGCCGAGCGCGTCACCGCCACGACCGGCGCGCAGTGTGAGCAGGTCGTCGCGACCGGCGACGTGCCCGCCGAGGTCATCGACGCCACCGCGCTCGAACTCGACTGTGGCCTCATCGCGACGGCCTACGAGGGGACCGACGGCCAGCTGTCGCCGTTCATCACGTCGCTGTTTCGCGGCTCCGTCGACGTGTTAGCCCACGAACCCGTCGACCGCCACCGCAGCGAGTGGGACACGGTGCTCGTCCCGGTGCGGCGTGCCAGCGACGTTGCCCACGAGATGCTCGCCTTCGCCGGCCGCCTCGCCGAGCCGGGCGGCGTGACGCTGGCGACCTGTATCGGCTCGGAGGGCGACCGCCGGCGCGCGGAGTCGATGCTCGCGAACCTGGCGGAGACGTGTGAGTTCGACGTGGAGACGCGCGTCTCCAGACAGCCCGTGGAGCCGTTCATCGAGCGCGCGGCTCCCCGGTTCGACCTCGTGTTGATGGGTGCCTCACGCGACCGGTCGACGGCCTCGCGTATCGTCTCGCCGCCCACCTTCGAGCGCGTCGGCGAACTGGAGACGGACATGGCAGTCCTGGACAGAAACGTCCGGTACTAGACGCCGCGACCCTGCAGCTTCTCGTCCTCGTCGAGGAGGGCGTTTGCCTGCCCGCTCATGCCCTTGCCCGGCGACTTCGCGATCTCCTTCAGCGTCTCGGGGTCGTCGTAGTTGTTGACCGCCGCGACGATTGCCTCGCCCATCGCCTCGGGGTTCTCTGCACCGAAGATACCCGAGCCGACGAAGATGCCGTCACAGCCGTGTTGCATCATTAACGCGGCGTCGGCGGGGGTGGCGATGCCGCCAGCGGCGAAGTTGACGACGGGGAGGCGACCGCGGTCTGCGGTCTCGTGGACGAGATGCCGGGGGGCCTCGTGTTCGCGCGCCCACTCGTCGCGCTCCTCGTAGTTCATCCCCGACAGCTTCCGGATGGACCGCTGGATGTTGCGCTGGTGGGTGACGGCCTGGTTCACGTCGCCGGTGCCGGCCTCGCCCTTCGTGCGAATCATGGCCGCGCCCTCGTCGATGCGGCGGAGCGCCTCGCCGAGGTTGCGCGCGCCACAGACGAACGGCGCGGTGAAGTCGCGCTTGTCGATGTGATAGCGGTCGTCGGCCTGCGTGAGCACCTCGGACTCATCGAGCATGTCCGCGCCCGCGGCTTCGAGAATCTGTGCCTCGGCGGTGTGGCCGATACGACATTTCCCCATCGTCGGAATCGAGACCTCATCGATGACCTCCTCCAGCTTGCCGGGGTCGGCCATCCGTGCGACGCCGCCGCGCTTGCGGATGTCGGCCGGCACGGACTCGAGATGCATCACGGCGACTGCGCCCGCGTCCTCGGCGATACGGGCCTGCTCGCGGCTCACCACGTCCATGATGACGCCGCCCTTCTGCATCTTCGCGAACCCGCGTTTCACGAGGTCCGTCCCGCGTCGGAGCTCTTCGATATCGGTCTCTGACATACCCAACAGTAGGGGTCTCACTCACTTAATCCGTGCCCTTCCACCGGCGATAGCTCCGTTTTCGCCGTGTTTTTCTCCCGGTCGCTCTACCCCCCGCGTATGACCGGCTCGCTCGGCGACCGACTGAACGCCCTCGCGGCCCGCACGCCGGGCGGCGATATCGACCCACCCGAGCGCGACCTCCCGTGGTATCTCGCCCCGCTGCCCGACTGGCTCGCCGCCTTCGGGCTCCGGCTCGCGTGGCCCATCGCCATCGTCAATCTGCTCGGCGTCGTCGCCGGCTTCTACTACTACATCCCGCAGTTCCAGCGCACGGTGCTCGCGGCGTGGCCCGTCGTCCCGGACTCGCCCGTCGCCACCCTCTTTATCGCCCTCTCGCTCATCGCGTGGCGGCTCGAGTACGACGTGCCGTGGCTGCACGCGCTCGCCTTCTTCGGCTGTCTCAAGCTCGGCGCGTGGGCACCCTTCGTCCAACTCGTCATCGAGGGGCAGGGCGCGACCCCGCTGTGGCTGTATCAGTTCCTCATCTGGAGTCACGCCGGCATGGTCGTGCAGGGGTTCCTGATTCCGCAGTACGCCGACTTCCCGATTTGGGCCGTCGCCGTCGCGTTCGCGTGGTACGGCTTCAACGACATCGTCGACTACTTCGTTCCGATTGTCGGCGAGCCACACCACACCGTGTTGAACGCCGAGTACGTCGGTGGTGAGATTGTCCATGACGTCGCCGCCCACGACTTGGCTGCCGGCTTCGCCGTGCTGTTGACGATGCTCGCTATCTTTCTGTCACTCTCCGTTCGGGTGTGGCTCGTTCGTTCTGGGTCTGTTTCTGAGTGATTTGGTTGGTTTTGTTGTTTTGACTGGTCTGCTTGCTCTGTTGTGACCAGCCGGAAAGTCCCGGCCGTGTCGTCCGCTGATTATCCTGTTATGAACAGCCGGAAAGCCCCGGCCGTGTCGCGGTCTCTCCGTGACATCTCTCGTTCGCTTCGCTCACGTCGAGAGGGGTCACGGGACCGACCGAGTAAACGCGACACGGCCGCCCCTTTCAGTCCCACCACACCGTCCACGTGCCTCCCCAACCGATTCACTCGCTGCGCTCGTTCATCCCTCGCGACGACAGGCGCGCACAAGGCGCGCCGGCTCACGCCCCCGCGTTGTGCTGCTTGATTGGGCAACTGTGGCGGTGGCCTGACGCACCGCGCGATAGCGCGTGTGCGTCGCGGGGGAGGGTTGGCGCGGTGCGGTTTCCCCTGTGCCAAGCAACCAGAGTGGTGCTGTTGCTAGAAGGGTCACCTCAGCCAGAGTAGTCACTGTCCAGACAGACACCGACAGAAAGCCGAAATCAGAACAAAAAGACAGAATGGAAGCCGTTACCGAATAATCACGACCGCGTTCTCGGTCTCGATGAACTCACCCTCGCCGGCGAAGGTTCGTTCTTCCTCGACCTCGAACAGCTCCGAGTCCAGCACCTCGTCCGCGACGTGCAGCTGGTCGTTGGAGATGGCGTACTCGCCGGCCTCGATGGCCGAGTCGATGTCGCCGACCTTGCTCCCGAACTCCGGGCCGACCTTCGAGTAGTCGAGGTCGATACCCGAAATCTCCGTCGAGAGCGCCGGAGCCTCGTCGAGCCGCTCGAGGCTCTCGACGTGCATGACGCCCGAAATCGCGTTCTCGAACCCTTCGATGTCACCGTAGACGGCAACGTCGTCGAGGGTGGCGTTGAGCGCGAGACCGTTGTCGGTCTTGTAGCCGCGCAGCGCCGAGATGACTTCGAGTGCCGTCTCGCCGGCCGCGCGGTTCGATTCGTACCCCTCCGATTCGGGCCACGCGAGCGTGTGGACGGAGTCGTCGCCGTACAGCGTCGTGTGTATCTCTTCGGTGACGTGCGGGACGAACGGCGCGAACAGCTTCAGGAAGCGCCGGTGGGCGACACGCAGGGTGTACGGCGTCGAGTCGGCGTCCGACTGCTTGGCGATTTCGAGATAATCGTCACAGAACGTGTGCCAGAAGAACGCGCGGAGCTCGTCGCGCGCCTTCGCGTACTCGTGGGCCTCGAAGTACGCTGTGACGGTCTCGGTCACGTCATCGAGGGAGGCGAGCAGCCACTCGTCCATCGCGGTGAACTCGTCGGGCTCGGCGGGGTCGGTGTCAGCGAGCGAGTCGACGAGCTTCGAGGCGTTCCACAGCTTCTGGAGCAGCTTCTCGCCCTGTCGCATCGAGTTCTCGTTGAACGGGAAATCCTCGCCGACGGACGTGGAGGCGGCCCAGTAGCGGATGGCGTCGATGGGGTACTCGTCCATGACCTCGCGGGGGTCGATACCGTTCCCCTTCGATTTCGACATCTTCCGACGGTCTCTGTCGAGAACGTGGCCGTTGATGAGCACCGAGTCGAACGGCACCTCGCCGGTGTGCTCGTAACACTTGACGACGGTGTGGAACAGCCAGAAGCTGATGATGTCGTGGCCCTGCGGCCGGAGGTCGAACTGATAGAGTTCCGGGTTCTCGAAGGCGAAGCCCTCCTCCTCGCTCCAGTCCCAGCCGGCGTTAATCAGCGGGGTCAGGCTGCTCGTCGCCCACGTGTCGAACACGTCCTCTTCGGGTTCGAAGGAGTCGTGGCCACATGCCGGACACTCCGCGACGGGCGGGTCGTCCGACAGCGGGTCGACGGGCAGGTCGGCCTTCTCCGGGAAGACGGTCTCGTCGCACGCGTCGCAGTACCAGACCGGAATCGGGATGCCCGAGTCGCGCTGGCGGGAGATACACCAGTCCCACTCCAGCCCCTCGACCCAGTGCTTGTACCGGGTGAACATCTTCTCGGGGTACCAGTCCATCTCGCGGCCGGCCTCCAGATACTCGTCCGTCTTGTCGAGCAGCTCGATGTACCACTGGTCGGTGACGCGGTACTCGATGTCCGTCTCACACCGCTCGTGGACCTGCACGTCGTGGACGATCCCCTCGCGGGAGACGAGGTGGCCCGCCGCGTCGAGGTCCTCGACGATGGCCTCGCGGGCCTCGTGGGTGGACATGCCGGCGTAGTCGCCGGCCTCCTCGGTCATCGTCCCCGACTCGTCGATGGCGACGCGGAGGTCGAGGTCGTGGGCCTGATACCACTCGATGTCGTTCTGGTCGCCGAAGGTACAACACATCACGACGCCGGTGCCCTTCTCCATGTCGACGCGCTCGTCTTCGAGAATCTGGACCTCGTGGCCGAACAGCGGGACGCGCGCGGTCGACCCCGGCAGGTCGTCGGTGCGCTCGTCGTCCGGGTGGACGAACATGGCGACACACGCCGGAATCAGCTCCGGACGCGTCGTCGCAATCGTCACCTCGTCGCGGGGGCCGTCGACGATCTCGAAGGTGATGTCATTGAAGTGGGCGTCCCGCTCTGCGTCCTCGGTTTCGACCTGTGAGATGGCCGTCTCGCAGTCGGGACACCAGATGGCCGGCCCGCGCTGTTTGTACTCGCGGCCCTGCTCGTACAAGTCGAGGAAGGAAAGCTGAGAGAGCCGCTGGACGCGCGGCTCGATGGTCTTGTAGGTGTTCGACCAGTCGATGGAGATGCCGAGCTCCTGAATCTCCTCGGTGAAGCTGGCCTCGTACTCCTGACAGACCTCGCGACACAGTTCTTGGAACTCCCGGCGCTCGTAGTTCTGGTGGCGGATGTCGAGCTCGCGCTCCGTGAGCCGCTCGCTCGCGATGCCGTTGTCGTCGTAGCCGAAGGGGAAGAATGCATCACCGTCGGCCATCCGGTGGTAGCGGGCGGCGAAGTCCTGCGCGATGTGGCTGTACAGGTGACCCATGTGGAGGCTCCCGGACACCGTCGGCGGCGGGGTGTCGATGCTGTAGGCCGTGTTCGGGTCCGTGTTCGATTCGTCGTACTCGTAGGTGCCGTCGTCGACCCAGTGGCCGCGCCACTTGGACTCGACGGCCTCGGGGTCGTAGCTCCCCTCGATATCGTCCGTGCTCATGTGTCGTGATACTGTGTGGTGTGTTTAGACTGTTCGGAAACGGTGCGCGCGCCGAGAGAGGATAGTGGTGGCCCTACGCGGGGCCTACGAACACAGTCGTCCGAACACTGCGCATATCCACACGTCGCCCGGCGACGGTTTATGCGTTCTGGCGACGTGCGATGCGACGCCACGCCAACAGGTACCACACCGGCCAAATCATCAAGCCACCCACGTCCAACGCGTCGGTATGCGTCTCCTCGATGCGACCGCGGACGACCTCGACGCGCTCACCAGCCGCTGGTACGCCCTCGCCCGCGAGATGGAACAGTACGACGACCTGAACGAACTCAGCGACGACGCGCTCGGCGACGTTCCCGACGACGGCTTCCGCGCCCTCCTCGATGACGAGGCCGTCTCGAACTACCTCATCGCCCACGACGGCGAGACGATTGGCTTTCTCACCCTTCGCGAGGGTGACCACCCCTCGCGCGAACAGGCCCGGTACCTCCGTATCGAGAACCTCGCTATCGACGAGGAACACCGCGGTCAGGGTCACGGCACGGCGGTCATTGAGCGCGTGCGCGCTATCGCCCGCGAGCGGGACTGCGACCAACTCAAAGTGAGTTGTGAGTGGCACAACGACGGTGCACGACGGTTCTACCGCCGGGTCGGTCTGCGACCGAAGCAGGTGCAGTTCGCCCAGCCGATAGCCGGGAGCGACTGACGGCGACCATTTACGTCTCCCACCCCTACGTCGGGTATGCTACAGATTCGCGGTTTCGCGGGCGGAACGGGGGTGACGGGCACGCTGTATGAACCCGGCGAGGAGCCACCCTCCTACCGCGGTGCGGCCGACCCCGACGCGCCGTACGTCTGGGTGTGTGACTCCTTTTATCAGGTGGCCACCGGCGGACAGGCCCAGACCATCGGCGGCAAGGAGATTCGCGTCGCCTTCGAGTCGCCGACGCCGCGCGGCTTCGAGGAGCGCGACCGCGCCATTGCCGCCGCGGAGGAGCATCTCCGCACGCAGTTCGCCCGCCTCGGCGTCGCGGAAAATGAGGTCATTATCGACGTGCTCGAACCGACGGAAGCTTGATTACTGCAACAGCGCGATTCCCTCATTGGTAACGACCGCCGCCTGCCCGTCGAACACGGGAACCCCCCAGTTCGCCTGCAGCGCCGCCGACAACTCAAGTGACTCCGCCAGCGTACCGTCATCGGTCACGATACCGAAATCTGCTGGAACGTACGGGGTCCCCCCCGCGACCGTCGGACTAGCGAGATTCGGAACAAAACGAAGCGACTGCCGCGACTGAACTGTTCCCGACGTTCGGTCGTAGGCGACAAGTTCGCGACCACCGTCGGTAATTGGTGCCTGTACCACGAACACGGCGTCGTCGGTCACCGCCAGCGGTCCAGCCGGAGCAGCCGGTTCGTCATCGTTGCTCATGCTGGTCCGCCATCGCTGTGCTCCGTTCGCGATATCGAGTGCATACAGGCGATACGTTGACTCGGGCTCCGTTCGTCCTCTGGTCATGCTGGTCGCGCCGGTCGCGACGAACGCGGTGTTTCCGGCGACGGCCGGCGGTAGCTGAAGACGCTCTTCGAACTCATCCGCTGGAATCTCCCAGCGCGTCTCGCCGTCTGCTGCATCGACACCGTACACGCCGGTCACGTCGGTAACAACGAGGCTGTTTCCCCCGCCGGCGATGCCGTACGCACTCAGCGCCTGGTCGCCGGGGGAATTTTCCCACGCGAGCGAGCCATCCGGCTCGAACGCACGGAGGGCACTCGCTTCGTCCGGGGATTCGGTTATCGTGTGGACTCGCCCGTTGAGCGCGACCGGACCGCCGTAGTGGTTTCCCGCTGCGCCCGACAGCTCCCACAGAATCTCGCCGTCTGCAGCGTCAAGTGCTACAAGTCCGAGTCCGTCGAGATAGCTGTCGTTGGTGACCACATAGACGATACCGTCCGCGACGGTCGGCGCGGAACTCCTGCGGGGGAGCGAGTTGTCGTGAACCGTCTGTTCCCACTGCAGGTCGCCGGTCGCGACATCGAGTGCGAACACGCGCATCTGTTCGCTCCCCGACTCACCGACGGCACCGACGACGTACACGGTTCCATCAGCCACGCACGGTGCACGCGGTTGAAATTCGTCACGCGAGAACGTCCAGTTCGGGGTGCCGTCGGTCGGTCCGGAATCCGTCGAGAAACAGGTGTTCCCGGCGGTACCGAAGGCGGTCGGCCAGCCCGTCGCGTCCGCTGTCTCGCCTGTCACTTCGCTTCCCGTCGTCGCGTCCGAGCCACCGTCCGTCGACGGTGTTTCCGAAGACGTACAGCCAGCCAGCACCGCCACGACACCCCCTGCTGTCGTCAGTACTGTTCGTCTCTGTGTCCCATGTTCACTCATCTTATCCCTACCGTTCACGAGCACTGATATGTATGCTTTGCCGTCATTACTCGACGAACGGCCCCCAGCGGTCGTCGTTGTAGTCGGCGTCGATTTCCGAGTCGAACGCCTCCTCCAGCGCGCGCCGGAGCGCCGTCGTCTCGCGTGCGCTAATCTTCGCCAGCGAGTCGGCCTTCCCGACGACGGCCGGCGGACCCTGTTCGCTCGCGACGCCTTTCAGAACTTGGCGGATGAGTCGCTCGCGACGGTCGGCGTCGTCGGTGAAGTAGCGGGGCGCTTCCACCCGGTAGACCGTATTGGTCCGGGGGTCGTACACCATCGCGAAGGTGACTTCGTACGCCGCCGTCTCGTAGGCGTGTTCGACCCCCGGAACGTCCGGGGAGACGAGCGCGCGGTCCGTGCTCCCGCGGGAGACGAACCAGTTCGTGTACGTGAGCTCCTCCGTCTCGCGCACCCACTCACCGTCGTCCATCTCCCCCTGTTCGAGCAGCTGTGAGAAGAAGGCGGCGTCGTTGAGCCACGGCGAGTTCCCCTCCTTCTCGCGGATTGCGCGGGTGATGAGCCGGCTCGCCGGGTTCTTCACGAAGCCGAGCATCGGGATGTCACGCTCGATGAACCGCTCCACGAGGTCGATGTACAGCTGAAGCACCTCGCGCGGGCGCTCGTCGCTCGCGAGCAGCTCCGCGAGCTCGGGGTCGCGCTGGAGCCACGTCAACAACCCCTTCGGATAGATCGGCCCGTCCATCACGAGCAGGTCGGTGACGGCGTCGGCGTTCTCCGTCGCGTGGGTCGCCTCGGCCATGTAGAGTGCGAGTTCGTGGACGACGGCGGTCTTGGCGTGGTCGGTCGTCGGGACGTGGAGGAGTCGCTGGCGGACGTAGCCGCCGTCGTCCATCTGCCAGTCGCCGCCGACGTTCCCCATGGTCACGTCGTTGGAGTGGACGGCGACGACGTTGGTGCGGCCACGGTGCAGTTCGAGGTCCGAGGGGACGCGGCTCATCGCGGCGTGGGCCACGTCCGCGACCAGCCCGTTCTTGAACGTGGTCGGGTTGATCGTCCCTGAGTCAAGCCCGTGGCGGGGGTGGTACTCGTCGGCTTCGAGCGCGATATCGGTGGCGTTGACGCGGTAGCGCCGCTGCTCGCCGAGCGGTTCGACCACCTCGCGGCCGTCCGAGACGAGCGGGTCGAGCCACTCCGCCCACACCGTCTCGCCGAACTCGCGGTGTTGTGACTCGTCGACGCTGCGGGAGACGCCGCTCGCCAACCGCGAGATGGCCTTGAAGTGGACGGGGTCGAGCGTCATTCGTTGTCGGAGTCGGGTGGCCGCCGGCAAAAAGTGACTCGGCGCACGGGCTATGGGTAGCTTTTTGACGGACGGGTGACACTCCCGGCCGATGACAGACGACCCAACCGAGACGGCGTCCCACACTGGGAGTGGGGAACCAGCTGCGACCGTCGGAGACGACGGTGAGGCTGCGACGGCTGCGACGGACGGGCGGGAGTCGCCGCCGACGAACCGGCGCGTCGTCGCGGCCGTCGGCCTGTACGCAGCCGTCGGACTCGGCTTCATCCTGACGTTCTTCTTCGTGAATCAGTTCATCGGGGGCGGAACGACGGACGCGGTCGCGGGCCAACTGTTCGGCGGTGCGGGTGCGGTCGTCGGCTTCGCGCTCGCGGTCGTGTTGTCGCCGCTCGTCGCCGTCCTCGTCGGGCGGGATATCGCCGCCGACGACGGAGTGCGCTCGGCCGTCGACGCCGCGCTCGCGTCGGTCGTCGGCTTTCTCGTGATGGTTTTTGCGGGGCTGGCCGTCGCGAGCGCGCTCGGTGGCGCCGCGAGCGACACCGGAACGAGCGTCATCGGTGCCGGGCCGCTGGTCGGTTTCACCGTCGGTATCGGGCTGACCGCCGCCGGTGCCGCGGCCGTCACGCGCGCCGACACCGTGGCCGTCCCCGTGGCCGATGGCAACGCGCTCCGTGGCGCTGCCGTCACCGGCGTCGCGACGTTTCTCGTCTTCGGCGTCGGCTACACGATTTCCATCTTCCTCGCGAGCGCGCTCGGTCCCGGCGGCCGGCCCCCGTCTGCCCAGTCGCTCGGCTTCGGCGGCGGCCTGTTCAACGGCGTGGCCGTCGCGCTCGTGTTCGCGCTCCTGTTGTCGCCGATCGTGGCGATACTCGTCGGGCGCATCGTCGGCGACCGCGCGGACGACCCGTCCGAGGGTGCGGCCGCGGGCGGACTCGCCGCCGCCGTCGGCATCGTCGGTCTGCTGCTCGTCGTCTTCGTCGCGCTCATGGTCTTCTCGCCCGTGTCGGGGACCGAGACCGGTGGCTTCGAGGGCGCGCTCCCGCTCGGCTCGCTGCTCGGCTTCGTCGTCGGCGTCGGGCTGACGGGTGCCGGCAGCGGCTACGTCACGGCCCGATAACGAACCCTACTTACGCCCGCCGGCGAATCCTCGCGCATGCACGCGGCACTCGTTATCCTCGACGGCTGGGGGCTGAACGACGACCCCGACGCGCGCGATGCCGTCCGCGCGGCAGACACGCCGACCGTGGACGGGCTCACCGAGCGCGGCGCGGCCGGCCGACTCGAAACCCACGGCCGCCGGGTCGGACTTCCCGACGGCCAGATGGGCAACAGCGAGGTCGGTCACCTCAACATCGGTGCGGGTCGGGTCGTCCTCCAGGACTCGACGCGCATCAGCGAGGAGAGCAACGCCGGCCGCATCGGCGAGAACGAGGCCATCGCCGACGCCTTCGCCCACGCCCGCGCGAACGACGCACAGGTCCACTTCATGGGCCTCGTATCGGACGGCGGCGTCCACTCCTACCAGCACCACCTCCACGCGCTCATCGCCGCCGCGGCCGACGCCGGCGTCGATGCGGTCACCCACGTCTTCACCGACGGACGCGACACCGCCCCGAAGTCGGGCGCTGGCTTCCTCGCCGACCTCGAAGCGACCGTCGAGGAGCACGACACCGGCGACGTCGCGACGGTCTCCGGCCGCTACTACGCGATGGACCGCGACGAGAACTGGGAGCGCACGGCGCGTGCCTTCGACGCCATCGTGAACCGGGAGGCTCCACACGCCGCCGACGCCGCCGTCGCCGCCGCCGAGGCGAGCTACGACCGCGGCGACACCGACGAGTTCATCGAGCCGACGCTCGTCGCCGACGGCGACGCCCTCGCCCCCGAGGACGCGGTCGTCTTCTTCAACTTCCGGGCCGACCGCGCCCGCCAGCTCACGCGGATGCTCGCCGACATCCGGCCGACGTGGGACGTGGACGTGACCCCGCCCGAGCCGCATCTCGTCACGATGACCGAGTACGACGCCACCTTCGACGTACGAGTGGCGTTCCCGCCGAATCAGCCCGAGCAGACGCTCGGAGAGACGCTTTCCGACGCCGACCACACCCAGCTCCGGATGGCCGAATCGGAGAAGTCACCCCACGTCACCTACTTCCTGAACGGCGGGCGAGAAGTGGAGTTCGCCGGCGAGTCGCGCCACATCGTCCCGTCGCCGGACGTGGCGACCTACGACCGACAGCCCGAGATGTCGGCTCCCGAACTCACCGACGCCGCCGTCGAGCACATCGAGAGCGAGGACCCGGACGTGTTGATACTCAACTACGCGAACGCGGACATGGTGGGCCACACGGGCGACTTCGACGCCGCGGTCGCGGCCGTCGAGGCCGTCGATGCGAATCTCTCGCGGCTCGCCACGGCTGTTCGCGATGCCGCTGGCCACCTGTTCGTCACCGCCGACCACGGCAACGCAGACGACATGGGGACCGAAGAGTCGCCACACACCGCCCACACGACGAATCCGGTCCCGTTCGTCTCCGTGCCGGCGGCCGGCGACGCCGACGCGACGGTCCGTGAGGGCGGCGCGCTCTGTGATATCGCCCCGACCCTGCTGGACGCGATTGGCGTTCCCGTCCCCGAGGCGATGACCGGCGAGGTGTTACTCGAGTGAGCAGGGGAGTCGAGATTCGCCGCGCGACGACCGACGACGTGGCTGCCCTCGTCCCGCTGTATCGCGCCGCGTACCAGACGGCGGCCGACCTCGGCTACCCGACGGGGATGACGGACGTGGACGCAGAGTACGTCCGGTCGTGGTTCGACTCTGCAGAACCTTCGGCAGAATTCGTCGCCGAGCGCGACGGGAACATCGTGGGCGCAGTCCGCATCCTCGAAAGCCAGGACCACCCGTTCGCAGAACGGCTCGCCGTCGCGCCCGACGAACAGGGTCACGGCGTCGGTACCCGGCTGTTTGAGCGCGCCGAGGCGTACGCCCGCGAGCAGGGGTACAACCGGCTCCAGTTGGGAACCTACACTGGCCACCCGTTCCTCATCGACTTCTACGAGGAACGGGGCTACGACCGCTACACCGTCTGGGAGAACGACGACGCCGACCACGACTACGTCGGCTACGAGAAGTCGCTGTGAGCGACCGACCACACTAGCCCGACCGCGAGCAGTCCCCCGCCGAGCAGGGAGATTGTGGCAATGACGCCGAGTGCATCGGCCATGCTTCCCCCGACTACCTCGAACGGGGCGACGACGAGCGAGTGGGCCATCGCCACGGCAGAGAGGGTCGTTGCTCGACCGAGCGACCCCGTCCGGTCGTTGAGATACTGCCCCTGTAGCGGCTCCGTGACGCTCCGAACCGCCCGTAGAACAAAAAACAACGGCACTGTCGCGGCCGGCACGACTACGACCCCGGCGAGGAGTGCACCGAGCGCCGGGGGAGCCACCCGAAACCAGCCTGCCGTTCCGACCGCCGCACGGACACGCCCGGCCTTTGCCGTCACGACCGCCGACACGAGTGAGAACGCCGCGTACACACCACCGATGATTACGACCGAATCCGGGCTGTAGCCCGCGACCGTCACCCCCGTTACCGCATCCTGTGTCACCGGCTGAACGAAGAAGTTCACCACCCCCATCACCGCCGCGAATACTCCCGTGTAGACGATAAACCACCGGAGGTCGGTCCCGAGTAATCTGTCTCGGACCGCCCGAATCACGGCCCGCTGTGTCTGCTCGCTCGTGTCTGCAGTCGCCGAGGCGGGGAACGTCGCAACGACCGGCACGGCGACCGCCGTCACGAGCCCACTGGCGAGCCACGGCCACGCGAGATTCACCGACCCGAGTATTCCGCCAGCGACCGCCGCCACCCCGCCCGTCACCAGTCCGAGTGCACGGCCACGACCACGGACCCGCGTGAACGCGTCGGCCTCAAGCCTCGTCTCCAGCGTTTCATACAGCCATGCGCTGTCGCTCCCGGATGCGAACGTCTGTGAGACAGCAAGGAACACGTACACCAGTAGAAACGTCGCCAGCGACTGGCCGAACGCGAAGGCGATAGAGCCGACAGTGGTACCGGCAGTTCCGATGAGGAGCGCACGCCGTCGACCGATTCTATCGCCAGCGTACCCGGTCGGAAGCTCCGAGAGCAGAATTGTCACCGAAAACGCAGCATCCAACAGCCCGACGCCGGAGTAGCTGACCCCCCGCGAGAGGAGAAACAACACCCAAACCGGCCCCGAGAGATGCGCGTTGCGTGTCGCTTCGAACAGGTAGTACTTCGCGACCACCCGGTCCATACACGGTGTTCGTGGACGCGAGCCATGAGTGATTCCGATAGCGAATTTTTGTATGGAATCCGAGTGATTCAGCTCACCCCGTCCGGAAGGAGAGGTCCAACTGGTCGGCCGAGTGGGTGAGCGCCCCCATCGAAATCACGTCGACGCCGGTCTCCGCGTAGGCGGGTACGTCCTCGTGGGTGATACCGCCCGACGCCTCGATGAGCGCCTCCCCGTCGAGTAAGTCGACGGCGTTTGCCGTCTCTGCCGGACTCATGTTGTCGAGCAGGACGATGTCGGCTCCGGCCTCGGCGGCCCGGGTCGCGTCGGCCGGCGTCTCCACCTCACACTCCACCTTCGTCGCGAAGGAGACGCGGTCGACGCACCGAGAGACGGCTTCTGCCATCCCCAGTTCCGCGATGTGGTTCTCCTTGACGAGCACCATGTGCGAGAGGGTGAGCCGGTGGGTGTCACCGCCGCCGGCGGCGACGGCGCGCTTCTCGATGCCCCGGAGTCCGGGCGTCGTTTTCCGGGTCGCGGCCACGGCGACGTCCTCGCGCACCTCGCGTGCGGCGTCGACGGCCCGCCGCGTCGTCGTCGCGACGCCGGAGGCGTGGCCGACGAGGTTCGCCGCCACGCGCTCGCCGCGCAGGAGGTCACTGGCCGTCCCCTCGACGGCGAGCAGTTCGTCGCCGGCGGCGACGTGCGTCCCCGCCTCTACCCTGTCGGTCACCGACACGTCGAGATACTCGAAGACCGCCTGTGCGGCCTCGACTCCGGCCGCCACGCCGTCCTGCTTCGCGACGAGTCGGCCGGTCGTCTCGCCGGGCACGTCGTTGGTCACGTCGTGGTGGCCGATATCCTCCCGGAGCCACGCCTCGATCTGCGACTGCTCAATCAGCATACTGCACCTCTGTGTCCGCGAGGTAATGACACCCGCGGGACTCGTCGTTCTCGGTCGCCGCGCGCACGACGAGCAGCGCTGTCACCGTCGCGTTCCGGAGCTCGTACAGCTCGCGGCTCGTCCGCGTCCGGGTGTAGGCGTCGACCTCGCCCTTCAGCCGGCGGATGCTCGTGGCCGCTCGTCGGAGGCCGTCGCTCGTGCGCTCGATACCGACGTGTTCGGTCATCGTCCGCCGGAGGCGGTCGCCCTTCTCGGTCGCGAACCGGGCGGGGAGGTCGGGGTCGCTGTCGCGCGGTTCGCTCACCTCGACGCGCTCGGGGGACGTGCCGACCGCCCCGCGACCGGCGCGGCGACCGACGACCAGGCCTTCGAGCAGGGAGGTGGAGGCCAGCCGGTTCGCGCCGTGGACGCCAGTCCGGGCACACTCGCCGGCGGCGAACAGCCGGTCCAGCGAGGTCCGGCCGTCCATATCGACCGCCAGCCCGCCACAACAGAAGTGTTCGGCCGGCGCGACGGGAATCCCCTCGGCGGGGTCGACGCCGCGGTCGCGACACCGCTTCGCGAGCCCGGGGAACGACGACTCGAACGCAACCTCGGACACGTCGAGTCGAACCTCACCCGTCTCCGCGCGCTCCGTAGCGACGGCCCGGGCCACCACGTCACGGGGGGCGAGCGAGCCGTCCGAGTGCACGTCGGGCATGAACCGCTCGCCGTCGCCGTTCCGGAGGACGGCTCCCTTCCCGCGGACCGCCTCGCTCAGGAGGAAGGTCCCGTTCTCCTCCTCGCCCGCGAACGCGGTCGGGTGGAACTGGACGTACTCCATGTCCGCCACGTCAGCGCCGGCGAGTGCACCCATCGCGATGCCGTCGCCGGTCGCCGCGTCGGGGTTCGTCGTCCGGTCGTAGGCCGCGCCGATACCCCCGGTCGCGAGCACCGTCCCGCCGGCGAAGTGCGCGGACACGTCGCCGTCGCGTTCCAATAACGCGCCGTGGACCCGTCCTTCGTGGGTTATCAAATCGAGGGCGGCCGTGTCCTCGCGCACGGTCACGGCCGTCTCCTCGCGGAGGTGTTCGAGGAAGCGCGGAAGGATGGCCGCGCCGGTCGCGGCGTCGACGTGGAGGATGCGCGACTCGCTGTGTGCGGCCTCCCGGCCGTAGTCGAATCCCTCCCCGTTGGTGTCGAACGGGACTCCAAGCGTCTCGACGAGCACGTCGTCGACTGCGGGCCGCGCCTCCCTGACGAGCGTTTCGACGGCCGCCGGGTCGCAGGCGCCCGCCCCGGCCTCGATGATGTCCTCCCGGAACGTCTCCGGGTCCGAACGCGTCACCGCCACGCCGCCCTGTGCCCAGTAGCTGTTCGTCTCCTCCGGTCTGGTCGCCTTCGTCGCGAGCACCACGTCGCCGCCGGCGCGGTCGGCCGCGAGCGCGGCCGCACAGCCCGCAATGCCCCCACCGACCACGAGCGTCTCCGACTCACTCGTCTTCATAGCTCCAACATCCGGTCGAGGGCGACCTCGGCCAGTTCGGCCTCCTGCGGGGCGACCTCGATGCGGTTGCGCTCAGTGTCGTCGACCAGCTCCTCCAACAGCCACGTGAGATAGTTCGGGTCAATCTGCCGCATCGCGTTACAGTCCATGCAGGCGTCACCACACAGCGGGACGACCGCCACGTCCTCGTGCCAGCGGTCGAGGTGGTTCGCGAGGTGGATTTCGGTGCCGATTGCCCACCGGTCGCCGGGGTCGGCGTCCGCGACCGTCTCGCAGATGGTGGCCGTCGAGCCGACCACGTCGGCGGCGGCCGCGACCTCGCGGCGACACTCCGGGTGGACGACCACGTTCACGTCGTCGTAGCGTTCGCGCACCTCGGTGACGTGGTGTTCGCGGAAGCGCTCGTGGACCTGACAGTAGCCGTCCCACAGGATTACGTCGGC
The DNA here is from genome assembly GCF_009663395.1 of Halosegnis longus. Taxonomy (NCBI): domain Archaea; kingdom Methanobacteriati; phylum Methanobacteriota; class Halobacteria; order Halobacteriales; family Natronomonadaceae; genus Halosegnis; species Halosegnis longus. Next base: position 475,236 of record NZ_QKNW01000001.1, on the reverse strand, counting down.
GTCGGCCGCCTGCGCGGCGTCGGCTCCACCCTCTGCCCACGGGTCCCACTCGGCGACGGCGTCGGCCATCCCCAGTTCGTGGGCGGTGTTCTCGCCGAGATGCTTGTCGGGTAAGAACAACACCGTATCCCCGCGCTCGAAGGCCCACTCGAAGGCGTCTGCGGCGTTCGAGGAGGTACAGACCAGTCCCCCCTGCTCGGCGCAGAACGCCTTCAGGTCGGCGTAGCTGTTCATGTAGGTGATGGGGACGATATCCGCGTCGGGCGCGGCGGCGGTGAGTTGGTCCCACGCCGCATCCACCTGCAGGGCCTCGGCCATCCCGGCCATCGGACAGGAGGCCTCCATCGACGGCAACAGGACGGACTGGTCGGCGTCGGTGATGATGTCCGCCGACTCGGCCATGAACGTCACGCCACAGAAGATGACGTGGCTCGCCTCCGACTCTGCGGCGCGCTTCGACAGCGCGTAGGAATCACCGGTGAAGTCGGCGTGTTCGACGATTTCCCGCCGCTGATAGTTGTGGCCGAGGATGAGCACGTCATCGCCCAACGCCTCGGTCGCCGCCTCGATGCGCTCCGTCCGTTCAGCCTCCGTTAGCTCCCGGTAGGCCGGCGGTAGCTGCTCCAGATTGTCGTACTTGAACAGACTCAGGTCCGTCTCGAAGTCTGCGGTCTCCATTCGCGCCATCTGTGTGTACTCTCTCACTTGTGCCACTGTGTGAAAAGATTTTGTCTTCAATAAGGACTGGTGAGTGGCAAAGTAGCCACTCTCTGCTCTGTGCGTGGCTGTCGCTCTCCAACCGACGGCAACAGCAAAACGTCGCCGCGTTACGCCTCGTAGACGGTGTCGCCGTCGACGAGCGTCCGGGTCACGCCGATGTCGGCCACCGCGTCTCCGGCGGCTTCCCACGGCGACTCGTCGAGCACGACGATATCGGCCCGCTTTCCAACGTCGAGGGTGCCCAACTCCGCCTCGCGACCGGCGGCGTAGGCACCGCCGTAGGTGTACGCGCGCAGCGCCTCGGTGACGGTGAGCCGCTGGCTCGGTTCGGGCGCGGTGACGGCCTGCTCGATGCCAAAGAGTGGGTCGAGCGGCATGCAGTCCGACCCGAACGCGAGCGGGACGCCGGCGTCGAGCAGCTCGCGGAACGGCATCACCTCGCTGCGGCGGTCACCGAGTCGCGACTCGTACAGCCCGCCGTCGCGCGCCCACTTCAGGAAGTTCGGCTGGACGGAGGCGACGACGCCCGTCTCCGCGAACCGTTCCACGAGGTCGTCGGTCAGGAGTTCGGCGTGCTCGATGCGGTGGCGCAGCCGGTCGCTATCGTGGGCCGCGAGCACGTCCAGCGTCTCGGCGACGGCCGCGTCGCCGATGGCGTGGGCCGTGAACTGGAGGTCCGCCTCCACCGCGGCGGCGACCATCCCCTCCAGTTCTTCGGGGTCGACGACCCACTGACCGTCCGTGCTCTCGTCGTCGCTGTACGGCTCACGCAGCTTGGCCGTGCGCCCGCCGAAGCTCCCGTCGGTAAACGTCTTTATCGCCCCCGTCTGGACCATCGGGCTCCCGTAGCCCGAGCGCAGCCCCGTCTCAACGACGGCGTCGGTGTGGTTCTCCCAGTAGTTGAGTCGGACACGAAGCGTTAGCTCGTCGCGCGCGTCGAGGTCACGGAAGACGCGGGGCTTGTGACTCCGGCGACACATGTCGTGGATGCCGGTGACGCCGAGCGCGTTCGCGTGCTCCTGTGCGGCCCGAAGCAGGTCCTCGGTGCCCTCGACGCCGGGGTCGAACGCCGAGAAGAGCGCCCCGACCGCCTCCTCGACGAGCACGCCGGTCGGCTCGCCGCCTTCGGTCTGTACGTCCTCGTCGGGCATCGCCGACCGGTACTCGGTGAGCGCGGCGCCGTTGACCGACGCCGTGTGCATATCCTCGCGGAAGGCGACGACCGGCCGGTCGTCGGTCACGGGATTCAGGTCGGCGGTCGTGAGATACCGGCTCTCGTCCCACGTCGACTCGTCGTAGCCGTAACCGAGGACCGGGCCGTCCGTCTCGCTCGCGCGCTCGTGGAGTCGGTCGACGGCCGCCTCGGGCGAGGACACGTCCCGGAGGTCGGCGTGGACGAGGTGGCGACCGACCATCTCCAGGTGGGTGTGGGCGTCGACGAAGCCGGGAAGGACCACCTTCCCATCACAGTCGATGACCTCCGTCTCCGCGCCTTCGAGGAACTCGATTTCGTAGCTGTCGGCGAGCCGGACGACGCGGCCGTCGCGAATCGCGATCGCACCGTACGTCTCGTCGGGGTCGCCGAGCGTGTGTACCTCGGCGTCGGTGAGGATGGTGTCGGCTGGCGCTGTCATACTCGTCGGTCGGCGGGACGGTCGGTAAGCGTTCGGGCATGCGTCGGATGCAAAACGGTTTGACCCGTCGCTTCGACCCACCCGTATGACCGAGACACCCGACCCCGAGACCCTCGCCCAGCGCGTGCAGGACGGCGACCTCCGGCTGCACGAACTCGACGACGAAGTCGACGCCGTCACCGCCGCCGCGGCCCGCCGCCGACTGCTGGCCGACGAGACGGGAGCCGACCTGACGACCGTCGCCGACTACGCCTTCGACGCCGAGCAGGCGACCGAGACCGCCGTCGAGAACCTCATCGGCGGCGCACAGGTCCCGATGGGGATGGTCGGTCCCATCCAAATCAACGACGGCGACGACGACGGCGCGGTGTCGGGCGAGAAGTATCTCCCGCTCGCGACGACCGAGGGGGCGCTGCTCGCCTCCGTCAACCGCGGCTGTGCGGCGATGCGGACGGACGGCGGCGCGACGGCCCGCGTCCTCCAGAACGCGATGACGCGCGCGCCGGTGTTCCGCGTCGCCGACGTGGGCGAGGCCGCCGAGGTCGCCGCGTGGGTGCGCGAGAACTTCGACGCGCTGGCCGAGACGGCCGAATCGACCACGAGCCACGGCGAACTCACGAGCGCGACCCCGCACGTCGTCGGCGACAGCGTCTTCGTCCGGTTCGCCTACGACACGAAGGACGCGATGGGGATGAACATGGCCACCATCGCCACTCAGGAGGCCGCAGAACACATCGAGGCCGAGACGCCCGCCGAGCTCGTCGCCCTCTCGGGCAATCTCTGTTCGGACAAGAAGCCCGCCGCCGTCAACGCCGTCAACGGGCGCGGGCGCACCGTCAGCGCCGACGTGACCCTCTCGCGCGAGACCGTCGCCGACGTGTTGAAGACGACGCCGGAAGCCATCGCCGAGGCGAACACGCGCAAGAACCTCGTCGGCTCGGCGAAGGCCGGCTCGCTCGGCTTCAACGCCCACGCCGCAAACACCATCGCCGCCGCCTTCCTCGCCACCGGGCAAGACATCGCGCAGGTGGTCGAGGGGAGCAACGCCATCACGACCGTCGACGTGCGCGATGGCGGCGACACGCTGTACGCCTCCCTCTCGATCGCCTCCCTCGAAGTTGGTACCGTCGGCGGCGGGACGAAGCTCCCGACACAGGCCGAATCCCTCGACGTGGTCGGGGTGCGGGGCGGCGGCGACCCCGCCGGCTCCAACGCCGACGCGCTCGCGGAAGTGATTACGACCGCCGCGCTCGGCGGTGAACTCTCATTGCTCGGCGCGCTCGCCTCCTCACATCTCGCCAGCGCCCACGAGGAGTTGGGGCGGTAACGTCACTCGCCGACGAATATCGACGGAAACTCATACACGACTGCTCGACACGCGCTTTACCGGACGTAACTGTTCAGTCGAATCTGTCTCGGTCAGTAGGTCACGACGTCGAGCCCCTCTACGTCCTGAAAATCGCTATCGTTGGAGATGACCGGCTCACCGAGGGAGAGACCGTGAGCCGCGACGACGGAGTCTGCGCCGTCAAGCTGTGAGCGCGTGTCCGAGTTCATGTGTGTTCCGTTCAGCTCTCCCGCACGCTTGGCGATATCCGGTGTCATCTCCAGCGACGAGTGTGACTGTAACAGACGCTCGTAGAGGCTGCGGAGCGCGGTAGCATCTGATTCAGCGGCGATGTTTCCAAGCCCGGTGTACGCCTCCCAGACGACGGCCGTCGGCACACGAATCGGGACGGCGGCGCCGCTGAGTTCCCCCGCCTTCTCTCGTGCGGCGGCGTCCTGGTCGGCCAACGCGCCGAGATACTGCGTGTCGACAATCACGACTCCGTCCCCGGTGGCGTGGCGTCGACCGCGCCGTCCGTGGCTTCCTCAACGCTGAACTCAAGGTCGAGTTCGGCGGCATCGTCCGCGAACTGTGTGAGCGAGTAGCCGTCGAGCAGCCGCTTTAGCGTCTCGTTGAGCGTCTCGCCGTCCCGACGCTCCGATTTGATGTAGGCGTGGAGGTCCTCGTCCACCCGGAGATGTTTGGTTCCCATACAGAATCGTTAACGACGTTAACAGATGAATCTGTTCCCGGTCGTGCGTCTCGCTCGGGCCGTGGCGACACGTCGGTGTACACTGATACTCGTCCCCAGTGCCGTCGCGTGCAACCGAGGAGCTACGACCGCTTGACTACTCCAACTTCCGCGACTCGGCGGCAAGAAAGAGCACACCGCCGATGATGACCGCAAGCCCCGCCCACAGCAACAGTAGGCTCCCGAAGCCGGCGGCGAAGAAGAGCCCGCCGAAGCCGACCGCGCCGATGGCGTGGGCGACCCCGCGGAGCCAGTACCCCCGTCGAAGATACGCCGGCGCGCCAACCGCGAAGCCGAGCGAGAGCACACCGGAAGAAAGCACGAACGTCGGAATCCGTACGCCGAACAGTTCGATTACGCGCACCGACGGCTGGAGGAACAACAGGAGGCCGGCAATCCCGACGATGGTCCCAACCACGATAGAGACGAGGTCTAACTCCGATACTCCGGGCCAGCCGACCGGCTCGCCGTCGCTGCCGGGGTCGTCCCACTCGGGGTCCGGCTCCCAGTCGCCGTTCGAGTCGCCCCTCGAATCGCTCACAGCCTGCGGTACTCACCCCCCGACGCCGTTATCTCGCCGGCGCGCTCCAGCTTGTCGAGCGCGCGCTCGACGTAGTCGCGGCTCGCGCCGTGTTCGGCCGCGAACTCGGCGATCGCGTCCGTCGTCGGCCGGTCCAACTCATCGAGCGCCGTCTCGACGGCCTCGCGCTTCGACAGCGAGCGACCAGACTCGACCGTGCCGGCCTCGGCGACGGCCGCGCTGTCGACCCCGACCGCGTCGAGGTAGTCGGCGTCGTCGATCCCGGCGTCGGCGGCCTCCTCGCCCATCGTCACGAAGTCGTCGAGGTCGGAGTCGTCGCCGGCCTGCCGCTGTTTCATCACCGAGCGGACGTTCTTGGCGGCCTCGGCGGTGTCGGTCTCGGCGAACTTCTTCAGCTTCGAGAACTGCCGGCGGGTGCCACACCGGCGACACCGGGTGGTGTCGGGTCGCCCCTCCACGACCCACAGTTCGTCGCAGTTCGAGCAGCCGACGACCGAGAACATACACCGACTGGGGGAGCCGTCGCCTTCACTCGCTCGGTCCGACAGACCGAGGTAGCCCCCGGCCGTGGTGTCGGTATGGAGTATCACGTCGACGGCGACCTCGTCGCTCGCGAGGACGCCACCGTCAGCGTCGACGACCGGGGGTTCCGCTACGGCGACGCCGCCTTCGAGACCTGCCGCGCCTACGGCGGCGAGGTGTTCGCGTGGGACGAACACCGGGACCGACTCGACGCCACCTGCGAGACGCTCGGGATGGCCGAGGCCGTCCCCGACGACCTGACCGAGCGCGTAGACGAGACGCTCGCGGCGAACGACCTCGACGACGCCTACGTCCGGGTGTCGGTGACCCGCGGCGTCCAGTCGGGGAAGCTCACGCCCAAGCCGGCGACCGACCCGACCGTCGTGGTCGTCGTCAAGCCGCTCCCGCGTGGCGGACTGGAGGGCGACCGCGTCTGGGACGACCCGGCGACGGTCCAGACGGTGACGACCCGGCGGGTCCCCTCGAACGCCGTTCCGGCCGACGCGAAGACCCACAACTATCTCAACGGCATCATGGCGCGACTCGAACTCAGACGCGCGGCGACCGAGGACCACCAGCCCGACGAGGCCCTCATGCGCGACCAGTCCGGCCGCGTGCAGGAGGGGACGACGAGCAACCTCTTTTTTGTGCGCGACGGCGTGTTGAAAACGCCAGAGCGCGGGGAACTGCTTCCCGGAATCACCCGCGAGCACGTCCTCGATATCGCCCGCGGCGAGTCGTTTCCCGTCGAGACCGGCGAGTACGACCTCGACGACGTGCGCGAGGCCGACGAGGCCTTCCTGACGAACTCGACGTGGGAACTTCGGCCAATCGAATCCGTCGACGGTATCACGATCGGCACCGGGCCGATAACGACGCTGTGTCAGCGGCTCTACGACGAGCGGGTCGACGCGCGCTGTTACTGAACGCGTTGCCGCTACCCGAACGACTCCCCGGCGTGGTCCCCTCCTTCCCCCATGTCCGACCGCGACCACGCCGCCCGCGCGATTCGCACGCTTCACACCGAGCGGTGGCCCGACATCGTCGACGGCTACACCCTCGGGGCGTACGGGACGATGGCCGGCTACGAGGGGTTCGAGCGCACCCTCACCGACGACCGGACGAGCGCCGGCGACGGACTTCGGTATCTCCTGCTCGCCGGGGTCGCGGCCCGTATCGCCGGCGACGAGACGACCGCCCACAACCGCGCGCTCCAGGCTCGACTCGTCGCGACGGATTACCGACGCGACGCCGACCCGCTCGCGGCGGCCGCCTGCGAGGAGTGGATCGGCCACTGTCAGGTCGTCGCCGGCAACGACGAGAAGGCGAGTGCCGCCTACGACCGCGCGAGCGAGGCGTACGCCGCGGCGAGCGTCGAGGACCCCGCCGGCGCGACGACGGAGCCACTGCTGCAGGCCGGAACCGACCTGCTCACCCAACTGTCGCGCCCGGACGACGACGCGTGGGACGACATCCACGGCGACGGCTCGGACGCGCTCGCGCGCCGGGTCCGGTTCGCCCGCGCTCGCCTGCCGTCGTATCTCGACGCCCGCGAACGGGCGGGCCATCTCCACGCGCCTCGCGGCTCGACCGAGTACGGCAACGACAGCTACGAGTGTCCCGACTGCGGCGCGAACGACATCAACCACGTCGTGAACACGGTGTTGTGTCTGCGGTGTGACGCCGTCATCGAGTCGTAATCAGGTCTCGGCGCGGTCTGCTAACGCCGACAGCGTCCCGGCCACACGGAGGTCCTCGACACTGCAGTACCACGCGCCCCGAACCCCGTTCTGGTCGTTCTCGACGGACGTATCGAGCGGGACGAGGTCGCCGAGTTCGAAGACGACGACCACGCGCTCGTCGGAGAAGGGGTCGATGAGTGTCGCCCAGTCGTCGTCGGTCATCGGGCCGGACTCGCCGCGGCGCTGTTCGACGCGCGCCTCGACGGGTGCGTAGTGGGTAATCGCGGAGACGGGTGCGGTCCGGTAGAAGGCCATGTAGTCGAACGCGCGACGGGTGCGGTCGTACGACCGGGGCGACGGGTAGATGCCGTCGCGACACCGCCCGAACGTCTCCTGTTGGGTCGCGACGACACAACAGCGCGCGTCCGGGTCGGCGTCGTCGGCGGGCGTGTCGTCGGCGAACTGGTCCAGGTCCATACCGCGGGGTACGCGCCGCCGCCACAAAACCGCCCGCCGACTCAGTCGTCGCTTCCGACCGGCTCTTCGAGCGGCGGTTCGGTCTCCGGCTCGCCGCCGAACAGCGGGCTCTGCGTGCCGGGTGCGAACGTGTTCAGCAGGAGCGCCGACAGCCCCGTCATGATGACTGCCTGACTGAAGAACGTGCTCGCCCACTGCGGGAGCTGTGCGAAGGCCGCGCTCGGGGCCGTCGCGACGCCCAGTCCCAGCCCGAGCGAGACGCCCATGACGGTCATGTTCCGGCGGTTCATCTCACAGTGGATGGTGATGAGCCGCGCGCCGCTGGCGGCGACCATCCCGGCCATCAGCAGGACTGCGCCGCCGAAGACGGCGCTCGGAATCGTCGTCACGACCGCGCCGACCTTCGGCGAGAGCCCCAGGACGGCGAGCAGGACGCCGGTGACGGTGACGACGTACCGGCTCAACACGCCGGTGAAGTTCACGATGCCGACGTTCTGGGAGAAGGAGGTGATGGGGTAGGCACCGAACGCCGCACCCACCGACGAGAACAGCCCGTCGGTGAACAGCCCGCCGCGGAACTCCTCGTCGGTCGGATTGCGCCCCTCGGCGCTGGTCACGCCGGACATGTCACCGACCGTCTCCATCGCGGAGACGAGAAATAAGAATGCGAAGGTCGCAATCGGGACGGGGCGGAACTCGGGGACGCCGAACCGGCCCGGCTGTGGGAGCGCGAGCCACGCGGCCTGGCCGACGGCCTCGAAACTCACCAACGCAAGCCCGGAGCCGAGGGTGAGCGCGATGGCGGCGACGTAGCCGACGACGATAGCCGCGAGCGTGCTCAAAATCCGCGTCAGCCCGTCGGTCGCGAGGTTCAGGACGACCGCGACCACGAGCACGAGCGCGGCGAGTCCGAGATTGTACAAGGCACCGAACTGCGGCCCGTCGACGGGTGCGCCGCCGGCGGCGTACTCGAAGCCGATGGGAACGAGGTACAGCCCGATGATGAGCACGACCAGCCCGGTGACCAGCGGCGGGAAGTACTCCTCGATGCGCTTGAACTGCCAGCCGATGAGCCACTCGACGAGCACGCCGGTGACGAGAATCGAGCCGAACACAGTCGCCAGCCCGTAGTTGTTCCCGATGGCGATTGCCGCACCGACGAAGGTGAAACTCGACCCCATCACGACGGGGAGTCGCGCGCCGACGACGCCGGCCCCGTACGACTGGACGACCGTCGCAATCCCGGAAAAGAGCAACACCATCTGCACCGTGTAGGTGAGGTCGCTCGCGGAGAGGCCGACCGCGCCACCGACGACGTACGCGACCGCCGTCGCGGGCACAATCATCACCGCGAGATGCTGGAGACCAAGCAACACCGCCTTCAGCGGCGGCGGCTGCTCGTCGATGCCGTACTCGATGTCCATCTCCGATTCTGACATACCGGTCGGTACACACCTTCGTGTAAAATTGTTCCGCATCGGCGCACAGAATCGGCATTTAGACGGCGATGATATACACACTACTGCATTACTGCGTCACGAACGTGGACGGCTCAGTCGTGGATGGTGACCTCGCCGTCAGCGACCGTGATGTCGAGGAGCGATTTCACGTCGTAGTCCGTCTCGTCTAAGGCGTTGTCGCCGACCTTGCGGAGTGCGACGACGATATCGGCGATGTCGGCCCCGATGTCGTCGAGCGCACCACAGATGGCTGCGAGCGTCCCGCCCGTCGAGAGCAGGTCGTCCACGATGAGGACGCGGTCGCCCGGCTCCACGTCGTTGATGAACATCTCCGAGGAGGAGTAGCCGGTCTGTTGGTGGAGCGCGACCTCACCCGCCAGCCCGTACTCGCGTTTCCGGATGACGACGAGCGGCACGTCCGTCTGGAGCGAGAGGGCCGTGGCGATGTGGATACCCATCGCCTCAGGGGCGACGATTTTGTCCACCTCCAAGTCCGCCCGCCGGACCATGCCGACGACGACCTCGCGCAGGAGTGCGGGGTCGAGCACGGGCACTCCGTTCGAGATGGGATGGACGAGATACTCGTAGCCGTCCTTGTCGATGATGGGCGCGTCGTGCAGTGAGTCGCGGAGTCGCTCCATGTCGTCGGTTCCGACAATCGGGCAAAAAGTGGTTCGTTCTACCGGGAGTCGAACTCCTGGTAGATGACGTGGCCACACGCCTTGCAGTGGGAGGCGTCGGGGTCGTGATACGAGAGCCCACACTGCGGGCAGGTCACGTCCTCCTTGTCACTCGCCGTCCACTCCCGGACGATACGGCCGGCCTGCCACGGGACGACGAGCACGCCGGCCAGGATGCTCGCGACCGTCACCCACCGACCCGCCGGCGTGACGGGCGTGATGTCGCCGAAGCCGACCGTCGTCAGCGTGACGACGACGTAGTAGAAGGCGTCTCCGAACGTCTCGACGCCGGGATTCGGCCCCTGCTCGACCGTATAGAACAGTCCGGCGGAGATGAAGAAGATGGTCAAGACGGTGAGCAGCAGCCGCAGTCCACGGAGCGTCTCCTCCTCGATGCGACCGAAGAAGAACACCTCGTCGTCGGTGAACCGGTACAATCGGAGGACGCGGGCGACACGCAGCGCGCGCAACAGCCCGACTTCGAGCGCGCCGACGCCGAGATTCGGCACGAGCAACACCGCGAGCGCCGGCAGAATCGACACCCCGTCGACAATCGTGTAGGGGTTCAACAGCTCCGCGACGCGGTTCGAAGCGCTGTAGATGCGGAGCACGTACTCGCCCGCGAGCACGACGCTCACGAGCATCTCAAACCGCAACAGCGCCGTCTCGGTGCCCGGAGCCAACGGATACGTGTCGACGACGAGCACGAGTACGAACAGCAGATTCAACACGAGCAGCCCGATATCGACGGCTTTCCCCGCCGGCGTCTCGTGGTCGAGCAGGTAGAACTCGACCTGTTCGCGGCGAGAGTCGGAGCCACTCGGGGCGGTCATACCGACGCGTCGGTGCGCGCGTACAAAATCCCCCCGCGACGGACGGCTCAGTAAACGGCGTCGACGATGGCGTCGTCGAGGTCCTCGAACGCGGCCAGATACGCGCGCCGCTCCTCGCGCAGCTCGGCCAGTCGCGCGGACGCGTCCGCCAGGTTCGCGGTCACGTCGAACTGCTCGATATCGACGCCGTCGAGGTCGGCGGGCACCGACAGGCCGGTGTCGCCGTCCTCGCGCCACGACACCGACCCGCGGGCGAGTTCGCGCAGAATCGTCACCGACTCCGTGACGCCGATGTCGCGCTCGCCGACGCGGCCGGTGTTGAGCAGATAACACTCCACGTCGAGCGATTCGATGAGGTCGCGAAAGCGGTTCCCCTCCTTCCCTTCGGAGCCGACGATGAACGGGTTCGTGCCGACGACGCGAATCGCCTCGCCCGCCGCGTCCGGGTCGCCCGCCGAGGTCTGAATCGACTCGCCGAGCATGAACGCGGCGGCCGCCGACGCCGAATCCAGCTTCGTCACCGGCGGCATCGCGGGATTGCGCGTGATGAAGAAGACCTGATTCACCTCTTCGAGGTCGATATCCTCGCCCGCGGAGGCGAGTCGGTCGCGGAGGATGGCGGCCCGCCCGTTCGTGGTGTATCGGTCGCTGTCGAAGTCGACGGTGCCGTCCTCGCTCACGTCGACGTTTTCCAACACCGCGGACTCGTCGGTGACGGCGTCGTAGACGGCGGGCTGTTCCTCGCGGTCGAGTCCGATGGTCTTCACGTACAGCCCGTTCCCCTCGCTGCCGGCGACGGTGCCGTCCGGGAGGAGCGCACACACGTCGTCCTGTAGCATGGTCGCGGACTCCGCGCCCGAGAGGCCGAGTCCGTGGGCGGTCAGCGTCGATTTGCCCGTCGCGGACAGCCCCAAGAACAGCTGGCCGACCTCGCGGGTGTCGCCGTCGTCTTCGAGGGTGACGCGCTTGCTGCCGGCGTGGAGTCCGAGTCCGCCCGCGGCCTTCGTCCGCTGCATGAACAGCCGGAGGAAGGACTTCTTGGCCTCGCCGGTGTAGTCGCTGCCGAGGACGGTCGTGATACCCTCGTCGACGAGCGTGCGGATGGCGAGCGTGTCGTGGTCGGGGAGCTGGACGGTGCAGAAATCCGGCTCGTCGAACTCGCTCCGCTCGAACAGGCGGGTGAGCGAGAGGGCAATACGCGCCTGCTCGGCGGGGACGAAGTAGCGTGCGTCGTAGGTGTGGTCGGGGTGGCGACCCACCTGCAGGTCGAGACAGACGAACTCGCGGTCGCTCTCGCGGACGCCGTCGAGGGCCGTCTCGACGTGAGTGTAATCCTCGGCGTCGAAGTCGCTGTCCGTGTCGTTGCGGGTGAACTCCGACTGGCGCGAGCGCTGCTCGCTCACGTAGGAGGGCGCGCCGAACTCTGTCTCCGTCTCCAGGTGGGCGGACAGCGAACGGAGGGTCGCCGCGCTGGGGTTGTGGTGGATGCGGTCCGTCGAGTCGGGCGCAGGGAGAGTGGTATCGAGCGAGTCGGACGTCGCTCCACGTTCTGACATCGTATGTGTAAACTCGCGAATCAGCGGGTAAAAGCTTCCCACATGCGTCGGCCCGGCAACGATTGCCGGCGTAGCTACATGAACATCCGGTCGTCGTACGGCCGGTCGCTCCCCTCGTTTCGCAGGGCCGCCATCCGCTCTGCGAGCGCCTCGTAGTACTGCCGCTGTGCCGCAGAGCGGTTCCGGAGTTCGGTCGTCTCGACGCCGACGCCGTAGGCCGTCTCGGCCGCCTCCACGAGCCGGACGGCCGCGTCGATATCCGGTCCCGGCGGGTGCGCCGGCGTGACCAGTGCACCGACCGCCGGCTCCGGCTCGTCGAGACCGGCCGTGAGCAGCTCCCCGAGCAGGCCGTCGAAGTAGCCGGCCGACAGCGGCTCGAACGGCAGGTCGGCCATCGCCTCCTCGCGGAACGGCTCGGTGCCGACGTAGGAGACGGTGTGGTCCTCCTCGGCGTGCGGGTAAGCCCCGCCGAAGACGGCGGCAATCGTCTCGACACCCGTCTCGCTCGCCCACGCCAGCAGCTCCTCGCTCACCAGTTCGGAGACCCACGGCGGCAGCGACAGCTCACAGACGCAGACGGTCACGTTCTCCCCGACGTTGTAGAGACGAATCGGGCGACGGGGGACTCCGTCGGTGAACGGCGTGATATCGGGGAGATGTCGGGTCGCGAGATGGCCGATTTGGGTCGCGTCGGCCTGCGTGGTGACGTAGTCGACGGCGGTGAGACCGGCTACGCCAACGTCTGCGGTGCCGACCAGCAGGATGTCGTTCGGGTCCGTGTCGGTCGAGACATCGAATGCGGGGTCGCGGCTCATGCGTGCTGAGTCGCCTGTCGCTCCCATAATCCCTGGGTTCACCTGTCGAAGCGACTTTCCCTGTGGTGTGAGCAGACCGAACACATGAGACGCCCGTGGCTCGTCCCGTGGGGAATCGGGTCGGTCGCCTTCGGCGGGAGTTCGCTGCTCGTCCCGCTGTATCTGGTTGCGCGTGGCGGCTCCGTCGCCGAGCTCGGGCTGTTGGCCGCCGCCGCCGCGCTCGTCGCCGCCTCCGGGAGTCTGCTCTTCGGCCGGCTCGCGACCACGGTCGCCCACCGTCGCTGGCTCGTCCTCGGGACGCTCGCGACCGTCGCGCTCTCGCTCGCCGTGCTTCCGTTCCTCCAGCGTGCACCCGCCATCATCGCGGTCAACACCGTCTGTTGGCTCGCGGCCGGCTCCGTCCCGCTCGTCGTCACGATGCTCGTCGTCGACGGCGTCCCCGAACCCCAGTGGAACGAACAGATCGGCCGGCTCAACACGTACCAGGGGTACGGGTGGGCCGGCGGCCTCGTGCTCGGGACGGTGTGGCCTCTCGTCGGCGGGCGACTCGTCGGCGACCCGACTGCCGTACTGTTCTGGCTGCTCGCCGTGGCCGCCGCGGTGAGTGCGGTCGGGGTCGCGCGGACGCTCCCCCGCACGTCCGGAACGGGTGCGCCCGACGAGCGCCGCGCCCACCGGGTCGCGCGCCTGCTCGCGTCCTCCAGCCGGAACGTCGCCGGCGCGACGTTCCCGTTCACCCCGAACCGGCTCTACTGGGCGACCCGACGGTTCCACCCGGCACAGCTTCGCGCTCGGCTCACCCCGACGCTCGCGGCGTATCTCGCGGCCGCGTTCCTCTTTTTCACCGGCTCGGCCGTCTTCTGGGCACCGCTGCCGCTCTTTCTCACCGAGCGCGCCTTCGGCTCCAGTCAGGTGTTCTTCCTCTATCTGCTCTCCTCTGCCGCGTCCGCGCTGTTGTACGGGTGGGTCGGCCGCGCCCGAGTCGACCTCCGGCGGCTACAGGCGAGTGGACTGCTCGTTCGTGGGCTGTTGTTTCCGGCCGTCGCTCTGCTGGCGGGCGTGGCGAGCCAGTCGGTCGCCTTCGCCGCTGCTGCGGTCGGATTCACGGTCATCGGGGCGACGTGGGCCGTCATCGCCGTCGCCGGCACCGCGCTCGTCACCAGACACGCGCCGCCGGCGATTCGCAGCGAGACGCTCGGCATCTACACGGCGCTCGGCGCGGTCGGCGGCGGCGTCGGGAGCGCGCTCGGCGGCTGGGTCGCGACGGCCGGCTACGGGGTCGCGTTCGCGCTCGCGGGAGGCCTTCTCCTCGCGAGCGGGCTGTTCGTCGCCACGCTGCGGGGACTCTCGCGGCGATACCCGTCAGCCTGACCGGTCGACGAACAGGGCATAGAAGATGGCCGCGAAGCCGAGGGCGGTGAAGGCGCTCTCGACGACGAGCGCGAGGTCGCGGCTGACGGGGGCAAACCAGTCCAAGATGCCGGCGGTGAACGCGCCCATGGTGATGATACCGAAGCCGAGCGCGAGTGCTGCAAGCGGCTCCGCGTCCGTCCGGCGATACGCCTGCACGCTGTAGTAGGTGATGACGAGTCCGAGCGCCAGCGTGACTGTCTTCAGTGCTGCAATTGCGTATGGGTGTGTCATGTCGAATCTCTAATCTCTGTCCACAGACGTGCGACGCGCTCGTCTGGTCCTTCCTCGGGGCGGTCGACCTCGATGTCGAGGTGGCGGTCGTCGTCGAGCAGGACGTGGACGGCCTCGAAATCGAGGACGTAGCGGGTCGTGTGGTGGCCGTCCGACCGGACCTCGGTCCGTTCCTCGACCAGTCCGGCGTCGGTGAGGGTGTCGAGCTTCCGGTAGACGGTCGACCGGGCGATGTCCGACGCGTCGGCGAGTTCGTCCGCCGTGTGCGGGGCGTCGAGTTCGCGGATGAGCTCCCGACAGGCGTCGTCGTCCAGCGCGGCCAACACCGCCGCCGGGTCGACCGACTCCTCGAACGGATTGCTCACGCTCGCCCTCCGTCGAGATACCGCCGGAGCAGCCGCTTCTCGGCGCGTCTGAGAATCTCGCTACACGTCGACTTCGAGAGGTCTGTCCGTTCGGCGACCGTGGCGAGCGAACAGCCGCGGGGAACCTCGTAGTAGCCGCTGTCGACGGCCGTCTGGACGACGGTTCGCTGTCGGGGTGTAAGCAGCGGCTCGCCGTCGTCGCCGGGGCGCATCTCCGCCACCGTGAACTCGAGGCCGCGCTCCGAGAGCTCGTCCGCGAGGTCGGCGAGCGCCGCCCGTGTGGCGGTTAGCTCCCACTCGATGGTGCCGTCCGCGACGGTGAACGGATACTCCGGGGGTGCGCCGGCGGCCGCGGCAGCAGCCAGCGGCCCGGCGTCCGCGACGGTGAGCCGACACACCGCGGTGTCGCCGTGGCGGTCGAGGATATCGAGCGAGTCGACGCCGTCCGCCTCCGAGATGGCCGCTACGACGGGAGCGAGCGAGGGCGCTCGCACCTCCGCGACGAGCGTCGCCGGCTCACCGATGCTCGCGGTTCTGACCCGGACGTGCGCGTCGGGGTGTTCCCGCGTGACTCGCCCCGCCCACGAACCCTCCGGCGTCGTGACGGTGAGTCGTGCGCGTGCCATCCCTGTCGGTGGTCCAGTTCCCACGACTCATTACCCTGCCGAAGTTCTCGACCGTCGGTTTATATACTACGTCCCGAACGTGTTCGCTCGCATCCCCGAGCGTGGGACTCACCGTGGGGGGCTACTTGTGACCCCCGACAAGGCGTATCTGTATGACCCCGAAGATTGGCGCACCCGGCGA
Source organism: Halosegnis longus (assembly GCF_009663395.1). Taxonomy (NCBI): domain Archaea; kingdom Methanobacteriati; phylum Methanobacteriota; class Halobacteria; order Halobacteriales; family Natronomonadaceae; genus Halosegnis; species Halosegnis longus. The sequence continues at coordinate 459,422 of NZ_QKNW01000001.1, read as the reverse complement.
CGGTATCACGCGGCGAGAGTTCGTGGCGGCGACAGGCACGACCGGCGCGGTCGCGGCAGCCGGCTGTATGACGACGACCGACCCCACGGTCGAGGAACGGGGCAACGCGGCGTCGACGCTGTCGCAGTCGATGCCGACGACCAGCCCGCCGGAGGTCGTCGACCTGAACGAGCAGGGGAACTCGGTGACGCTGAAGACGGTGCGGGCGGCCCACCGCGCCCACCCCGGCGAGTCGATGGGCGGCCCGGTGGACCTCCCGATGGTGTGGGCGTGGCAGGCAGACGACGGCGACCCGTCGGTTCCGGGGCCCATCCTGCGCATCGATGAGGGGTCGGAGTTCGAGGTGACCCTCGACAACTCCGAGGCCCAGATGCCCCACACCTTCCACCTCCACGGCATCCACAAGACCTGGGAGAACGACGGCGTCCCGACGACGACGGGCATCACCGTCGGCCCGGGCGAGACCCACACCTACGAGTTCACCGCGAACGTCCCCGGCACCCACATCTACCACTGTCACTACCAGACGCCGCGGCACATGGAGATGGGGATGTACGGGACGCTCCGCGTCGACCCGCAGGGGTACGAGCCCGCCGACAAGGAGTACTTCATGACCGTCAAGGAGTGGGACTCGCGGCTCTCCCGCCAGCTCGCCGGGCAGGACGCCACCTACGACATCACGAACCGTCGCCCGGACGTGTTCACCATCAACGGGAAATGTGCGCCCCGGACGCTCAATCCGGAAGACGGCAGTCCGATCGTCGTCTCCTCGGGCGACACCGTCCGGCTCCACTGGATTAACGCCGGCTTCCGGTCGCACCCGCTGCACATGCACAACCACCGGTTCGAGGTGGTGGAACGGGACGGCTCACAGGTGCCCGACGCCGCCCGCTACAAGCGTGACGTGCAGTCCGTCTCGCCGGCGGAACGCTACACCGTCGAGTTTGAGGCCGACGCCGACCCCGGCATCTACCTGATGCACTGTCACAAGGTCGACCACGTCCGCAACGGGTCGAGCTATCCGGGCGGGATGTTGACCGGTATCGTCTACGAGGAGGCGATGGACACGGACATCTTCGCCGACCTGATGGAGTACGCCGGCTACGAGGGGTGATACTATGCCAACACGACGAACGTTCATGCTGGGCGCGGCCGGCGCGGGCGCGACCCTCGCCGCTAGCCCGGTCGCAGCACAGGAGGGGACCGACCTGACCGACTGGCTCGCGGACACAGACGGAGCCGGCTCCGTCGCCGACCGGACTGGCAGCGACACGGTGACCGTCACCGTCGGCGCCGACGCCAACGGCGGGGCGTTCGGTTACGGTCCGCCGGTCGTCCGCATCGACCCCGGCGCGACCATCCGCTGGGAGTGGACCGGCGGCGGGGGGAGTCACAACGTCGTCGCCTCCGACGGGAGCTTCGAGTCCTCGATGCAGGGCGACCAGGGCGCGACGTTCGAACACACCTTCGAGTCGGCCGGCGTCACCCGCTACTACTGTACGCCCCACAAGGCCGTGGGGATGCGCGGTGCCGTCGTCGTGGGCGACGCGAGCGTGTCGCTGCCCGGAAGCAGCACCGCGACCCCGACGCCGTCGGCCAACGAGACCGACACCGGCGAGCAGGACGCGCCCGACGCCCGGTCGTTCGACGGCTGGCTCGCGAACACGGACAACTACACCGGCGTCGTCGACAAGCGCGGCACAGACGAGGTGACCGTCACCGTCGGCGCGGAGGGGAACGGCGGCCAACTCGCCTTCGACCCGCCGGCGATTCACGTCTCGCCGGACACCACCGTCCGCTGGGTGTGGGACGGCCCGAACCAGTACGACGTGGTCGACCCCGAACTCGGCTACGAGTCGGCCACCACGTCGTCGTCCGACTACGAGTACGCCGTCGAGTTCGGCGGCGACGGACTCTCCACCTACGAGTGTGAGGAATACAGCGACCAGGGGATGCGCGGGGTCGTCATCGTCGGCAACGGGCCACAGCAGGCGCTCAGTTGGCAGGGCGTCGGCGTCGCCGGCGCGGTCGGGACGCTCCTGTCGGTCCCGCTCGCGCTCGCCGTCCGCCTCCACCACAAGACGAGTACGCGCTCGGGCAAGAGCCACGGGCCGAAAGAGTAGCGAGTCGCCCGACTCCCGTCTCGTTTTCGCTCCAGCCGTGTGAGTGTTGCACACAGCGGTAGCTGTAAGCGGGTTCGCTGCGCGAGTAGCGTATGAGCGACGACCCAGACTCCCGTTCGATTTCGACCGACTCGCTACACGCCGGACAGGAACCCGACGCCGCGACCGGTGCACGGGCACCGCCGCTGTACCAGACGACCTCGTACGTCTTCGACGACGCCGAGGACGCGGCCGCGCAGTTCGCGCTCGAGAAGCCGGGCTACATCTACTCGCGGCTGATGAACCCGACCGTCGAGACGCTGCAGGAGCGACTGGCCACCCTCGAAGGCGGCGTGGGCGCGGCCGCCACCGGCTCCGGCATGGCCGCGTTCGATCTCACGACCTTCCTGCTGGCCGAGGCGGGCGACAACATCGTCAGTTCGAACTCGCTGTACGGTGGCACCTACACCTACCTCACCCACAGCGTCGAGCGACGTGGCGTGAGCACCCGGTTCGTGGACACCCTCGATTACGAGGGATACGAGGCGGCTATCGACGAGGACACTGCCTACGTCCACCTCGAAACCATCGGCAACCCCGCCCTCGACACGCCGGACATCGAGCGCGTCGCGGATATCGCGCACGACCACGGCGTGCCGCTGTTCGTGGACAACACGTTCGCGACGCCGGCGCTGTGTCGCCCGCTCGAACACGGGGCCGACCTCGTCTGGGAGTCCACGACGAAGTGGCTCCACGGCTCGGGCACGACCGTCGGGGGCGTCGTCGTCGACGGCGGCTCCTTCCCGTGGGCCGACTACCCCGAGAAGTACTCCGAAATCGCCAGCGAAAACCCCGCCTACCACGGCGTGAACTTCGCGGAGACGTTCGGCGACGCGGCGTTCACCTACGCCGCTATCGCCCGCGGACTGCGCGATCTCGGCAATCAGCAGTCACCGTTCGACGCGTGGCAGACGATTCAGGGGATCGAGACGCTCCCGCTGCGGATGGAGCGCCACTGCGAGAACGCGATGCTCGTCGCCGAACAGCTCGACGCCCACCCCGACATCGAGTGGGTGAACTACCCCGGTCTCGAATCCCACCCGACCTACGAGAACGCCAGCAAGTATCTGGACGGCGGCTACGGCGGGATGATTACCTTCGGTCTCGCGGGCGGCTACGAGGCGGCCCGGAAAACCGTCGAATCCACCGACCTGGCGAGTCTGCTCGCCAACGTCGGCGACGCGAAGACGCTCATCATCCATCCCGCGAGCACGACCCACCAACAGCTCACCGACGAGGAGAAAGAGGCCTCGGGCGTCACCGACGAACTCGTCCGACTCTCCGTCGGCATCGAGGACCCGGCGAAAATCATCGCCGACCTCGAAGCCGCAATCGAAGCCGCGACGTAGGACAACCTGACAACTGCTCGGTTCTTCTCGTCTCGATGTGTGTCTCGCCGCCCCGGGAAGCTCAGAGCCGCTGGTGGTAACACAACAAAAACCCCATTGATGCCTACGCTTATTATCCAGACACCGATGTTGGCCACACAGACACACACGGTACTCGAAACCATCCAACTGCGGCACGTCACCACGCTACACCGCTGAATACATGCCAACGAGTGTACTCCTCCCGACTGTGTCGTGGACGGATGCCTGCGACGACGTTGCCGCACAGTTGGGTCCCGAAGACGAACTCCTCGTTATCCACGACAGCGAGGATGACCCCGTTGTGGACCGAACACCACTTCCGGAAAACGTCCAGTTGGTCGCCGCCGGCGACCCCGTCGAGTGTTCCGGGAAGGCAAACGCGATCGCCGCGGGGATGGAGACCGCTAACCACGACCGGCTCGTCTGGACCGACGACGACTTCCACCACCCGCCGGACTGGCTCGCCCAACTCCAGGCCGACTACGCCGAACACGGACCAACGACGGAGCTACCGGCGTTCGTCGGCCAAGACCCGCTTGCGGTTCTGCTGGAACCGGTCTACGTCCTCGGTGGCACGCTCGGGACGTACGCGGGTGACCACGCTTGGGGCGGAGCCGTCATCTTCGACAGAAGCGATATCGACGAGGCCGCGTTTCTCTCGGAGCTTCGCCAGACGATTAGCGACGATGGACTGCTCGGGGAACACACCGACGTGACGTCAGTTCGGCGCGTACGCCGGGTGCCGATGGGCGGCACCTTCCGGCAGACGCTCGAACGGCACGTCCGATTCAACCAAATCTTCGCGACACACGACCCAACGGTAGCGAAACTCTCCTTTGGCGCGCTCGTCGCCGTTCTCGTCGGCTGTGTTCTTTCGCCGTTGTTCGCGGTCGGATTCACACTGCTGACAGTTGGCGTCAGTGCAAGCTTCGGAATCCGACGGCTCTCGCTCCTGTTGACCGTGCCGGCACTCGCGGCTGCTGTTCCACTAGCAGTGTATGCATTCTCACGCGACACGTTCGTTTGGGGTGGCCGGCGGTACCGCTGGCGCTCGAAGTTCGACGTTGAGGTACTGGACGAGTAGCGCGTTTCGAGCCAACTCAATATACGCAGTGTGGCCAGGTTGCTCCCGAAGCTACCAGTTGTCTCATACGTCTCTGGATGGGTGGCCTCGGCACTCACGGAAGCTCCGGTTAGTACTAAGTATAAAAATATTGATGAATATGTTGTTGATATGGAGACGAACGGAGGTGTTGTTAGATGACTGGCTGGAAAGAGAACATGGGTATGTCGCAAGACACCGGACTGGTGAAAATCTACGTACCGATGAGCCACAAGGAGACGTGGCAGCAAGAAGCGGATGAAAAAAAAATTATAAGAGTACTAGTAAGTACCTGCACGAACTGATCCAGGAAGCCCGGGCGATCAGGGACGAAGGGTTCCTCGCGCCCCAGGGCAGCGACCAAGAAGTTCAGCGACTCAAGAAGAAAATCGAGGAGTTGGAGGACCGTTTGGCGCAGGCGAAACAGCAGAATCGTGACTCGGTGACGATTGACGATTCGGCGTTCCTGAAACAATTCCTCACTGAGGAGTACCAGACGTTCGACGGGGTCTTACAGAAGGTCGTCGAGAGTGACACGGTCGACGAACTGCTGCGAGAACCAATCGAGGACGAACTGTATTTCTTGGCTGATCGTGAGGAGGTCGAGTTCGAGCACGGTCACGGGTGGCGACTTGCTGGAGGTGAGGAGTGATGGCCGATGACTGGTACGAGACGGTCTACGAGAACAAGCACGACGCGATCAACGACTTCATCAAGCAGAAGCAGACCACAGGGCGCAGTCCGCGAACGCTGAACTCCTACAGCAGGGTACTCAAGCGGCACTACCATGAGCACTTTCCCGATCTCACGCCGGAGAAGACGGAGGTACGGCACATTGAGGAGTACTTGCGTATCTTGGATAACCGCGGGGTCAGTCAGAATACGAAACGGCGCTACCTCGAATCTTTATCAGCGTTCTTCAGCTATGCGATGAAGCGACCACGGTTCGAGAACATCACCGGAAATCCAGCTGGCGTCGTGTTGGAGGAGATTCCGAAGCAGATCCGGCAGCGCCCCGACTGTGCGACGTGGGAGAACGCGAAGAAAATCGTGAAGGCGATTCCGAATCCGCGGAACAAGGCCGTCGCCGTCTTACTGGCGAAGACCGGATGTCGGCTGGAGGAAGCCTTGGAGATCAAGATGGACGACCTGATGCTGGACGACGGTTTTGTTCGGCTCCGAGAACGAAAGGGTGGGAAGCAGACGGTGGTGCCGATTGACCGTGAGACGATTCGGACGATCAAGCGGTTCAGGCTGATTCGACGGGATACGGATCTGGACTACCTGTTCGTGAGTATCCGTGATGACCGGTTGACGAAGACGGTGATTCAGCGTGCTGTCCGAGAGGCGGCGACCAGTGAAGGAGTCATGGAAGATGGCGAGGATCGGTTCCACAAGAAGTTCACACCGCATACTTTCCGGACGGTATTCACGACGCTGATGAGGAATCAGGGGATGAAGCAGCACATCCTCCAGTATATCCGTGGTGATGCGGAAAGCGAGACGATGGATATCTACACTCGCGTTGACCGCTCCGAGGCAAGAGAAGAGTATCTTGACTACATCAAACCCATCGGGCTCTAACGACTTTGATTTCCTAATCGAATGCCGAGGTCTGCATCTTTTACATAGGAGAGGCATTCGTTATTGAACGAATAAATAGGAAGTGGCGAGTGGTAACGAATATTGTCTCTAATATCTTGGAAAAATTTGTAATATAGAGCACAAATGCAGAAATTTAATTTGGTAACGTAAGCCATCGTTAAGGTGGAGACCTCGCGGGTATACAATATTACCCTGTTCCAAACTCTTCTAAAGAATCTTTCTTTAACGGTGTCTTTGAGAACAGGGCAATAACATCTCCTGGTTGAATGACGGTGCTTCCCTTCGGGGTGAGTACTTCGCCGTTTCGTTCAATGCCAACTACAAGCATTTCGTCGGCCAGCAGCCCTTTATCGACAGCCTGCTCAATAGTCTTATTTGCGACCTTGGCCTCTTCTGAGACGGTAAATTCAACGACTTCCGCGTCCCCAGTGAGACTCATAAAATCAGTTAATGACGGCCCTTTCGGCACGTCATCAGGACCGAAGGCACTGTATGGAGTGTGGTATTCATCTTCTATCACACTTTCATCGTCGATTTCTAACCCGAGATTAGAGATTTTATGTGCAATTTGGGTAATCTCATTGGTGTCTGCTCCGACAGCGGTAATCACCAAGTTTGAAGAACCGGCCATTAATTCTCGAGCTGTTATTACCCCGTGAATCTCCAGAGTAGACTGAGCAAGTCGCTTACGATCCGGAATAGCGGCCGTACATCTAAATTGGTACGTCACATACCCTTCGATAGATTTGTAATTGATATCAGCACGGTACCCCCGAAGAATACCTTCCTCCTTGAGTTGTTTGATCCGATTCCGGATCGTTGCTGGGGTTACGTCCATCTCCTCCGCAATGTCTGAAGTTGACGTGTTTCGAGCATCTCCTGCTAAACGGTAGAGGATGCGTTTATCGATCTCATCAACGTGGTAAGCCATACCAGAACTACAATCGGGGTTGATATAGGGTCTTTCCTGTTGTCCTTCGGTGGTCTGTAGAAGCATGTACTGTCATACTAGCTGAGGCCCGTAGCCGGAACAAATAAACGGGTGATCCAACGGTTAGATTAGCGATGTTAACACAGTCATATGTGTGATCCGAAGAAGTCCAGCCCCGAAACCAAACCCAATGAAGGAAGCTAGAATCGAGATTTCGTTGTGAATCTGTCCATCCCCTTCGGTAAGAAATGCGAGTCCGATCAATGAACCTGTCCCGATGCAAATCGTGGTCCCTGAGAGAAATCCAAGCCATGCAAGGTAAATATCATCTGATAGTGATAGAAACTCATAGGATGGGGACCACAACCCTGCTGAGATTGCGATAGATCCCCCAATTAGGTACACGAAGAAAACGAAACCGACGGAAAGAAACAGCGGGATCGACCAGCGAGCAGCAATTACACAGACTCGTTCGATGGTTCTTGCAACTCGCCCGCGTAGTGATTTCCTTGGAAGATCAAATTGGTCAGGCAAGAGTGGTGACCCCCATCTAATACCTACTAAGTTCAGCTCGGCGATTAAATTTCGCCTCTGCGAAATCTGTAGGCCAATTAATACTCTAAAACGAAATAGAATGCCAATATTTATTGCGCAGCAAAAATTCTTCATATGGTAGCCAGACTCTGTGACAGTAGTCCCGTAGTCCACCCAGCCGAATGAAAAACGGCAGTGATTCACTACAACGTATGACTTCATCTGATATCGATCCCCCGGACGATCTCCCTGAACGACTTATTACTGCAATTGAAGACCGCAGTGATAGCGAACTCAGGGTGATTATCGATTACGCACAGCAACTCCTTCGAGAACATCCGTCGATAACGGATGCAATCGAATCGTGCCCTGGGAAGGAACTCGCTCTTGTAAAGGATCACGGCGCGTACACAATCGCTGTCGTAGAACGACCGGATGAAACGGGTGAGGCACGCGGTCCGTTCGCCTACAGAGTCAGATGGGAACCACATATCGACGACGAGGGGGGCCGGTACAAATGGCACTATCTTGGGAAAGTCAATGAGGACGCCGGAGGCGATTCAGATGACTGAACCGTTCTCCCAGCGGGTTATTGTTCCAGTTGCCAACCGTGATGACGCCACGGCGACGACAGCTGCACTCCGCCCATATGTTGAGGGGTCGGATTCGACTGTAATCGCCGTCCACGTAATTAAAAAGGCTGGTGGTGCCCCTGATAAAGCATCCGTTGAGCAACGTGAACAGCGTGCCGAGGAGATTTTCCAAATCGTTGCCGACAAGTTGGCCGACTCGGAGATCACGCTCGAAACAGATCTCCGCTACGGAACCGACATCGCATCGTCGATCGTGGATGCGGCCCACGACAGTACTGCCAGTGCAATCGTCTTTACTCCTCGTGGGGGGAGCCGCTGGCGCAAGCTGCTGACAGGCGACGTCACCCACAATCTCGTTCAGAGCAGCGACATTCCGATTCTGGTTCTACCAGACCGAGAGGTGAGCGGAGCGTGAGTGTAACCCGACGCCAGTCGCGTGAAATGCCAACAAACGCATAATTCATACTACACATGTACATCATCATCGTTGGAGCAGGTGACATCGGATCGCCACTGATCGACATTGCGACTCGGTCAGGTAACGAAGTGGTCGTTATCGAACGGGACACACAGAAAGCCGACGAAATCGCCAGTGACTACGACTGTATGGTACTGAATGCGGATGCAACTACGAAGGAGACGCTGGAGGACGCCGGTGCGGATCGTGCTGACGCGATCATTTCGACGACCGATCAGGACGCAACGAACGTGATGGTCTGTCTGCTAGCCAAGGAACTTGAGATTCCAGCGATTACGTCAGTCGTTCATAACGCGGAGCACATGAACCTCTTCCGCCAGATCGGCGTGAACACGATCGAAAACCCACAACAGCTAATCGCTGGACATCTGTACAGGGCAGTCGCCAGACCAGCAATTGTCGATTATATGAGAATCGGCGAGGAGGCCGAAGTCTTTGAAATTACGGTCACAGAGGATGCACCAATTGCTGGAAAGACACTCAACGAAGCAGGTGAAGAAGGCCTGTTGCCAGATGACGTATTGATTGTTGCTATCGGCCGAGAAACAGAAGACAAGCCACTAACGCCGCGCGGAAACACCCACATCAAAGTGAACGATCTACTGACGGTCTATTCCGCGAACGGAGCCGACCCAGAACTCACCGATCTTTTTGGTCACCACGAGGACAGGGCGATATAACTGACAAAAATATAGTTTTGCTAATGTGGCTAACTTCTCCACCGGTCGGGGTAACTCGATACAGGCTGATGGTACGTGTAAAAAGCCGTTTATTCGGTATCTTAACTGAGGATTCATGCTAAGAGTAAACACAAAAGCGGTCGGACACGACGTTGGTCGGATTATACAGGCTATTTCGCTAATGTCGGCAATTTCGATCATCGTGTCAGCGGTTAATAGTGAGTATTACGCAATCCCCTCCTTTGCTGTAACGGCGGTAATAATGGGTGTACTCGGAACTGGACTCGCCTGGCGATACCAGGACGCTGATCCGCCAGAGAAACGCGATGCAATGGTCACAGCAGCGACTGCGTGGGCTGTTATCGGCATTCTCGGCGGTTTGCCGTTCTTGTTCATCGCGTGGACGATCCAGATTGACCCGTTTCCAGTCTGGATGAATACCCCACCAATGGATGACACGACGGTTATTTTCCTTCAGCCCTTGGACGCGGTGTTCGAAAGTATGAGTGGCTTCACCGGGACGGGGCTCACGATGGCTGCTGTCGAAGAGCAGCTGCCACGGTCGCTGCACTGGTGGCGGTCATTCATCGAATGGATTGGCGGCGTCGGCGTTATCGTACTGACCGTCGCAATTCTCAGTCGGGGTGGCGGAACCAGTGGGTCGTATACGCTCTACGAGAGTGAAGCTCGGTCGGAAAAGATTCATCCAAGTATCGTGACAACGGTTAGGGAAATCTGGAAGATTTTTGTGGGGCTCACTCTCGGGTCAGTCATCCTGTTCTTGCTGGTCGGCATGCCGCTGTGGGACGCGATCAATCATGGGATGACAGGAATCGCAACCGGCGGTTTCTCCGTCCACGCGGCGTCGATCGGACATTACAATAACCCACTAATCGAATACGCCGTCGTGCCGGTGATGTTCGCCGGCAGTATCGCATTCCCTATCCACTATTTGATCTATAAGGGCGAGATACGGAACTTCTACGCCGATTTGCAGACGCGGTGGGTATTCATTTGGTTTATTGCTGGCTCACTTACGCTGATAGGGATCTTGTATGCGAATGGTCAGTACGATACACTTGAAGAAACATTTAGACTCGGGCTGTTCCAGTTCGTGTCCGCGGTCTCGAATACTGGATTCGGTACTGCGACGGTCGGTGAGGGGACAGAACAGGTCTGGAGTGCTGGCGCAACACTATTGATGTGTCTTGGAATGCTTACGGGGGGCGCAGCTGGGTCAACGACAAGTGGCCTCAAACTTATCCGTGTGATCACACTAGTCAAGGGAACCGCCTGGCAGATTCGAGACGTATTCAGGCCATCGGCCGCGGTTCAGTATCTCCAAATCGGCAAACGACGACTTGACGAAGGACAGGCGCAACGTGAGTATACGGAAGCAACCGTCGTATTCATCTTCTGGGTTGTCTTCTTGGCGATTGGCGTTGCTGTCTTGCTCCGTGTTCTCTCACCAACTCATCCCCTCGAGTACGTTATCTTCGACGTAATGAGCGCCCAGAGTAACGTCGGGCTGGACTCAGGGATTACCGGCCCGACGATGCCTGATTCGGCCAAGGCAATGTTGATCATCAATATGTGGGTCGGACGCCTCGAAATCATCCCCGTTGCGGTACTGATTGGTGCCATTTTCCAGCGATTCAATCTCTACCGTTGAAACTGGGTCTAATCAAATCCTCTGTCAATGATTTATTTTTCAGATTACAGACGATGAGAGAAACGAGCTTATTCAACTTCCGCTTCTGTCTTCACGCCATTAGTGCCATTATCTTCCGTTTCAGGCTAAATAACGGGACCAGAGTGGTCGGCCTCGGCACTCATAGGGTTCGTCACCGCCGGCTGCCTACACCGGCTCGGCCCGGTCGCTCGTCATCGGCCACCCGTGGCTACTGGGTCTGGAAGAAAAAGCGCTCGGACAGAACTATGTCGGCGCGCGCCACACGGAAAGTATGGACGAGTCGGCACGCCGCACGCTGTTGGCCCGCGATTACGACGACCGCGTCGGCCTGCTCGCGCCCGACGGCCACCTGCGCGAGGGGTACGAGCCGACGGCGAGTGACACGACGCTTCGCGACCTCTATGCCGACATGAAGCTCGGCCGCCACTTCGACGACCGGATGGTGAGTCTCCAGCGACAGGGCCGGATGGGGACCTACTCGCCGATGGCCGGCCAAGAGGGGTCCGGCTTCGGGTCGATGTACGCGCTCGACGAGGACGACTGGGTGTCGTACCAGTATCGCGAACACGCCGCGCCGCTGGTGCGTGGCTTTCCGCCCGAATACCTCCACTACTGGGCCGGCCACGAGTCGGGCAACGCCGCGCTCGCTGACGACCGCATCTTCCCGCTCAACATCTGTATCGCCGACCACATCCCCCACGTCACGGGACTCGGGATGGCCGCCAAGCTCCAAGGAAACGACGACGAGGTGGTCGTCTGTCACTTCGGCGACGGCGCAACGTCGGAGGGGGACTTCCACGAGGGGCTGAACTTCGCCGGCGTCTACGACACGCCGACGGTGTTCATCTGTCACAACAATCAGTGGGCTATCTCGGTGCCCCGCGAGGAGCAGACCGCCGCCGACACCATCGCGCAGAAGGCCGAGGCGTACGGCTTCGACGGCGTACAGGTCGACGGGATGGACCCCCTCGCCGTCTACGAGGTGACGCTCGCGGCCCGCGAGAAGGCGACCGACCCCGACGCGCAGTCGCGGCCGACGCTCATCGAGACGGTCGAGTACCGCTACGGCGCGCACACGACCGCCGACGACCCGACGGCCTACCGCGAGGACAGCGAGGTCGACCAGTGGAAGCGCGTCGATCCAATCGACCGACTGGAGCTGTATCTTCGCCGACAGGGCGTGCTCGATGACGACGCGGTCGAAGCAATCGAGCAGGCGAACGAAGACCGGATGGCTGCGGCCGTCGACCAGCTCTCGGAGGTGGAGGCCGACCCCGACGAGATGTTCGCCGACGCGTTCGCGGAGCCGACCCCGCGAATGGTCGACCAGCGGGCGTATCTCCGCGACCTGCGCGAGCGCCACGGCGACGACCGACTCACGCGCGACAAGTGAGCAGGCTACTCGGCCAGTCGCTCGCGGGCGGCCGCGACGAGCAGCGGTAAGAAGACGGTCGCGTCACCGACGACGGTCGCGTTGCGGGCACCTTTCTCCAGTTTTCCCCACGAGCGCGCCTCGTCCAGCGTCGCGCCCGACAGCCCGCCCGTACTCGACGGGTCGGTCGTAATCTGGACGGCGAGGTCGTAGGCGTTCGGCGTGACGAGCATCGTCTGGAGGGTGAAGTTCTTGGGGACGCCGCCGCCGACGAGCAGACAGCCGGCGCGGTCGGCGTCGTACGCGAGGTCGGTCAGCGCCGTCATATCCGAGAGGGCGTCGAGCGAGAAGTCGGAGGTCTGTGAGTACATCCACGCCTGCAGTCCGAGCACGGAGTCCGCGACGGCCGGACAGTAAATCGGCACGTCGGATTCGTAAGCCGCGGCCGCGACTCCCGGTCCCTCCTCGATGTCCTCGCGTTCGTTTACGGCCGCGTTCGCCTTTCCGAGTTCGCGGGTGAACCGCTCGATACCGACCGTCCCCTCGGCTTCGAGCGGCGGAAACACCTCCTCGCGGAGGTGGGCCTCGAACAGCGAGAAGTGCTCCTGTGGGAGATACACGTTGTACACGCGGTCGACCTCCTCGTCGCGGAGGGTCTCGTCGTGTTCGCGCTCGGTGCGCTCCTCGTGTTCGGCGCGGCCGTGGTGGTGTTTGCCGCCGACGGCCTCGATGGCGTCGTGAGTGAGATTCGCGCCCGTCGTGACGAGCGCGTCGACGTGGCCGTCGCGAATCAGGTCCGCGACGACGCGGCGCATTCCCGTCGGGACCATCGCACCGGCCAGCGACATGAAGACGGTGCAGTCGTCGTCGGCCAGCATCTCCGTGTAGATGTCGGCGGCCTCGTGCACGTCGGCGGCCCCGATGCCGGCCTCGCCGTACCCCTCCACGAGGTCGCCGACGGTCATCTCCTCCCAGACGTGCGTGTGGCCGAGCGGGTCGTGGCTGAACTCCTCGCGGTCGGGTTCCTCCCACTCGTTGCTCTCGTCGCTCATACTCGCGGTTCACCGGGGAGCGGTTTCAACCGCGCGGTCCATGGTCCGCCTCGACCCGCACGGCGAGTCGGTCCGTAGTCCGCGCCGGTCCGCACGGCGGCGCGGTCCGTAATCAGACCAACAGCTCGCACGGACAATCGGGGCGAGTGCGGCCAGTTTCTTCAGAGTTTTACGCAGGGGTCGAGAACCCAGCCCATGAGCAAGCCACGCGTGCTGTTACTCGGTGCTCCCGGTGCCGGCAAAGGAACCCAGAGTTCACGAATCAGCGACGAGTTCGGCGTCGACCACATCACGACCGGCGACGCGCTGCGCGCCAACAAGGGGATGGACATCTCCGAGTTGGGCTTCGAGTTCGACACGCCCGGCGGCTTCATGGACGCCGGCGAACTCGTCCCCGACGAGGTCGTCAACGAAATCGTCGTCACGGCACTCGACAACGCCGACGGCTTCGTCCTCGACGGCTACCCGCGCAACATCGAGCAGGCGGAGTTTCTCGACGAGCGGACGGACCTCGATGCCGTCCTCCGACTCGCCGTCAGCGAGGAGGAGCTGGTCGACCGGCTCACCGGCCGCCGGGTCTGCCCGGAGTGTGGCGAGAACTACCACGTCGAGTTCGACCAGCCCGAGGAATCGGGCGTCTGTGACGAGTGCGGCGCGGAACTCACCCAGCGCGAGGACGACACCGAGGAGACGGTCCGCGAGCGGCTCCGCGTCTTCGCCGAGAACACCGAACCGGTCATCGACCACTACGCCGGCACGGAGGCGTACGCCGAAATCGACGGCGAGGGCACGCCCGACGAGGTGTGGGAGGACGTGCAGGAGGCAATCGAGCAGCGAGCCTAACCACGGGGTCGGCTCACACGGCAGCCGCACAACCACATCCTCAAATACCCCCGCCAGCGACGTACGGCCATGCAACACAACGACGGGGGATTCGACGACGAGGCACCCGGCGACGACGTGCTCCAGGTGCTCGAACAGAGCGACGGCGTGACGGCCCGCGGTATCGCCGGCGCGATCGGCATCGGGACGGAGGAAGCCAAGGAGCGACTGCGACGGCTACAGGACGCCGGCGAGGTCGAACAGGACGCCGACGGCACGTGGGTCGTGCCCGAAATCGCGGGTGCAGACGACCCCTACGCGTTCTGACCCGAGACCGAACAGCCAGACCCTTCTTCTCGCCCGCCGACACGCAGGTATGGAACTCCACGACGACCTCGGCGGACAGGTCGCGCTCGTCACCGGTGCGAACAGAGGTATCGGCGCAGAAATCGCTCGGAACCTGAACGACCTCGGCGCGACGGTGTACGCCGGCGCGCGGTCGATGAACGCCGAGGTGCCGGACGGGTGTGAGAAGGTCCTGCTCGACGTGACACAGGAAGGGGACATCGACGCCATCGCCGACGGCGTCTTCTCCGAGGTCGGACGGCTCGACATCCTCGTCAACAACGCCGGCATCGGCGAGTTCGGCGACGACATCGTCGCGGAGCCGCCCTCGCGCATCGACCGGACGCTCGCGACGAATCTCCGCGGCCCGATGCTCGTGTGTAAACATCTCGTCCCGCTGCTCGTCCAGCAGGACGGCGGTCGCGTCGTCAACGTCTCCTCGGGGATGGGACAGCTGTCGGGGATGGACGGCGGCTCGCCCGCCTACCGCGTCTCGAAGGCCGGCCTCAACGGGCTGACGACGTATCTCCACGGCGAGTACAACGAACAGGGGCTGATGGCGAACGCCGTCTGTCCGGGCTGGGTGCGGACGGACCTCGGCGGCGAGGACGCAGAGCGATCGGTCGAGAAGGGGGCAGCGACGCCGACGTGGCTGTGTCGGTTCACGCCCGGTAACCCGTCGGGGGCCTTCTGGCGCGACAAGGAGCGAATCGACTGGTAATCAGACGGCGTGCTCGCGGTTCTCCGAGGTGCCGACGAGCAGCGTGCCGACGATGACGCAGATTGCGCCGGCGATACCCAACACAATCTTCACTGACTCCGCGCCGATTTCCCCGAAACTCATCAGCGCGATGAATACGACGCCGAGCGCGACGATGACGGCACCGCCGAACAGCTTCTGACTTTCCGACAGCGCGCTATCGACGGCGACGAGACGGTCGAACATACCCGTCTGTTAGCGGCCGTCTACTAAACTCCCTCCGTTCGCTTCGACCCCGACAGCTTTACGCGTGGTCGTGCTATCTCCTCACATGACGCGAACGAATCCGGCGACGGAGGAGTCGCTTTCCTCGGTCGCGAGCCACGATGACGACGACGTAGAGGCGGCGCTTGCGACCGCAAGTGAGACGTTCCGGACGTGGCGCGACACCGACCTCCGGGAGCGCCGCCGCCTGCTCGAAGCCACGGCCGACGTGTTGCGCGACCGGACCGACGAGTTCGCGCGACTGGCGACCAAGGAGATGGGCAAACCAATCGACGGTGCACGCGCCGAAGTCGAGAAGTGCGCGTGGGTGTGTGACCACTACGCCGAGCGCGCCCCCGAGTACCTGGCGGACGAACCGGTCGGCACGGAGACGGAGGCGGAGTCGTTCGTCGCCACCGAACCGCTCGGTCCCGTCCTCGCCGTCATGCCGTGGAACTACCCCTTCTGGCAGGTGTTCCGGTTCATCGCCCCGAACCTCGTCGCCGGCAACGTCGGCATCCTCAAACACGCCTCGAACGTGCCCGAATGCGCCCTCGCCATCGAGTCGATACTCCGAGAGGCCGGCTTCCCCGAGGACGTGTTCCAGACGCTCGTCGTCGACTCCGACCGCGTCGACGCGATGATAACCGACGACCGAATCCGGGCGGTGACGCTCACCGGCTCGGAGCCGGCCGGTCGCGCCGTCGGGGAGGCTGCGGGCAAGGAGCTGAAGCCGTCCGTGCTCGAACTCGGCGGCTCCGACCCGTTCGTCGTGCTCGACGACGCCGATATCGAGGCGGCCGCGGCCGTCGGCGCGCGCGCCCGGACGCTCAACTCCGGGCAGTCGTGTATCGCCGCGAAACGCTTCATCGTCCACGCCGACGTGTACGACGCCTTCCTCGATTCCTTCGTCGCCGAGATGGAATCGCTGACCGTCGGCGACCCGACCGACCCGGACACCGACATCGGACCACAGGCTCGGGCGGACCTCGTGGACGACCTCCACGAGCAGGTGACGGCGACCGTCGAGGCTGGCGGCACCGTCGAGACCGGGGGCGAACCGCTGGACCGCACCGGCTACTTCTACCCGCCGACGGTCGTGACCGACGTTCCGCCGGATGCACCGCTCGCCAGCGAGGAGGTGTTCGGTCCCGCGGCCGCCGTCTTCCGCGTCGAGAGCGAGGCCGAGGCCGTCGCGCTCGCCAACGACTCCGCGTTGGGACTCGCGGGCAGCGTCTGGACCGAGGACCTACGGCGGGGGCAGGCAGTCGCGCGCCGCATCGAGTCGGGCGCGGTGTTCGTGAACGAACTCGCGAAGTCGGACCCGCGGCTCCCCTTCGGCGGCATCAAGAACTCCGGCTACGGCCGCGAACTCGCCGAACAGGGGCTGAAGGCGTTCTGCAACGAGAAGACGGTCTGGGTACAGGACACGGCCGACCAGCCCTGAGTCCCCGCCGGGAGATTTTTGTCCCGGACGGGTGTGCCGCGAGTATGCCAACGACCTACGATGACCTTCACGTCGGCTGGTCTGCGACGTACGGTCCCGCCGAGATGGAGCGGGAGCCGATGGTCGCCTTCGCCGAGCAGTTCGACCCGCAGCCGATGCACCTCGACCCCGAGGCCGCCCGCGCGAAGGGGTACGACGACGTGTTCGCCAGCGGACTCTACACCATCGGCACCGCGACCCGGCTGTTCGTGGAGCACTTCCTCAACGACTCCACCAACCTCGCGGGACTCGGCATCGAGAACCTCCGGTGGCACGCGCCCGTCTATCCGGGCGATGAACTGTACGCCAGCCACGAGGTGACCGAGATGCGCGTCTCCGAGTCGGACGACTCACGAGGGATTGTGACGCGCGACATCGAGATACGGCGCGGCGACGACACCGTCGTCTGCTCGTGGACGGTGTCGATTCTGATGGGGCGTTAGGGTCGGGTCGTCGCCCAGACGCCGAGCACGCCGAGTCCGAGCGCCGGAATCAGCGGGAGCACGAGGAAGGCGTCCCGGTAGCCCAGCCCGAGCGACTTCGTGAAGTTGCCCGCCTCGGGGATGTACAGCAACATCCCGGGGACGACGATGAGCGAGACGAACAGCCAGCCGACGAGAATCCAGCCGCGGAGGCCGAACTCGCGGTCGCGGTCGGTTGGCTTCACGCCGTGGCTGTCCTCGCCCGGCGTGTGGACGTATCCGTCCTCGTCGTCGCTCATAGCTCGCTGTCGGGGACGACGACGACCTTCCCGAACCCGTCGCGCTCTTCGAGCATCTCGTGGGCGCGGGCGGCCTCGCTCATCGGGAGCACGTCGCGAATCTGTGGCTCGAAGGTGCCGTCCCAGACCAACTCGAGGACGGCGTCGATGTCGGCGTTGGCCCCCATCGTCGAGCCGAGGATGTCGTACTGCTGCCAGAACAGGTCGGCGACGTTCACCTCCACCGTCGGACCGCCGGTCGCGCCGCAGGTGACGATGCGACCCGCCTTCGCGAGCGAGTTCATCGAGGCGTCCCACGTCGCGGCTCCGATGTGGTCGACCACCACGTCGACGCCCCGACCGTCCGTCTGCTCGTCGATGAACTCGTCGAAGGCCTCCTCCTCGTAGTTGACGGCGTGGTCGGCACCCAGCTCGCGTGCCGCGTCGAGTTTCGCCTCCGTCGACCCGGTGGCGAACACCTCACAGCCGGCGTGGTCGGCAATCTGGACCGCGGCATGCCCGACACCGCCGGAGGCACCGAGCACGAGCACCGATTCGCCGGCCTCGATCTCCGCGCGGGAGTGGAGCATCCGCCACGCGGTCTGGAAGACGAGCGGCGCGGCCGCGGCCGTCTCGAAGTCGACGTGGTCGGGGACGTGGACGAGATTCTCCTCGGGGAGCGTCGTCTGCTCGGAGTGGACGCCGGTGGAGTGTTCGCCGATGATGGTGTACTCGACGCACTGGGAGTGTTCGCCGGCGCGGCAGTGTTCACACTCGCCGCAGTACGAGCCGGCGGCGACGGCGACGTGGTCGCCTGTCTCGAAGCGGGTCACGTCCTCGCCGACCTCGGTGACGACGCCGGCCGCGTCCGACCCCGGGATGTGCGGGAACTCGCCCGGTGAGGGCATCCCCTTGCGCGTCCAGATGTCGAGGTGGTTGAGCGCGCCCGCCTTCACGTCCACGAGCACTTCGTCTCGACTGACCTCGGGGTCGGGTAGCTCACCGTACTGGAGAACGTCGGTGTCACCGTGCTCCTCGTAGAAGATACCGTTCATAGCCGGGTGTTAGCCCCGATACACAAAGGCGTGCCGAAGGTCACGGTCGGATGCAAAAGGCCCATGCTCGCACGGGCGAACCGTCTCCTGTGACGCGCCGGACGACACGCTGGACGTATCTCGGGCTCGCCGTGTTCGTCTGCGGGCTGGTGCTCGCCGGCAGCGGCGCGGCCGCCCAGCTCGACGCCCGTCAGTGTGCCAACGCCGCCTACATCCAGATCACCGACACCGACCGCATCGACGACTCGCTCGACGGCTACGACCGGGTCGCGTTCGCGAACCTCAGCGAGGAGAACCGGACGCTGTTCACCGCCGTTCGTGAAGCCGGCGGGAGTGCGCTCACCGGCGGCGAACTCCCGACCGCGGTCGTCACGCGCGGCGACGACTCGTATCTCGTCCTCACCGGCACCGAGCGGGAGCCGTGTGACCCGTGGGACCGCGAGCAGGTCATCGCGCCCATCGTCGCCGGCACACTTCTCGCCGGCGTCGGCGTC
This sequence comes from Halosegnis longus, assembly GCF_009663395.1. Classification (NCBI taxonomy): domain Archaea; kingdom Methanobacteriati; phylum Methanobacteriota; class Halobacteria; order Halobacteriales; family Natronomonadaceae; genus Halosegnis; species Halosegnis longus. The sequence goes on along the minus strand of NZ_QKNW01000001.1, from coordinate 439,984 downwards.
CCGCTCGTCCGTGGGCGCGAACACGAGGCCTAACTACGCGGCCGTCCCACGGCCGGTATGACCGAGGGGAACGCAGACGAGGGCGGAGACCACCACGAGCACGAGCATCATGAGGGTCACGAGCACGGTGACCACGACCACCACCACGACGATATCGAGACGCTCGGCGTGAGCGTCGTCACTATCTCCTCGACGCGGTCGCTGGACGAGGACCCCTCCGGCGACACCGTCGCGAGCGCCTGTACCGACGCCGGCCACGAGGTCGTCCACCGCGAACTCGTCCCCGACGACCACGACCGGATACAGGCCATCGTCGGCCAGCTATCGAAGCGCGACGACACGGATACCGTCATCACGACCGGCGGAACCGGCGTCTCCCCCGACGACGTGACCGTCGAGGCGGTCGAACGGCTGTTCGCCAAGCGACTCCCCGGCTTCGGCGAGCTGTTCCGCCGGCTCTCGTACGAGGAGGTCGGCACGCGCGTCGTCGGCACCCGCGCGACCGCCGGTATCGTCGAGGGCGTCCCCGTCTTCTGTCTCCCCGGCTCGAACACCGCCGCGCGACTCGGCGTCAGGGAGGTCGTGCTCCCCGAGGCACCTCACCTCGCAGGGTTGGCGCGACACGAGGACGACCCGGTCGAAGAAGGGGACGCGACCGAAGACACCGAGTCCGGGGACGAAGACGCGAAGTAATCCCCCGCCGAACCGAGCGTATGACCGACAGCGAGACGGTACTCGTTTCCGGGGCGCGTGACGTGCGCGCCACCCTCGATACGCCCGACGCCGACGCCTGCGTCGTCGCCTGTCCGCCCCACCCGCAGATGGGTGGAACACGAACCGACACGCGACTCGAAGCCGTGAGCGACGAGCTCGCGCCCGACGCCGCGACCCTCCGGTTCGACTACGGCGCGTGGGCCGAGGGCGAGGGTGAACTGACGGACGCCCGCAACGCTATCGCGTGGGCGCGCGACCGATTCGAGCGCGTCGCGCTGTTCGGCTACTCCTTCGGGGGGTGTATCGCGCTGCTCGCGGCCGCCCGCGAGGACGTGCGCGGAGTCGCGGCGCTCGCGCCCGCGTCTCGCCTCTCCGACGAACTCGATGCCGTCACCGCCGTCGAAAGTATCGACTGTCCGGGCTACGTGCTCTACGGCGAGCGGGACACGACCGCCGAGTGGAAACCCGTCGTCGAGCGCGCCCGCGCGGTCGGCTTCACCGTCGAGTCGCTGGGCGCAGACCACCACTTCGTCGGGCAGTCACAGAAGGTCGCACGGCGGTGTGGTGGCTTCCTGCGCGAGACGCTCGCCGCCTGACTCCTGATTACGCCGCGACGGTCGCGACGAGCGTCTCTAACTCCGCTTTCCGGAAGGGACGCTCGCTGTCGCGGTCGGCGTCGAGTCCTTCCACCTCGGCGGCGATGGTCGCGCGCATCTCACCTTTCGGCGGGAGCGGCTTCTCGACCGGTGCGCCGACAGCGCCGGCGACGGCCGCCAGCGCCTCCTTGGTGAACGCGGTGGACTCGCGGCGCTCGTAGCGGTCGACCGCAACTCGAACGTCGTTCCGGAGGTCGTCGACGGTTGGCATACTCGGGTGTCGCGCTCCGTCGTCTATACCTTGTGGGTCGACTCGCGACGACCGACGTGGAGCAGTCGCGCGCGTCCGGCCCCGAGACCGACGACCAGTCCAGCGAGGTGTGCGACGAACGCGGAGTTCGGCCCGCTCATCACGACGGCGAGCACGAGACCGACCGCCGACAGTCCGAGCGGGACGACCCAGTTCGGTGCGCTCGCGTCGATACCGTCGAGCAGCCGCATCGAGAGGGGGTTTCCGGCGATGAGATAGCCCAACAGCCCGAAGATTGCACCCGACGCGCCGAGCACGCCCACCGACCCCGTCACGGGAGCCAGCAGTATCTGTGCGAGTCCGGACACCGCGCCCGTCGCGACGAAGAACGCGTGATACCGGAGGCGGGTCGTCGTGCGCTCGACGGCCAGCCCGACGAAAATCAAGACGAGCGCGTTCGAGAGGAGATGTCCCGGTCCGGCGTGGCTGTAGGTACTCGTGACGAGGGTCCACGGCGTCACCGGGAACGCCGGCGTGAGCGCGAACAGCGGCGCGAAGCCGACGACGGAGAGCGGAAACTGGACGAGAAAGACGACCGCGAGGGCGGCGAGCGTCTCGACGGTCGGCGACCGTCCGTCGCGTGCCGTCGTCCGTGGAACCGTACCCATACGCCCCGTTGGTAGGCACGGACAGTGAATCTTCACCTCGGAAAACCGAAATACGCGACCTACCGCGAGCCGAACAGCCGGTCGCGCAGCGAGCGGTCGTGTGCCGTCTCCGTCAGGAGCACGGTGCAGTCGAGGTCGTCGATGACATCCAGCGTGAGCGAGTCGGAGACGAGCCGCGAGAGCAGCCCCTGTTCGGTCGCACCGATGGACAACAGGGTGGCGTCCTGTGCGGCCCGCTCGATTGCCGTCTCCACGTCGCCGGTCTCAATTCTGAGCGTGGCGTCGGACAGACCGTTCTCCTCGGCCCACCCTTCGAGGAACGTCCGACCGGCCTCCTCGTCGTCGGCGACGTGCAACAGCGTCACCTCGGAGTCGTAGGCGTCCCGAAGGATGCGGGCGACGGCCGCCGACAGCTCGGAGTCGGGACCGCCGGCCGTCGGGACGAGCACGCGCGACGGGTCGAAGCCGCGGTCCTTCATGACGATGAAGTCACACGGCAGCTTCTGCATCACTTCGTCGTACGCCGACTCGATACGGCCCGGCGAGCCGTGGCTGTCACCGCCCCAGCCCATGACGACGGTGTCGGCCTCGTGGGTCGTCGCGGCGTCGAACACTTCCTCGAAGCCGCGGTGGGAGATGACGGTGTGTGTCTCGATGGGGACGCCGAGTTCGTCGGCGTCGACGCGGGCACGCTCCAACAACGCGCCGGGGTCGTCATCGAAGTCCTCGAGGTGTTCGCTGGCGTACTGGAGGTCCGTCTGGTCGGGGACGGTGACGATGTGGACGGCGTCGAGCGTGCCGCCGTGGTGTTTCGCCAGGGCCGCCCCGAGCTTGATGAGGTCGCGTTCGGTGTTCGGATTCGCGAGCGGCACCATCACGCGGTAATCGTTGGCGTCGGGTTCGACCGACGCAGCGGCCGAGACGGCCGCGTCGGGAAGCTCATCGGAGCGCGAGCGAATCCAGTCACCGAGCACGCCGCTTCTGGTGGTGCGCGACCGGGCGTAGAACAGATACCACAGCCCGGCGAAGACGACGAAGGCAGCGCCGATGGCGATGACCCGCGGGTCGATGAAGTAAATCAGCGCCAGCGAGACGATTGCGCCGACGATTGGTGTAAACGGGTACAGCGGCACCGTGTAGCTGGGTTGATACTCCGGCACGTCGGCTTCCCGCATCACGATGAGCGCGACGTTCAGGAGGGCGTAGATGACGAGGTGGAGCACGCTGCTGAGCGTGGAGAGCGTCTCCACGTTCGCCAGCAGGATGAAGACGAGAATCAGCCCGCCGGTGATTGCGATGGATTTGTACGGAGTGCCGTAGCGATCGTGAATCTCGTTGAGGTCGGGCGTGACGATGCGGTCGCGGCCCATCGCGAAGTTGATGCGCGAGGACGCGAGGATGGACGCGTTCGCGGACGAGGCCGTCGCCAGCAGGCCGCCGATGAGCAGCGCGGTGCCGAGCGGCCAGAAGATGAGCCGTCCGACCTCGACGACGGCAATCTGCTGTTCGGACAGCGCCGCGATGAACCCCGGCTCGACGGCCGCGCTCATCACGATGAGCACGAGCGCGTAGATGACGGTCACGATGACAACGCTCCCGATGATCGCACGCGGGAGGTTCTTGCCCGGCTCCTTGATTTCCTCGGCGACGCTCGTGATCTGGACGAAACCGAGATACGAGACGAAGATGAGGCCCGTGGTCGCGAACATCGGCCCGTAGCCGGTCGCCGCCGGTAGGTTCGCCACGTTCGCCTGCGTCGTCCCGAGGATGGTAAAGGCCGCGAGGATGACGACGAGAATCGCGACGATGACGTTCTGGAGTTTTCCGGTCTCCTTCGCGCCGACGTAGTTGACGAAGGTGAACAGCGCCGCACCGAACAGCCCGATAATCTTCACCCACGCGATCGAGATGATTCCGAGTTCCAAGCTCCCGGTGACGCCGATGATGTTCTGGATGTAGCGGCCGAAGCCGACCATGTAGAACGCCGAGGCGAAGGCGAGTCCGAGCCAGTTCGACCAGCCGGCGATGGAGCCGAAGAAGGGACCCAGCGCGCGATTCACGTAGTAGTACGCACCGCCGGATTTCGGCATCGCCGTCCCCAACTCGGAGGCGGAAAAGGCCGTGAAGAGTGCGATGACGCCGCCGAGGACGAAGGAGACGACGGCGAAGGAGCCGGCGTCGGTAATCGCCTGTCGCGGCAACACGAAGATACCCGCGCCGATCATCGTCCCGACGCCGATGGTGAGCGCGGCGAAGGGACCGAGGTCCTTGGCGAGTTCCTCGTCGCTCACTGGTCGCCCCCGGGCAGTACGACGACGGGTCGGTCCGTCTCGTCGAGTAGCTGGCGGGTCACGCTCCCCGAGAGGAGCCGCTCGAACCAGCCGCCACCGCGGGGCGTGAAGGCGAGCGCGTCGGCCCCCACCTCGGCGGCCGCGGTCAGGAGTCCGTCCGCAACGTCTGTGTCGTAGACGATGTCCGTCTCGACGGACTCGCCGTACGCCTCCTCGAAGCGCTCGAACGCCTCGGCCGCTGCTTCTTCTCGCTGCTCGACGCCCGCCTTGTCCGGTGCGCCGCCGGCCTTCTCGACGACGTGGACGACGGTGACGCGGTCGGCGTCGAGGTGGTCGGCCAGCGCTTCGGCGGTGGATTCCGCGTCGGCGTCCGAGGCGACCGGGACGAGCACGTGTCCGAACTGTCCCTTAGCCATGGAACGGTCCCCCCGGTGGCGTTCGCTGGTACGTGTATCCGGTCATGCTGCTAGCGACTGGCCGATACTGTATAAGCGTTCACACCGCGGCGGGCAGTTCTGGCGGCGGTCCGACAGTCGGGGGTCGGTGGATTCACAACGGTTTTGACGTGGCCCCGACGACGGTCAGTATGCCGACGGAACTCACCGAGTACGACCCGAGCATGGGTCGGAAGTTCATTTTCGTTACAGGGGGTGTCATGTCCGGACTGGGGAAGGGGATTACCGCCGCCAGTACCGGCCGACTGCTCGCGAACGCCGGGTTCGACGTGACCGCCGTCAAAATCGACCCGTATCTCAACGTCGACGCGGGCACGATGAACCCCTACCAGCACGGCGAGGTGTACGTCCTGAAGGACGGCGGCGAGGTCGACCTCGATTTGGGGAACTACGAGCGGTTCCTCGATATCGACATGACCTTCGACCACAACATCACGACGGGCAAGACCTACCAACACGTCATCGAGAAGGAGCGCGCGGGCGATTATCTGGGCAAGACGGTCCAGATTATCCCCCACATCACCGACGACATCAAGCGCCGGATTCGAGAGGCGGCCGAGGGGTCTGACGTGTGTATTATCGAAGTCGGCGGCACCGTCGGTGACATCGAAGGAATGCCGTATCTGGAGGCGCTCCGGCAGTTCGCTCACGAGGAGGACGACGGCGACATCCTGTTCACCCACGTCACGCTCGTCCCGTACTCACAGAACGGCGAGCAGAAGACGAAGCCAACCCAACACTCGGTGAAGGAGCTGCGCTCTATCGGACTCCAGCCCGACATCCTCGTCGGCCGCGCCGACGACGAACTCGAACAGCACACGAAAGAGAAGATTGCACTCTTCTGTGACGTACCGACCGACGCCGTGTTCTCGAACCCCGACGTGCCAGACGTGTATCAGGTTCCGCTCGTCGTGGAGGACGAGGGGCTCGACCAGTACGTGATGGAGCGGCTCGACCTCGCCGAGGAGGCGCTGCCCGCCTCGGAGCGTGAAAACGAGTGGCGCGAGCTCGTCACACAGGAGACCACCGGCGAGGTGGACATCGCGCTCGTCGGAAAGTACGACCTCGAAGACGCCTACCTGTCCGTCCACGAGGCGCTGAAACACGCCGGCCTCGACCAGGGGGTCGACGTGAACGTGTTGTGGGTCGACGCCGAGGAGATGACCGACGAACACCGCGACCGGCTAGAACGCGCCGACGGACTCGTCGTCCCCGGCGGCTTCGGAGCCAGGGGGACCGACGGGAAGATCGAGGCCGTCCGCTACGCCCGCGAGCACGACGTTCCCTTCCTCGGGCTGTGTCTCGGTTTCCAGATGGCCGTCATCGAGTTCGCGCGCAACGTCTGCGGGCTGGACCACGCCGACTCGACGGAGTTCGAAGAGGAGACCCCACACCCGGTCATCGCCATCCTCCCCGAGCAGTACGAAGTCGAGGACATGGGCGGGACGATGCGGCTGGGTGCCCACGAGACGCAGATTCAGGAGGGGACCCTCGCCGCGGAGCTTTACGACGGCGACTCCTGTACCGAGCGCCACCGCCACCGCTACGAGGTGAACCCCGAGTACATCGACGAACTCGAAAGCGCCGGAATAACGTTCTCGGGGCGTGCAGGCAATCGCATGGAGATACTCGAACTCGACGACCACCCGTACTTCGTCGGCACGCAGTTCCACCCCGAGTTCCGCTCGCGCCCCGGGCGCGCATCACCACCGTTCGTCGGCCTGCTCGATGCCGTCCTCGGAGGTGACGACTGATGGTCGATGTCGAGTCGTTCATCCCCGAGGCGAAAGCCGAGATCCAGGAGGCCGTCGGCGACGAGGAGGCCATCATCGCGCTTTCGGGCGGCGTCGACTCCTCCGTGGCCGCCGCGCTCACCCACGAGGCAATCGGCGACCACCTGACCGCCGTCTACGTTGACACCGGCCTGATGCGAAAAGGCGAGACCGAGGAGATTCGCGAGACGTTCGCGTTCATGGACGGGCTTCGCGTCGTCGACGCGCGCGACCGCTTTCTCACCGCGCTCGAAGGCGTGACTGACCCCGAGGAGAAGCGCCACGTCATCGGCGAGCAGTTCATCCGCGAGTTCGAGCGCGAAGCACGGGAGGCCGACGCCCGCTATCTCGTGCAGGGGACCATCTACCCAGACCGCATCGAGTCCGAGGGGAACATCAAATCCCACCACAACGTGGGCGGACTCCCCGAGGTCGTCGACTTCGACGGCATCGTCGAGCCGTGTCGCGACCTCTACAAGGACGAGGTGCGCGAGGTCGCCCGCGCGCTCGAACTGGAGGAAATCATCTCCGAGCGGATGCCGTTCCCCGGCCCGGGACTCGCCGTCCGCATCGTCGGTGAGGTGACAGCAGAGAAGGTGGAGGTCGCCCGCGAGTCGTGTCACGTCGTCGAAGAGGAGACGGCAGAACACGAGCCGTGGCAGGCCTTTGCGGCCGTCATCGGGAAGGCCACGGGCGTGAAGGGTGACAACCGCGTCCACGGCTGGGTCGTCGCCGTTCGGTCCGTCGAATCCCGCGACGGAATGACCGCCCGCGCACAGGAGCTCGACTGGCAGACGCTCCAGCGCATCCAGTCGCGGATTACCGGAACGCTCGACAACGTCTCGCGGGTCGTCTACGACGTGACCCACAAGCCGCCCGCGACCATCGAGTACGAGTAGGACAGAACAAGCTTATCACCGTCAGCGCGAACGCACGTGTATGACCCGCGCTGTTATCGCCGGCAACGACGTGTCGCGTCTCGGCGACGCGCTCGCGACGGAGGGTGTCGACGTGACGACCGCCGCCGGCACCGCAAACCGCGACGCGCTCGAAGCCGCCGGCATCGCCGAGGCGGACGTGCTCGTCGTCACCGAGATGCGACTCGCAACCTCGATTCCCGTCGCGAAGGAGCTGAACCCCGACGTTCGGGTCGTCGTCTACGCCGAAGGCTCGCTGCCCGACTTCGCGCGCGGACAGGCCGGCCACATCCTCGACCCGAAGCTGATGGACCCGGACTTCGTCGCAGAAGAGGTCGCCGCGGCCTGATTACTCGACGCGCTCGACCGCCGGCTCACAACACGCCGTAAGCAGCGCGTCGAGCGTCTGCTCGCCCGACTGGACGCGCGACTCGTAGCCGGTCATGAACTCCTCGGCCACCGCCAAGGCACCGCTACGGTCGGCGATGCCGGTCCGAATCGGCTCGGCACCCTCGAAGTTCGTCTTTCCGCCGTGAACGAGACCAACGCGCCACCGCTCCTCGCGGTCGTGGACGTTCTGTGTCTCCGGGAGCACGTGGACGGCAATCGGCTCCGCGCCGTCGTACTCGAACAGCGTCGGGTCGCGCGGATTGTACTTCTCGACAATCCCCGGCGGCTGTTCGATTTCGCTCCAGCCGGTGGGGGCAGGATGGCTCCGGCTCATGCCCAAAGATAGGGGTGACAGCCGCAAAAACGCACGGGCGAATCGGCTACAGACGGGCGATGCGCTCGCCCAACTCGGCGAGGCGAACGGCACCGTCGCGGACGAACGGGACGCCGTGGCCCATCGCCAACACCTCGACGGCGGGTTCCGCGTCGGCCAGATACTCGATGGAGTCGCGGACGCGCTCGGTGTCGTAGCTCATCGGCTTGGGCGAGGGGCCGAGGTCGCCGTCGCTCTCGCGCACGAGGTCGCCGACGAACGCCACGGAGAGGTCCTCGCTCACGTACGCGACGTGACCGGGCGTGTGGCCGGGCGTGTAGTAGACGGTGAAGGAGCCGACCGTGTCGCCGTCCGCGACGCCGGTCACCTCACCGGTCGGTGGGGTGGTGACCGTGCCGGTGACGCGCTGGAGTGCACCCTTTAGATTCCCGAACGGCGGCTTCTCGTCGCCGACTAAGAAGCCGCGGTCGCCCGCCCCGATGTAGATGTCCGCGTCCAACTCGAGCGCGGCGAGCGCGCCGACGTGGTCCACGTCGTAGTGTGTGATGAGCACGCGCTCGATATCCGCGAGCGCGTAGCCGGCATCCGTCACTGCGGCCCGAATCGTCGGCTCGTCGCGGGGCGTCCCCGCGTCGATGAGCGTCAGCGTCCCGCCGTCGTCGGCCAGATACGCGTTGACGCCGCTGCACTCGATCTGCCAGACGCCTTCGCGAAGCTGTTTCATCATACCAACGGTACGTCACGCGCAGAGTTAAGTCATCCCGGAAGGTGGCCCCGGACGAACCCCTTGAGCGCGCGGCCGCGCGACGGCTGGCGCACGGTCTCCATCTCCGCGGGCGTGAGTTCGAAGTCGAACACGTCGAAGTTCGCCTCGATGTGTTCGCGACTCGTCGCCTTCGGAATCGTTGCGACCCCCTGCTGGAGGAGCCACCGGAGCGCGACCTGCACGGCCGACTTGTCGTAGCGTGCCCCGACCTCGGCGAGTACGGGGTCATCGAGGACGGCACCGTGGCCGAGCGGCGAGTAAGCGGTCAACAGCACGTCGTGGATGTCACAGTAGTCCTGCATCCCGCTCTGTGGCCAGTAGGGGCTGAACTGCACCTGATTCGTGAAAATCGGCTCCGTTGCGTGCTGGCGGGCGCGGTCGAGCCGGTCGATGTTGAAGTTGGAGACGCCGATGTGTCGCACCTTCCCGTCGGCGACGAGGCCACACATCGCGTCGAGCGTCTCCTCGACCGGCGTGCGCTGGGCCGGATTGTGGATGAGCAGCAAATCGAGCGTCGAGAGCCCGAGCCGGGCGAGCGACTCCTCGGTCGTTCGCAGTACGTCCTCGTACTCGCGGTTGCCGACGTTGAGCTTCGTCGTGACGAACACGTCTTCTCGGTCCACGTCGCTGTCGGCGAGTGCATCGCCGACCTGTCGCTCGTTGCCGTACGCCTGTGCGGTGTCGAGGTGGCGGTACCCCACGTCGAGCGCGTCCCTGACGGCCGTATAGCAGGTCTCGCCCGTGAGCCGCCACGTGCCGAAGCCGAGCGCCGGCACCTCCGTTCCACCGACCGTGAGTGTCGTCTGGTCCATACCTCGGATACGGGCGGCACGCGAATAGACCTGTGGGCGGGGGCGTGTGGCTGCAACATCTGTGCGGGCGTGCATCCTTATCCCTGTCCAACGCAAGCGGCTACTATGAGCCAGCAGGAGCCGCCAGAGCAGACACCCGACATCCCCGAGAAGGACGCCGACCTCCGGTCGCGTGAGGTGACCGAAGGGGCCGAACGCGCCCCACACCGCGCGATGTTCCGCGCGATGGGGTTCGACGACGACGACCTCGCCAGCCCGATGGTCGGGGTCGCGAATCCCGCGGCCGACATCACCCCGTGTAACGTCCACCTCGACGACGTGGCGACGGCCGCCCTCGACGGCGTGGACGCCAACGGCGGGATGCCGATCGAGTTCGGCACCATCACCATTTCCGACGCCATCTCCATGGGGACGGAGGGTATGAAGGCCTCACTCATCTCACGTGAGGTCATCGCCGACTCCGTCGAACTCGTCTCCTTCGGCGAGCGCATGGACGCACTGGTCACCGTCGCCGGCTGTGACAAGAACCTCCCGGGGATGATGATGGCCGCCATCCGGACCGACCTCCCCTCCGTCTTTCTGTACGGCGGCTCCATCATGCCCGGCAACCACGAGGGCCGCGAGATAACCGTCCAGAACGTCTTCGAGGGGGTCGGCGCGGTCGCCTCCGGCGAGATGACGGAAGACGAACTCGTGGAGATGGAACACGACGCCTGTCCGGGTGCCGGCTCCTGTGGTGGGATGTTCACCGCCAACACGATGGCGTCCATCTCGGAGGCGCTCGGACTCGCCCCGCTCGGGTCTGCCTCGCCGCCCGCAGAGGCCCCGGAACGCTACCAGACCGCAGAGCGCGCGGGCGAACTCGTCTTGGAGTGTGTCGAAGCCGACCGCAAACCCTCGGATATCCTCACGAAGACGAGCTTCGAGAACGCCATCGCCCTGCAGGTCGCCGTCGGCGGCTCCACCAACGCCGTGCTCCACCTGCTCGCGCTCGCGGCCGAGGCCGGCATCGACCTCTCCATCGAGGAGTTCGACGAGATCTCGAAGCGAACGCCCAAGATTGCGAACCTCCAGCCCGGCGGCACCCGCGTCATGAACGACCTCCACGAGGTCGGCGGGATTCCGGTCGTCGTTCGCCGGCTCGTCGAGGGCGGCTACATGGACGGCGACGCCGCGACAGTCACCGGTAACACCATCAGCGAGGAGTTGGCCGAACTCGAAGCCAGCGGTCACCTTCCCGCCGACGCGGACATCGACGAGGACTTCCTCGCGCCCGTCGACGACCCGTTCCACGAGGAGGGCGCAATCAAGATTCTCACCGGCAACCTCGCGCCCGACGGCGCGGTCCTGAAAGTGACCGGCGAGGACAAGTGGTACCACGAGGGACCGGTTCGCGTCTTCGAGAACGAAGAGGACGCGATGGCATACGTGCAGGAGGGGCACATCGAGTCGGGCGACGTGCTCGCCATCCGCAACGAAGGGCCGCAGGGCGGTCCCGGGATGCGCGAGATGCTCGGCGTGACGGCGGCGGTCGTCGGGGCCGGCCACGAGGACGACGTGGCCCTGCTCACTGACGGGCGCTTCTCGGGAGCCACGCGCGGCCCGATGATTGGGCACGTCGCCCCCGAAGCCTACGTCGGCGGGCCGATCGGCGCGCTCGAAGACGGTGACGTGGTCCGTATCGACGTGGACGACCGCACGATGGAGGTGGACCTCTCGGACGAGGAACTCGAACGACGCCTCGACGAGCGCGACCAGCCGGAACCGAACTACACGACCGGCGTGCTCGCGAAGTACGGCCAGACGTTCGGTTCCGCGGCCAACGGTGCCGTGACGAATCCGGGCGCGAAGCGGTAGTCTCGCCGTTTTCCGCTTGTTTTCGACGCGAGAGCGACGGCTGTCGGCAACTGAACGCAGTCGAAAGAAAGACCGAACCTGTTGGTTACTCGCGGCGCGCGAGGAAGGCAGCGCCGGCGAGTGCGACCAGCGCGACGGCGACACCGAAGCCGGGCTGTGAGCCCTCGCTGGTGTCGGTACCCGTCGACCGGTCGATGTTCAGGTAGTCGTAGGCGTTCTCGACGTCGACGCTCGGGAACGTGCGGTCGTGATCGCCCGCGAGGCTGACTTCGGTGTCCTCGCCGACGGGTTCGAGCGCGCGCACGTCCTCCTCGGTGGCGTCGGCGCTGACGGCACCGGACAGGCGCATGTATACGGTTGAGCTGTCGGAGCTGTTTTGCTCACCGACGATGGTGGACGGGAGCGACTCCGCGCCCGACAGCTCCTGATACACCGAGGCGAGCTGTTGCATGTTGCGGAACGACGCACCCGCTTCCATCTGGACCTGTCCGTCGCTGACGGAGATGTCGGTGCGTGCACGCTGGAACCCGGCGTCCTCGAACGCCTGTGCGAGCCGGCTCACGTCGGAGCCGTTCTCCGTCGTGCTCGTCACCGAACTCAGCATGTTCGAGACGAGTTCGTCCTGCTGGACGGTCACGGAGCCGTCGGCGGTGATTTCGTCACCGTCGAGACCGGCCTGGAGGCTCATCTCGCTGCTGGCGAGTTCGATGTCGCGGTCGGCGAGCGCCTGTCGGTACGCTTCCCAGTTTTCGGTCTCGTAGCCGGCGTTCAGCGTCACGTCGGTGCCGCTGTCGGCCTGCGAGACGGAGCCGTCGAGGGTGAACGTCTGGACCATGCCGGACTCCTGTTGGGCGTCGAGCGTCTGCTGGATTCGCTCGAAGCTCGCGTTGTAGGAGGCGGGCAGCGAGGTGCCGGCCGGCATCGACGCCGACTGGAGCACCGTGTAGTAGGCACGCAGTGCGCCGTCGTAGTTCTCAACGTCGGCGCTGTAGCTGTACTCGTTCGCTCCGTCGCCGGTACTCGTCGAGACGCTGGCCTCGTTGATCTGCATCTCGGCGATCTGCTCGCCGACCGTTTCGGCTTCGGACTGGGTCAGGTCGTACTGCTCGGAGGACGCGAGCATCGTGGCGACCTGCTCGGAGAGCCCGTCGTCGATGCCGGTGTACTCGACGGTGAACTCCACGTCGAGCATCCCGTCGGCGTAGGAGTCCGTCGCGTTCGAGAAGGAGTACGACTCCAGGGTCACGGACGCCTCGCCGCCGAGTTGGGTCGCAAGCGAGCCGTAGTTCTGGGTGATGGTCTGTTCGGCCGCACTGCGGGTGTTCCAGTTGTCGACCGAGTAGGAGTACACCGGCCGATTCTGGGCCGCATCGAGCGTGTAGCCGCTGTCGTCTTCCGTCACCGTGAACGACTGGCTCTGTTCCGTGCCGGCACCGAAGCCGGTCGAGAAGGAGAGCTGACCGTCGGCGGTGAGTCGGTCCGGACCGACGCGCAGCTCGTTTTCGAGGTCGGCCGATTCGACGAATCCGCCGACGCCGGCGCTCTCGTCGATACCGGCCTCGAGCGAGAAGTCGGCGTTCGCCTCGGTATCACTCTGGACGAGGTCCGCGTTCAGCGAGAACGACGAGAGCGCGTCCGGCGACGGCGTCGCCAGCGAGCCGTTCGCGGCGATGCGGTCCGGGTCGAGCACCGTCGTGAACTCACCGGTCGTCTCGGATGCGCTCGTCATGTTCTGGACGAACAGGGCGTGTGCAACGCCCTCGCCCACGTCGAGCCCGAAGTTCGCGGTCTCGACGGTTCCGCCGGTCGGGGATTCCGTTTCTTGCTCGTACACGAGGACGACGTCGCCGTCGTCGGTCACGTACGCGCTATCCGCCTCGGGCGGCGTCGGCCACTCGGGACCGTCTTCCTGTGACTCCTGTGCACCAGCGACACCGGCCATCGGCGTCGCGATGAGGAGGGCAGCAAAGACAACCGCGAGCAGTCGGCTACGCACAGCCGACCACCCCACGGCGAGTCGAGCGGGTCAGATTCAGGACAGCAGTCGTACCCATACGCGCAGGTGTACGCGATTCATTATAAAGTATTTTACTCTGACAGCTTTTCTCCGTCGAAACCGACCGTAGCTACCGGGTAGCTATATACTCAAAGCACCCGTATTCATGTATCATGTCCCAACAGTCGCTGTCGACCCCCCACCTGGCGCTCCTCCGCGAAATACGTGTGAACCCTGCGGGCTGTTCCGCCGCCGACCTCCACATCGCCGCTGCCAATAACGGTATCGACAATCCCGACGCCGTCGTCGACGCGCTCGTCGATTCCGGATTCGTCCACCAGCTCGGGAACGAACCGCGGACGTGGTACGTCGTCTCTCCGGCCGGCCGGGCACTCTCTTGACTCCCCCGACTCATCTGACTCGCCGGACAAGCGCTTTTATCTCCTCACGCCAAGCATAATCGTGAACCTCTCGCTCGTCGACCTCTCGCCGGTCCCCCGTGACGGCACGGCGACCGACGCCTTCGCCAACACGGTCGAAACTGCACGACACGCTGAGTCCCTCGGCTTCGAGCGTGTCTGGGTCGCAGAACACCACGGCCGCGGCGAGTCGCTCGCCGGCACCACGCCGGAGGTGTTACTCGGCCGACTCGCCGGCGCGACCGACTCGATTCGCCTCGGCTCCGGAGCCGTCCTCCTCAACCACTACAGCCCGTACAAGGTGGCCGAGGTGTTCGCCACGCTGGACGCGCTCGCACCCGGCCGCATCGACGCCGGACTCGGTCGGGCCAACGGCTCGCCCGCGGTCGACCGGGCGCTCCAGACGAGCCGTCGCGTCCAGAACCCGAACGAGGACCACACCGAGAAAATCGAAGCCGTCATCTCACATCTGTACGAACAGTTCCCCGACGACCATCCGTACAGCGACATCGAACTCCCGCGGTCGGGGACCGGCACGGCCGCACCGTGGGTGCTCGGCTCCAGTCCGTCGAGCGGTGAAATCGCCGGCAAGCTCGGCTTGCCCTACTGCTTTGCCGGATTCATCCGCCCGGGCTTCGGCGAGCGCGCCTGCCAGACCTACCGCGAGCACTTCGAGCCGTCCGACTCGCCGGTCGGCGTCGACTCGCCGACGGTGATGGTCGCGCTCAACGCGATTGCCGGCGACACCGACGCGGAAGCCGCCCGCTACCGCGCCGTCGCCGAGGCCTCGTATCAACGGATACAACGCGGCGAGGTCGGATCCCGACCCACCGTCGAGGCGGCTATCGACGAACTCGGCGGCGTCCCCGAGCCGACCCCCCCGACCCTCGATGACGGCGAGTTCCCGCGTGCGATATCCGGTAGTCCCGAGACGCTCGCGAGCCTGTTCGACCAGCTCACCGACCGGCTCGGTGCCGAGGAGGTGATGCTCCAGCAGATTGCGCCCGACCACGAGACGAAACTCCGGTCGCACGAACTCATCGCCGAGGCGGTCGGCGTCGCGCCGCGGCCGGCGTAACCTGTCGGCGAGAGCGTGAGCATTCTACTGCGGCTCAGTGTTGTGAGGGAGTCCCTACGCTTAATGAGATCCGCTACATCGGTGTAGCTACACGGACGGGTGCGTCCCCGACACCGTGTATGTTCATTGGTCCAGCGACCAACCCAGGGACGGCTGTTCGCCGTCCCGTGTCCAAACTCGACGTAGCTGCTGCTCCTGTGTCTGTGAGCGCAAACTGTACAAGCCACACACGGAGCAGAGACTCCTGAACGTCGTGGTCGTCAAAAGAAAGATTGCGAACTGTAGTTTACCGCGTTACGGAACTTGACTGGTCGAGAGTGTCTGGGAGGTGTCACCGCCTTCTGGTGCCCAAACGACTCGGACCGTGGTGCCAGACTTTGCCGCACTATCAGTCTCAATCGAATTACCGGACGAGACTTCCGAGACACTTGCATCGGCCCACTGCTTCGTGGCCGAAGTGTCGTCACTCGCCTTCGTGTACTGCACAGACAGTGCAGCCGGATCGATTGTGTCACCACCATCGTGGGTGACGGTAACGATCTGTCCGTCGCCACTTGCCGGATCGCTGTAATCGAAGCTGAACTGCGTCGTCGGTGCGCTCTGGACGTTGCTGCCCAGACCGAGGACGAACGTGCCGATGACGGCCGCCAGAATCACCGTGATGGCGACCATCAGAATCACGCCGATGACCGGCGAAACTGCCGAGTCGTCGTCGAAGAGGTTCTTAATATCCATTGTTGAATCCCGGCCGCACGTCAGGTGTGAGCATGGGGGGTGAGCAACACGAGTGTCGTGTTTCGTTCCATGGGGAGTAACTGCTCGCCGCGAGCAGTCGCACCGTCTCGTGGGCCGTTGTCCGGACAAACGCCGGTTTTCGTATTAAAAGACGGTGGCTCCAGACGCCGTAGCCTCCCGGCGCGTGGTCGGTGCGATACGAGCAACTGTCCTGTGTTGAGAACGCGCTCTCGGTGGTATACGTCGCTATAAGGGTGATTTGAAGTTGGTATGGGACCGCCGAGAATTGAACTCGGGTCCAACGGACCCCATCCGCAGAGGATACCACTACCCCACGGTCCCAAGCATCTGAAAGAAATACGGGTTCGCCGTTAAGCGTGTCGTTTCGCGTCCTCCGAAGTTATGTAGCGGCCGCGAGAGATTGGGCTGTGACACCACTTCAGGTCGCAACGATACGGGAGTACGTCCAGAACACGCTCGTTCCGAACGTCGTCGAGTTCGCGACGAACGCGGCGACGTTTCTGCTCACGGTCGCGGTCGTCTACTACGTCGGGAAGGCACTCCTCGTCCCGCTCGCGGAGCGAACTCTGCAGGCGCGGGGAGCCGGCGACACGCTCGTGAAGCCGGCCAGAAAGCTCACCCTCGTCGGCGTCGGCTTTCTCGCCGTCACGATTGGCTTTGCCGTCGCCGGCTTCGGGAATCTCCTCTCGTCGCTCGCAACCATCGTCGCAGCGTTGACTCTCGCAATCGGCTTCGCCTCACAGGACCTCATCGGCAACCTCGTCGCGGGTGCGTTCCTCATCGGCGACCCGAAAGTGAAGATCGGCGACTGGATCGAGTGGAACGACAACGAGGGCATCATCGAGGACATCTCGTTTCGGGTGTCGCGGGTCCGCACCTTCGACAACGGGCTCATCACAGTCCCGAACAGCGAACTCGCGAACACCGCGCTCGAAAACCCCGTCGCGAAGGACAAACGCCGGCTCCAGTTCCTCTTCGGCGTCGGCTACGAGGAGGACCTCGACCACGCCCGCGACGTTATCATCGAGGAGGCGAACGCCCACAGCGAGATACTCGCTGACCCGGGCGTGAGCGTCCGGCTCACCGAACTCGCGGACTCGTACGTCGGACTCAACGCCCGCTTCTGGATTGCAGACCCATCGCGCGCCGACGTGAGCCGCATCCGCTCGGAGTACGTCCAGGCCGTCAAGGAGCGGTGTGACGCCGAGAGCATCGAGATGCCGTACCCGTACCAGCAGCTCACGGGCGAGATTAGCGTCGAGAACGCCGAGGACGCAGACGACGCCGAATCCGCGGCGCAATCAGAGTAACACGCGCTCCAACTCGACTACGGGGCCGCTCGTCGCCGCCGGGTCGCCGACCAGCGTGCCGATGCAGACGACGGAGCCGTTCGGGGCGTAGCAGGCCACGAACGTTCCGTCCTCGCTCGTCTCGCTCTCGAGGACGCCGGGCGCGTACACCGGTGCGCCCTCCGCGATTTCGGGGACGGCACTCTCTGCGACCGTGACGCGTGGAACGTCTCGGAGGACGCGCTCTGCCGGCTGTACCACCTCACGGAGCCACGTCTCGTCGCCGTGGTCGCGCCACTCGGTGACGGCGTCGTGGAACTCGTGCATCGTCGCGAGCGTGGTGTCGTCGAACGTCGCCGTCGCCGTCCGCCGGAGGTCACCCATGTGTGCACCCGTACCGAGCGCGAGTCCGATATCGTGACACAGCTTCCGGATGTAGGTGCCCGACTCACACCGCACCCGGAGGAGGACACGACGCTCGTCCGTCTCGATGACGTCGAGGTCGTGAATCTCGCGAACCCGAAGCCGGCGGGCGACGGCGCTCTTGCGCGGCGGCTTCTGGTAAATCTCGCCTTCGAACTCGGCGACGACCGAGTCGAGATTCGCGGGGGTGCGGCCGTGGAGTTCGAGGACGGCGACGTACTCCTTGACGGCGTCGTCGAACACCTGCGCCAGCCGGACGCCGGTCCCGAGCAGGGTGGGGAGACAGCCCGTCACCTTCGGGTCGAGCGTCCCCGAGTGGGCGGCACGCTCCTGGTCGGCGTGGTCGCGCATCCAGCCGGCGACCTGGTGGGCCGACGGCCCCGGAGGTTTGTCCAGATTGACGACGCCGAACGCGAGCAGTTCCTCCGGCGTGCGCTCGTCGGGCGGAGCCCGCATCGTCAGAACTCGTAGTCGACGGTGACCGGCGTCTTCCCCTCGTCGCCCTCGGGGTTGTACGCCTCGATGACGGCCACGATTGGCTCGATCATCCCCTTCTCGCCGAGCCGGGCGGTGTTCAACACGAGGTCGTAGATGGAGAGGTCGCCGATGTCGATGTCGTAGTAGTCGGCATAGCGTTTCGCCTCGCTGTCGGCGCGGGCTTCGGTCTCGGTGCGAGCGAGTTCGGGGTCTTTGTCCTCGCGGTCGGCGACGCGTTCGGCGCGCACGTCGAGGGGTGCATCGAGCCAGATGCGGAAGTCGGCGTGTTCGCCGGCCATCCAGCCGGCCAGCCGGGATTCGAGGACGAGGTCATCACGACTCGCTGCCAAATCGCGCAGCCGCCGGTCGAGGTCGCGGTCGATGGCGTCGTCCTCCTCGGCGAGCTTGTTCAACTCGAGCGGCGTCAACCCCTTCTCGGCGGCGAGTTCGCGAAAGATGTCACCACCGGAGACGTGGTCGTAGCCGAGTTCGTCGGCGAGTGCCGCGGCGGCCGTGGACTTCCCGCTGCCGGCCGGGCCGGAGATGGTAATCAGCATGTCTCCCTTCCGGGAGTCGCGGTAAAAGAGATTACCCTTGGCGGACGGTGTGTGACCCGCTTACGAGGTGTCGGGCGTGGTCTGGAGGTTCAGCGACTTCCGGATGAGCTGATTGAAGCTCATCGAGCAGAGGAAGTACCAGAGGATCCACGTCCGGAGCGGCCCGAGTGCACCCTCCGTCCAGCCTCGCTCACCGAGCAGCGGCATCGTCACGCCGGCACCGGTGACCTGCCCGTTGCGGACCATCCAGTACATCCACAGGAACACCGGAATCGTGACGAGCATAATCCACACCATCGGGCGGAACTGCTCTTTGAACATCCCGATGTTGTCGCCCATCGCCTCCATCTGCTCTTCCTGGATGCGTTCGAGCTCCTCGTCGTCGCCCCGCTCCTGTGCGTCCTTGCGGCGCTGTTGCATCGACTTCATCTGCTCTTGGTACTGTGCCATCACCTCGGTGTCCATCAGGTTCGCCTGCAGCAGCGAGGTGACGAGTCCCGTCAGGACGGCTAACACGAGGATGACGCCGTAGAAGGGAAGCGCAGCCTGAATCGGGCCGAGCACGAGGTCGAGCGTGCTTCCGACCGCGTTTCCGATCGGCGTGATGGCGTAGCCGGCCATCATCGAGACCGCCGCGACGCCGGCCAGCTTGTCGTACTGTGACCACGAGGAGTCGTGGTCGACGCCGTCGCCGTCGTCGCTTTCGGTGTCTTCGGCCAAGCCGGCTTCGACCTCTTCGGCGTCGGCGAGTTCGAACCCTTCGCCGGCGTCCGTCAGGACGCCTTTCTCGATGAGTCGCCCCCACTCACCGCTCGACATCTCCTCGGAGGCCTCTCCCCACGTTATCGGGCCGTCGTGGTCGAGGAGAAACTCCAGCGGCTCGCGCATCGACGCGTCCTCTCGGAGCAGTTCGTCGACCTTCCGCTCGATTCGTCCCATTACCGTCCATTGCGAGCGGGAGGATTTGACTCCTGCGGTACCTCGCCCGCTCAGACGACCCCGTCGAACGAGCCGGTCACCACGACCGCGCCGTCGCGCTCGCGCGTGAACGTCGCCTCCGCGACGACCTCCGTCCGGCCGTCGGAACGCTCCTCGACGGTCGTGAACTCCGTCTCACACCGTATCGTCTCGCCGGCGTACACCGGCCGCCGGAACTGGTAGCTCATCCGTCGCGCGAGCACGGTGAACCGGCCGCCGATTTCGGTGGCGAGCGTCGCCGTCAACAGCCCGTGGACGAGCAGTCGCCCCTCGTCGTCGCGTTCGAGGTGGTGGTCGCCGCGGTCGCGGCTCACCTCGGCGAACGTCTGCACGTCCGCCTCGGTGAAGGTCCGCTGTGCGACCTCGACGTGTCCCGGCTCGATATCCATACCCGTCGGTCGCGGACGGTGACAAAGAAACTGTGGCGACTGCGGTTCAGTGCTGGTGGCCGGTCATCTCGCCGAACGTCTGGCCGAACCGCTCTTCGAACTGGCTCATCAGGAGCGACTCGACGGCCTCCAGCTCCTCGGACGGCTCGCCCTGCCCGTGTGCCGTCGCGGCGTGAATCTGCTGGGCGGCGTTGATCATCGCGAGGTCGCCGACGACCTCAGCGGCCGACTCGTCGTTCTCGGAGAACATGTCGATGAGGGGCGCGGGAAGCGTGAGTTCGTCGTCGCCGTCCGGACCCGATAGCGTCAGTTCGACCGTGTTGTCTACCATACCGATGTCTCGCGTGCGCGACCCTTGACCCTGTGGGTTCGGAACTCCGACGTGGGTCTAATCGTCGTCTGCCGCCGCCTCGAGTTCACTGCCGGCTGCTGCCCGCGCCTCGTCTTCGAGGTAGTCGTCGGCGTCGAGGGCCGCCTTCACGCCCATGCCGCCGGCGGTCGCGGCCTGCTGGTAGTGGAAGTCCACCACGTCGCCGGCACCGAAGATGCCGTCCACGTCGGTCGCGGTCTGACCGCCGCCGCGGCCACCCTGCGTGATGATGTACCCCTCCTCGTCGGTCTGTACGTCCGTCCCGTCGAGATACTCGGCGTTCGGGGTGTGACCGATGGCGTAGAACACCGCGCCCACGTCGAAGTCGTAGGTCCGGGTGTCGGGGTCGTCTAGCTTCTCGGAGGGGTGGCCCTCGGGGTGTTCCGCAAGGGTGACGTGGTCGACACCCTCTTCGGGGGAGCCGTGGATTTCCAGCAGCTCGGTGTTGCGGTGAATCTCGATGTCGCCCGCTTCGACCTGCTCGTTCACGCGGTCGATCCAGTAGTCCTCGGCGCGGAACTCCTCGCGACGGTGGGCGATGTGGACCGTGGAGGCGAACTTCGTCAGGAAGCTGGCCTCCTCCATCGCGGCGTCGCCGCCTCCGACGACCAGCATCTCCTCGTCGCGGAAGAACGCGCCGTCACAGGTGGCACACGTCGAGAGCCCGTAGCCCATGAGTTCGTCTTCCCCGGGGACGCCGAGCGTGCGGGCACTCGCACCCGAGGCGGCGATGAACGCGTCACAGGTGTAGCGGGTCCCGTCGCGCAGTTCGACCTCGAAGGGTCGCGTGGAGTCGTCGACGTCCACGACGACGCCGTGGTCAATCTCGGCCCCGAACTGCGTGGCCTGTTCTTTCATGTTGTTCACGAGGTCTGGGCCGGCGATGCCCTCCGGGAACCCCGGATAGTTCGCCACGTCGGTCGTGAGGGTGAGCTGGCCGCCGGGTTCGACCCCTTCGAGAACGAGCGGGTCGTTGTTCGAACGGGCGGCGTAGATGGCGGCGCTCAGGCCGGCGATACCGGTGCCGGCGACGATGAGCCGCCGGTGTTCGGGTGATTCGGTCATACTACGGGTAGCCGGTGGAGTCACAATTAGCTTGCGCCAGCGAAGTACGAACCATCAAACGGGTACGGACGCAAGCGCGGGTATGCCAGCCGACCTAGAGGAGAAGATGGACCGCTACGGGGAGCTACTGGCCGAGGCGCTGGAGGCGGCGACCGTCGCTGCTCGTCCCGACTCGCCGCTGTACGAGGCCGCAGAGGAGTGTCTGGAGATGGCCGAGTCGTATCTGGACGACGGACAGCACTTCCGCGCGAACGACGACCCCGTCAACGCGCTCGCCGCCTTCTCGTACGGGCACGCGTGGCTTGACGCGGGCGCGCGCATCGGTTTGTTCGACGTGCCGACCGACGGTCACCTATTCACAGTTTAATACATTCCCCCGTCGAACTAACCAGCGGAAACGTATGTACTATTTTCAGCGTACGTTGGTAACAAAATAATTGAACATGGCAGTGAATGGCCAGTAGATTTATCATGGTTGAATTAGCACAGATGAACGACTATGGCAGATAACGACATGGATGTCGTCCCTGACGACATCGACGAGGAATGGTCGCTGAGTCGCCGGAAGGCGCTGTCGGCGGCCGGGGCGATGAGCGCAGCAGCACTCGCCGGTTGTTCGAGCGGCGGTAACGGCAACGGCGGTGGCGGCAACGGAAGCGGTGGTGGCGACGGTGACGGTGGCGGTGACGGTGGAAGCAGCGAAGTCGGCGGTGAAGTGCTGTTCATCACCGACTACAGCAACGAAGCGTGGCAGACGAAGTGGGAGGACGAGCTCGTCCCCGACTTCGAGTCCCAAAACGAGGACGGGACGACCGTCAACGTCCGCTACTCCGGCTTCTCCGGCAATCAGGAGAGCGAGCTCGGCCGGCTCGTGCAGGCCGGCAACCCGCCGGAGATGAACTCCTCGACGTTCGAGCAGGTCGGCGACTTCTTCGCGGAGGGGTACTTCGCCGATGTCGGCGACGTGGTCGAGCAGGCAGAGGAGCTGAACGGTGAACTCATCGGGAGCCCGTACAGCATCCAGCGCGAGGACGAAACGGATACCTACTACGAGCTGCCACACGGCGCGTACGTGGGCACGTTCCTCTACCGCACCGACGTGTACGACCAGCTCGGGCTGGAGGTGCCGACGAACTTCCAGGAGATGCTGGAGAACGCCCGCGTCATCGACGAGTCGGACATGGACGTGCGCGGCTTCGGGCTCGCCGGCCAGCGAACCGGCAAGGCACACGACGAGTTCCAGACGTATCTCGGGCTGATGGGTGCTTCCGAACTCGGATTCGTCAACCCCGACGCGGACAATCTCGCGGAGGCCGAGGTTGAGCTTCTCTACGAGGAGAACGAGGACACCATCGTCCGACTGCTTGAGTTCATGGGTGAACTCGCAGAGTACTCCTACGACCCGACCTCGCTCGGCTGGGGTAGCTCCATCCAGAACTGGGTCAGCGGAAGCTTCGCACAGCAGTACCACCTCAACGCGTGGCCGGTTAGTGCGGCAGCCGGCGCTGGCGTTGATGCTATCGTCAACAACACGGGCGTCGAGATTCTCCCGCTCTGGGAGGAGGGCGGCATCGCTCGCGAGGACACGCTGCTTGAGAACCCGACGATGGACGGCCACCACCTCTTCGACTCCGCAGACATGACGGAGGGTGGCCGTGACTTCCTCTCGTACTGTTACGGCCAGGACGAGACTCGTGGTCGCAATATGTACGAGACAGAGCCGGGCCGATTCCTCCCGGCCTTCTCGGATGTCGTCGACAGCGAGGAGTTCGGCAGCTATCAGCAGTTCCAGGAGTACCCACAGACGCTCGAACAGATGCGGAAGGTTGCCAACGACATCTTCCCGACCGCGTACGGTCGCAACGATGAGCCGGGCGTGCTGGCTAACAGCCCGATTGGCGTCTACTACTTCCGCTCGTTCCACCAGGCTGAGATGGTGAACGACGTCGTTACCGGAAGCAGCACCCCGCAGGAAGCCTACGAGTACGGAAAGGGTGAAGCAGAACGACTCATGGAAGAGGCCCGAGAAGCATTCGATCGATGACGCAGGTAGCTCTGTCAGCGCGGAGGTGGTCACATGGCGAGTGAGGTCAAGACCGGCGACCAGCGCGGCTTCTCGCTCTCACAGCTCCCGCTCACGGAACGGCACGTCGGCTTTCTGTCGATTCTGCCGGTTATCCTGCTGTATCTAGTCATCTCAATCATCCCGGTGGGGTATGCAGTGTACACCTCGCTGCACGAGGTGTCGCTCGCCGCACAGACGTGGCCGTTCGTCGGTCTCCAAAACTACGTTGAGGTGTTCCAGATCGACCGATTCTGGGATTCCCTCATCCGTGGTGTCGTGTTCATGGTCGGCAGCACCATCCTCCAGCTCATCGTCGGGCTGTGGATGGCGATGACGCTCAACCGAATCAACCGCGCCCAGCGGCTCATCACGGCGGTCGTGTTCACGTCGTACCTAATTCCGACCATCGTGGTGACGCTGCTCGCGACGTTCATGCTCTCGCCGTCCTTCGGCGTGATTCAGGAACTCGGCGCGAACTTGCTCGGGCTGTGGAGTCCGAACGACGCGCCGCTCGGCCAGCGCTCGCTGGCGATGCCGCTGTTGATTCTCATCGGGACGTGGAAGTTCTCGGTGTTCATCACCATCTTCACGCTCGCGCAGCTGCGCTCGATTCCGTCGCGGTTCTACGAGGCCGCACGCGTGTGTGGCGCGAACAAGTGGGAGATGTTCCGTGACGTGACGCTCCCCCGGATTCAGGGCGTCATCCTCGTTGCGGTGCTGCTCCGGTCTATCTTCATGTTCAACAAGTTCGATCTCATCTGGACGCTGACGCAGGGCGGTCCCGGTAGTGCAACGACCACCCTCCCGGTGTTGGCGTACATCGAAGGGTTCCAGAACTTCAACCTCGGGCTGGCGAACGCGCTCGCAGTCGTGATGTTCGTCTTCCTCGCCATCGGCGGCATCGCCTACTTCAAGGCGTTCAACCCGAGCAGTGAGGTGGAGACATGAGCACCGACACACCCGACGAGAGCGGACTCGACCCGGATTCCATCCGCGGGATCTTCGGGCTCGACTTCCGGACGGCGGACACGCTGTATCAGCTGTTGCTCTCGCTCAGCGCGGCGTTCTTCTTCGTCCTCATCATGTTCCCCATCTACTGGATGCTCCAGAGTTCGCTGAAGACGCGCAGCGGGCGCGAGGCGGTCTCGTGGCTTCCGACCGGGGAGACGTTCACGCTTGAGTATTACACCGACCTCATCGGGAGTTCCGTGGGGACGTTCATCTTCAACAGCGTCGTCGTGACGCTCGGCACGATTGTGCTGGTCGTCATCGTCTCGCTCATCGCCGGCTACGGGCTGGCGCGATTAGAGTTCGGCCACAAGGAGAACTTCGCACGGTTCCTCCTGTTCGGCTACATGTTCAGCCCCATCGTGCTCGGACTGCCGCTGTATCTCATCTGGCGGAACCTCGGACTACTGGGGACGCGCGTGGGACTCATCGTCGCGCTGACGGCGATTTCCATGCCCTTCTCCGTCTGGCTGATGTGGAAGTACATCCAGACGATTCCGGAGGCGATGGAGGAATCCGCGTGGGTCGCCGGTGCGAGCCGGTGGCGCGGCTTCCGTGACGTGGTCATTCCACAGACGCAGCCGGCGATTATCGCGTCGGCGCTGTTCGCGTTCGCGCTCGCGTGGAACGACTACACCTTCGCGTCCATCCTGCTGCCGGAACAACAGCAGATGACGTTCGCTCCCGGCCTGCTCCAGCTCATCAACACGGGCTACGGCGCGCCGTGGGGGCAGGTGATGGCCGTCTCCATGCTGACGACGATTCCGCCGCTCCTGTTCGCGTACTTCCTGCAGAGTTACCTACTGAAAGGCTTCCAGATTCGCTCACTATGACAGTCACACTCGACAACGTTTCCCGCGTGTTCGGCGACGGCAGCGACGCAGTCGTCGCCGTCGATGGTATCGACCTCACAATCCACGACGACGAGTTCATCACGCTCGTCGGCCCGTCCGGCTGTGGCAAGACCACGACGCTCCGGTGCGTCTCCGGGCTCGACACCCCTTCCGGCGGCACTATCACGTTCGACAACCACGACGTGACCGACCTGCCGCCACAGCAGCGCGACATCGCCCTGCTGTTTCAGGACATCGCCCTGTATCCGCACATGAGCGTGCGCGACAACATGGCGTACGGGCTGAAAATCGCCGGCGAGTCCAAACAAGAGCGGTACAAGAAGGTGGACGACGCCGCTGAGCTGCTTCAGATCACAGAGCAGTTGGACAAGAGTCCGGCCAGCCTCTCCGGCGGGCAACAACAGCGCGTCGCGCTCGGGCGCTCGCTCGTGCGTGACCCGACCGTCTTCCTGTTCGACGAGCCGATGAGCGACCTCGACGCGAAGCTGAAGCGAGAGCTCCGGCCCATCGTGGAGGAGGTCACCGACCAGATTGGCTGTCCCGTCCTGTACGTCACCCACGACCAGGAGGAGGCGATGACGCTCTCGGACCGCGTCGCCGTCATGAACGACGGCAACCTCGAACAGGTCGGCCCGCCGAAGAAGGTGTACGACGACCCGAAGAGCGAGTTCGTCGCGAGCTTCATCGGGCAGCCGACCGCGCAGTTCTTCGACGCCACCGTCTCGCTCGACGGCGGCGCGTCGGTCGAAGTCGGCGAGCACAGCTACGATATCACGCGCCCTGACGGCCTGCTCGACCGCTACGACGGCCGGTCGGTGCGCGTCGGTATCCGCCCCCAGTATATCGAGGTAGTCGACGACTCGGACGCCGGGATTCAGGCATCCCACAAGCTGGATGAGCCGCTCGGCGACGCGACACACAGCTTCTTCGACACGCCGTTCGGCGAGATCACGGTCGTCACCCACCCCGACTTCGTCGGTGACAAACAGGAGTACGGGCTGGAACTCGACAACAAGAACATCATGCTGTTCGACGCGGACTCCGGCGAGCAGATCGGTAGCTCCACCGCCGTCCGCAACAAGACGCAGCTATCGTGACCTGACGACGACCGTCTCTGCCATACGGTCGCCGACTCGTTTTCCCTCGTCGTCGAACGCCGCAATCGCCACGCCCAGCGCCAGCGGCGGCACGCCCAGATAATCGAGATAGCGCGCGAGGTTCCGGAGCGCGCTCGCGAACAGCGTACACGGCGTCCCGTCGTCGGAGACGGTGATGAGTCGCTGCCACACCTTCCCCGGGGTACGGGAGTACTGCCACTCGAAGGCGAACGCGTACGTGCTCACGAGCGGGAGCAGCCCGGCGACGGCGACGACCCAAAACAGGGCCGACTCGCCGAACTGGCCTGCCGAGACCACGTCGAGGACCCACAGGAGCGGGGCTTCGATGACGGCGAAACAGACGAGCGCGTCGAACCCCGCAGCGAGGATGCGGTCGCGGAGCACGCCCCGTTCCCCCGCAGTGTCGAGCTGTGGCTCTGGTGGCTTGCGCGAGGGGTACAGTGAGACGAGCCGGCTCGACCACGGTGCGTTCTCGTCGGCCATATCTCCGGCAGGTCGGCACCGCTTATGAGCGTGTTCCCACAACAGTTACGTCCCCCCACGCGGACAAGCGAGTATGTCACAGAGTAACGCCAACGAGACCCAGTACGTCGAACCGAACCCCGTGCTTCGCGCAATCAAGCTCCGGTGGAAACACGCCGTCGCCGTCACCGTGCTCGGTGCAGCCACCTACGGTCTGTACGGCATCGCCCAGTCGTGGACCATCGACTCCGCCGTCTTCGGTCTCGTGACGCTCGGCATCATCGTCTACGCCGCCGTCACCCTGCCGTCGGACATGAAGTAGATAGAAGCGTTTTTCAGTATCGATTACCCGAAACGGGCGTTTCTCCAGTCCCTCTCCGGGGTTCGCACGACGAGAACCGCCGTATACGGGGGAATTGAGCAGCTGCTGGCACAATCTTTATATACTAGGCTAACTAACTAACAGTTAGCAAGCGGGCACCGGCCATCTACCTCTCTCCACCTCTCTGGCCCGCTGAGTTTTCCAACCCTATCATGAGTAACTCACAAATTCGCACGTACCGAGGAACCGAGACGGAGACGACCGACGAAGACGAAAACGAGAGCGAACAGGAGTCCGAGCTGACGTGTCCGGAGTGTGGCGGCCGCCTGGAGAGCGACGCGGAACACGGCGAGACCGTCTGTGGCGACTGCGGGCTCGTCGTCGACGACACGAATATCGACCGCGGCCCGGAGTGGCGCGCGTTCGACTCCGCGGAGCGCGACCAGAAGTCCCGCGTCGGCGCACCGACGACGAACATGATGCACGACAAGGGGCTGTCGACGAACATCGGCTGGCAGGACAAAGACGCCTACGGCAACTCCCTGTCCAATCGCCAGCGCCAGAAGATGCAGCGGCTTCGCACCTGGAACGAGCGGTTCCGCACCCGCGACTCCAAGGAGCGTAACCTCAAGCAGGCGCTCGGTGAAATCGACCGCATGGCCTCGGCGCTTGGCCTGCCGGAGAACGTCCGCGAGACCGCCTCCGTCATCTATCGCCGCGCGCTCAACGAGGACCTGCTGCCCGGTCGCTCCATCGAGGGCGTCGCGACCGCGGCCGTCTACGCCGCCGCGCGACAGGCCGGTGTCCCCCGCAGCCTCGACGAGGTACACTCGGTGTCGCGCATCGACAAGATGGAGCTGACGCGCACCTACCGCTACGTCGTGCGCGAACTCGGGCTGGAGGTCGCGCCGGCGAATCCGGAGAGCTACGTTCCCCGGTTCGCCTCCGACCTCGACCTCTCGGACGAGGCCGAGATTCGCGCCCGCGAGCTCATCGAAGCGGCCCGCGAGGACGGCATGCTCTCGGGCAAGTCCCCCGTTGGACTCGCCGCCGCCGCAGTGTACGCGGCCGCGCTGCTCACCAACGAGAAGGTGACACAGTCGGAGGTGTCGGAGGTCGCCAACATTTCCGAGGTCACCATCCGCAACCGCTACAAGGAGCTGCTGGAGGCCGAGGGCGTCGCGACCGCGTAAAGGAGTTCCAAAGTTTTTCACCGGCGGCCGTCGTGGCTCGGATATGGTCGAAACCTACGTCCGGCTGCTGTGTCCCGACTGCGAGAAGAGCTGGGAGGAGTCGCCCAACGACCTGCCGGACCCGTCCGAGACGTTCTACTGTCCGGACTGTAACGCCGAGAACCGTCTTTCCGAGTTCGCCCGTACCGAACGCGACCTCGAAACGATGCAGACGCTCTAACTTTCGGCGCGCGTCCGCTCACCGCAGGCCTCACACTGTCTGTACGTCGTTCCGTTTTCCTCGACGAGCTTCGTATCCGGGAGGTTACACTCCGGACAGATGACGAAGTCGTCGGCGTACGCCTCCAGCGCCTCGCGCACGCGTGACTCTTTGAACGAGCCGGTCAGCCGAACCCGGCCGTCGTCGAGACTCGCCGCGGTGCCGAGCTCCGTCTGGAGATACTTCACGACGTGGTCGGTGTCGCGGTTGAGCCGGGTCACGATGTCGTTGAGATTCTCCAAGAGCGTGAAGTTGCCGTCGGCGCGCAGCGACGGGTCCGGCAGCGAGAAGCGACTCGCACTGCTGCTTGCGTCCGTCTCTTCCAGCGCGCGGTCGAGATGGTCGTCGTAGCTCATACCCGAGGGTGTAGCCGGCCGCGCAAAAGCCGTTCGTCATCTCCGTCCCCGGAAGACGGCCGTTATTGCCGGTAGCTGCCGATATACACGAATGTGTGGTACACGTTCTCAGGATAATAATATAACCCTCCAAGCGTAAGCGGTGGTTGTCCATGAAAAAGCAGGAGCTGATTCACCTCCACGGGCTTCTCGCGGAGGTACGAACCCACTACGAAGAGCTTTCAGACACCACCATCGAACACGACGACTACGCTTCTCTCGGCGTGCGGCCGACATCTATCCACAAATCGAAGACCGACCACAAGCGGGCAGTGTTTGCACTCGCAGACGAACTGACCGACGGTATGGAGGACGAACAGACCCAGCAGCCGACGCCGGCAGCCGCCGACTAACTCCTCGGACGCCAGGGTCCACAGGCCACCCCGCCCGACAGCGACCGCTATCGCAACCACAAAGCGCGCGCGCCACCCACTGCGGGTATGCACGAGGGGACGATTTCTGTCGCCGAGCTTCCGGGCGGCTTCGACATGCAGGCGACCGTCGAGTCGGGCCAAACGTATCTCTGGGACCGCGCCGACGACGGCATGTTCGAAGACGACCACGCGTGGGGGAGCGACGCGTGGTATCACACCGTACTGCCGGCAACGTTCACCGACACCGACGAGCCGCAGGTAATACGAGTCCGCCAGCTTGACGATCACGTCGAGTGGGAGGCGTCCACGCCCGAGGCACCTGCGTACCTCACCCGTCTGCTCCGACTGGACGACGACCTCGACGCCATCATCGACGACTGTCCCGACCTCCCGCTGTTGGAGCGAGCCTTTACAGAGTATCGCGGGATGCGACTCGTGCGCGACCCGCCGTTCCCGTGTCTCGTCTCCTTCATCTGCTCGGCACAGATGCGCGTCGAACGCATCCACGGGATGTGCATGCGACTCGCACAGCAGTACGGGGAGCGGGTCACCTTCGACGGCGACACCTACTTCGCGTTCCCGACGCCCGACCAGCTCGCTGCGGCCACGGAAGCCGACCTCCGTGACCTCTCGCTCGGCTACCGTGCGCCGTACGTTCAGCGCACGGCGGAGATGGTCGCCACCGGGGAAGCTGACCCCGCACACGCGCGCGACCTCGACTACGAGGCCGCACGCGAGTATCTCACCCAGTTCGTCGGCGTCGGGGACAAGGTCGCAGACTGCGTGCTCCTCTTTTCGCTCGACTTCCTCGAAGCCGTCCCCCTCGACACGTGGATTCAGACGGCAATCGAGGAGTACTACCCCGACTGTGACGGCGACAACTACGCCGACACCTCCCGGAAGATTCGCCGACAGTTCGGCGACCGCTACGCCGGCTACGCACAGACCTACGTGTTCTTCTATCTCCGCACCGGCGGCGAGTAGCCGCTCTGGGCCTCCCTTTGACTCCGTGTGGCTATGTGCGACTCCGTAGTCGCCACAGACGCGCAACGCTTACAGTTGAACGGGTTCTCAACTGTACTGATGGCACAGTCCGCAGACCGGCTCGGCCGGTATCTCGAAGACGAACTCGGTTCGTGTCGCGACGAGGACGTACAGCAGCGACTCGAGGAGTTGGAATCGCTCGGCGGTGGGTTACAGGGGCTCGACGTGCTCTCTGCGTTAGCCAACGAGACGCGCTACCGACTGGTGCGTGCACTCGTGGCCGCCGACGGTGAACTCTGTGTCTGTGAGTTGAATCATCTCTCAGATATCTCCGAGAGCGGGCTGAGTCACGCTCTCTCGAAGCTGACTGACGCCGGACTCGTCGCGAGCCGGACCGACGGTCGCTGGAAACACTACCGGGCGACGACCCGGGCGGTCGCACTCGTGACCGTCCTCGACGGGACCATCGATGAGTGAGGTCCACGAGCACGGGCCGAACTGCGGCTGTGAGGCCTGTGGCGACCCGCGCTCGATGGATTTCCTCGACAAGTATCTCTCCGTCTGGATTCTCGGCGCGATGGCGGTCGGCGTCGGACTCGGTGCGCTCGCGCCCGACGTGACCGCCCCCATCGAACGGTTCCGACTGGTCGAGATCGGACTCATCCTGATGATGTATCCGCCGCTCGCGAAAGCGGAGTACGGCAAACTGCGCGCGGTCTTTTCGAACTGGCGCGTCCTCAGCTTGAGTCTCGTCCAGAACTGGCTCATCGGGCCGACGCTGATGTTCGGGCTGGCGGTCGTCTTCTTCGGCGGCGTCGTGCCCGGACTGCCCGCCCGCCCGGAGTACTTCCTCGGCTTGGTGTTCATCGGGATGGCGCGGTGTATCGCGATGGTGCTCGTCTGGAACGAGCTCGCCGACGGCTCCACCGAGTACGTCACCGGGCTCGTCGCGTTCAACAGCCTCTTTCAGATTCTCACCTACGGCGTCTACGTCTGGCTGTTCGCGCTCGTCGCGCCCTCGCTGTTGGGGCTCGACGCACTCGCGACCCAAATCGACAGCTTCGCCGTCTCGCCGCGACAGGTCATCGAGGCCATCGCCGTCTTCCTCGGGATTCCCTTCGCCGCTGGCTTCCTGAGTCGCTACGTCGGCACGCGCGCCAAGAGCACGGAGTGGTACGAGCAGACGGTCGTGCCGCGTATCGACCCGCTCACGCTGATCGCGCTCCTGTTCACCGTCGTCGTGATGTTCGCCACGCAGGGCGGCCGCATCCTCGCGACGCCGGGCGACGTGCTCCTGCTCGCGGTCCCGCTCACGGTCTACTTCGTCGTGATGTTCCTCGTGAGCTTCGCGATGGGGAAATCCGCCGGCGCGGACTACGAGACGACGACGGCCATCGGCTTCACCGCCGCCTCCAACAACTTCGAACTCGCGATTGCGGTCGCGGTCGCGGTGTTCGGTGTCGGCTCCGGCGTCGCCTTCGCGACCGTCGTCGGCCCGCTCATTGAGGTGCCCGTCCTGCTCGCGCTCGTCAACGTCGCGCTCGCCTTCCAACGCCGTCTCGACTGGCGTAACACGTCGAATCTCTCACAATCATGACCACGACACTCGCCTTCGTCTGTGTCCAGAACGCCGGCCGCTCGCAGATGGCCACCGCCTTCGCCGAGCGCGAGCGCGACCGCCGCGCCCTCGACTACGACATCGTAACTGGTGGCACACGTCCCGCCGACTCCGTCCACGCGGAGGTAATCGACGCGATGCGCGAGGTCGGTATCGACCTCTCGGACCGGACGCCACGGGCCATCACCGACGAGGAACTCGCCCGCTCGACCGTCGTCGCGACGATGGGCTGTTCGACGCTCACGCTCCCCGACGGCGTCGAGAGCCACGACTGGGCGCTCGACGACCCCGACGGCAAATCCCCCGAGGAAGTCGCCGCGATCCGCGACGAAGTCGAGCGCCGCGTCGTCAGCTTGTTCGACTCGCTCGAATAGCCCCGACGTTTTCCTTTCGCCCAGCGTATCCATCCCCATGAGCGAGGACCGAACCCGCGCACACGTCTTCGTCTCCGGTCGGGTACAGGGCGTCTTCTACCGCGCGACCACCCGCGACGCCGCCCGCGAACGCGGCGTCGACGGCTGGGTCGAGAATCTCGACGACGGGCGCGTCGAGGCCGTCTTCGAGGGGCCACGCGAGCAGGTGGCGGCGATGGTCGAGTGGTGTCACGAGGGGAGTCCACAGGCCCGCGTCGAGGACGTGACCGTCGAGTACACCGACCCCGAGGGCGAAGACGGCTTCGCGATTCGGCGCTGACGCCTGGCTTTTACTCCTCGGCTGTCGAAGTCACCGGTATGATTACGAGCGACGAGATAGCCGTCGTGGACGCGAACAGCGAGGCGCTCGGCGTCCCGCGCAAACAGCTGATGGAGTCGTCCGGGAACGCGGTCGCGCGCGAGGTGCGTGCCCGAACCGACGAGGGCGACGGCGTCGCGCTCGTCTGTGGCCGCGGCAACAACGGCGGTGACGCCCTCGTCGCCGCGCGGTTCCTGCGGACGCGCGACGTGACCGTCCACCTGCTCGGTCGCCCCGAGACCATCACCACCGACATCGCCCGCGAGAACTGGGACGCGCTCGAACAGACGGATATCGACACGCGCGTCGTCACCGACTCGCGCGACTTCGACCTCGGTTCGCCGGCACTCGCCGTCGACGCGATGCTCGGGACTGGCGTGACCGGTGCGCTCCGCGAGCCGGAGGCCACAGTCGCACGCGCGCTCAACGACGCCGACGCGCCCGTACTGGCGGTCGATACGCCTTCCGGCGTCGATACCGACACGGGTGCCGCTGCGGGGGTCGCAGTCGACGCCGAGTCGGTCGTCACCTTCCACGACACCAAGCCCGGTCTCGCCGATCTCGACGCCGACGTGACGGTCGCCGACATCGGAATTCCGGCCGCCGCAGAGACGTTCGTCGCCAGCGGCGACCTGCTTCGGCTCTCCCGGCTCCCCGACTCGCACAAGGGCGACCACGGCGAGGTGCTCGTCGTCGGCGGCGGTCCCTACACCGGTGCGCCAGCACTCGCCGCACAGGCCGCCCTCCGGGCCGGGGCCGACCTCGTGCGCGTCGCCTGCCCGGACGCGATTGCGAGCGACGTACAGGGGTACGCGGAGGACCTCATCGTCCACGGCTACGACGGGACGCGGCTCGCCCCCGCCCACGTCGACGAGATTCTGCCCCGTGCGCGCGAGCACGACACCGTCGTCTTCGGGCCGGGACTGGGTGACCACGACGACACCCTCGATGCCGTCGGCTCCTTCCTCGAACAGTACGACGGAACCGCGGTCGTTGATGCCGACGCCTTGCAGGTCGTCCCCGAGGTCGAGACCGACGCCACGCTCGTCTGTACGCCACACCAGGGCGAACTCCGCGCGATGGGTGGCGAGACGGCCGACGACCCCGAACGCCGGGCTGCGCTGGTCGAATCGTTCGCGGCCGAGGTGGGCCACACGCTCCTCGTGAAGGGGGCCGAGGACGTGATTTCAGACGGCGAGCGCACCCGCCGCAACCGGACCGGCAACCCCGGCATGACCGTCGGCGGGACCGGTGACGTGCTCGCCGGGACGGTCGGCGCGCTCGCCTGCCTGCTCCGACCCCGCGACGCTGCGGCCGTCGGCGCGTACGCTAACGGTCGGGCGGGCGATATCCTCCACGAGTCTCACGGCGCGGGCCTCACGGCGAGTGACCTCGTGGAGACGCTCCCTCGCGCCTTCGAGGGCGAGTAGCCTCGCAAGTTTTGTCGCGACTCGGCCGAAGTAACATGGCTTAAATACGACGGCCGTCACGGGGGCGTATGGCAGAGGACGCACTGGGCAACATGCTCGCCCAGATGGACAACGCCGAGCCGTACGCCGACATCGACGCCGGCGTGTTCGAGCGACTCAAACACCCCGAGCGCACGCTGAAGGTGACGCTTCCCATCGAGCGCGACGACGGGAGCGTCGAGGTGTACGAGGGGTATCGGTGTCAGTTCGACTCCGCGCGCGGCCCGTTCAAGGGCGGCGTCCGCTATCACCCCAGCGTCACGCAGGACGAGGTGACGGCCCTCGCCGGCTGGATGACGTGGAAGACCGCGCTCGTCGACCTCCCGTACGGCGGCGCGAAGGGCGGGGTCGTCGTCGACCCGAACGACATGTCCGACCGCGAGGTGGAGAGTCTCACCCGCCGCTACACCGAGGGGATTCGCCGGATGATTGGTCCCGACATGGACGTGCCGGCCCCGGACATCAACACCGGCGGACAGGAGATGGCGTGGATGATGGACACCTACTCGATGTACGGCGGCTACGTCATCCCCGACGTGGTGACGGGCAAACCCATCGAGGTCGGCGGCACCGCGGGCCGCGTCGAGGCGACCGGTCGTGGCGTCGCCGTCACCACCCGCCGGGCGTTCGACTTCTTCGACCGCCGACTCGAAGACGCCACCATCGCCGTGCAGGGATTCGGAAACGTCGGCTCCGTCACCGCCCGACTGCTCTCCTCGATGGGTGCGAATATCGTGGCTGTCTCCGACGTGTCCGGCGCGCTCCACGACCCCGACGGTCTCGACGTGATGGCCATCGAGCAGTACATCTCCGAGAACGGCGTGATGGCCGGCTACGAGGACGAGCCGAACGGCTACGACGACGCCGACCAAATCACCAACGGCGACCTGCTCCGGCTCGACGTGGACGCGCTCATCCCCGCCGCCATCGAGAACGTCATCACGCCCGACGTGGCCGAGGACATCCGCGCCGACGCCATCGTCGAGGCCGCGAACGGTCCGACGACCTTCGACGCCGACATGATCCTCCGCGAGCGCGACATCCCGGTCGTCCCCGACATCCTCGCGAACGCGGGCGGCGTCATCGTCTCGTATCTGGAGTGGGTCCAGAACTCCCAGCAGTACTCGTGGGACCTCGAACAGGTGAACGACGACCTCGAAACCCGGCTGGCGCGCGCCTTCGACGAGACGCTCGACGCCTACGCGGCCCGCGACGCGCCGGACCTCCGGACCGCGGCCTACATCGTCGCGCTCGAACGCGTCGGCAGCGCCCACGAGATGCGCGGACTGTTCCCGTAATCGCTCGACCCGCACGAACGCCACCGGGTGTAGCTTCTTGTGTCGCGGGTGCCAACTCCCTTCGAGGATGATACACACGATACGTACGACCGCGCTCGCGTCTCGCGACCGAGGTGTGCGATGACCGAGGGGTCGGCCGACGTTGCCGGGCTGTTCGACCCCGACCGCGTCGCCGTCGTCGGCGCGACGGAACGCGAGGGGTCCGTCGGCAGAGCCGTCACCGAGAATCTCCTCGACAGCTACGCCGGCACCACGCTCCCGGTGAATCCGCGCCGCGAGACGGTGCTCGGCGAGCCGTGTCTCGATGGCGTCGCCGAGGCGGACGCCGACGTGGCCGTCGTCGCCGTCCCGCCCGACTACGTGCTCGACGTTATCGAGGAGTGTGGCGAGGCCGGCGTCGACAACGTCGTCGTCCTGACGGCCGGCTTCGGCGAAACAGGAGCCGACGGTGCGGCCCGCGAACGTGACCTCCGGGAGACGGCCGAAGCCTACGACATGGCGCTCGTCGGCCCCAACAGCCTCGGCGTGATGGCGACCTCGCTGTCGATGAACGCCACCTTCGGCCCGGCGCTTCCGCCCGCGGGCAACGTCTCGTTCATGAGCCAGTCGGGCGCGTTCGTCACCGCCGTCGTCGACTGGGCGCTCGAAGCGGGTCTCGGCTTCAACGATATCGTCTCGCTGGGCAACAAGAGCGTCCTCGACGAGACGGACTTCGTCCGGGCGTGGGGAGACGACTCCGACACGGACGTTATCGTCGGCTACCTGGAGAGCGTCGTCGACGGGCGGGGCTTCGTGGCGGCGGCCCGCGAGACGACGCCCGACACCCCGGTCGTCGTTGTGAAGTCGGGCCGGACCGACGCCGGCGCGCAGGCCGCCTCCTCACACACGGGTGCGATTGCCGGCGCGGACAGCGCCTACGAGGCCGGACTGGACGCGGCGGGCGTGCTCCGTGCGACTTCCGTGCAGGAGCTGTTCGACAGCGCCCGCGCGCTCGCCGGCGGCCTCGTTCCCGACTCCGACGGCGTGGCCGTCGTCACCAACGCCGGCGGTCCGGGCGTGATGGCGACCGACGCCGTCGGCGACGCCGACCGCCTCCGGCTCGCCTCCTTCTCCGACGCGACCATCTCCGACCTGCAGGGGACGATGCCCGCTGAGGCGAACGTGTACAATCCGGTCGACGTAATCGGTGACGCCGACGTCGGCCGACTCCAGACCGCCCTCGACACGACCCTCGCAGACGGCGACGTTGGGTCGGCGGTCGTCATCACCGCCCCGACCGCTACGCTGGACTTCGCTGCGCTCGGTGACGCAGTCGCCGACACCGCGACAGCCCACGACGTGCCGGTCGCCGTCTGTCTGATGGGCGGCGAGACGCTCGCGCCCGCCCGCGAGACCTTTCGCGAGCGGTCGATTCCCTCCTACTTCGACCCCGCCCGCGCGGTCGCCGGACTGGAGGCGCTCGCCGAGTACCGCGACATCCGGGGGCGACGCTACGAGGCCCCCGAACCAATCGACGCCGACCGCGAGCGCGTCCGCGAGATTCTCTCGCAGGTGGAAGAGCGGGGCGACAACCGTCTCGGCGTCGAGGCGATGGAGCTGTTCGACGCCTACGGGATTCCCACGCCGGAGGGCGAGGTCGTGGACGACCCGACCGCCGCCGCCGAGGTCGCTGCTCGCATCGACGGCGACGTGGTGATGAAAATCGTCTCGCCGGATATCCTCCACAAGTCCGACATCGGCGGCGTCAGGGTCGGCGTCTCGGCCGCCGACGTTGCGGACACGTACGAGGATTTGGTGAGCCGCGCGAGGAGCTACCAGCCGGACGCCCGGATTCTCGGCGTGCAGGTGCAGGAGATGCTCGACCTCGACGACGGGGTCGAGACAATCGTCGGGAGCCACCGCGACCCGCAGTTCGGCCCGCTCGTCATGTTCGGGCTGGGCGGCGTCTTCGTGGAGGTGCTCGAAGACACCACCTTCCGGCTCGCGCCGGTCGCCGCGGGCGAGGCCGAACAGATGACCGCCGACATCGACGCCGCGCCGCTGTTGCGCGGCGCGCGCGGTCGCACGCCCGTCGATCTGGACGCGACCGTCGACGCGATTCGGCGCGTCTCCCAGCTGGTGGCCGACTTCCCGAGCATCGTGGAACTGGACGTGAACCCACTGGTCGCGACGCCCGACGGGGTCCGGGCCGTCGACCTGCGACTCACCGTCGACCCCGAGCAACTCCAATGAACCCGTTACTCGTCACAGCAACAGCCGAACGCACCGGCAAGACCGCGATCACCGTCGCCCTTGCCCGCATCGCCGCCGACCGGGGCCAATCGGTCGGCTACATGAAGCCGAAGGGGACGCGCCTCCAGAGCGTCGTCGGCAAGACGCTCGACGAGGACCCGATGCTCGCGCGCGCCGTCCTCGGGACGGACGCCGAGATGCACGAGATGGAGCCGGTCGTCTACTCGCCCACGTTCATCGAGGGGGCCATCCGCGGCCGCGAGGACACCACGGAGCTCAACGACCGCATCCGCGAGGCGTACAAGGGGCTCGCCGAGGGAACCGACCGGATGTTCATCGAGGGGGGCGGGAACGTGCGTACAGGTGGGGTTGTCGGTCTGACCGACCCAGAAGTGGCCGAACTCCTCGACGCCGACGTGGTGCTCGTCGCCGAGTACACCGAGCCGGGCGACATCGACGACGTACTCGCCGCAATCGAGGACATCGGCGACCGGCTCGCCGGCGTCGTGTTCAACCGCGTCGACGACGCCACCTACGACGCCGTCGAGTCCGACGTGGTGCCGTATCTCTCTACCCGCGACGTCCCGGTGTTCGGTATTCTCCCCGTCGCCCCCGAACTGACTGGCGTCACCGTCGCGGAGCTGGCGGACGAACTCGGTGCCGACACGCTCGTCGAGGGGAACCAAGACGTGCTCGTCCAGCGGTTCGCCGTCGGCGCGATGGGTGCCGAGGCCGCGCTCCGGCACTTCCGGCGGTCGCGCGACACGGCCGTCATCACCGGGGGCGACCGCGCTGACATCGCAACGGCGGCCATCGAGGCCAACAGCGTCCGGTGTCTCGTCCTCACCGGCGGCCACCAGCCTTCGGGGTCGGTGCTCGGCAAGGCCGAGGAGTCGAACACGCCCGTGCTCTCCGTCCCGGGCGACACGCTCACGACGGTCGAGCGCGCCGAGACAATCATCAGCGGCGGCCGAACGCAGAACGAGGAGACCGTCGCCGTCGTGCGCGACCTGCTGGAGACACACGCCGACGTGGACGCGCTCGTCGGGACTACGGGCGGGGACTGAGACGGTCGTGCTGTTTGCCACCCACCTCGTGATTGCGTGGCTGCTCGCGCGAGCGCGCGGCCTCTCCGTCGTCGCCGCCGTCATCGGAGCCGCGCTCCCCGACCTCGTGGACAAGCCGCTCGCCTCAGCGGGGCTGGTGGACCTGTTCCACACCGTCGGGCACACGGCGCTGCTCGCGCCCGTGTTCGTCGTCCTCGCGCTCCGCGGGGGTCGGTGGCTCGTGCTCGCCGTCGGGTGGGCCTCGCATCTCGCTGCCGACGCGCTCCACATCGTCGTCAACGGCCGGCCGACGGACGCGTACTTCCTCGGATGGCCCCTCATCGAGCCGCCGACGCCCCTCGCGATTCCGCCCGGCGAGTTCGTCTGGTACTACCTGTGGAGTCGCTCCTTCTTCATCGAGGTGGGTATCTGGTTACTTGCGGCGTGGGTCGTGAGCCGAGAACTCCGGGCGCGGGCGAGCGACCACCGGTAGGTCTATCGGCGTTCTCTCGATACGTACGGCGATGGATGCGCTCGGGAGGCTGCTCGACTGGCTGTTCGCGCTCGACACGCAGACCGCACTGCTGCTCGCTGACTTCCGGTCGCCGCTGGCGACGAAACTGCTCACCTCGGTCACGGGACTCGGCTCCGCGACCGCGGCGCTCGTCTTCCTCGGACTCTTCTTCGCTGCCGGCTGGCGCGAGGAGACCGAACGCGCCGGTATCGCCCTCGCCATCACCGGCGTCGTCGTCGCGACCCTGATGGCGGTCGTCGCGCGCCCGTTCCCCCCGATGCCCGTGTGTCAGACCACCGGCGAGGCCGTCGCCTCCTCGTTTCCCTCGGGTCATGCGGCCGCCGGCACGGTGTTCGCGCTCACGGCGTGGCGCTCCGATGAACTACCGGTCGGGGTCGTCGCCCCGCTCGCGCTGCTGGTCGCCGTCTCCCGCGTCTATCTCGGCACCCACTACCTGACGGATACGTTCGCCGGGGTCGCAATCGGCGTCGGAGCCGTCGCGCTCGCCGGGGTCGTGCTCGCTCGGTGGTCGCCGCTCACCGACCGGTAATCAGGGCCGCCACAGCACGTCGTGGTTGTTCGCGACGTAGGTGAGCTGTCCGGCGGAAAGCTGTTCTCGCCGCGCCGCGAGCCACTCGGCCGCCTGTCCGCCGAGCGCATCCTCGATGATGTCGAGAATCGACGACAGGAAGTAGCGCTCGTCGGCCGGATACGCGCCCGCGCGCGGCCGAACCACCCAGTCAGAGCTCCCGACGGCCAGCACCGTCGCGTCGCGCTCGCCGAGCGCGTCGAGAAGTGTGGTCGCCGCCCGACTCCGGCCGTCGGTCGCGTCGATGGTGTCGTGAAACGCTCCGAGTACCGCCTCGTCGTTCGGACGGCGGGGCAAAAACGTCGTCTTCCCGTCGAACGTGAGGGGCGCGTACGCGAGGCCGCCGGGGGTGACGCGCTCCCGTACGGCATCGAGTGCCGACTCCACCGGCACGAGGTCGAAGAACGACTGTGCGTACAGCAGGTCACACGGCTCCGTCCGCGTCGCGAGCGCGTCACCGACGGTGAACGCTGCGTCGGGGGCGTCCTCCCCGCTCCGGGCGAACAGCCGCGGGACGAGCGACCGAGCAAACGCCGCCAGCGTCGGGTCGGCCTCGATACCGTGGTAGGCGTCGAGATTCGTCCAGTCGCACAGCGTCGGAACCGACAGCCCGACGCCGGGTCCCCACTCGACCACTCGGGGGGTAGCCGGCAGTTCAGCGAGCAGTCGCTGTCGGACCTGTTCGTTGCGTGCCCGCTTGTCGACAGAGTGCTTTGCAGTCAGGTAGCGGCGTCTGCCGTGGTCGTGACCGTCGGCGGTCACAGTTTCCGCTCGTGGCTCGCCCACGCGAGGTCGTCCTCCCAGAGCCGGACGGTGAGCGTGGTCGGGTTCGGGTCGGTGAGGTCGTCGGCCAGTCGGTCGCCGAACGCCGCCGCGAACCGCTCGACGCTCGGATTCTGCCCGTCGAACTCGGGGAGGTCGTTGAGCAGGGTGTCCCGGTAGCGGGTCTCCAGCGCGTCGAGCCGCTCCTCGACGGCGTCGATGTCGACGAGGTAGCCGTACTCGTCCAGCTCTGGACCGGCGAACGCCACCTCGGCGGTGAAGACGTGGCTGTGTGGCTCCCCCTCTACGGGCCCGGGGTCGGGAACGGTGAGGTAGTGTTGGGCGACGAACTCGCGGCGGACGGTGAGCGTGTATGGTTCTGGTGCTGTCATCGGTAGGTGAAGGTGACGTGTGGTCGCTCGACGGTGCCGTCCGCGAGTGTCCGGTAGGCGTCGGCCGCGGCGTCGAAGGCGAACGCCTCGCCGCACAGCCGCTCGGTGTCGAGCGTCTGGAGGTGGTCGAACGCCACGTCGAACCGGCGCTCGCGGTCCCACCGCCCCCGGAGGTCGGGGTCGATGGTGCTCACCTGACTGGATTCGAGGCTGATGCGGTCGCGGTGGAACGACCCGCCCAGGTCGATCGGCGCGCGTTTCTTCCCGTACCACGAGCCGACGACGACGCGCCCGTCGTAGCCGACCGTCTCGATCGCGTCGTCGAGCGTCGTCGGGCGGCCGGACAGCTCGTACACCATGTCAGTATTCGCGGGTGCGGCGTCGCTCCCCACGGCCGCGGGTGTAATAGTTCGGTCCGCGCCGAACTGCGCTGCCAGGCGTCGGCGCGTGTCAACCGGCTCGACGACCGTCAGCTCCGACAGCGGGAACTCCGAGAGGATGTGGACGGTACACAGCCCGACGAGTCCCGCGCCGAAGACGACGACCTCCTCCCCGACGCGGGGTGCCCCGTCGAGGACGAGATTCGTCGCCGTCTCCACCGACGGGAGCAGGGTGGCCTCCGTCGGCGTAACTCCCTCGCGTAAGGGGACGAGCGTGTCGGTTGACGCGACGAACCGGTCTGCGTGTGGCTCGAAGGCGAAGACGGTGCGCCCGCGCCACGACTCGTCGACGCCCGCGCCGCAGTCGGTGACGGTGCCGACGGCGGCGTAACCGTACGGCAGCGGATACTCGAAGGTGCCGGCGAGCGCCTCGATGGTTTCGTCGACGGCGGTCTCCTCGGGGAACTCGCCCCGATAGACGAGCAGTTCGGAGCCGGGACTGATGCCCGACTCGGTCGTCTCGACGACGACTTCGCCCTCGTCGGGGGCGTCCAGCGTGACGGTTCTGACCTCGACCTCGCAGGGGTCCGTGAAGTAGAGTCGGCGTGCGTCGATCATCGTTCGACGAGGCTGAACGCGGCGTGGATGCGCTCGCCCGTCTCGCGGCAGTGTTCGAGTGCGTGCTTCGCGTCGTCGCCGGCGGCGTGGGCGGTCGGCCCGCGTCCGATACCGACCTGTAGCTCCACCCCCGTCGTCTCGCGCACGTGGTCGTTGACGGCGTCGAGTTTCGACGGCGTCAGCGACGGACAGACGGCGATGGCGTTGTCGCCCCCGACGAACTGGGTGACCGCGCCGTGGCGCTCCCACATCTGCTCGCGGAGTTCGAGCACGGCGCGGCGGATGGTGTGGCCCGCCTCGGCGGACGAGACGCGGTCGGTCAGGGTGCCCGTCGCGTCCACCACGTCGAAGTGGGCAATCGTCACGGTCCCCGTCGTCGCGTCGTCGACGACCCGGTGGTCGTGGACCTCGGTCCGGTCTGCGTCCTGTGCGCTGCCGGCCTGCTGGAGGACGCCGTTGGCGGCCTCCAGCGCCGTCCGGGGCGTTCCGGCCGTGCCGACGCCGACGCTTACCGTTACGGGGTACTGATTCGCGACCTGTGTCTGGAGCCGTTCGAAGACGGCCGGGTCGGCCCCGTTCGCGACGCCGACCATGTTGTCGTAGCGGTCGGCGAAGGCGTAGCCGTCGAACCGGGCGAAGAAGTCGGCGACGGTCGCGAACAGCCGCGACTGGAGCGCCTGGAGGTCAGTCTCCCGTCGTGGCTCCGGCGTGGTCGTCCACGGACCGTAGTCGTCGATCTGCAGGGCGACCATCCGGGTGCCATGGTGTGACACGTCACTCATCTACTCGGGTTACGGGTGTACGTTCTTTAGCGTTTGCTTCGTTCCGTCGTCCAGTAACCGACAGATAATCGCGGAGGAACACCACGAGCGTTGGAATCATGGCCCCCGTGGCGAGCGGCCACGCGACGCTCGCCGGCACGAGGGGGACGAGCGCGACGGCGATGGTGAGCATCTGGAGGGCGGCCAGCGGCCGTCGGACGCGGCTCTCCGGCAGCTCTCCCACCGGAAGCCCGCGGTACTCCCGGAGCCAGCAGCCGAGCTTGAACAGATACCGCGCGGCCGACACCGACAGATACCACACCGGAAGCGCCCCCCAGACGACGCCGACGACCGGCGCGAGCAGGAACCCCATCGTATCGAACGCGAGGTCGAGTCGCTCGCCCAACTGCGTCCGGCGGCTCACGGTTCGGGCGGCCGCGCCGTCGACCCAGTCGAGCCCGATACCGACGCCGTACGCGACGGCCGGCAGCCACCGCCACGCCGTCCCGGTCGGCGGGACGGTGAGCACGAACCCACCCAGACACGCGTAGAGCCAGCCGCGCCCGACGGTGATTCCGTTCGCCACCCCGAGGGTGGAATAGACGCCCGATTCGGGGGCGTCCTCGGGCGGTCGGTTCTCCGAGAGCGTGCGTCGGAGGAACCACGCGAGAAAGACCACCGGAGCGAGCGCGCCGGCGAGCCACCGTCCCCCCGCGGCTGGCGAGAGCGCACGCGCGACGAGCACCCCGACACCGGCGGTCGCGAGCGCGCTCGCGACGACGACGGCCCACCAGCGCCGGCGTAAGGCGTCGGCGCTCATCGGACTAGCCCGTCCAACTGTGCCATTCCTTGCTCGTCGAGTCGGTGGCGCGCGGCCGCGAGATTCGCCGTCGCGTGTGCGGGGTCGGTCGTCGTCGGAATCGGGACGACGCCCCGCTGGACCTGCCACGCCAACAGCGCGGTCGTCGGCGCGATGTCGTGTCTGTCGGCGACGGACCGGACGACCGAGTCATCGCGAAGCGCAGTCGAGAGCGGCGAGTGAGCGACGACGCGGATGCCGTGGCGGTGACACCACCGGACGAGGGTGTGACGGGGAGCGTACGGATTCGACTCCACCTGCACGAGAGCGGGCGGAATCCGCGCCTCGTCAGCGACGGCGGCCAACTGCGGCAGCGTCACATTACAGAGTCCGAGCGTCCGGGCCAACCCCTCGTCGACGAGAGCCTCCATCCGTCGCCACGTATCGAGGAGGGTGTGGCTCGCGCGTGCCGGGTCTCCGTTCTCGTCGGTTGGAAACGTCACCCGCTCCTGTTCGGCCACCGGCTTCTTCGAGAGTTGCGAGAGGGGGCCGGTGTGTTCCCACGCGCCGGGCCAGTGGAGCGCGTAGCAGTCGAAGGCGTCGGCTCCGAGCTCCGCGAGCGAGCTGCGACAGGCGCGTTCGAGGTGAC
Organism: Halosegnis longus; assembly: GCF_009663395.1. Lineage (NCBI taxonomy): Archaea > Methanobacteriati > Methanobacteriota > Halobacteria > Halobacteriales > Natronomonadaceae > Halosegnis > Halosegnis longus. The sequence goes on along the minus strand of NZ_QKNW01000001.1, from coordinate 395,472 downwards.
CGGGGCCGTGGTTCGTGCGCCACGGCTTCCCGAGCAGGAAGACGGTGTCGCGGTCCGGACCGTCGGCGAGCAGGTCGCCGAGTCGCCACTCGTTGCCGTACAGTTCCGCCGTGTCGAACAGCCGATAGCCGGCGTCGACGGCCGCGCCGAGTGCCGGCGTCACGTAGTCGCCGTGGCGATACCGCGAACAGCCGAAGCCGACCGGTGGAAGATGTAGCGCCCTGTCGGCAGTGCTGGGTTCGGGTCGCCAGACGCGCTTGGGGCACGTTCCCGCGGGAGCGTCGGTCTCGACGGCTTCCCCGCCACCCGTCTCGGCAGCCGCCTCGACGGCGTTACACACCGCGACGACGTGTGCCCCGCGGCACGCGGTCGTCCGGTCCGGGGTTCCCTGTCGAACCGAGTCGGCCAGTCGCTCGACGGCTTCGAGCCGCGACTGCTCGCGACGCGGAACCGGATGAGGGGCGGTCGTCGGCTCACGGTCCCCGCCCCGGACCGTGACGGCCGACTCCTCGGCGGCGAGCGCGCCGGTGTCGTCCAGATACAGGGTGCCGTCGTCGCCGTGACACTCCAGCCCGTAGAACTCGCGGCTCCGGTGGTCGACGTAGAAGCTGGCCCGGAGCGCGACGGTCGGGCCGTCGGCGAACTCGAGGGTCGCTTCGACGTGTGGCGCGTCGGTGTAGCTTTCGTCCGGGTCGGCGTCCCCGGGCCACAGCGGGAGGGCGTCGGCCCGCCGGACCCGCTCGACGCGGCCGAACCACGCGACGAGCAGGGTGAGCGGATAGACGCCACCGTCGTACAGCGGCCCGACGCGGAGGAAGGAGTCGGGGCGGTCGTGCCACGCGCCGACGCGGCCGACGTTCGCCGTCGCGGTGACGAACTGCACGTCGCCGAGTCGGCCGTCGGCCAGCAGCGTTCGGGCGTGTCGCTGCACGTCGCCGGCGGGGTTCGCTGGCGCGCAGCCGAGCGCGAGGGTTCGGTCCCGAGCGAGGGAAACGAGGTCGGCTGCGGTCGCGGCGTCCATCGCCAGCGGCTTCTCCGAGAAGACGTGTCGGTCCGCGTCGAGACAGGTGCGGGTCACCGGGGCGTGTGCCTCGTGGCTCGTGAGATTCACGACGAGCGGCGCGGACTCCGCGGCGAGCATCGCATCGAGGTCGGTGTAGGCGGTCGCGTCGAGGTCGGCGGCGAGCGCACTCGCGCGCTCGCGGTCGAGGTCACAGACACCAGTCACGGTGAGGTCCGTGTCCGCGACGCCGGCGACGTACTCGCGTGCCACGCTGCCGGCTCCCACTACCAAGCAGTTCACTACCGCAAACTGTGGGTGCGTTCACCAATACACTGTCGCCGCCGGCGACAGGGTTCAAGCCGACTGCGCCCCCACGAGGCGTATGGCGAAGGTCGCGGTGTTCCACAACACGCTCGATTTCGAGGGGGGTGCGGACATGGTGTGTCTCCACGTCTGTGCCGCCCTCGACGCCGTCCACGACGTGACGCTGTTCACGCTGTCGGCGACGGCTCCCGAGCGCGTGGCCGCGAAGTTCGACGTACCGTTCGACGTGACGGTGGCGACGCCGCCCGGAAGCCGTGCACTCGCGGCCGGGCTGAACCGCGCCGCGCCGCGTCTCGGCCCCCAACTCCCCGCCCGGTCGGTGCTTCTGCGAGCGTATCTCCGCCGTCGCCGCGGCGAGTTCGATGTCGTCGTCAGCACGGCGAACGAACTCGCAATCTCAGGGCCGTCGGTGCAGTACGTCCACTTTCCGCAGTTTTACGTCGACCGCGTCGACGCCGGGGAAACTGGGCCACTCGACGGTCTCTGGTCGCGACTCGCCGCGCCCGACCGCAGCCAGCTCGAGGGGCCGACCCGGCTGCTGGCGAACTCGGCGTGGACCGCCGACGTGACGGCCGACATCTACGGGGTCCGCCCGACGGTGTGTCACCCGCCCGTCGACCCAATCGAGGGTCGCCCGTGGGTCGACCGCGACGCCGGCGTGCTCGTGCTCGGGCGCATCGCGCCGGACAAGCGCGTCCTCAACGCCATCGAGGTGGTCGAACGGCTCCGCGCACGCGGGTACGACCTCACCTGTCGCGTCGTCGGCTCCGCGCCGACCGCCTACCGGGAGTACGTCCGCCGGGTCGAGTCGGCGGCCGCACGCAGCGAGGGCGTCCGCGTCGAAACCGACGTGTCGCGCGACCGCGTCGAGACGCTGCTCGGTCGCTACCGCTACGGACTCAACATGAAGCCGACCGAGCATTTCGGGATGGCCGTCGCCGAGTACGCCGCCGCCGGGATGGTCCCGTTCGCGCCCAACGAGGGCGGACAGGTCGACGTGCTCGGCGGCGACGACCGACTGCTGTTTCACGGCATCGAGGGCGCGGCCGAGACGGTCGCCGCGGCACTCGACAGCGACCTCCGGCCGTTTCTCTCTCGCGACCGATTCGCCAGCGACCGGTTCGCCAGTGAGATTCGAGAGCACGTCTCCGCGACCCTCAACTAAAAGTCGTGTCACGCCCTCACACGACGTATGGGAACTCGAGAAGCAACAGGTGGGGGCGTCCAGGCGGGGTCGCTCACCTCGGTCCACTGGGCCGGCATCGCGCTCGCGGTCGCGACCGGACTCCTGCATCTGTATCTGGTCTCGTTGTACGGACTCTCGACGTACGGCATCAGCTTCGCCGTCGCGGGCATCGGTTTCCTCGGCGGAGCCGCCGTGCTCGCGCTCGACGTTGACGTCCCACGACAGCCGCTCTACGCGCTCGGCGCGCTGTGGACGCTCGGACAGATCGTCGCGTGGTACGTTCTTAACGCGGGGAGCTTCTCCACGCTCGGCTACGTGGACAAGGCGATTCAGGTCGCCCTGATTGGAGTGCTCGTCGTCCTGATTCAACGCGAGGGATAGAAGTAGCTACGCTCGCCGGGTGAGGTGCGCCCGGACCGCCCGCTGACAGGATTCACAGGTAGAATCGAGGCGGGCGACGGTCGCGAGCGCCGGATGTTCGTCCGGGAACGACTGGTACAGATACGACGGGAACAGCCGGTGGCTCACGCCCACGTCCGCGCCGGTGTTGGTCGTCCCGTCGAGAAACGCCTGCCGCTCGCTGACGACGGTCTCACACCGGTCGCGGTAGTCGGCGAGTCGCTCGTGGCGCGCGTGGAGGGCGTCGAAGCCGAGTTCGGTCAGCGGCGTCTCCTCCGCCTCGTCAATCCAGCCCGTCACCTCCTCGACGAGCGTCTCGGCCCGCTGTAGCTGGTCGACCTCGCGTCCGAGCGCGCGAACCAACACGGCTGTCTCCGCCCGGCGCGACTCCGCCTCGTTGACGAGTGCACGCTTCAGCGTCGCGGAGAAGGCCGCGTCCGTCGCCGGCGCGAGCGCGACGGCCAACTCCTCGGAGAGTTCGTTGCCGATGGCGGCGTGGACCGACTCCGTCCCCTCGATCTCATCGAGCGCGTGTGGATACACCGTCTCGGCGAACGCCTGTCGGACCGTGCGACACCGGCTGTCGCCGGCGTCGCTTCCCTCGGCCAGTCCGCCGGTCGTCGCGATGGCGGGCGTCGCGGTCGCCTCCGACGCCGGCGACAGCTCGGCGACGCGTTCCGTGAACTGCGCGATGGCGTCCCGTTTGTCTGCGATAACAGCGCGCTCGTCGCTCGCGCGCTCGATGGCGTCGTCGATGTGAGTCTCGACGGCCATCCTACGCCTCCGAGTGGGTGGCGAGTCCGGCGTCGAACGGTCGCGACCCCGTCTCCGGGCCGGTCTCACAGACGATGATTTCGTAGCGGGGCAAGGCGGGGTCGTACTCCCGGAGCCGGCTCCGGTACTGCGCTGTCACGTCTGCGGCGACGCGCGCGACGGCACGGCTCTCGAATCTGAGCGTCGCGGCCGGCACCGGTCGGTCGCCACACCGGGCACAGACCAGATAGTAGCTTCCCGTCTCACTCGCCAGCGTCTCGATGCGGTCGCGCAGCGCGTGTAACGACGACTCACTCATCCGTCTCCCCTCCGTCCTGTCGGCGTCGACGGCTCGTTCGCTCCCGTTCCATGCAGGTTAGGTCTACCTAAAACAGTAAAGACGTTCCGATTTTTAGGACGGCCAAAACCGTTCTACCGGCCTTCTCCTCGCCAGCCGCGCGGTGAGTCGTTCAGTCGCTCACAGCCGTCGTCGGTGACGGCGACGATATCCTCGATACGGACGCCGAACTCGCCGTCGAGATAGATGCCCGGCTCGACGGAAAACACCATCCCCGGTTCGAGCGGCTGGTTGTTCCCCTCGACGATGTACGGCGGTTCGTGGACCTCCAACCCGAGCCCGTGGCCCGTCCGGTGGATGAACTGCTCGCCGTAGCCGGCGTCCTCGATGACCTGCCGGGCCGCCGCGTCGACCTCGTGTGCGGTGACGCCCGGCTCGACGGCGTCGACGCCGGCCTCCAACGCCTCGCGGACCGTTTCGTGGACCTGCTCGAACGGCTCGGGCGGCGTCCCCTCGAAGACGACGGTCCGCGTCTGGTCGCTCGGATAGCCGTCGACGCGCGTTCCGAAATCGAGGACGACGGGGTCGCCGGCTTCGATTTCTCTGTCGCCGTGCCGGTGGTGGGGCTTCGCGCCGTTGGGACCTGAGGCAACGATTGGCTCGAAGGAGACGCCGTCCCCGCCGCGAGTCGTCAGTTCCGTCTCGATGCGTGCCGCGAGTTCGCGCTCGGTCAGCCCGACCGCGTCGCCACCGAGTGACCGAACCGCCACGCTCGCCGCGTCGGCAACTGACGCCGCAGCCCGCAGCGCCGCGAGTTCGGCGTCGTCCTTCCGGAGCCGCAGGGGGCCGACGGCCTCGCTCGCGAGACCGAACGTCGCGTCCGGAAACCGCTCGCGCAGTTCCGTCGTGAACTGTGCCCACATGCGGTCGTCGACGAGAATGCGCTCGCCCGCGAACCCGAACGCCGCTGCGACCGTCTCGACGAGCGCGTACGGGTCGTCGCCGTCGCCCCACGTCCGGATATCTTCGACCCACGAGGCGTCGCGAATCTGTTCGTCGTACATCTCCGGGGCGACGAAGACCGGGTCGCCCTCGCGGGGGACGATGAGGAACAACACCCGCTCCATCGGCTCGTCGGTGAAGCCGGAGAGATACGCCATGTCGATGCTGGGAAAGATGATTGCCGCCGCCGCGTCCGCGTTCGCGAGCTCGCGACGACAGGCTTCGACGCGCTGCTGTCGGTCCATACGCGCTCGTTTCCGTCCGGCGAGAAAGCAGGTTCGGTCGCCGGGCGTAGCGTCGGTCGACCCGAGACTCGCCGCGCTCACGGTCGGGGGTCGACGGCGAAAAAATCGGTCGCGGCCGCGGGGTTACTCCAGGTCGAAGCGGTCTGCCGTCATGACTTCGTGCCACGTGTCGACGAAGTCGTTGACGAACGTCTCTTCCGCGTCGTCGGCACCGTACACCTCTGCGATGGCGCGGAGCCGGGAGTTCGACCCGAAGACGAGGTCCGCACGGGTGCCCGTCCAGACGACCTCGCCCGTGTCACGGTCGTAGGCCTCGTAGACGCCCTCCTCGTCGGTCTCCTCCCACTCGGTCTCCATGCCGAGGAGGTTCTGGAAGAAGTCGTTCGTCAGCGTCTCCGGCTCGTCGGTGAAGACGCCGTGGTCGGAGTCGTCGTAGTTGGTGTCGAGCATGCGCATCCCGCCCACGAGCACCGTCATCTCGTCGGCCGTCAGCCCGAGCAGGTCGGCCTTGTCCACGAGCGCCTCCTCTGCGGGGCGGTCGTCGCGGTCGGCCTGGAAGTTGCGGAACCCGTCAGCGCGCGGGTTCAGCGCCTCGAACGACTCGGCGTCGGTCTGCTCTTCGGTCGCGTCGACGCGACCCGGCTCGAACGGCACTTCCACGTCGTAGCCGGCGTCGGCCGCCGCCTGCTCGACGGCGGCGTTTCCGCCCAGCACGATGAGGTCCGCGAGCGAGACGCGGACGTTCTCCTCGCCCGACTCGTCGAAGTCGGCTTTGATCTCGCGGTAGGTGTCGAGCACCTGCGAGAGCTGTTCGGGTTTGTTGACCTCCCAGTCGCGCTGCGGGCGGAGCCGCACGCGTGCGCCGTTCGCGCCGCCGCGCATGTCGCTCTCGCGGAACGACGAGGCGGACGCCCACGCCGTCTCGACCAGCTCGGACACCGAGTGGTCGGTGGCGAGAATCGTCTCCTTCAGCTCCGCGGCGTCTGCGTCGTCGATGGTGTCGTACTCCGCCTCCGGCAGCGGGTCCTGCCAGAGCATCGTCTCCTCGGGCACCTCGGGACCGAGGAACCGCGTCGGCGGACCCATGTCTCGGTGGGTCAGCTTGTACCACGCCTTCGCGAACGCCATCCCGAACTTCATCGGGTTGTCCTGGAACTCCTCGATGACCTCGCGGTAGTCGTCGTCCTTCTTGAGCGCCACGTCGGTCGTGAGCATCATCGGGGTGGCCGCGTCCTCCTCGTCGTGGGCCGGCTCGGCGCTGCCTTCGAGCGACTCGTCGGTCGGCTGCCACTGCCACGCGCCGCCGGGACCCTTGTGCGGTTCCCACTCGTACTCGAGGAGGTTGTTGAGATACCCCATGTCCCACTCCGTCGGCGACTGAGTCCACGGGCCCTCGATACCGCTCGTAATCATCTCGCCGCCCTTCACCGGACCGTCGGTGTCCTCACGCTCCCAGCCGAAGCCCTGCGACTCGATCGGGGCCGCTTCCGGTTCCGGGCCGAGGTTCTCGGGGTCGTCCGACCCGTGGACCTTCCCGAACGTGTGGCCGCCGGCGATGAGCGCGGCGGTCTCCTCGTCGTTCATGGCCATCCGGCTGAACGTCGTCCGGATGCGCTCTGCGGACCACTCGGGGTCCGGATTCGCCTCCGGTCCCTCCGGATTGACGTAGATGAGCCCCATGACCGATGCGCCGAGCGGCTCCTGCAGGAAGTCCTCCTCGTCGAAGCGGTCCCAGGTCTCCATCTCGTCTTCGGGGCCCCAGTCGACCGCCTTGTCCTCCTCGAAGGCGTCCTCGCGGCCGCCGGCGAAGCCGAACGTCTTGAATCCCATCGACTCGATGGCGACGTTGCCCGCAAGCACCATCAGGTCCGCCCACGAGAGCTTCTGCCCGTACTTCTCCTTGATGGGCCACAGCAGACGCCGCGCCTTGTCGAGGTTCGCGTTGTCCGGCCAGCTGTTGAGCGGGGCGAATCGCTGGCGGCCGCCGCCGGCACCGCCGCGCCCGTCGACCGTCCGGTACGTTCCGGCGCTGTGCCACGCCATCCGAATCATCAGCGGGCCGTAGTGGCCGTAGTCGGCCGGCCACCAGTCCTGTGAGTCGGTCAGCCGCTCCTCGATGTCCGCCTTCACCTCGTCGAGGTCGAGCTTCTGGAACTCCTCGGCGTAGTCGAACTCATCGTCCAGGGGGTTCGAACTGCGCGCGTTCTGGTCGAGAACGTCGAGCTGCAACTGGTTCGGCCACCAGTCCTCGTTTCGTTTGCTCATGTAAGTGTACTGTATGGGCTGAGGGTTAAGATTTCGTTTGGTATATGACCGTGCCCCAGTTCAACAAGCGACACGCCGGCGTGCAGTCTGTGGGTTTTCCAGTCGTAGGGTGACAACCGTTAGCGTCTCTCTGGCTCACCTCTCGCGCTCGCGTTCACGTGAATTAGACAAATCTAATTCTGTGTTTCGAAGCGTAGAACTATAGGCTGTGGTGTCTAACCATCGAGCACTCATGCAGACGACTCACCGTGCGGACAGCAACCCTCGGCTGTCGAGACGCCGGGCGCTCGCCGCAGGCGCGGGAGCAGTCGCGACCGGGCTTGCGGGCTGTCTCGGCAACGCGACCGACGCCGGTGACGGTCCCGTCGCCGTCGCCTCCTTCTTCAGCTTCTACGACTTTGCCCGAAACGTCGCCGCGGGGACGCCCGTCCGAATCGAGAACCTCGTACCGACGGGACTCCACGGCCACGGCTGGCAGCCGAACGCCAGCGTCACGCGGGACATCATCGAGGCGGACGCGTTCATCCACGTCGGACCGGGGTTCCAGCCGTGGGCCGACCGCGCCATCCAGACGCTCGACGACGACAACATCGACACCCGACTCATTAACTCCCGCGAGGGCGTCGAGCTGGTCGACCTCGCCGCGAGCCTCGACCGCGAGGAGGAGGGGGTCGGCGACCGACAGGGGCTCGACCCCCACTTCTGGCTCGACCCGCTGCGGGCAAAGACATCGGTCGACAACATCACCGACGGACTGGTCGACCTCGCGCCCGACCACGAGGAACAACTCCGGTCGAACGGCGAGACGTACAAGACAGAGACGCTTGACGCGATTCACGCCGACTATCGGGCGATGTTCGACGCCGCACCTCGCAGGGTGGTACAGCTCGCCGCTCACAACGCCTTCCAGTATATCGGTGTGCGCTACGACGTGGAGATGCGCCCGCTCGTGACGAATCTCGCAGCCAGCGGTGACGTGGCTCCCGAGGATATCCGCCGCGCACAGCAGGTCATCGCCGAGAACGACATCCGCTACATCGCCAACGGCGTCTTCGAGGCGCGCCGCCCCGCCGTCCAACTCATCGAGGAGACGCAGGCAGAGGCCTACTTTCCGGTCACCCCGTACGCAGGCGTTCGCGAGGACTGGGTCGAGGCGGAGTGGGGCTACGCCGAAATCGCGTACAACATCAACATGCCCACCTTCGAGGTCGTGCTCGGCAACAAATCGCCAGAGGCGGCCGGTCCCGACGGCTGGGCCGACGAGTGGAGGAACTTCGCGTGAGCGAGCGCGTCATCGACCTCTCGAACGTCACGTTCGGCTACACCGCGACGCCGGTCGTCGAAGATATCGACCTCACGGTCGACGCCGGCGAGCATCTCGCCGTCGTCGGGCCGAACGGGTCGGGGAAATCGACGCTGATGAAGCTGATGCTCGGGCTGTTGGAACCCGACCGCGGCACCGCACGACTGTTCGGCGAGCCGGCCCACGCCTTCGACGACGGCTCCCGACTCGGCTACGTCGCCCAACACGCCAGCGCCTCGAAAGAGATGCCGATTACCGTCCGCGAGGTGGTGAAGATGGGCCGATTCCCACACGTCGGCTTCGGTACGCTCTCGACGGCGGATTGGGACATCGTCGACGAGGCGCTCGACACCGTCGGGATGTCGGCGTTCGCCAATCGCCGTATCACGCAGCTGTCGGGCGGCCAGCGCCAGCGGGCGTTCATCGCGCGGGCGCTCGCCAGCGAGGCGGACCTGCTCGTGCTCGATGAGCCGACCGTCGGCGTCGACGCCGAGTCCGTCGAGGCGTTTTACGAACTCCTGGCGTCGCTGAACGACCGCGGTATCACCGTCGTCCTCATCGAACACGACCTCGGGGCGGTCACGGACCACGCACGGCGGGTCGTCTGTCTCAACCGCCGCATCTACTTCGACGGGCCGACAGCAGAGTTCACGGCGAGCGACGCGCTGGCGCGGGCGTTCGGCACCGCCGCGGTCATGGGGGAATCGTCGTGAACATCGCCCTCCAGACGACGCTCGACACGGTGCTTGCGCCGCTCTACTGGCTGTTGTCGCTCTGGTCTGAGCTCATGAACGTCCTGTTTCGAATCACCGGCCTCGGCATCCTGGAGTACGCGTTCATGCACCGGGCGCTGCTCGTCGGCCTCTGTATCGGCGTGATGGCCCCGCTCATCGGGACGTTCCTCGTCCACCGGCAGTTGGCGCTCATCGGTGACGCGCTCGCCCACACCGCCTTCGCCGGGGTCGCCGTCGGCTTGTTCCTCAACGCCGTCATCGACCTGGGAGTGACGCCGTATCTGACGGCCGTCGTCGTCGCCGTCATCGCCGCGCTGTTCATCGAACTCATCTCCGAGGCGACCGACGCGTACAACGACGTGTCGATGGCCATCGTGCTCTCGACCGGGTTCGCGCTCGGGACGACGCTCATCAGCATCAACGCCGGCGGGCTGACCGTCAGCGTCGACCAGTATCTGTTCGGCAACCTCTCGACGGTGACCCAACAGAGCGCGGCCATCCTGCTCGTGCTGTTCGCCGTCGTCGTCGGCGTGGTCGGACTCACCCGGAATCAACTGCTGTACGTCACCTTCGACGAGACGGCCGCCGCGGTGTCCGGCCTCCCCGTGGCATGGTACAATCGGCTCATGGTGATGACGACGGCGCTCGTCGTCGTCGGCGCGATGCAGATTATGGGCGTCATCCTCGTGGCCGCGATGCTGGTCGTCCCGGTCGCCGGGGCGACGCAGGTGTCACGCAGCTTCACCGAATCGCTCGTCGTCTCGGTGCTGCTCGCGGAACTGTCGGTCGTACTCGGTATCGCCGTCGCCTACTACGCTGGCGCGACCGCGGGCGGCGTGGTCGTGCTCTGTGCGGTCGCCATCTACGTGGCCGCGGTCGCGGTCGGCCGAGTACAGGACGGCCACGGCGACGACGCGAGCCCGGAGATGGGGGCAATCACGACGACCGACGACGGTTCTACCGGCGACTGAGCATCGTCCGGAGTGTCGCCGAAACCCCCGGCTTGCGGCTCGCCGTCACCGACAGCGAACCCGACGGCACGCGCTTTGAGTTCCGATTCGAGTGACGTCTTCGGTCGGGCCGCAGTTCCGAGCATAAACTACTAATCGCGATACAGAACTGTCGAACGCTGCTACGAGAGGGGTAAGTTTGGCCGACCTAATCTTCAGAACCCTTTTGTATATTTAGGGTGGCCTAAGAGTATGGTCGACGATTCGAACGAGCGGGTGGGACCGACGCGGAGAGAGTACATGAAATACGGCGGCGCGGTGGTGGGTGGCGGACTGCTCGCGGGCTGTTCGAGCCAGAGCGGGTCGGAGCCGACGGCGACGGATACCGCGACGGACACCGACGCCGACGCCACGGCGACCGAGACGCCCCGACAGGAGTACACGGGCACCATCTCGCCGGTCGGCGAGGTGACCCTCGACGAGCCGCCGACGAACGTCTTCACACACTTCCCGTGGTTCCCCGACATGGCGACGGCGCTGGGGCAGGGAGACACGGTGAACTCGCTGTGGTGGGACGGCACCGCGGCCGCGATGGAGTACTTCACCGCCGGGATGGACGGCGTCGAAATCGAGTGGGCTGACAAGGCGGGCGGCTACGGCTTCGGCAAGGAGGAGTTGTACGCCCTCGACAGCGACCTCCATCTCGTCGACCCCGCGTGGGTGACGACACAGGAGAACTGGAACCGGACCGACATCGATGAAATCGCCGACAACGTCGGCCCGTGGTTCGGTAACTACTACAGCAGCTATCAGGCGACGCCGCCACAGGCGTGGGCAGACGACTACGAGTACAACAGTCTCTGGTACCTGTTCGAGCAAGTCGCGTCGCTGTACGGCGAGCGCGCCCGCTACGAGGCGATGGCGTCCGTCCACGAGGAACTGCTCGGGACCGTCGACTCCAACCTTCCGGCGGAGTCCGACCGCCCGAGCGTCGCGTATCTCTCCCTCTCGACCGACCTGTCGAGCATCTACGTGCTTCGGCTGAACGCCGAGGGGTACTGGAACACCCACACCCGGCCGCTGGGGGCCGTCGACGCGTTCGCCGACGCGGAGTTCGACGGTGCCGCGTTCAATCAGGTCGACATGGAGGCGGTCGTCGAGGCCGACCCGGACGCGATTCTCGCGCTCTGGACGGTGACCGACTCCGTGGACTTCGACCAGCTCCAGCAGAATCTGCGGGACGACCCCGTCGCCAGCGACCTCTCGGCGGTCCAGAACGACCGCGTGTACGCACAGGGGACCCGCTGGCAGGGGCCGCTGATGAACCTCTTCCAGCTCGAGATGACGGCAAAGCAGCTCTACCCCGAGCAGTTCGGCGCGTGGCCGGGGTACGAGAACGGCGACAGCTACCCGGATTTCGGTAGCGACGACCGGCTGTTCGACCACGGTCGCGTCCGCGACATCCTCACCGGAACCCTCTGAGAAGCCGCTACTGACACGACGAGTAACCGGAACTGCTTCTGGAAACAACTGATTAATTTGGCTCTCGCTCGTAGACGAGACCATGTACGTGGGGGAACGACCGCAGGACGCGCCGTCGGTGCATCGCAGTCGAGTCGGTCGCGACGGTAACCGCTCGCTGAACGGCTGTATCGACAGCCGGCACACGCGGGACAGATAGATGACCGGCTCACCGACAGCGCGGGCGGACATTAGAAGGGCCGTCCTCGATTCCGTCGGGACGGAGCCGCACACGACGACCGAACTTCGTTCTCACCTCGACGGCGACCCGGATATTATCGAGGACGTGTTGCAGCGTCTGTCGACCGAGGGGACGCTACAGAAGAAGACCGGACCGGAGGGGGCAACGATCTGGTGGCGAGCGACCGAGACCGCGCCCGCCCGCGACCGGGTCCAGTTCGAGGAGCTGGTCCAGACCGTCTCCGATTACGCCATCTTCCTCATCACGCCCGACGGTATCGTCCAGACGTGGAACGAGGGGGCGAGACAGCTCAAGGGATACGACGCCGACGAAATCGTCGGCGACCACTTTTCGACGTTCTACTCCGCCGAGGACCGCGAGCACCGACGGCCGGAGCGGAATCTCGCCACCGCGGCCCGAGACGGCCGCGTCGAGGACGAGGGGTGGCGGGTCCACAAGGACGGCAGCCGGTTTTGGGCGCGCGTGACCATCACGGCGATTCGCGGCGACGACGAGACGCTCCGCGGGTTCACCAAGGTGACGCGTGACCTGACCGAGCGCCACGAGTACGAGCGAACAATCGAACGGGAACGCGAGCGGCTCGAACTGCTGAACCGGACGATACGCCACGACATCCTCAACGGACTCAACGTCGTCAACGTCGAGACGCAGACGGCCCGGACCCGCCTCGACGCGGACGACCCCGTCAACGAGCATCTCGACGTGATTCGCGACCGCGTCGACGACCTCACGGAACTGATCGAGACGATGCGAGAGCTCACGGCGGCGCTCGAAACCGACGGGCCACACGAGCGCGAGCCGATGTCGCTTCCCGAGACGCTCCGCGAGAAGATCGATCTGCTTGAGGGCAGCTACTCCGCCGTCGAGGTCACCACTCGCGGGCTGGACGAGGTGCCCGACGCCGTACTCGCCGACGGACTCCTCGGTCGCGTGTTCGAGAACATCCTCACGAACGCGGTCGTCCACAACGACACGGACCAGCCGCGGGTGGCCGTCACGGCGCGTGAGACATCGTTTTCGCCGTCGACCGAGCGACCTGCCTCTCCGTCGGACGAAGGTGGGGGAGAGACCTCCGGCGGGACGACCGCCGGCGTCACGGTCCACGTCGCGGACAACGGTCCCGGAGTCCCGCCCGACCAGCGCGACGCGATTCTCGAGAAGGGCGTCTCCGAGCTCGACGAGCCGAGCAACGGCTTCGGGCTGTATCTGGTCAGAGAGATGGTTCGCAGCTACGAGGGCCGACTCGATATCACGGGCGCCGGCGAGGCTCCCGACGACGTGCTTGTCCCCGACGAGCAGCGGGGAGCCGTGTTCTCGGTGACGCTCCCACGGGCCTGACGCGCCCGTTCAGAACGTGAGCCGTTCGAGCAGCCGGCGGCCGAGACTCGGTCGCTGTGACTCGTGTGGGTACACGGTCACCGTCGTACAGCCCGGACTCGGGAGCGCCGGTCCGCTGTCGAACAGCGCGCCGCGGAGTCGCTGGTCGGTTCCGCGCCGTACCACCACGTCTGCGTCCGTCTGTTGATCGCTGCCGACGGATTTCGTTCGCACCGGCACCGACAGTAGCTCCGAAAGCTCGGTCTGGTACTCGGCGATGGTCTCCCTGTACGTCTCCGTGCCCTGCCAGTCGGCGGGGTACCACAGCGACACCTCGCCGTCGTTCGCGGCGGCGAAGGCCCCGGCCACGTTGACCGCGAGTGGCGGATACGGGTCACCGTCGCCCGACAGCGCAATCCGCTGTGGCCGGTCGTATCCGAGATTGTCGACGAGCAACACGTCACACGGGGCGTGTCGGACGACCCAGTCGATGGGGTCGCCGAACAGCCGCGACCGGAGCCGCAGCGGCTCGTGTTCCGCGACGATGGAGTCGACGCCCCGCTCGCGCGCGAAGTTGACCATCGCGTGTTTGGTGTCGTGGCTCACGATTTCGTCCGCCTCAATGTCAACGTCGAACTCCGCAGACAACCCCTCGATGCGGGTCTCGTACGAGCGGTCGGCCGGCGACTGCGTCGTCACGTCCTCGGTGAGCGGCGCTTGGTCGGGCACCTCCTCGAACCGCGCGACGACGACGCGGCCGTCGTCTGCTCGTACCATGTCGGCGGCCATGGCGACGAGCGCGCGCTCTCGGCTCTCGTCGAGGTTCTTCGTGAGCGCGACGAGCACCTCGCGGCTGGTGGTGTCGACTGCGGCCTCCGTCTCCGTGAGCACGTCACGACCGACCCGACGCCGGACGGCGTCCGTCGCCGCGCCCTCGCGGTCGACCCGCGACCGGACGTAGAACAGATACCAGAGGACGCTCCCGACGATGATGACGGCCGCACCGATGAGCGCGACCGACCCCATCTGAGTCAACAGGAGCAGGCCCGTGACGGACCCGAACACCTGCATCCACGGGTACAGCGGCGAGGTGAACTCCGGTTCGTACTCCGCGCTCCCCTCGCGGAAGGCGATGAGCGCGAGGTTGATGAGCGCGAACACCAGAATCTGGAACGCGCTCGCGAGCTTCGCGATGTCGAGAATCGGGACGAACGCGATCAAGACGAGCAACACCGCGCCCGTGAGCGTGATGGCGTTCACCGGCGTGCCGAACCGGTCGCTCACGTCGGCCAGCGACGGCGGCGCGAGCTTGTCGCGGCTCATCGCCAGCGGATACCGCGACGACGAGAGAATCCCCGCGTTCGCCGTCGAAATGAGCGCGAGCATGGCCGCGATGATGATGACGATTTCACCGAGTCGGCCGAGCGTCGCCTCGGCGGCAATCGCCACCGGCGTGTCGGAGCCAGCGATGGTTCCCGGGTCGGTCACGCCGACCAGGACGAACACGATTGCGACGTACAGTATCGTCGTGAAGCCGAGCGAGCCGAGGATGCCGAGCGGGATGTTCCGGCCCGGATCCTCGACCTCTTCGGCGACGCTCGCGACCTTCGTAACGCCCGCGTACGAGACGAACACCAGCCCGGTCGCGGCGAGCAGTCCGCCGATACCGTCGCCGAAGAAGTCCGCGTAGTTCGCCGATTCGACGAGCGGTGCGCTCCCGGCCGCGAACCAGCCCAGCGCCGCGAGCATCACGACGACGATGACCACCTGGAGCCGGCCGGTCTGTTTCGCCCCCACGATGTTGATGAGGATGAGCACTGCCGCCAGCCCTAACGCGACCGGCTCGGCCGGGAGGTCAAACAGGATGAGCAGGTACGGGACGCCCCCTACGAGCGCGAGTGCCCCCTTGAACGACAGCGAGAACCACGTTCCGACGCCGGCAATCGTACCGAGCAGCGGTCCCATCCCGCGTTCGATGTAGATGTAGGTACCGCCGGCTTCCGGCATCGCGGTCGCCATCTCCGACTTCGAGAGCGCCGCCGGAACGACGAGCAGTCCGGCCAGCGCGTACGCGAAGATGACGGACGGACCGGCGATGTCGAGCGCGAGCGCCGGCAGGATGAAGATACCGCTCCCGATCATCGCGCCGATGCTGATAGCGAGCACCGACGGCAGTCCGAGGTCCCGTTCGAGTTCCTTCATCTCGTCTCACCGGCCCGCGCGACGACCGAGACCGCCTGTGCGTTGACCGAACCGTGGTGTGTACTGAGTTGCCCGAACTTCATGATGGCGTACTCGTGGAGAGATAGATACGTCGCATTGCTGTGTACATACATTCGGTGACGGAAACAGATAAATCGACCGCTCTTATTGACGATTCGTCACGGAAGGCGGCATTATAGTTCGTTACTGTTGTCTATGCTGGTGCATGGTAACACACCCATGACCTGTGCCGTTCCGGGCGCACCGGCGTGACAAGCTTATATTGCGCCCGCGGCCCAACGGTCACCACCCATGAAAGACGGCGAGTTGGACTCTGTCGACAAGCATATTCTGTACTATCTCCAGCAGGACGCGCGCTCGACGTCGTCCACCGATATCGCAGAGGAGCTGGGACTGTCTTCGAGCACGGTTCGGACCCGGCTCAACAAGCTGGAAGAAAGCGGCGTCATCCGTGGCTACCACATCGACATCGACTACGACCTCGCCGGCTACCCCCTGTACACGAAGATTATCTGTACGGCACCGATTCCCGAACGCGATGAACTCGCCAACGAGGCCCGTACGATTCGTGGGGTGACCGCCGTCCGTGAAATCATGACCGGCGAGCGGAACGTCTACGTGAACGCCATCGGCCGCGACCACGACGACCTCAACCGCATCAGCGAGGAACTCGACGCGGCCGGGCTTCGGGTCGTCGACGAACAGCTCATCCGCGACGAGTACGTCTGTCCGTACCACGGATTCCTCGACGACGCCGACGCGCCGCCCGAGGAGGGGTGACCGACCGATGAGCAGTACCCTCGACAGTCCCCTCATTCGCTACGGTATCGGTGCAGCGAGCGCGACTGCGCTCCTGTTTCTCGCATTCACCGCGGCCGAGGGAGCGACGCGGTGGTTCATCGTGCTGCTCGCCGTCGCAGAGTTTCTCGTGACGCCGCGCATCCTGGAGTACGCGGCCGAGTCGTAGCCTCACCGCCGCATCCACTCGCTGGCCTGTGGCTCCGTCGGGTCCGTCCGCACCTCGACGAGCGCCGGCCCGTCGCTCGCTCGCGCCTCGGAGACGGTGGCGGGGATTTCATCGACCGCGTGTGCGCTGTAGCCGGCCACGCCCATCGACTCCGCGAGCGCGGTGAACTCGACCGGGGTGTCGCCCCAGCCGTAGGCGACTTCTTTGAGCCCGTAGCTCCGGGTCGCCTCCTCGCTGATGATGGCGTAGTCGTCGTTGCGGAAGACGACCACCGTCACCTCCAGCGATTCGGCGGCGAGCGTGTGGAGCTCGTGGAGACACATCATCAGGCCGCCGTCGCCGGTGAGCGCGACGACCTCGCGGTCCGGGTTCGCGACCGTCGCCCCGATTGCCGACGGAAGCCCGGTTCCCATCGTCGCCCACGACCCCGGATTGACGTACCGGCGCGGGCCGTACGCCGGGAAGGCGACGAGCGCCCAGATGCGGAAGCCGCCGGCGTCGACCGCCACCGTCGCCTCCCGCGGGACCGCCTCGCGGACGGCCCGGAGCGCCTCAACGGAGGTGGGGTTTCCGTCGTGCGTATCGACCAGTGCGTCGAGCCGCGCTCGGTCGGCGGCCCGCGCGTCCTGCGCTCGCCGCTCTCCGTCGCCGTCGCCCGCCGGCAGCGACTCGCGGAGCGCCCGAAGCGTCGCGTCAGCATCCGCGAGAATGCCGACCGCGGGGTCGTATCCCGTCCCGATATCGCTCGCGTGGTAGGTGACGTGGACGAGGCGGTCGGGGAGGTCGTACCCCCACTCGCCGGTCGCGACGGCGTCGAAATCTGTCCCGACCGCGAGCAGCGCGTCCGCGTCTTCGAGAACGGACGCCACCGCCGGGCTGGTTCCGCCGCACAACACTCCAGCCGACAGCGGGTGGTCCTCGGCGAGCGTGCCTTTCCCCTTGTACGTCGTCACGACGGGCGCGTTCAGGTGGTCGGCGAGCGCTTCGAGGCTCCCGGCGGCGTCGCTCGCCCGCACGCCACCTCCCGCGAGGAGCGCCGGTCGCGTTGCGTCGGCAAGCAGGGCACTCGCCCGCGCGAGGGCGTCGGAAGCCGGCTGTTTCGGGCCGCGTTCGTCGCGCGCGCCCGCCGCGGCCGACGCGACCGTCTGTCCGAGAAACGTCTTCGGGATGCCGACGCGGACGGGACCTTTGGGGTGGGTGGTCGCCTCCTCGACCGCCTCGGTGACGGTCGCGGCCGCGCTCGCCGGCGACGCGACGGTGTAGTTTGCCTTCACCAGTTCGTCGTACACCTCCGGGGGAGTCTCGTGGATGCCGTCGCCGCCGCGCACCTCCGGGGCCGTCTCCACGGCGAGGTGAAACAGCGGCGTACAGTCGTTGTGGGCGTTCTTCAGCCCGTTAGCCGCGTTCAGGTCGCCCGGGCCGGGGATGACGACCGTCGCCGCAGGCCGGCCCGTCGTCTCGGCGTACCCCCACGCCTGGTGGCTGACCGCGGTCTCGTGGCGGGCGACGACGTACCGGATATCGTTGCTCGCCATCGCCTCGTTCAGCGGGAGCGTCTGCTTGCCCGGGATGCCGAACGCCGCGTCGATACCGGCCTCGGCCATCGCCGCGACAACCGCCTCGCCGACGGTCGCAGCCGCGTCGCTCGAATCGTCCATGCGGTGGTGTCGCCACTTTCGGGTAAATATCCCCCGGACGGGGTGACGCGCTCTTCCGGTCGAGTAGTCGCTCGCGGGCCCTCGCGAGCTGCTGTCGTAGCTACTCGATTTTGTGTAGCCCGGACTGTTCGGTGGAGATGAGCGAGCGAAACGCCCTTATCGCGACCACCAGTAACTACCACCGATGAATTTACAGACGTATCTCGTGACCGAGGCCCGCTTTTCGACACATCCGACCGTCGAGACGGTCGAGGCGGCCATCGCCGGCGGCGTCGACGTGGTGCAACTGCGCGAGAAGGCGACGAGCGTCCGCGAGCGGTACGACCTCGGCCGACGGCTCCGCGAGGTGACGCGCGCGGCCGACGTTCCCCTCATCGTCAACGACCGGGTCGACCTCGCGGCCGCCATCGACGCCGACGGCGTCCACCTCGGGGACGACGACCTCCCCGTCGGAGTCGCCCGCGAGCAGTTAGGTGGCGATGCCATCATCGGCCGGTCGGTGTCGACGGTCGAAGCCGCCGAGGAAGCGGCGGCCGCGGGCGCGGATTATCTCGGCGTCGGCGCGGTGTTCGCCACCGGGTCGAAGGAGACCGACCCCGAGGAGTCCGAGATTGGGCTCGACGCCGTTCGCGCAATCGACGCGGCCGTCGATATCCCGTTCGTCGGTATCGGGGGCATCGACGTGACGAACGCCCGCGACGTAATCGCGGCCGGCGCTGACGGCGTCGCGGTCATCTCCGCGATTACCGACACCGACGACCCGGAGGCTGCGACCCGGTCGCTGCGTGAAACCGTCGTCGGCGCGGGGGTCGAGCAATGAACCCCGACCTCGACGGTGCCTTCGACGCCATCGCCGAGGTGAGTCCGCTCGTCAACTGTATCACCAACGCCGTCACGGTGAACGACGTGGCCAACGCCGCCCTCTTCTGGGGCGGGCTGCCGGTGATGTCCGACGACGAGAACGACGTGGTCGACATGGTCGCCGGCGCCGACGGACTCCTGCTCAACATGGGGACGACCGACGAGCAGGGCGTCGAGACGATGCTCGCGGCCGGCCGCTCGGCGATGGACCACGACGTGCCCATCGTCCTCGACCCGGTCGGCGTGGGCGCGACGCCGGCCCGCGACGAGACCGCAGGGCGGCTCACGACCGACCTCGACATCGCCGTCATCAACGGGAACTACGGCGAAATCACGGCGCTCGCCGGCGAGACGGCCGACGTTCGGGGGGTCGAGTCCGTGGGCGACTACTCGGAGATTGCACGCGACGCGACGGCCGTGGCCGCCGACACCGGAGCGGTCGTCGTCGCCTCCGGAGCGACCGACGTGGTCGCGACCGCCGACCGCGCCTTCGAAATCGAGGCGGGCCACGAACTGATGGGCCAGTTCGTCGGCACCGGCTGTATGCAGGGGGTGACACAGGCCGTCTTCGCGGGTGCCGTCACAGACACCCTCGACGCCGTGCTCGCGGGGACGCTCGCGTACGGCCGCGCCGGTGAGCGTGCTGCCGCCGGCGCGTACGGCGACTTCGAGGGGCCGGCCAGCTACCGGACGGCGTTCCTCGATGCTATCGCCGGTCTCGACGCCGCCGAAGCCGCGCCCGACGAGGAGCGCATCACGGAACTGCACTGATGGCCGAGGTCGTTCTCGTCACGGGGGCGAGTTCGGGGATCGGGGCCGCGACTGCCCGTCGACTGGCAGCCGACGGCTACCGGGTCGTCCTCGCCGCCCGAAGCGAGAGTCGACTCGACCGCGTGCGCGAGGACCTGCCGACGGATGCACTCGCCGTTCCGACGGACGTGACCGACCCCGCGGCCGTCGCGAGTCTCGTCGACGCGACGCTCGACCGGTTCGGCCGCCTCGACGGCGTCGTCGTCAACGCCGGCACGGGCGAACAGCCGGACGTGCCACTGTCGGAGCTCTCCCTCGACCAGTTCGAACAGGTGACGGACGTGAACGTGAAGGGAGCCTTCTACACGGTTCGGGCCGCGCTGCCGGCGATTCGCGAGCGGTCGGGTGCGGTCGTCTTCCTCGGGAGCTACAAGGGAAAGTATCCGAGCACGGCCACCCCGATTTACGCGGCTTCGAAGTGGTGGCTCCGCGGCTTCGCCGCGAGTCTCGCCGGCCGCGTCGGCCCCGAGGGCGTACAGGTCGGCGTCGTCAACCCCTCAGGCGTACCGACTGAGTTCGGTGCAGAGTTCCGCGACCAGCCGAACAGTGACCGACTCGACCCCGACGCCGAACTCGCCGTCGAGGACGTGGCCGACGCGGTGGCGTACGTCCTCTCACAATCCTCGCCCGCGGCGGTCACCGAACTCGACCTCTTTCGCGAGGACATCTACGAGCGGTTTTGAGCCGAACCGGTTCGGCCGGAGTAGTATCCCGCCGTCGCACCTACGTCGCGTATGCAGCGACTCGACGGCTGGCTGGCCGAGGAACGCGAGACGTTCGCCGACCGGACGGACAAACTTGCCCGCGGCGTTCCCGAGAACGTCGGGCCGTACCGTGCGACGACGGCTGCACTCGGCGAGAAGGTCGCCGCAGGACTCCTCGCCATCGAGGCCGACTCCGACGGCGCGCGCCGGCGGTTCGACGCGGCGAGCAACCTCCACGCCGGCGCGGCCGACGCCGGCACGAACGTCGTGGCCGAGCGGTACTTCGCGCTGCGTGCAGCGACGCTCGCCGGCGCAAAGCAGGCCGTTCCGGGGCTGGCTCGACAACTCCTGCGGGCGGTCGAACACGCGACGCTCCCCGACCTCGATGAGCGAGGCGCACTCGACATCGACTACTACCGTGCGCTCGCTGCCGGGGCCGGCGGCGACGCCGAGACCGTGGCCGAAGCCACCGACCGCCTCGCGGCCGAGACGACGCGACTCACGAGACAGGGGTTCTTCGAGACGACCGGCCGCGAGGAACGGCGGCTCTACGGCGGCCGCGTCGCGTTCCTCGAAGGCGTCCTCGACGGAGACCCGGCCGCCGTCGGACGCGGCATCGAAGGCGTCCTCGCCCACCACGACGGCGGCGTCGCGGGCACGGCCACCGACCTGCCGTGTCGCGAGGCGACCTTCCTCGCCACCGTCGCGACCGCGGCCGGACTTGACGCCGACCTCCCCGAGTCGGACGCACTCATGACGCCGCTGGTCGACGCGACCGCCCTTCCCGACGGGCTGTCGCCGACACAATCACTTTCAGCGAGGCCCGCCTCGGACGGGTGATGGCACTCTCCGACAACATCGTCGTCTTCGTCGTCAGCCTACTCGTGGGCGGTATCGGTATCCACGTCGGCGCGAGTCTGCTCGCGTCGAGTCGCGATTACAGCCACGCCGTCGTGACCGCCGCCCTCGGGGCCCTCGTGTGGGGCGTCGTCGGCTGGCTCGTGGGCGATGTCCCAATCGTCGGCCCGGTCGCGACGCTGCTGGCGTATCTGCTCGTCGTGCGCAGTCGCTACCGCGTCGGCTGGACGGCCGCCGCGGGTATCGCGCTCGTCGCGTGGGTCGCCTCAGTCGTCGTGCTCTCCGTGCTCGCGGCCGCGAACGTCACCTCTCCGTCGGCCGTCGGCGTCCCCTTCATCTGATTACAGCTCGTCGCGCACCAGCGTCGAGGCGTTCGTAATCGCCCCTATCGAGGAGAGGTGTGCCGCCCCGATGCTCGCCTTCGCGGTGCGGGCCGCCTGCCCGCGGAGGACGGTCGGGCCGACCTGCGCGACCGCGCCGTCGCCGACCGTCACGACCCACCCCGGCGAGTCGAAGCTGTAGCGGTCCAGCGACGGCGCGAAGCCGCCCGCCTCTGACAGGTCGTGCTCTGCGAGCGCGGCGATGTTGTCCGCTGCCACCTTCGCCTCGCGGAGCGCGGTCTGTGCGCTCGCCGGGACCGCCGCGCCGTTCGCGTCAGTGACGCGGGCGCTGTCGCCGACGTAGAAAGTCCCGTTCTCGCCGCGCAGCGTCTCGCGGGTCGCGGCGCGCTCGCCGGCCAGCGCGTCCGGGCCGCGGATGCCCCCGGTCCAGACGAGCGTCTCGTAGGCGAGCGACTCGTCGGTGTCGAGATGGACGTGATCGTCGTCCGCGCCGGTGACGCCGACGCCCGTCTGTACCGTCACGTCCCGCTCGGTCAGTTCCTCGGAAATCGCGCGCTGGAACGCCGGCTCGAAGCCCGACGCGACCGACTCGTTCCGCTCGACGAGCGTGACGTTCGCGTCGTACTCCTCCTCGTCGGCGAGCGCGGCGAGTTCGCCGGCGACCTGAATCCCGGAGAGACCGCCCCCGCCGACGACGATATCCCCGCCCTCGGCGGCGTGAACCGAGGCTCGGATGCGCTCTGCGTGTTCGAGTCGCTTGAGCGGAATCGCGTGCTCTTCGACGCCGTCCAGCCCGTGGAAGGCGGTCTCGGCTCCGAGACAGACGGCGGCGTAGTCGTACTCGATTTCCCCGTCGGCGAGCGTCGCGGTGCCGCCCGCGGGGTCGACCGACTCGACGCGTTCGATACGGAGCCTCGCGCGGCCGGTCACGTCTTCCAGCGGGAGACAGATGGTGTCGGTCACGTCCGGGCGGCGAATCGCCCGGTGGAGTTCGTGTTGGACCAGATGATAGGGTTCGTCGGTGACGAGCGTCAGGTCGACGCTGTCGGGAAGTGAGCGTTCGAGCCGGCGGACCGCAGTCAGCCCGGCGTAGCCAGCGCCGAAGACGGCAACGTGCATACGCGACGTTGGTGCGCCGGCCGCTTGAACCCCCTGCGTGTGTCCTCGCCGCGGCGTCAGAACAGCGCCTCGGAGTCGTCGAGAATCCGGGCGGGACCGCCGACTTCCCAGACGCGCGTCGGGACGAGTTCGGCGATGGCGCTCTCCACGCGGTCGACGTACTCGGCGGTCGTGTTCACGTAGACGGACGCGCCGGTATCCGTCGAGTAGTAGACGGGGATGCCCTCGCCGCGAAGCTCGCGGACGGTCTCGAAGATCTCCAGCGTCTCGGGCTGCCAGTACACCCACGCGGCCGGGCCGGTCATCGTCGTCGCGGCAAGCGACAGCGAGTCGTGTTCCGCCAGCTCGAACGTCTCGTCGAAGTCACCGCGACGGAGCGCGTCGCGCATATCCGACATCTGCTGGTGGATGTGGGCGAGTCGCGCCTCGAACATGTGGGAGGCCTCGGCCTCGTCGTGGGCGGCCTCGGTGTGTTTGAACGCCGGCACCTCCGCCGCGACGATACGGAGGTCGTCTTCGAGGTCCGTCTCGATGCGGTGGGCACGGCAGTCCTCGTCGTTCATCCCGGCGTCGAGTTGGGAGAACGCGCCCGTCACCGCCCGCGCAGCGGAGGAGGAACCACGGCGCGCGACGGTCGAAATCTCGGGCCGGGTCATGTCGAGCCCGGCAGCCTCCACGAGTGCCATCGCCGCGGCCGCAAAGCCGGACGACGAGGAGCCGAAGCCGATGTTCGTCGGGAAGTTGTTCTGTGAGTGGAATCGAACGGGGGCGTCGATGTCGGCCAGCTCGCGGACGTGGTCGACGACCATCTCGACGCGCTCGCGCCCGCGACCGTCGACGGCTTCGCCGTCGATGACGATTTCGTCGCCGTCGAGCGACTCGTCGAACGCGGCGGTCGTCTTCGAGTGTGAGGGGGCCGTACAGACGCTGATGGAGTCGTGATACGGGAAGCGACGCTCGGCGTCGCGCATCCCGTGGTACTTGATGAGCCCCTGAATCGGGTGGGCCTTCGCGGTGGCTTTCATGTCTGGAGGGGGTAGCGTGGCGGGCTTAAAACGACCGCTCGCTCACTCCAGCGCGCGCAGCGCGTAGTAGAAGCGCTGGAGTGCGGTGACGTGCCCGATGACGGCAAAGAAGACGAGCAGGAGACCGACGAGCGACAGCCCCTGATACGAGACGGTCGTGAACGCCGCGAGGCCGGTGACGATACCGATGATGGCGAGCCGGTCGGCACGGCCAACCAAGCCGCCGTAGACGCGGTCCAAGCCGACGGCCTGCGCCTGCGTCCCGAGATAGGAGGTCATCAGGACGCCCGTGACCGCGGCGAGCCCGATGGCGAACTCGCCGGTGCCGCCCGCCAGCCCGACGAGCAGGAGGATGTCGGCGTAGCGGTCGAGCACGTGGTCGATGAGGTCACCGCCCGGCGAGTCGGTCTCGGTCTGGCGGGCGACCATCCCGTCGAGCACGTCGAGCAGCCCGTTCGCGAGCACGAGGAACGCGCCGAGCAGATACAACAGCGAGCCGGGGGCGGCGAGCCAGTAGGCCGCGCCTGCTGCGCCCGCCGTGGCGATGGCGACGACGGAGATGGCGTTCGGCGTCAGGCCGAGCCGAATCGCGACCCGGACGACGGGAGCGAGCAGGCGGTCGGAGACGCTGCGATACTGGTCGAGGGTCATAGCCACCCGATGAAATCGACCGTGCCGGCCGACGGCTCGCGCTCGCCGGCGACGACGGCCTCGATTTCGCGTGCCACTTCCTCGGGCGTCCGGTCGGTCGTGTCGATTTCGTAGACGGAGTCCTGCCCGTGGTTCGCGACGGCCTCCGAGAGCACGACATCGAGTGCTTCTGCCTCTGCATTCTCGCTGGCCTTCTCCGCGCTCTCGCCGCGCTCGGTGAGCCGCGCTTCGAGGTCGTCGGGGTGACACCGGAGGACGATGACCCGGTCGGCTGGGAAGTGGTGGGCGAGATGCGACTCGACGAGACAGTCGCGGTCGCCGAGCCACTCACCGAGCGCGTCCATGTCGGCGACGAGCGAGCCGCGCTGGCCGTCGCGTCCGGTGTCGAACCCTTCGGATTTGATGACCTCGTTCAGATGCACCACGTCGAGGGCCGTCTCCACGGCGTCGACGGCGGTGGTCTTGCCCGTCCCCGGCGTCCCGGTGACGGCGACCCTCATAGTGCCCCGTTGATGACCTCGACGGCGCGTTCGGTCATGGCGGGCGTGCCGGCGGTGATGCGAACACACTCCGGCAGGCCGAAGGAGGAGGTGTCGCGGATGATGACGCCCTCCTGTTTCGCGGCCTCGAAGACGCGGGTGCCGTCGCCCACCTCCGCGAGCACGAAGTTCCCCTGCGACTCCCAGGTCGGACAGTCGAGGTTGTCGTACATGTACTCGCGGGCGTCGCGGACGCCCTCGACGGTCCGTTCGACGTGCTCCGTGTCATCGAGGGCAGCGAGGCCGGCGCGACAGGCGAGTTCACTCGCCGCGAAGGGGGTGTTGACGCGGGCGTACGCCTCGCTCCAGTCGTGGGGGACGATGGCGTAGCCGAGCCGACAGCCGGCCAGCCCGAACGCCTTCGAGAAGGTTCGGAGGACGGCCACGTCGTCGCGCTCGTGGGTGAGTTCGACCGCGGAGGGGGTCTCGGAGAACTCGCCGTACGCCTCGTCCACGACGACGAGCGTCTCCTCGTCGGTGGCGTCGGCCAGCTTCGTCACTTCCTCGAGTGGCATCTCCGTGCCGGCGGGGTTGTGCGGCGAGGTGACGTAGACGATTCGCTCGCCGTCGTAGTGCTCGAGCACGCCCGCGGCGGTCTGCTCGAAGTCGTCTTCCTTCCGAATCGGGTACTCGTTCACCTGTCCGTGGTGGAAGCGGGCGGACATGGCGTAGTAGGCGAAGCCGGGGTCCGAGACGAGCACCTCGTCGCCGGGTGCGAGGAGGGCGCGAGCGAGATAATCGAGGGCACCGTCGCCGCCGTTGGCGAGCCACACCTGCTCGTCTGCGACCGAAAACCGGTCCGCGAGGGCCGCAGTCAGGTCGGCGTGTGAGGCCTTCGGATAGGCGTGGACCGTCGCAGCCGACTCCCGGAGCGCGACGACCGCCTTCGGCGACGGTCCCCACGCGTTCTCGTTCGAGGAGAGCTTCACCAGCTCGTCGGGGTCCATCCCGAGCTCGCGGGCGGTCTCCTCGATGCCACGGCCCGCCTCGTAGGGGACGTGGGTCGAGAGGTCTCGTGGTTCCATACTCGGTGAAAACGGCGGGGCACTCTTAAGCGTGCTCACACCGCGTGCGTGGTGCACGAACGGTGGATGCTCACACCGCGTGCGCCGTACACGAGCGGTGGATACTCACACCGCGTGCAAACGCACGACCGCCGGTCAGCTACGCGCCGCGAGCGGTGGATTCAGGATGCCCGCCCCCTACTTCGGAATATGGTTGTCGACGCAATCTCCTACGTGCTTCACATGGTCTTCGGTGCACTGCTCACCGGGAGCGTGCTCTACGTCGCGCTCGCCGTGAACCCAACTGCCGTCGCCGGCAACATCCAGCCGGACGCGCTCAAACAGATCGCCGGCCGGCTCACGACCGTCTCCCGGAGCTCGGCCGTCGTCCTCTTCCTGACGGGCGGCCACCAGGCAGGGAACTTCTACACCATCGAGATGCTCACCGGAACGTTCCGTGGCCACCTCGTGCTCGCGATGCTCGTGCTCTGGCTCGTGCTCACGGCGCTCGTCGAAATCGGCAGCGCGCGGCTCCGCGAGGGACTCGACGCCGACAAACTCCGGGAGCCGGCCCGCGAAGCCCGACCGTTCTTCCGTGCCGGGGCCGTCGTCGCCGTGCTCCTGCTCGTCGACGCCGGACTGCTCGCCTCGCCGGTCGCTCCGTATTGAGAGTCCCCCTCTCGTAACATCTATGTCGTGTGGTTGTGACACACGACCATGCCATCTGGTACACCGGCACACGAATCTCGGCTCGTCGTCTCGCCGGGGAAAATCGAACTGGGTCGCGGAGCCGTCGAAACGGTCGGCGAGTACGCCGACACCTACGGCGACACCGCCTTGCTGGTCGCCTCCGCCGAAATCTACGATATCCACGGGGAGCGCATCGAGCAGTTGCTCACCGATGCCGGGGTCGAGGTCGTCGTCTACGACGACGTACGCCCGGACCCGACCGTCGAGAACATCGAGGCCGCCCACGAGCGGTACGTCGAGGGTGGCTGTGACGTTATCGTCACGCTCGGGGGTGGCTCCTCGATTGACACGGGGAAGGGAGTCGGCATTCTCGCGGCCAACGACGGCAACATCCGTGACTTCGGCGTCGACAAGGCCGGCTACGAGGGGGTGCCGAACCCGACGCCGCCGATTATCGCGGTCAACACGACGACGGGCACCGGCAGCGAGGCGACCCGGTCTGTCGTCGTCAGCGACGAGTCCACGTCCACGAAGTTCCTCATCGTCTCGAAGAACGTCGTCCCGACCGTCGCCATCGAGGACCCCGAACTCACGGTGTCGCTCCCGCAGAGCCACACCGCCTTCACCGGTATCGACGCGCTCACCCACGCCATCGAGGCGTACGTTTCCGTCAAGTCCTACAGCGTCTCCGACGACTTCGCGACCAACGCCATCCGGCGGATGGCCGACGCGCTCCCCAAGGCGTGGGCCAACGGCGAGAACATCGAAGCCCGGACGGAGACGCTCATCGGCCAACTTCAGGCGGGACAGGCGTTCACGAACTCCTCGGTCGCGCTCGTCCACGGGATGGCGCGGCCCCTCGGCGCACAACTCCACATCCCGCACGGGTTGGCCAACGGACTCCTCCTCCCGTACGTGATGGAGTTTTCACTCATCGCCGCGCCCGAAGACTACGCCGATATCGCCCGGACGATGGGCGTCGCCGACGAGGAGATGAGCGACCGCGCCGCGGCCGAGGCCGCCGTGGAGGGTGTCCACGACCTCTGTTCGGACATCGACCTCGCCGACTACCTCGACGAGTACGGGACGGTCCCGCCCCGCGAGGAGTATCTCGACGTGGTCGAGAAGATGGCACAGGACGCCATCGACTCGGGGTCGCCCGACAACAATCCGCGCAAACCCACACAGACGGAAATCGAGGAGCTGTTCGTCCGGCTGTACGACGATGCGCTCGCGCCCGACAGCCCGCGGCGAAGCTAACGGCGAATCAAGATTTATACCCCTCTGTCACGCCTCTGTCCCATGGCACCATTTGGCGCAGTCACGGGAACCGAGACCGTACGCAACTACGCGGGCGGGGAGTGGACCGACCCGACCGGCGACGAGTCGCACCCGGTCGTCAATCCGGCGACGGGAGAGACGCTCGCGACGACGCGATTCAGCTCGGAGTCGGACGTCGACGAGACGGTCGGCGAGGCGCTCGACGCCTTCGAGACGTGGAGCAAACAGCCCGTCGAGGAGCGCATCCAGCCGCTGTTCAAGCTGAAGGAACTCCTCGAGGAGCATCAAGACGACATGGCGCGCACGCTGGTCGAGGAACACGGGAAAACGCTGGGCGAAGCGCGCGGGGAACTCCGCCGCGGTATCGAGAACGTCGAAGTCGCCTGCGGCATACCGTCGATGATGCAGTCGGGCACGCTTCAACACGCCGCGCCGGATATCGACGAGAGCGCCGTCCGCCAGCCACAGGGCGTATACACGGCGATTACGCCGTTCAACTTCCCGGGGATGATTCCGCTGTGGTTCCTCCCGTACGCCGTCGCGACGGGCAACGCCTTCGTCCTCAAGCCGAGCGAGCGCGACCCGCTCACCTCGCAGTACCTGTTCGAACTCATCGACGAGGCCGGCTTCCCGCCGGGGGTCGTCAGCCTGCTCAACGGCGGTCCCGACACCGTCAACGCCCTGCTCGAACACGACGACGTGGAAGGCGTCTCCTTCGTCGGCAGTACGCCAATCGCCCGGCACGTCTACGAGACGGCCGCCGCCAATGGCAAGCGCGTGCAGGCCCAGGGCGGCGCGAAGAATCACGTCATCGTCGCCGAATCCGCCGACGTGGAGTTCGCCGCAGAGCAGTCCGTCAACTCCGCGCTGGCCTGCTCGGGCGAGCGGTGTCTCGCCAACGACGTGGTGCTCGTCGACGAGTCGGTGTACGACGAGTTCCGGGCAGCGGCGCTCGAGGAAGTCGAGTCGCAGGTGCTCGGCAACGGACTCGACGACGAGACCACCATCGGCCCGCTCATCACGCCCGAACACGAGGAGTCGGTTCGCGAGATGATACAGACGGGCATCGACGAGGGGGCCGACCTCATCCACGACGGCCGCGACTGGGAGGCGGACGGCGACGGCAACTTCCTCGGTCCCTGCCTGTTCGAGAACGTCGAACCCGGCATGACCATCGTCGACGAGGAGATCTTCGGCCCGGTGCTCTCGCTGGCCACCGTCTCGGATATCGACGAGGCAATCGAGACGATGAACCAGAGCCGGTTCGGCAATGCGGCGAGTCTGTTCACCGACAGCGGGCGCGACGCCCGGAAGTTCAAGGAGGACGCCGAGGCCGGCAACCTCGCTATCAACGCCGGCACCGCCGCGCCGATGGCCTTCTTCCACTTCGGCGGGCAGAAGGACTCCTTCTTCGGTGACCTCCACGCGCAGGGCGAAGATATGATCCACTTCTACACCGACAAGAAAATCGCCATCGAGCGGTGGGATTACTGAACCGGTAACTCCACGTTAGTTGCTTTTCGCTCTGCTTCCTCGATGACCGACGGCTTGCCGGCCACTCGTATCGCTATCTCGTCGCCGTACTGTATCTCGCGCACCTCGGCGTGGTCATAACACCACGAGACGAGTGTCATTGCGCCATCGCTGTTCGGTACGGTCAGCGTCGTTTCTGCGGTCGGAAGTGCGTCGACAATCGCCACGCGCAACGCGTCAAGCGAGCCGTCGGTCGCACTCACCCAAACCGGCGGTGTCTCGAACAGTTCGACAATCTCGGCCCGCTTGCTGTCGTCTATCCGGTCGATTTTGTTCACAACTGGGAGAACCGTCCCATCGGCGTCGGTCAGTTGCTCCTTGGCGACGGTCAGTTTACGCTCGATGTCTGCACGCGGGTCGGAGCCGTCCACGACGAGCAAGACGAGTTCGGCGTGGCGTGCACTCGCCATCGTCGACTCGAAGGCGGCGACGAACTCGTGGGGCAGGCCGGAGACGAACCCGACGGTATCGGTTAACAGTAGCCGTCGTCCCGAACAGGTCGCGCGGCGGGTCGTCGTGTTGAGCGTCTCGAATAGCTGGTCGCGGACGGTCGGCTCGCCGGACTCGTCGTCGTGGTGGTCGGAATTGAGGGCCAGTTCGTCGGCCAGTCGCCGCAGGAGCGTCGTCTTCCCAGCGTTGGTGTAGCCGACGAGTGCGACCGTATCGAACCCTGCCTTCGCCCGACGCGCCAGTCGGTCAGCAGTCGGGTCAGATAGCTGTGCCAGCCGCTGTTTCGTCGCGTCGATACGCCGCTTGTGGTCCTCGATTGGTTTCCCCTCCTCGTCGTGTCTCGTTATCTCGGTCGCCTCGTCGCGGTTGATGGCCGCCCGAAGCCGAGGTAGTTCATACTCCAGTCGCGCGAGCCGAACCTGAAGCCGTGCGACCTTGCTCCCGGCTCCCTGTTCGAACACAGTGAGCACCAGCCGTCGTCGGTCCATGAGTTCAACCTCGTCCGGGAGTCGCGTCGCGATGTTGTGTGCCTGTCCGGGCGTGAGGTCGTTATCGACCACGACGCGGGTCGCGCCAGTCTCTCGCACCCGGGCTTCGAGGTCGGTGACTGCTCCCGGCGTGAGGTTGTACGTCGCGTCGCGTGGCCCGGTCGCGGTGACCGTCCCGAGTACGTCGTAGCCGGCTGTCTCGGCCAACCGTTCAAGTTCGTCTGTCTCTCCTGTTCCGTCCGCTGTCCGTGTTGCGAGTATCGTTCCTGTCATTGGTGAATCCCGTCGGTCGAAAACGGTGCGAGCGTAACCGACGTGCGTGAACGCCGGTCAGCAGACGGGATTGGGCATCAGACATCTGTTCTTTCGAGTGGAATGAGAAGAATCTACTCCCAGAATGTCACTGGCTCACAAACTTTCGGCGACCGAATCCGCACACAACAGTGCGAGCGCGGCGATGGTGAGCGTCGGATTCAACGCCCCGCCGTTCGGGAACACCGACGACGAGGCGACCCACAGATTCGACACCTCGTGGGTCCGGCAGTCGGGACGGACGACGCCCGACTCGGGGTCGCTACTCATCCGGGTGGTTCCCATGTGGTGGGCGGCCGGGCCGGTCGTCTCGGGCGTCGTCTGCCACTCGATGCGCGCGCCCACCGCCTCGAAGATGTGGCGTTGGATTTCGGTCGCGCGGCGAATCGTCCGTTTCGTCGTCTCATCGAGCGTCCACTGGATTTCGGGGACTGGGTTTCCGTGGTCGTCCGTCGTCCCCTCGTCCAGCCGGATGCGGTTCTCGGCACGCGGTGGCTGGCCGACGAGCCCACCCATCGCTAACTGATTCCCGTAGCCCTCGCGCAACTCCGCGAGGAGGTCGTCGCCCCAGCTATCGCTGGAAAGCGCACGGCGAACGATAGCCTGTCCGGTGCCGGACGGTCCGCCGTAGTTGAGAAACTCCAGTTTGAACGGGGCGAGCGGCTCGTCGCTGTCCGGAATCGTCTCCGTGCCCGCGCCGGGTTCGTCGTAGAACTGGTGGCTCTCGGAGGTGATGAACCCGACGTGGTTCTGGCGGGTCGGCTCGTCGATGCGCCCGCCCGTGCCGGCGAAGACGTGTTCGTGGAAGTAGCGCCCGACGGCACCGGAGCCGTTCGCCAACCCGTCCGGGTGGCTGTCGTCGGCCGACAGCAGGAGGAGCCGCGGAATCTCGATGCCGCCGGCCGCGAGCACGAACCGGTCGGCCGTCAGTTCGCGCTCGCTACCCTCCCGGACGTAGACGGCGCGGGTCACCTGCTCGCCCGACGCGTCGGTGTCGAGCCGCTGGACCGGCGCGTTCGCGATGACCTCGACGCCGCGTTCCTCGGCGGCAGCAATCGTGTGGGTGGCGTCGTACCGCGCTCCCGAGGGACACACCGGCTTGCAGGTGCCGTAGCCGACACACGCCGCCCGGTCGTCGTACGCCTCGGAGTTGCGCGCGTTCCCGACCGAGTGGGTCGTGACGCCGACCTGCTGGCACCCCTCGGCGAACAGCGAGTCCGAGTAGGAGGGCGGAAACGCGCCCATCGGATGCGGTTCCTCGCGGGGAGGCGCGTACGGATTCTCCGAGTCGCCCGCGACGCCGATAGCTCGCTCCGCGGCGAGATAGTACGGCCGGAGGTCGTCGTACGAGATTGGCCACGCCGGGCCGTTGTTCTCGCCGGCGAAGTCGGCCTCGTGGAGTCGGTACACCATCCCCTGCCAGTGGTTCGTCGAGCCGCCGACGCCCTTCACGCGCGTGCTGTTCAGCGGGTAGAATCGCCCGGTCGTGGAGAAGGCGTCCCGGGGGCCGCCCATCCCCCAGACGCCGAGGTCCGACAGCCCCGGGCGAAGCGCCTGCTCCATCCGCTCCGTGTCGCGCTCCTCGAACCGGGGACCGGCCTCCAGTATCGTCACGTCGTGGCCGGCGCTCGCCAGCCTGTTCGCCACGAGCGCGCCGGCCGGCCCCGCGCCGACGACGCACACCTCGGTGTCACTCACCGTCTGCTCACGGCGCTGATTAGGTAAGCCTAAACTTAGGCGTTTCCACCTGTGTGATACCGTCGACTCTGCGCTTCGTCGATGGAGCCGTAACGGGATTCACGAGACCGTCGCCGGGAACAGCAGACACGGATTAGCCGCGTCGACGACTCCCCGCCGCCGTTCCTTCTTCCACGGCAGTCGCCCGCTCGATTCAGCCGTCGGCGTCGACCCAGTAGTCGTCGGTGACGGTGACCTCCTTCTTGAATATCGGGACCTCGTCTTTCAGCCGGTCGATACCGTCTTCGACGGCCGTGAACGCCTCCGCCCGGTGGCCCGCGAGCACGACGACGAACACGATGTCCTCGCCGGCTTCGATGGCTCCCGTCCGGTGGTGGAGTCGCACCTCGAACACGCCGTCCCGTGATTCGAGGTCGCGTCTGATGGTCCGGAGCCGCTCGTTGGCGACGGCGTCGTACTTCTCGAAGTCGAGCCGCTCCGTCGGGGTGTCTCCGGGGTCGTCCTTGGCGCGAACTCGGCCGGTGAACGTCGCAATCGCACCCGCACGGTCGCCGTCGCTGCTTGCTTTCACCCGTGCCACGAGCGAGCCGAGCGTTTCGAACGGCCCGGTCGCCTCGATCTGGGTTTTCAGCTCCTCGATATCGACAGCCGCTGCGTCGGCGGCTTCGAGCAGCGTCTCCCCGTCTCCTGTCCGCCCGCCGAGTTCCACCTGTGGAAGCTGCGCGTCGCTGTACCCCTCGACGAGTGCGTACTCGTAGTCGGGTGCAAGTGCGGCGAGCGTCCCGTCGAGCGTTCGCGTCTCGCCGGTCGCGAACCAGCCGCCCTCGTCGGTGAGTCCGTACGTCGTCTCCGCGCCGGCCGCACGGTGGCGGGCGGTGTCTTTGCCCGTCGTGTCGATGTCGGGTGCGTGCGTCAGATGCTTGACCGTCGCGACGCGCCCGTCGAGCGCGCGGGCGAGCCGCTCCGTGAGCCTCGTCTTTCCCGAATCAGCGGGACCGACAATGCCGAGTACCTTCATGAATCTATCTGGGTCGTCCTGGCGGGAGCAGCTTGGCGTCTCACCGCTCGGCGTCGTTGTCCCCAGGTGTGGTAGCTTGAGGCTTAACGGTGTCCCTCTCCCGGGCTTTCGCTTTCGCCTTGATTTTCGCGGTCGTCCGCGCGGCCCCGCTAGTTACCCGGCCCGAGATACCCCCACGCCTGCAATCTGTCGCCGTCGCCGTCCACCCAGCGCTCGCCGATGTCGTCCCGGTAGTAGAGGTTCGGGATGAGCACGTCGTCGACCCGCCCGTACGCCTGCTCGCGAGCGGCGTGCATCGTCTCGCCTTTCCCCGTGACGACGAGCGGCATCCCGCTCTCGCCGGCCGCGCGCCACTGGCCGTCGACGCGTTTCGTATCCTCCAAGTGAATGCCCTCGCGCGACTCCGACTGGAAGACGACGGCCGCGTTGCGGGAGTTCTCGTCGTAGGTCTTCTCGTCGTCGAACGGGAACGGCGGGAGGACGACCCGGACGCCGACCTGATACCCCGTATGTACCTCGGGCGATGGGTTCTCGCCGCGGGCGAGCGCGGCGAAGAACGCCCCGGTGCCGGAGTCAAGCGACTCCTCCTGTAAGGCGATGGTCGGGTAGCCGAACCGCGGGGTGAACTCGAGCGGATAGATGCCCGTCTCGTTCACGATGCAGTTGAGGTCGATACTCCCGACGTACCCCTCCTCTGCGAGCCACTCTTCGAGCTTCCCGAGCGTCTCCTCGAACAGTTCGTTCTTTCCCGCCCAGAACATCGAGGTCCCCATCTCGCCGGTCGAGGGGCCGATGTTGCCGGGAAACAGCTTCTTGTGCTCGAAATTGAAGTTGACGCGGTCGATGAACTGCTCCCCGTCGAAGAAGCCACAGACGGCGACCTCGACGCCCTCGACTTTCCGCTGGAGCTGAAACCCTTTCATCCGGTGGCCCCACGCCTTCTCGTAGGCGCGCAACACGTCCACCACGTCGCTGCCGTCGTCCTCGTTGCCGACGTACAGCAGTCGCTTCACGTTCTGCACCTCGCCCAGCGGCTTGATGACGTACGGTGCGGGGTGTTCCTCGACGTGGCGAATCCCCGCCTCGAACGACTCGAAGACGTGGTGTTCGACCGTGTTGACGCCCTCGGATTCGAGGACGTCCATCGCGTAGCCGCGGTCCTCCTCCAGCCGGTCCGTGTTCGGCGTCCCGCCGACGACGGCCCTCCCCTGCTCGCGCAACTCCTGTGCGAGTTCGCCCGTCCCGATGTCGGAACCGACCCAGATGTCGTCGAAGATAATCACGTC
This sequence comes from Halosegnis longus, assembly GCF_009663395.1. NCBI lineage: Archaea > Methanobacteriati > Methanobacteriota > Halobacteria > Halobacteriales > Natronomonadaceae > Halosegnis > Halosegnis longus. The sequence continues at coordinate 360,454 of NZ_QKNW01000001.1, read as the reverse complement.
GGCCCACTCCACCTCGCCGCGCCAGTCCTCGGTCTTGGGGACGAAGCCGTCGCCGATTTCCTCGTCCGACTCGGCGTCGATGTAGTATTTCACGTCGTGGCCTTCCTCGTGGACCTGCCAGGCGAGGTCGGTAATCAGTGCGGCGTCGGCCGAGACGAACAGGAACCGTTCGGTGCTCATGAGTCGGGCTTCTCGCCGGGGGGGTTTCAGGGTGTCCGTCGCCCCGACTTCTCCAGCGTCACCGCGGCGTACCCGAGCGCGAGCGGCGGCGCGACCACGGTGATACCGACGACCAGCGGCGTCGTATAGGCGGGGAACGCGAGCGCGGCCAGCACCAATACCGCCGCGAGCTGGAAGCTCCGGCCGAGTACGGCGGCCACGTACGCGCGGCCCGCCGGTGTCGTCGGCCACGCCCCGTGCGTCGAGGCGTCGAATCGCACCATCGCCGTCCCGAGCGCGGCGTACAGTCCTGCCAGCGCGACGGGAACGGCAACGTCGACGGGAATCGGATAGCCGAGATTCACAGCGACGACGTAGGCGTTCACGGCGACGATGAACCCGACCGTCACGATAACGACCGTCTCGTACAGCGGCTCCGACACGTCGGCGTCGGGATCGAGCCGCGGCACGACGCGCATGAAGCCGTACGTTCCGGCGACGAGCGCGAGCGAGACGGCGACGAAGACGGGCTTCGTCATCGTGGCGTCCACCTCGTTCGCGAGGTTCCAGTGGGTTGCGAGCCGTTCGGGGAGTCGCCCGTACACGGCTGCGAGTCCGAGCGCTGTCAGCAGGGTCGCGCCGGCGCCGACGATGTCGACGCGGCGGAGGCTCACGTCATCCCCTCCGTCCGCCAGCGGTAGGCGATGAGCACGACAGCGCCGGCAAACACCGGCGTGAGGAGCATCCACGTCGGATACCGGTAGCCGAGGTTCCACGCGTACACGTACAGCTGTGCGAGCGCGACCACGCTGCCGGCAAACAGCGCGCTCGCGCGCTTCATCGCCGGCGACTCGTAGCTCCTCGACAGCCCCGACGGTCCGTGTTGCATAATCACCACCGCGCCGATACCGATTGCCGGCGCGAGCACCACGCCGACCGGCTTCGGGACGAACGTGTTGGGGGTTCCGCCCCCGGAGAAGTGAATCGCCATCGAATCGGGGAGCCGACCCCACAACACGACACCGAGCAGTGCCGTCGCCGTGAGCAGTCCGTACACGACCCACTCGTAGCGTCGCACCATACTCGTCTCTCGCCCCCCGACCGCGATAAAACTGGCCCGCTCGCGTTACGGAATCGTCACCGTATTCGTGAGCGTGCCGACGCCTTCCAGTTCCACCTCGACGGTGTCGCCGTCGTCGAGCGGACCGACGCCCTCCGGCGTTCCGGTCGAGAGCACGTCGCCGGGTTCGAGGGTGACGTAGCTCGTGATGTCAGCCAGCAGCTCGGGGACGGAGAAGATGAAATGCTCGCGCGTGGAGTCCTGTCTGGTCTCGCCGTTGACGCGACACTGGATGTGCGCGTCCTCGGGCACCTCGTCCGGCGTCGCGAGCACGGGCCCGAGCGGTGCGCTGTCGTCGAACGCCTTCCCGCGGACCCAGTTTTGTTCCTCCTGCTGGTCGTCGCGGTTGGACACGTCGTTCATGCAGGTGAAGCCGGCGACGTACTCCATCGCCTCGTGCTCGTCGAGGTCCGTCGCGCGCTCGCCGATGACGACCGCAATCTCGGCCTCGTAGTCGAGTCGCTGTTTTCCGCTCGGCAGCGTCAGGTCGTCCCCGTCGCTCGCGACCGCGTTCAGCGGCTTCAGGAAAAAGAGCGGCCGGTCGGGCACGTCGCTGCCCATCTCCTCAGCGTGGTCGGCGTAGTTGCGCCCGACGCAGACGATTTTCGACGGCTCACACGGGGGAAGCGTCTCGACTGCCTCACGTGAGAACGTCGCTGTCGAGTCGAGTCGGCTGGCCTGCTTCGGGAAGGCGGTAACCTCGTCGCCGTCGAGTTCGCCGAGTCGTACGTCACCGTCGGGGTCGCGGAATCGAAGCTGTCGCATACCGGCGTATGCGAGAGGGGGAAGGTAGGCGTTCCGACAGAGGCATACGGCTGTCGCCACTTCCTCTCGTATGGTCGAACCACGACGCTCCGAGGAGGAGTTCTCGCCGTCGGGGTGGCTCGTCGGCGCGCTCGTCGCCGTGCTCGCGCTCGCGGTCGCCGCCGTCCGAACCTTCCTGCTCGGGAACAGCGGCCCCCTCGTTCTCGTCGTGCTCTTGTTCGCCGCCGGCCTCGCGATCCTCGGTGGCATCCTCCTGCTCGGGCGACGCGAACGATAGAGCGAAGTGGGTCGCGCGAGCCACTCCGCTATGCAGCAACCGGACTTCAGCGTGGAGGGCAAGCGCGTCCTCATCACAGGCGCATCACAGGGTATCGGGCAGTCAATCGCGGAGACGTTCGCCGCCGCGGGCGCGGACGTGGCCATCTGTTCGCGGTCGATGGACCGCGTCGGTCCCGTCGCCGACGACATCAACGACGCCGACGTGCCGGGCGAGGCCGTCGCCTTCGAGTGTGACGTGCGCGACCGCGACGACGTGGAAGCGTTCTTCGAGAACGCCGCCGACGAGCTCGGCGGGCTCGACGTGGTTATCAACAACGCCGGCGGCGAGTTCGTCGCCAATTTCGAGGACATCTCCGAGAACGGCTGGGAGTCCGTCACCGATCTGAACCTCGGTGGCACCTACCGCTGTTGTAACGTCGCCGGGAAGTATCTCCGCAACGGCGAGACGGAAGGCGTCATCATCAACATGGCCTCGGTCAACGGCCAGCACGCCGCCCCGGGCGAGAGTCACTACGGCGCGGCCAAGGCCGGCATCATCCGACTGACCGAGACGCTCGCGACCGAGTGGTCCGACGACGGCGTCCGGGTCAACTGCATCGCCCCCGGACTCATCCAGACGCCCGGCGTCGCCCAGACGCTCGGCATCGACGAGTCGGACATGCCCGACCGCGACCAGACCCACCGCCGCATCGGCTACCCGGAGGAGATTGCCGACCTCGCCGTCTTCCTCTCCTCGCCCGCCGCCTCCTTCGTCGCCGGCGAGACCTACACCGCGAAGGGGATTCCGCGACCCGGCAACTCGATGAGCAACGATCTCGGGCTGGACCGGTAGACGCCCGACCACACACCACCGCGGTTCGCCCCCGGTGACTAGCTACGTGTCGAGCAATCTGGCCGCTCGTCCGCTCGGATACGCGGCCGACGGGCGCGAGTGTCGCCGGCTCACCGAGACGCTGTTCCTCGGTAATCGGGCCGCGCCAGACCACTCCTTCGATGCCGTCGTTTCGCTCACCGCCGACCCGACTGCGGCGACGACACACCACCATCCACTCGTGGACGGTCCCGGTAACGACTACGCCGACTTCGCTGCCGCCGTCGAGACGACTCACCGACTCACACACGAGCGAGATAGCGTCCTCGTCCACTGTCGAGCCGGCGTCTCCAGAAGCACGGCAGTCGCGGCGACGGTGATTGCCACGCGCGAGAACCGGGGATTCCACGAGGCGTTCGGACTGGTCGCGGCCCGCCGGCGGGTGGCGGTCGCGCACCCGGCACTGTGTCTGCTCGGCGTCTGCTATCTCGCCGCGAACTAGGGTGGCTGCACCACGAGCACCGATAAATCAGAGAATGCCGACTCGCCGTCCGCTCCGTCGGCAAGTTCGGCGAGCGTCGTCCGGGTCAGCGTCTCCCCGGGAAGCGTCACCGACTCACAGACGACCGCTCGGCGGTCGCCGGCCTCTGGATGTGACGCAAGCAGGTCGCGGGCGATATCTTCCGGCATCGTCTGCCACGGAAGCGGAAGCACGATGAGCGCGCGCTCCGGGAGCGCGGCCCGGAGTCGGTCGCGTTCGGCGGCGCAGTCACCGCGCTTGTGGAGACTCTCGATTGCGGCCTCGTCGTACGCGACGCCGGCGCGGGCGGCAGCCACCTGCGTCGACGAGACGCCCGGACAGACCCGAACCTCGCCGACCGCCGCGCGCACTCTGTCGACGAACTGTCCTCCCGAGCAGTTCGGGTCGCCCATCGCAACCGCGACCCCCAACTCGCCGTCCCGGACGCGCTCGCCGAACTCGGCAAGCCGTTCGGTCTGGTCGTCGTACGAGCAGTCGAGACGCTCGCCGACGTGTTCATCAACGCAGTCGAGGACGGTCGTGAAGCCGACCACCACGTCGGCCGTACGGAGCACACGCCGCCCGCCGACGGTCAGGTAGTCGTCGCTCCCGGGGCCGATACCGACCACCGGTACTCTCTGTCCCGTGTCGAAGTCGCGTTCACCCATTCGTCCTCCTGGTTTACCCGCCGTGGGTATCAGTCCGTTCGTCGGGACGAGCGGTCTCCACGAAACCGAGACGACCCGGTCGCTACTCGCCAGCGACGGACTCGAGAAATGAGTCGAACGCCCCGCTTTCGGCGTGGACGTGGCAGTACGTCCCGAGGGTTGCGTGTTCGGTCACGCCGTCCTTCCCGTCGATGCCATCGCCTCGCGCCACGTCGAAGGCGAACCGCGCATCGCTCGCCGGGCGCGCGCTTGAGTAGTGGAACTCGTGGCCTCGGAGCGTCTCGCCCGCGCTCGCAACCGGGCTGTCCCGGCGCGCATCGAGTTCGACGTGGTCCAGGGCCTGATACCGGTCGTGCATCTCGGCGTCGATGGGGAGCTGGCCGGCCATCGCGTGGGTCTCGCCGTCGACGCGGAGTGATTCGCCCAGCGCGAGCAGGCCACCACACTCGCCGAAGACGGGGAGTCCCTCGGCTGCGCGGTCGGCCAGTGTCCCGAGCGCCTCCGACGCCGAGAGCGCTTCGGCGTACAGTTCGGGGTACCCTCCGGGGAGATAGACGCCGTCGCAGTCCGGCAGCGGGTCGTGACGCGGGTCGAACGTGACGAGCGTCGCGCGCTCGCGCAGCCGCTCGACGGTGGCCGGATACCGGAAGGCGAAGGACGGACCGGTCGCCATCGCGACGCGCGCGTCAACCGCATCGGCACCGCGGCTGCCCGTCGGGCGCTCCGGCGGCTCCGGCTCGCGACACACGTTTAGCAGCCGCTCGGTGTCGAGATGGCTCGCGGCGTCGTCCAACACCTCGGTCGGGACGGGCGATTCGGAGCCGAGTTCCAATCCGAGATGGCGGTCTGGAATCGCGAGCCGGTCGTCCGGCGGGACGCGCCCGAGGTAGGTGATGCCGTCGGGAAGCGCCGCCCGAATCCCCTCGGCGTGGCGACCGCCGTGGGCGCGCTGGGCGATGACGCCGGCCACGTCGATGCGGTCGTCGTACTCGCGGAAGCCGAGCGCCGTCGCGCCGACGCTTTCCATTCCGGCCGACGCATCGACCACGAGCACGACCGGCAAACCGAGGGTCGCGGCCACGTCGGCGGTCGAGGCCACGTCGCCGTCGTACAGCCCCATCATCCCCTCGACGACGCACACGTCGCCGGTCCCACGGGCGTAGGTTCGACGAAGCCCGTCGGCTCCCTGCAGCCACGGGTCGAGGGTCCGTGAGGGCTTGTCGGCGACGGCGGCGTGGTGGCTCGGGTCGATGAAGTCGGGACCGGCCTTCGCGGGCTGGACCGTCTTCCCCGCGCGTTGGAGCGCACGCAGCACGGCGAGCGTCGCGACTGTCTTTCCCGTTCCGGAGCTCGTGCCGCCGAGGACGATACCGCGCACACCGGCCGCTGGTCGGCTCGGGACATAAGCGTTGCAACACTGGCCGGTCGTGGCGCGACGCGCCGGGGGGACTGATATACCCCGTACTCGTAGTCGCGTGTGATGCTCGAGGACACAGTACAGATTGTCTGCGGCGCGGGCGGTGGATTAGGCGAGGAGACGGCGGTCGCGATGGCCGACCACGGGGCGACGGTCGTGGTGAACGACCTCGGCGTGGCCGTCGACGGCGAGGGGACGGACCCGGAGCCGGCCGAATCGACGGTCGAACGAATCGAGGATGCGGGCGGCGAGGCGATGGCCCACTTCGGGGACGTGAGCGACCTCGAATACACCGAACGGCTCGTCGCCGACACCGTCGACGAGTACGGAGCCGTCCACGGCGTCATCAACTTCGCCGGCATCCTCCGTGATTCGATGGTGTTCAACATGGACGAAGCCGAGTGGGACGCCGTCGTCAACGTCCACCTGAAGGGCCACTTCTCGCTGGTGCGGGCGGTGTCGCGCCACTGGCGCGAGCGGTCGAAGGCGGAGGACGGATTCGACCGCCAGCGCTCGCTCACCTGCGTCTCCAGCGGGGTCGCAGCCGGCAACCCCGGCCAGTCGAACTACTCGGCCGCGAAGGCCGGCATCCTCGGACTGATGCGTACCTCTGCGCGCGAACTCCACCAGTACGACGTGCGCGTCAACGCGATGTGGCCGACCGCGCTCACCCGGATGACAGAGGACCTCCCCGGCATGGAGGGACTCGACGAGGAGTCCATGGGGCCACAGCTCGTGCCTGCCGTTCCCGTCTTCCTCGCGAGCGAGGCCGCCACGGACGTGAACGGCGTCACGCTCGCCATCGCGGGCGGAAACCTCTCCATCGTCTCGGATCCGGAACGCGAGCGGACTCTCTCGAAGGATATCGACGCGGAGGGTCGCTGGACGCCCGAAGAAATCGAATCCAGGTGGGAGGAACTCACCGACGGCTTCGAGACGATGCGGATGGACCCCGGCTACTGACTCGACGAGTCGGGGTCGAGCGGGTCCTCGATGTCGCCCATGATGGCCTCCAGCGCGTCCGTCGCGGTGAGCAGGCCGACCACCTCGCCGTCATAGACGACGAGCGCGAGCTCCTGCTGTTCGGCCTGGAACTGGTCGAACGCGTCGCTGATGGTCGTGCTCGCGGGCAGGGTCATCGACGGGGCCGCGATGTCGGCGAAGGCGACGCTCCCGTCTTTCAGCGATTCGTAGTTGTCGATAATCGAGGGCGCGTAGACGACGCCTTCGAAGGAGTCGAGGTCGCCGTCGACGAGTGGGAAGCGGGTGTGTGGCGTATCGCGGATGCGCTCGAAGTTCTCCGCGGGCGAGGCCGTCGTCGAGAGCGCGACGATGTCTTCCCGGTCGACGACGATGTCGGAAATCGGTCGCTCGTCGGCGTCGAGTGCGCCGAGCACCTCCTCGCGGCGCTCGCGCGTGAGTTCACCCTCCTCCAGCAGGTCGCTGAGCCGGGTTCGAAGTTGGGCACGCGACTCCAGTGCGTCCTCTTCGGTTTCGAGCCACGCGCCGGTCATCTCGATGCCGAACAGTCTCAGCGTCCACTTCGCGACGGCGTCGCCGAGCGTGATAATCGGCGAGATGAGGACGTAAAACCAGTGGAGCGGCCGTGCACCCCACCGGCAGACGAACCGCGACCGCTCGACGCCGAGATACGTCGGCGTCTGCTCGCCGTGGGTCAGGTGGACGAGGTTGATGATGAAGTAGCCGATGAGCGCGCCCGCGCCGATGGTCGCGAGTCTGCTCCCGGCGAACAGCGGCTCGAAGAGGGCGGCCAGCGCCGGTTCGGCGACGATACCGACTGCAATCGAGGAGGCGGTAATCCCGACCTGACAGGTGGTGAGATACAGCTCCAGCTCCTGTGTCATCTCCCAGGCGCGTTCGAGGGCGGCGCTCCCGTCGACGAACTCGTCTCTATCGAACTGTCTGGCGCGCGTCAGCGCAAACTCGATAGCGACGAAAAAACCGTTCAGTAAGATTAGTCCGACACCGGCAGCCAGTCGTATCCCGATTTCTGTCGCGTTCATTCGCCCGGCCGTTCGCCCGGGAGCAACTAATGAGCTTGCCCTTGCTACAGGCCAAACGGCCCCTCGCGTGACTCATACGACAGCGCGACCACGCGTCCGTCGCCGTACCGGGCGAGAACCTCCGCCGCGCCGTCGTCATCGAGATCAGCCACCGTTGGGAAGGTCCACAGCGGGACCGGTCGTTCATACAGCGCCAACTGTGTGCCCGTCTCGGGTCCGAGCACTGCGACAGTGCCATCGTTCAGCGCTGTGACCACTTCGTGGTCGCCGTCACCGTCCACGTCACCGAGCACCGGTGGCGGAACAATCGTGTCGTCGGCGTCAGTCAGTGCGGTCGTCCACTCTGTCTCACCCGTTTGGGCGTCGAGCGCGACCACCTCGCCGCCGAGCCGGCCCACGTACAGCTCGACGCGCCCGTCGCCGTCACCATCCGTCGCCGTTCGGATGCGCGCGTCGGTGAACTCGCGCTCCCAGTCGAGCGCTCCCGTCCGCCCGTCGTACGCGCGGACGCCGTCGGTGTCGGCGGTAAACAGCTCCATCGCGGGGTCGTCGTCGGTCTGTGCAGTCGCGGTGTAGGTCGCCCCACCCTCGCGCTGCCACTCGATAGCACCGGTTGCCGACAACAGCACCGGTCCGCTGTTGCTGCCGAGCAGTATCTCGCTATCGCCGTCGGCGTCGTAATCTGCGACGGTCGGCGACTGCCAGACCGTCGTTCGCTCCCAGCCCGTCTCGTTCAGCGACTGCCGCCACGCCACCGTGCCGTTCCCGTGGACTGCGACGACATCCCCGCCGATGTCGCTGGCGACAACCTCGGGGCCGGGACCGAGCGACAGGTCGGCAATCGTCGGTCGCCCGTAGCCGAAGGTGTCTAGCGGGACGCGCCACTGCTCGCTCCCGCTGTCTGTTTCGTAAGCGATGAGCGCGTTCTCCGTCGTGGCGATGAGTGCCTCCATCGCTCCGTCGCGGTCGATATCACCGATAGCCGGCTCCGTCAGCGCGTGTGTCACGCAGTCCTCGGGAGGCATCTCTGTTTGCCACGACGTCGTGCCGTCGTCCGGTGCGAGCCGGACCAGCGAACAGGAGGTGCGCGTCATCGTCACCTCGTCGCGTGGCACCTCGGCGACGGGCGCGAGCACCACGTCGCTATCCGGACCGACTCCGACGGCGTGGTGGTTCACGGAGTTTTCTCGCGGCGTATCGCTCACCCACTCGCTCGTGAGCTGTCCGCTCGGTCCGGCGACCAGGCCGAACAGTGCGAGGGCTCCCAGCATAGCACAGATGGTAACCACCGCCGCCGTCGTTCGACGTCGCATAGCTCGGATAGGTGACCGTGGACAAAGACCCCTCTGCTCTCCGTTTCGACGGTCGAACCACGAGTGTTATTCGCGGCCGTCGCCTACCGCCGGAACATGGTACGCCGTCGGCGGCTGTCGGTGCTCGCCGCGGCCGCCGTGCTCGCACCGCTGTCCGTCGGCGTCGCCAGCGCCCACGAGATTGGCGGGTCTCGCTTCGACGCGCCGATCCCCCTCTCGTTGCTGTTCGTCGGTGCGGCCGGCACGGTCGCGCTGACGGCGCTGTGGCTCGCGGTTGTCGGCGACGACCCGAGCGACGGCGACGGCTGGACCGTCGCCACAGTCGACGCGTACGCGGTCGGACTCCTCGCTGGAGTCGCACGGCTCGGCTTCGGACTCGCCGTTGCGGGGGCGCTCGTGGCGGGCTACACCGGTCGACAGGTCGCTGCGGAGAATCTCGCCACCGTGTTCACGTGGCCGGTGTGGTTCCGCGGCATCGGCTTGGTCGCTGTCCTCGTCGGGTCACCCTGGCGGGTGCTCTCGCCGTGGCGCGCGCTCTACGATGGGCTGTGTCGACTGGAGGGGCGCGAACTCGCCGCGCGAGCCTACCCCGAGCGGCTCGGCTCGTGGCCCGCCGTCGCCGGCTTTCTCCTGCTGGTCGGCCTCGTCGAGAACGCGACGATTATTCCGCGCTCGCCGGCGCTCACGAGCGTCACTATTGCGCTGTACGCGCTCGCGATGGTCGCTGGCGGCGTCCTGTTCGGGTCGGAGTGGTTCGACCGTGCCGACCCGCTCGGCGTGTTTTACCGTCTGCTCGGTCGGGTTGCACCGGTTTCGACTACACGCACCGAGTCGGGGTCGCTCGCCGTCTCACTCCGTCCGCCGTGGCGAGGGAGCACGCGCCCGTTCGCTCACGACTCGCTCGTCGCCTTCGTCGTCGCGGCGGTGTACACCGTCAGCTTCGACGGCTTCACGAACACCCGTACGTATCAGACGCTCCTGTTCGATGCCCGTGACCTGCTTGGGTTCGGTCCATCGACGGGAATTTTGCTGTACGTGCTCGGACTCGTCGGCTTCGTTTTACTCTTCGAACTCGCCGCGCGGGCCGGTGATACACTCGCCGCGCTCGGCAGTGGCGGACTCGACACCAATCAGGGGGCACCACTGGCGTTCGCGCCGACTGTCCTCCCAATCGCCGCGGCGTACGACGTGGCGCACAACTACCCGTACGTCGTCGAGAACCTCGCGCGCCTGCTCGAACTCACTGCCGGCGTCGCGGTCTCGCCGCTCGGATGGCTGTCGCTTCCGATGTTTTGGGGTTCACAGGTCGTGCTCGTCGTCGCTGGACACGTCGTCGCTGTCGTCGCCGCACACCGGGTCGCAATACATCGGTATCCGTCGCCGACAACCGCCCGCCGCGGTCACTTCCCACTGGTCGTGTTGATGGTCGGCTACACCGTGTTGTCGCTGTGGATAATTTCTCGACCGGTCGTCGGGTAGTTCAGACGCTCGGGACCGTCATCACGGGCATCGAGACGGCGCGGCGCACGTCGCCCATCGTCGCGCGACCCGAGAAGAGTCGGCCGAGGCGACCGCGCGACGGCTCGCCGGCGACGACGATGTCGGCCTCGTTCCCCTCGGCGTACAGCCCGATTTCCTCGGCGGGCGTGCCGTAGCGGAGTCGCTTTCGCACCTCGACGCCCGACCCGGCGGCAATCTCGCCGGCGACATCGAGTGCGCGCTCCGCGCTTGCCTCGCGACGCTCGACGGCCGCGTCCCAGTTGTCCACCGTCGACCACATGCGGACGACCGAGAGCACGTCGAGGGTCGCGTCGTGGGCCGCGGCGAGTGCGACGGCGGTCTCGGCGACGGTCTCGTCCGTGTCCTCGTCGACGGCGAGGACGATACGGTCGAACACACCCGGTGCGGACGGTCCCGACACCGACTTCTGTGGCGAATCGGCGGACGACTGCGGAAAGACGCTCATACTACCGTGGAGGGTCGGATACGGTATAGGGGTGTCCGGAAACCGATTCATACGGGAACGGGGTTTCACCGCCGCGGGAGCGTACACCCCGCGTCGGTGTTTCACGCCGTGAAACTCGACCGCATCACCTATGCCGCATGGAACCACAGGCCACGGTATGACGGAGCCGCTCGAAGCAATCGAGTTCCTCGCGCGCTCGCCGAATCGCGTGGCGGTGTTGCGCGCCGTCGCCGACGCGCCACACTCCCGGCGCGACCTCCGGGAGGCGACGGGGGCCTCACAGCCGACGCTCACCCGCATCATCCGCGATTTCGAGGAGCACGACTGGATTCGCCGGACCGACGAGGGGTACGTCGCGACGCCGCTGGGCGGGCTCCTCGCCGACGGCTTCGCCGACCTCCTCACCGTCGTGGAGACGGAACAACACCTGCGGGACGTTGCGCCGTGGCTCCCGACCGACGACCTCGATATCGACCTGACCGCGCTCCACGACGCGACGATTACGCGCCCGACGACGACCGACCCGAGCGGCCCGCTGAAGCGCGCGCTCGAACTCACCGCCGACGCCCGCCAACACCGCATCCTCTCGTACGCACTCAACCGCGACATGGTCGAACGGCTCCACGCGGCGACCGTCGAGGGGACCCAGCAGTTCGAGGCCGTCGTGACCGACGCGACGATCGAACCCTTGCGAGACGCCCCGGCGCTGTGGGCGAAGTTTCGCGCCGTCGCCGACAGCGACTCCGTGAGCATCAGGGTGGCCGACCAGCCGGTCTCCTTCGCGATGGGCGTCGCCGACGACACCGTCTACTTCCTGTTGCGCGACGACGGCGAGGTGTTGCGCGCGCTGGTCGAAAGCGAGGACGGGCGCGTGCTCGGGTGGGCACACGACACCTTCGAGCGCTACTGGGCGACGGCGTCGCCACTCGACGTCTGAAAAATACGGAAACGGCGGCTGGTCACTCCTCGTCGACCATCGAGCCGAACACCGCTTCGGCGTCCGACGGCACGTCGAAGTCGTGGTAGTGTTCGCCCTTCTCCTTCGTGAGGATGTTGAGCGCGGCGGCGGCACCGTCGCCCGCGGAGATGACGGCCTGCCACTCCTCGGCGCGGACCATCCCGCCCGTCGCGTAGGCGTCCTCGACCGAGGTCTCCATCGTCACGTCCACGTCGACGATGTCCTCGTCGGTGAACGCACAGTCGAGCCCTTCGGCGAGATCGCGGTTCGCGCCCGTCGCGAGCACGACGTAGTCGGCGTCGTAGCTCTCCTCGTCGGCCGTAACCGCGAAGCCGCCGTCGGTCGCGGCCACATCGGTCACCTCGACGCCCTGCTTTCGGTCGACGCCGAAGTCGTCCACCTGCTCGCGCATCGTGTCGAGCAGGTTCGAGCCGTCGACGGAGCCGATGCCCGGATAGTTGAACAGATGCGCCTTGTGCATCCACGTGCCGTCCGTGTCGAAGACCGTCGTCTCCAGACCGTTCTTGGCCGTAAACAGTGCCGCGCTCAGACCGGCGGGGCCGCCGCCGATGACAACTACATCTGTCATACACAATCCACGTGCGTCGGGTCAAAAAGCGTAGCGTGGGTCGTTACCGCACACTCAGTCGTCGGCGGTCGCGTCCTCTGCGAGATACGCCGCGATCGCGTCGTCGTCGACGGCATCGAGCACGGCGTCCGTGTCGAGCCGGTCGACCAGTGCGGCGACTCCCGCTCGCTTGCGGCTCTCGACCGCTTCGTCGGTGAGACTCGACGCGAACGCGCGGTCGATGTATCGCTCGCGGAGCTCGACGGCCCGCTCCTCGCTCAGGTCGTCCTCGCCGCGCTCGTTCGCGACCCACTCTCGCCAGCGGTCGCGGTCCGCCCACTCGCCCGAGAAGGTGCTGCCGGGCCGCACCCAGTCGTACTCGGGAACGAGTCCGCCCGACAACCCCTCCGCCTCGCGCTCCGCGGCGATGAGCGTCCGCGCGACGTGCGCGCCGTGGCCGGCCGCGACGATGGCCTGCGCGTTCCGACCGTCCGTCGGGGCGGCGATGTACAGTCCCGGAATGTGCGTCGTCCCGTCGTCGTCGGCGACATCGCGGTCCAACTGCTCGCGTTCCTCGCCGTGGTGCGTCTCGGTTTCGAACATCGACGCGTCCAGCGGCCGGAGATACGAGCCGTCGTACCACGCCGCGGCGACGACGTACCGCGCCGTCACCGCCTCGCCGTCGGCCGGGGTGACACGGAACCGGGCGGGGTCGCCCTCGCGCTCGCCGTCCACGCGCTTGACGGATTCGACGAGGTCGGGAATCCGCCTCGCGCCCGCCACGTCGAGGTGGTCATGGAACAGCTGCGTGAGCGTCGCCGGGTCGATACCCTCGGGAAAGCCGGGGTAGTTCTCGACGTAGGCGGCCCGCGCGAGCGCGGCGTTCCCGCGGTCGTAGACCACGGTGTCGAGCCCGTACCGCGCCGTGAACACCGCCGCGCCGGTCCCCGACGGACCGCCGCCGACAACGACGACGTCGTGGTCGGCCTCAGCCATCGAACTCTCCCGTCACGATGTCGGCGACGCGCTCGCGGTCGAACAGCTGTTCGCCGCCGAACTCCTCGGGGTACAGCCCCTGTGCCGCGGCTTCGAGTTGGAACAGGTGGATAATCGGTCCCTGGTAGGTGAGTCCGGCGTAGATGACGCGGTCGTTCTGGACGGCCGTGAGGTCACTCGCCACGTCGTGCTCTTCGAGGGGAGTGCGAATCTCCTCGTCGAAGTACGTCTCGGAGACCTCACCCTGGAGCCGAATCGCGAGCGCGTCGGGGTCGATATCAAGCAGCGTCTCGAAGTCGATGGTGCCCCCGCCGGCCTGTGCGTCGGTAATCCCGTCGGCCGCGAGCGCGTCGCCCACGCCGAGGTCGCGCCACTGCTTCGAGGTGGTCCCCTCGCCGACCAGATACGGGTAGAAGCCCTCCGGCGGGACGCCCGCTGGATACAACAGGGCGATATCTGGGCGCGCTTCGGGGAGCCGGGACTCCACGTCGGCGAGTATCTCGTCGTGGTAGGCGGCGAAGGCCTCGTAGCGAGCGCGCTCGTCGAACAGCTCCGCCAGCACCTCCAGCGTCTCGTACATGGAGTAGTAGCGGTAGTCGTCGTGCCAGTCGTAGACGTGCGTGAAGCCGGTGTTGCCGACGAACGGGCCGACGTTGTCCGCGAGTTCGTCCACGTCGCCCTGACTCCAGCCGAGCCGATTGATGGCGAAGTTCGGGTCGATGACGTGCACGTCGGCGTCGATGCTGTAGAACGTCTCCTTGTCGGTCCCCTCGCTGTAGAGGGCGGTCATGGCGTCGGTGTCGACCGACACACCCGGCAGTTCCTCGTAGAGATGTGAGCCGTAGCGAGCCGGCACCCCGATACCTGCCAGCCCGTCTGCCTGCCCGAGCGCGACTCCCATGTCGGCGTAATCGCCCGTGAACGGCACCCAGCGCTCCGGAACCTCGTCGAACTCGACGGTTCCGACCGGCGCCATCGTCACCGAGTGCTGTTCGGGCGTAGCGGTCGCCGTCGGTTCCGCTGCGTCGGTCGCCGACTCGTCCGTCTGTGTCCCACCGCTGGATCGTCCGCTACAGCCGGCGAGCAGCCCGGCGGCCGTCGCCGCTCCCGTTCCCAGTAGTGTCCGTCGCGACACGATGTCCGTCTGGTCCATACTTTTTGGCCCGCCTAACTAGATAAAACCGTTGTGGTTTTTCGGCCGGCCTAATACTCAGTCATCCGAGACCGGATAAATATTCGTGTGAATGTTGCTTTAGCACTCGCCGTCGCTGATATATCATGGACCGTCTTTACAACCATTACCTGTGAATAGTACCCATGGGTAACACGAACACCTGCGATGACTGCGGCCGGACGTACAACACCCTGGTGAATCAGGGGTGTCCTCGCTGTGCGTCCGTCGAGTCTCGCGAGACGCCGCCGAACAACTGAGTCCCTACCGAACTCCCCGCCTGTGCGGCCCGCGAGCCGTCGGTCGCGGCGTCGGTTTCGCTCGTCGCCCGCTGGAGGATGACGGTGACCGTGGTGCCCGCCCCGCCCGTCTCGGTCAGCGTGACGTCGCCGTCGTAGCGGTCGAGGAGTCTGGCGACGATTTTCAGTCCCAATCCGTGCGTCGTGTGCTCCCGCACGTCGAGTGAAAACAGGTCATCGTGGAGCCGTTCGGGCACGCCCTCGCCGTTGTCCGTGATGTCGACGCGGACGGTGTCGTCCACCTGCGAGACGGAGACGGCGACGCGCTTCGTCTCGCTGTCGTTGTGTCTGACCCCGTTCTCGAACAGGTTCGCGAACACCCGCCGGAGCAGGGGGTCAGCCAGGACGACCACGTCTCCGGAGATGTCGAGTTCGGTCTCTACTCCGTCGTGGCGGTCCGTGAGCTGGCGCAGTTCACGCTCCAGGACGGGGCGAAGCTCGACCGGCTCCAACACGCGCTCGTTTCGCACCACGTCGGTCAGAAACCGCACGTCCTCGATGACCGTCGACAGCTCCGTCGCCTGTCGCTCGATGGTGTCCAGCCGCCCTTTGACCTCGTCGCTGGCCGTCTCCCGCGCGAGGTCGACGTTTCCGCTGATGACGTTCGCGGTGTTGAGCACCTCGTGGCGGAGCAGTCCGTTGACGTAGGTGAGATACTCCCGCTGTTGTTCGGTCGCCTCGGCGCGAATCGAACTTCGCTCCGCAGCGAGCGCACGCTCGATGCTCCGGGCGTTCAGGAAGCCGACGACGAAGCCGATACCGGTTCCAAGCGAGAGCCCCCACCGGACCGAGCCGACCAGCGCCCAGATGACCGACGGCAGGAACGTGACGCCGGTGAGAAACGAGAACAGGCCGAACACGGCTCCACCACCGACGGTCAACAGCGCGATACGGGGGTAGTATTCGGGCGTGACCACCGTCTCCGGGAGCCGGTAGCTCCCGAAAAGCAGGGCGAGACACGCGGGGATGCTCATCGCGATTCCGGCGATGAACGTCGGCTCGAGGAGTCCGACGACGCCAAACCAGAAGGCCATCTCGCCCAGCGTCACGACGAGGAGTCCCGCACCGAGCCCCGCCAGCGCGGTCCGTATCCACCGCCCTTCGGCCCGGCTTTCTCTCCCCTCCATTATACCGATACCACTCCGCGACGGCCGATAGAGCTTTCGACGCCAAGTTTCACGCGCCCGGACGCCGCTCGCGTCGCTCACACCGGCTTCGCCATCCGACGGTGCGGGATGCCGGCGTCCTCGAACGGTTCGTCGTCCTGTATCTCGTAGCCCCGCGCCTCGTAGAAGCCGACGACCGGAACCTGCGCGTCGAGGACGAGCCGGTCGTACCCTGCTTCGCTCGCGTACGACTCGACGGCGTCCATCACGGCGTGACCGTACCCCTCGCCGCGGGCGTCGGCGAGGACGGCCACGCGCTCGACTTTGAGACCGTCCTCGTATTCGCGGGTGCGCGCGACGGCGACCGGGGCGGGGTCGGAGACGAGAAAGTGGGTCGCGTCCGGGTCCTTCCCGTCTACCTCGCGGTCCATCGGTACGTCCTGTTCGTCGACGAACACCCGGGTCCGGATGTCGAGCGCGTCCTCGAAGGCGGGGTCGTCGTGCGCGAAGACGGCAGTCTCCATACCGACGGATGCAGGCTCGGCGGTTATTGTGTGTCGGTTCTCACTGCTCTTCGATGCCGGCGTCGGCGGCGTTGTTCCGCACCGACTCGATACCCTGCTTGGCCTTCTGTTTCGAGGCGTACCCCTCGCCGGAGTCGGCGATGATGTTCCCGTTGGTGTGGCGGAGCCGCCAGCGATACTTCCCCTCTTTGTCCTCGTACAGCTCGAATGTGGCTGACATCACCGGCTCTGCTCGGCCCGGACGCATAACAGTTGGTGACGATTCACACGCTCAGGAGAGCCGGTCGCCCCACAGCTCCCCGTCGGCGTAGGTGTCGCCGCGGTCACACAGCGGCACGACGACCGTATCCGACTCGTCGAGTACGCCCTCGCGGTCGAGGCCGCGCACGCACGCGACCCCGCCGCCGCCCGTCGGTCCGACGAGGAAGTCTCCGTCGACGCGAAGGGTCGCGCGAATCGTCGCCTCGTCGTGTCGGCCCGCGTCGACGATTTCGAGGTCGGCGTCGGCGTACCGCGCCGCGAGGTCGCGCGCTGCGACGCGGGCCGGCTCCGTCGCGAGATACCGCTTTTCGTCTATCACCGACTCGTCGTAGGTGTCGGGGTGGTAGCCACCGCCGCGCATATACTTCAGCCCGTGAAGCCCGTGTGATTCGGTCTCGGGTTCGAATCCGACGACGCGCACATCTGGATTGCGCGCGTGGAGCACGCGTCCGACGCCGGTGACCGTTCCGCCCGTTCCCGCTCCGGCGACGAAGGCCGTCACCGCGCCGTCGGTCTGGTGCCATATCTCTCGACCCGTCTGCTCGTGGGCACGGGGGTTCGCCGCGTTCTCGTACTGACCCGCGTGCCAGTAGCCCGACTCGCTCGCTAATTCCTCGACGCGGTCGAGCAGGGCGTCGTACCCCTCCTCTGCGGGAACCTCGTGGAGGGTCGCACCAGCGGCCTCCAGTGCGGCGCGTTTCCCGCTCCCGAGGTCCTCGGGAACGACGAAGGCCGTCTCGTAGCCGCGGGCCGCGCCGATGCGCGCAAGCGCCCGGGCCGTGTTCCCTGACGACGCCTCCAGTATCGTCCTGCCCGGGAGGTGGCCCGCCGCCTCGGCGGCGTCGAGCATCGCGACGGCGATGCGCGCCTTGATCGAGCCGCCGCCGTGGCCGACGCCCGGCAGGTTCAGCCACTCCACCTTGCCGAGCAGCGTCGGGGCGACGCCCGCATCGAGTTCGACGAGCGGCGTCTCGCCGACGGTCGATTCGTCGATTGCCATACTGACCCGCCGTGGGTCGCGGCCAAAACGGTGGGGGTGTCCTCCGAGCGCTGAATTTGGGGGGAAATTGGGAGAGCCTTCGGCCCGACTCCGGCCGAATTTATGTCAAAGTTCGGAAAATTTCTTTTAGTACACGGTGGCTCGGTGGGGGTGTAGCAATGACAGACCCACAGGACTCGACCCGACGCGCGTTCCTCGGCACGACGGCCACCCTCGGTACGCTGGCGCTGGCCGGCTGTTCGAGCAACGACGAACCGGGCGCGACGGCGACGGATGCACCGACCGACACACCGACGATGACCGACGAGCCGACGGACACGCCGACCCCGGAGCCGATGGCTGCCCCCGACGTGCCGCTGCTCAACTACGCGCTGACGCTGGAGCACTTGGAGAACGCGTTCTACCGCGAGGGACTGGAGACGTTCAGCGACGACGAGCTGATGAACGCGGACGCACTCTCCAACTTCGGTCAGGAAATCCGCATGGAGGTGCCCGAGTATCTCGCAACGGCCGGCGCACACGAGGCCGCCCACGTGACCGCGCTGTCCGACACCATCGAACAGCTGAACGGGACGCCCGTCTCGGAAGGCGAGTACGACTTCGGCTACGAGACGCCGACGGAGTTCCTCGGCGTGGCGCAGGCACTCGAAAACACCGGTGTTGCCGCCTACGCCGGCGCGGCCCCGCAGGTCGTCAACAACGACGTGCTCGCGGCCGCCGCCGGCATCCACAGCGTCGAGGCGCGCCACGCCGGCTTCCTCAACCTCGTCAACGGCGATATGCCGTTCCCGAACGCCGTGGACGAGGCCCAGTCCATCAGCGAGGTGCTCGACATCGCGAGTCAGTTCATCACCTCCGAGGTGGACCCGAGCGTCTACGAGACGGGCGACGACCGTCCGACGCACGACCGCAAGGCAGACGACGACACGACCGACGTGAACGTCCTGAACTACGCGCTGACGCTGGAGCACCTGGAGAACGCGTTCTACCGCGAGGGGCTGGAGACGTTCAACGACGACGAGCTGATGAACGCGGACGCGCTGTCCGTCTACGGCGACGAGGTTCGGATGGCCGTCCCCGACCACCTGCGCGTGGTCGGCGAACACGAGGCCGCCCACGTGACCGCGCTCACGGACACGGTGAACCAGCTCGGCGGCGATCCCGTGATGGAGGCCGAGTACGACTTCGGCTACGAGACCCCCTCGGAGTTCCTCGGCGTCGCACAGGCGCTCGAAAACACCGGCGTCGCCGCGTACAAGGGTGCCGCCCCGACCGTCTCCAACGACGCCGTGTTCAACGCGGCCATCTCCATCCACAGCGTCGAGGCCCGCCACGCCAGCTTCCTCAACGAGCTGAACGCGACCTCGCCGTTCCCGAACGGCGTCGACGAGCCACAGACCATGAGCGAGGTCGAAGACGTCGCGAGCCAGTTCATCGTGAACTGAGCCGCGACGACGCACTTAGGTACACCCGGCGTGTGATTTCGACACAATGGAGGCGGTCTTATGGTACACGCTCGCAGGAACGCGTGGCGGTCCCAACCGCATTCGCATCCTGCAAGCCCTCGACAACCGCCCCCGGAATCCGAACCAGCTCGCCGACCACCTCGATTTGAACTACGACACGATTCGCCACCATCTCGACGTGTTGGCGGACAACGACGTTATCGAGTCCAGCGGCGACGACTACGGGGCCGTCTACCTCCCGAGCGAGACGGCCCGCGCCAACTGGGACACCGTCGAAACAATCATCACGCAACTCGACTCATGACCACACGACCGACCCACACCCCACCCCGGAGCCACCCACGATGAACAGTTGGATACTCGCGGCACAGGCGGCGACCGCAGTGACGCTCCTCCTGTTGAGCGTCCTCGTCGTCGTCTGGGGGAAGAACTACCGGCAGATTCGCTCGCGCCAGACGCTCGGGATGCTCGTGTTCGCGGTTATTCTGCTCATCGAGAACGGGTTTGCGTTCTACGTCTACTCGCTCGACCCCGTCTTGTCGGTGTGGTTCAGCGAGCAAGTCCCCAACGGGCCATGGGTCGCGATGGCGGCGTTTCACGTGCTCGAAGCCGTCGCCGTCGCCTTCCTCACCTACGTCACGCTGGACTGACGCGCCCGCGTGACGTTCATCCCCCGCTTTTTCCCGGCCGGAACTCGAATCCCGACGACGCCAGAGCGTCCTCGGCTCGCCCGCGTGGCCGACGAGCCTGAACGGTTATGTTCCGGGCGCGTGTACTGTCTCCTGTCATGGAAATTACTTGGTACGGCCACTCCACGTTCGGCGTCGAAGTCGACGAGACGAGTCTGCTCATCGACCCGTTCTTCGGCAACCCGAAGACGGAGCTCGAGCCGTCGGACATCGACACGCCCGATTACGTCCTGTTCACGCACGGCCACGAAGACCACATCGCTCACGCCGAGGCCTTCTCGGACGCGACGCTCATCGCCGTCCCCGAGCTCGCGACCTACGCGACCGAGGAGTTCGGCTACGAGGACCTCATCGGCGGGATGGGGATGAACATGGGCGGCACCGTCGAGGCCGGCGACGCCTTCGTCACCATGGTCCGTGCAGACCACACCAACGGCATCATGACCGATTACGAGTACAGCGCCGGGCCGCCGGCGGGGTTCGTCATCTCCGACACGAAGCCGACCCAAGTCGAAGACGAGGAAAGCGAGACGTTCTACCACGCCGGCGACACCTCGCTGATGTCCGAGATGCGCGACGTCATCGGACCGTTCCTCGAACCCGACGTTGCGGCCGTCCCGGCCGGCGACCACTTCACGATGGGACCGATGCAGGCGGCCGTCGCCGTCGACTGGCTCGACGTGGACTACGCGATTCCGATGCACTACGACACGTTCCCGCCAATCGAAATCGACACCGAGGAGTTCGAGAGCGAGGTCGCCGGCACCGGCTCCGACGCCGAGGTCGTCGTGCTCGAGGGCGACGAGACGTTCACCCTGTAAGGCCCGCGATAACAGTTCACACGGCATCTGCGTACCTTTTTAACTCAGCCGGTCGTCCGATAGCGTGTAATGGCAGACCTCGAATCCCACACCGTCAACGAAGGCGGCTTCGCCGCGACCAGCCGTGTCGGCAACTACGAACTCTCCATCGACGCGACGAAGGAGGAAGGGCCCTCGCCCAACGAGGTACTTCTCGCCGATTATGCCTCCTGTTACACGTTCGCGTTCCGTGCCGGCGCGATGCGCGAACACGACCTCGAACTCGGCGAAATCGAGACCGAGGCGGAGGCCGACCTCGATGACGACGACGACATCGTCGACGACTCCGTGAAGTTCACGCTCCACGTCGAGGACGACCTCGACGACGAGCAGGTCGAGGCGCTCGTGGAACTCGGCGAGGAAATCTGTCACGTCCACGCCGCCCTCCACGAGGGCATGTACGCCGAGATCAACGTCGAGTAACACGCCGTTTCTCCGTTTTTATTCCGGTCGCTAGCGACGGCTACCTTCCCTCGCCCGTTCCGTCGACAGCGACGACACCCTCATGTCGGGTGCGCTCCCACACCGGGTATGAGCGATGACGATTCCGGCTGGCAGGACCGTCTCGTCGGCGCGCGAATGAGCGTCGACACCGAGTTCGACGACCGCGTCGAGGCGAGCAGCTTCTCCCGACAGGAGTGGGGGCTCATCATGACCGCGACGGAGTTCGACATCGAGGACGGCGACGAGCCGCGGCTGTACGCCGACACCGGACACCTGGAAGACATCATGCCGGAGGTCCAGAAGATGACCGCCCAGGGACCGATGGGCGGCCAACAGCAGGACTCCGGCGGCGGCATCCTCGGGAAGGTCACCTCGGCCTTGGGACTGGGCGGCGACGACGAGGAGGACCTCTCCGACCAGGTGGCCGAGGCCGAGCAGCTGACCCAGCAGTACGCCGACGAACTCCAGTCGCACCTCGAATCACGCGGGACGTGGGAGGACATCGTCGCCGCCTACCGCAACGAAGAATGAGCGACCGGACGCGCGACGCGCTGCTGTTCGGGATTCTGCTCGCCGTCATCGCGTCAGCGCCCGCGATGCCAGACGGGCCGGCCCTGTTCGTCGGTCTCGTCGCCGTCGTCGTCGGGACAGTCGCGTTCCTCGCGACCGTCACGCCGGCGGGATTCGGCCGGGTCGTGCCGAAAGAAGAGTAATCTACAGCCGGTCGATGATTGCGTCGCCCACGTCGTCCGTCGACGCGCCGCCGCCGAGGTCGGGCGTCCGCGGCCCGTCGGCGAGCACCGACTCGACTGCGTCGCGGACGCGCGTTCCTTCTTCGTCGTAGCCGAGATGCTCTAACAGCATCGCGGTCGACAACACCGTCGCCGCGGGGTTCGCGATTCCCTCGCCGGCGATGTCGGGCGCGGTGCCGTGGACCGGTTCGAACAGCGCGTTCTCGGCACCGATGTTCGCCGACGGGAGCAGGCCGAGTCCCCCGACGAGCCCGGCCGCGAGGTCGGACAACACGTCGCCCGCGAGATTCGGACAGACGACCACGTCGAACGCCTCGGGGTCGAGCGGGAGTCTGGTCGCGAACGCGTCCATCAGGACCTCCTCGGTCTCGACGCCGTGCTCGCCGGCGACCCGCTGGACCGAATCGCGGAAGCGTCCGTCCGTCTCGCGCATCACGTTCGCCTTGTGTGCGATGTGGAAGCCGTCGGGCGCGAACTCGACGGCGAACTCGGCGAGTCGCTCGCTCGCGCTCGTCGTCGTGACGCGCGTCAGCGTCGAGAGGTCATCCGAGAGGCGGTCCTCGTGGCCCGCGTAGACCCCCTCCGTGTTCTCACGCAAGAAGACCACGTCAGTCTCCGGGCGGAGCGCGTCCACGCCCGGATACGCGCGGGCCGGCCGGACGTTGACGAACGAGCCGACGGCCTCTCGCAGCGGAAGAATCACGTCTGCGGCCGTCTCGCCGGCCGCACCGAACAGCGTCGCGTCGGCCTCGGCCACCGTCTCGTACGTCTCCGGCGGGAGCGGCTCGCCCGTCCGTTCGGCCACCGCGTCGCCGGCGTCGGCGTGGACGAACTCGAACTCCCCGACGGAAGCGAGCACGTCCACGGCGACGGGAACGACCTCCCGTCCGACGCCGTCGCCCTCGATGACCGCGACGGTCTCCGTCATTCCACGTTGGCGTACGGCAGTTCGTTCGCGACCTTCCGCGTCTCGGGGAGGTTCTGGTACATCAGCGCCGTGGTGTCCCACTTCCCCTCCACGAGGGCTTCCTTCATCGAGGGGTCGACGCCGACGCCGACCTCGCTGCCCTCGTAGACGACGCGCTCCTCCTCGATGTCGACCTCGACGCCGGCCTCGGGGTTCGACTCGATGAACGACTGGAGTCGGTCGACGGTGTCGGTGTCTGCCGTCACGGTCGGAATTCCCAGCGACTTGCAGTTGTCGCGGAAGATCTCCGCGAAGGACTCACCGACGATGGCCCGGATTCCCCAGCGCATCAGCGCCTGTGGCGCGTGTTCACGCGAGGAGCCACAGCCGAAGTTGTCGTTCACGACGAGGATGTTCGCGCCGTGGTACTCGTTGAACGGATGGTCGTTGAGATTTCCCTCGTCGTCGCGGCGGGCGTCGTAGAATGCGTACTCGCCCATGTCGTCGAAGGTAATCTCCTTCAGGAATCGCGCGGGAACAATCTGGTCGGTGTCGATATCGTCGCCGCGCATGGGGATACCCGTCCCCGTGACGCGCGTGATGGAACGCACCATCAGTTCCCACCTCCGAACGTCCGCACGTCAGCAATCTCGCCCTCGACGGCGGCGGCAGCCACCATCGCCGGCGACATCAGGACGGTTCGGCCCTCCTTCGACCCCTGTCTCCCGATGAAGTTCCGGTTCGACGAGGAGGCACACACCTCATCGCCCTCCAGCGAGTCGCCGTTCATGGCGAGACACATCGAACAGCCGGCCTGTCGCCACTGGAAGCCGGCGTCTTTGAATATCTGGTCGATACCCTCCTCTTCACACCGGGTGCGAACGGTCTCGGAACCGGGGACGGCGAGTGCGCGCACGCCCTCGTCGACGGTGTTCCCCTCCAGGATCTCGGCGGCGCGCCGGAAGTCGGAGACCCGACCGTTGGTGCAGGTGCCGAGGAAGGCAACGTCGACCTCGTACCCCTCCATCGTCTCGCCGGGCGTAATCTCCATGTGCTCGACCGCGGTCTCGGCGTTCTTGCGGTCTTTCCCCTCGAAGTCGTCGGGCGAGGGAATCGGCTCCGTGATGCCGGTGACCTGTCCGGGGTTGATACCCCACGTCACCATCGGGTCCAGGCCGTCGGCGTCGACGGTCACCACGTCGTCGTACTCGGCGTCGTCGTCCGAGCCGATGGTCTCCCAGTCGGCGACCAGCCGGTCCCACTCGTCGCCTTCGGGCGCGTACTGGCGACCCTCCAGGTAGTCGTAGGTGGTCTGGTCGGGGTTGACGTAGCCCGCGCGGGCACCGCCCTCGATGGACATGTTACAGACGGAGAGTCGCCCCTCCATGTCCATCGCCTCGATTGCCTCGCCGCCGTACTCGTACACGTGACCGACGCCGCCGTCGACGCCGAGTTCGCCGATGATGTGGAGAATCACGTCCTTGGGCGCGACGCCGTCCGACAGCTCGCCGGTCACCTCGACGCGGCGCACGTCCATCTTCTCGGCGGCGATACAGCCCGTCGCCAACACGTCCCGAATCTGTGAGGTGCCGATACCCATCGCGACGGCCCCGAACGCGCCGTGCGTCGAGGTGTGGGAGTCGCCACAGACGATGGTCTGGCCCGGCTGGGTCGCGCCCAACTCCGGCCCGACGACGTGGGCGATACCCTGCTTGCCGGACTCCAGCCCGTAGAAGTCGATGCCGGCCTCCTCGACGTTGGACTCGAGCGCCTGCAACATCGTCTCGGCCTGGTCGTCCTCGAAGGGGCGGTCGCGTGCTGCCGGGTCCGTCGGGATGATGTGGTCGGTCGTCGCCAGCGTCCGCTCCGGAAACGCCACGTCGATGTCGCGTTCGCGCAGCATGCCGAACGCCTGCGGGCTCG
The DNA here is from genome assembly GCF_009663395.1 of Halosegnis longus. NCBI lineage: Archaea > Methanobacteriati > Methanobacteriota > Halobacteria > Halobacteriales > Natronomonadaceae > Halosegnis > Halosegnis longus. The sequence goes on along the minus strand of NZ_QKNW01000001.1, from coordinate 335,488 downwards.
TCACCTCGTGCATCAGGTGCAGCCCGATGAACAGCTGGTCGCGACCGTCCGGCAGCTCCGCGACCTTGTGGCGGTCCCACACTTTGTCGTACAAGGTTCCGGAACTCATGCGAGCACCCCGCGAGCATGAGGCTGTGAGTCACGGCCCGCGCAGCGACGCGAGCAGGAATGTCTCACAGAACTCATCGGTCTGTGCTGTCGTAGACGCCGTTGGCGCTCGGGGCGTTCCGCGGCGGTGTGTGCGAGATATCACCGAGTGACGCCTCCGCGTCGTCGCGGTCACTCGCCGGCTCGCCGCCGTCGGCGGCGACGAACCGCCCGCGGCCGTACGTCTGTGTCTCGCCGAACGACTCCCCGGTGTAGGGGTTCGTGTGCTCGATGTCGCCCAGCTCAGTCATCGGCGGACACCCGTTCGGTCTCCTGTTCCTCCTCGTCGCCGCCCCACGCGAACAGCGCGCGCAGCTCCTCGCCCACGTCCTCGATGTCGTGGTTCTTCTCCGCCTGTCGAAGCTGGGTGTAGCTCGGGCGTCCGGCCTGATTCTCCGAAATCCACTCGCGGGCGAACTCGCCGCTCTGGACCTCTTCGAGCACGTCCTCCATGTTCTCGCGGGCGTGCTCGTCGACGATGCGGTCACCGCGGGTCAGCCCGCCGAACTCGGCGGTGTCGGACACGGAGTCCCACATCTCGGCGTGGCCGCCTTCGTACATCAGGTCCACGATGAGCTTGAGCTCGTTCAGACACTCGAAGTAGGCCATCTCGCGCGAGTACCCCGCCTCGACCAGCGTCTCGTACCCCTGCTTGACGAGCGAGGTGACGCCCCCACAGAGGACGGCCTGCTCGCCGAACAGGTCGGTCTCGGTCTCTTCCTGGAACGTCGTCTCGATGACGCCCGCGCGCGTGCAGCCGATTGCCTTCGCGTACGCGAGCCCGGTCTCGTGGGCGTCGCCGGTCGCGTCCTGATACACCGCGAGCAGCCCCGGCGTTCCTTCGTCGTGCTCGTAGTTACGCCGGACGAGGTGGCCGGGCGACTTCGGGGCGACCATCTGGACGTTCACGTCATCTCGCGGCGTGATCTGGTTGTAGTGGATGTTGAACCCGTGGGCGAACTGGAGGGTGTCGCCGGCGTCCAGTTCGTCGGCGATGGCGTCGTACACGTCCGGCTGGACCGTGTCCGGCACGAGCAGATTCACGATATCCGCGCGACCGGCGGCCTCCACCGGGGTCGCCACGTCGAGTCCGTCGGCCTTCGCCGCCTTGCGCGAAGAGGACCCCTTGCGCAGTCCGACGACCACGTCGACGCCCGAGTCGTCGAGGTTCTGGGCGTGGGCGTGACCCTGACTGCCGTAGCCGAGGATGGCTACCGTCGTGTCGTTCAGTACCGATTCGTCAGCGTCGTCGTCGTAGTATATCTCTGTCATTATTTGAGTCGCTCCGGTGCGATGGATGTCTTCGTCTCGCCACGGGCGAGGGCCGTTCGTCCCGTGCGGGCTATCTCGCGAACGCCGAACTGCTCGAAGGCGTCGAGGGCGTCGTCGATTTTCTGTTCGCGACCGGTCAACTCGACCGTGATGGTCCGGGGACCGGCATCGAGGGTGCGCCCCTCGTACATCTCGGTGATGGCGTGGACCTTGTCCGGCTCGTCGGCGTCCATCTTCACCAAGACGAGCTCGCGCTCGACGGCCTCGCGTTCGAGTTCGCGCGTGTGGATGACCGGGACGAGCTTGTCGAGTTGCTTTTCGATCTGGTCGATGTTCGGGTCCGGCTCCTCGACCACGACCGTGATGCGCGACCAGTCGGGGTTCTGTGTGGTTCCGACGGTCAGCGATTCGATGTTGTACTGCCGGCGGCTGAACAGCCCGGTCACCTTCGACAGCACGCCCGGCTCGTTCGCGACGAGCGCGGTGATGGTCGTCCGGCGCGGCTCGCGGGTCGCCTCCGTCTCGGGGTCGATGCGGATTCCCTGACTGTTGCGTCGCCCGACGGGTCGCTCCCGGTTTTCCGGGTCCGGACCGAGCAGCCCCGACTCGGGCGGTTCGCTCTCCTCGCGGCTCACAGGTGCTCACCTCGCAGGGCGAAGAGACCGTTGTCCCCGCCGCTTGGCACCATCGGGAACACGTCTTCCTCCGGGGCGATGCGAACGTCGACGACCGACGGTCCCTCGTAGTCGAGGGCTTCCTCGATGGTGCCCTCCACGTCGTCGTAGTCGTCGATGGTGAACCCTTCCGCGCCGAAGGCCTCGGCGACGGCGTCGAACTTCGGCATCCAGTCGTACTCCGAGGCCATCCGGCGGCCCTCGAAGAAACCGTCCTGCCACTGGCGCACCATCCCGATGAACTGGTTGTTCAACACGAAGACGGTGATGTCCATCTGCTCGCGGGCCGCGACGGTCAGCTCCTGACACGTCATCAGGAAGGAGCCGTCGCCGTCGAAACAGACGACGGTCTGGTCGTCGTCGGCCGCGACGCGCGCGCCGATGGCCGCGGGCACGCCGTAGCCCATCGTCCCCAGTCCGTGGCTCGAAATCCACGTCCGGGGCTGGGTGAAGGTCCAGTACTGGCAGGCCCACATCTGGTGTTGGCCGACGCCGGTCGTGACGACGGTGTCGTCGTCTGTCGCGGCGTCGACCGCCTCCACGACGAACTGCGGTTTGACGGGCGCGTCCTCCTCGATGTGGTAATCGAGGGGGTACTCCTGCTTCCAGTCGGTACACCGCTCACACCAGTCGGCGGTGTCCGGCGAGCGGTCCATCGCGGCCGCGAACTGCTTGATGACCGCGCGGGCATCGCCGACCAGCCCGAAGTCGGCTTCGACGTTCTTCGAGATTTCTGCGGGGTCGATGTCGACGTGGATGATTTCGGCGTCGGGCGCGAACGTCTCCACGCCGCCGGTCAGGCGGTCGTCGAAGCGCGTCCCGACGGCGAACATGCAGTCGGTCATCGTCAGCGCCATGTTGGCGTAGCCGGTGCCGTGCATCCCGCCCCACTCTAGGGAGAGCTCGTGGTCTTCCGGGAACGCGCCGATACCGGGCATTGTCGTGACGACCGGAATCTCGTGTTCGATGGCGAACTCGCCCAGCTGCTCGCTCGCCTCCGCGCGGATGACGCCCCCGCCCGCGAGGATGACGGGGCGGTCGGCCTGCTGGAGCGCGTCGGCGGCGCGGCCGACGGCGCGTTCGTCTGCCGTCTCGGCCGGCACGTACGTCGGTGGGGTGCGCGGTGGCCCCGGCTCGCGGTCGGTCTCGCCGTTCGAGACGTCCTTCGGGAGGTCGACGAGCGTCGGTCCCTGTCGGCCGCGGTTTGCCATCGCGAACGCCTCGCCGACGGTGTCGCCGACGGAGTCGGGGTCGTCCGCGAAGTAGTTCTCCTTCGTAATCGGGCGGGTGACGCCCGTCGTGTCCGTCTCCTGGAAGGCGTCGCTACCGACGAAATCCGTCGGCACCTGGCCCGTCAACGCGACCACGGGGTCGGAGTCCATGTCCGCGTCGGCGATGCCGGTGACGAGGTTCGTCGCGCCCGGCCCGGAGGTGGCCAGACAGATGCCCGGGTCACCGTCGACCGCGCCGTAGGCGTCGGCGGCGTGGACGGCCCCTTGCTCGTGGGCCATCGTGAGATGCGTCATCTCGGAGTCGTACAGCGCGTCGTAGATGGGCATGATTGCCCCGCCCTGCACGCCGAACAGGTGTTCGACGCCGGCGTTCTCCAGCGCGCGGACGACCGACTCCGCGCCCGTCGTCACCGGCGTCGGCTCGTCGGCTTCGTCGCTGGCTGTTGTCTGTTCGCTACTCATCGGTTCGTGGTGTGGTGGTGTCGTGCCATCGGTAGGGGTGGCTGGTGGTCGAAAACGGTGCGAACGGTCGGTGGAAAATAGGTACTGTAGGGGCTCAGACCCCTACAATACGAAGCTGCGCGACGCTCACGGTCGGACGAACCAGAGCGTGTGCGTCGGCCATCTGTACGCGTCACTCGTCGTGGGTAAATAAAACGGCACACACTCGCGCAAACGTTACCGCGACGGCGGGCGCGGTGCTCGCCGGCGGGCGCGGTCGCGGGTGTCGCCCTCACGTTCTGACCTCAGACTCCCGCTTCTTGATGCCGATGTCGTCGGCGAACCGCTCTAAGACGGCGACGGTGATGCGCTCTTTTTCGGCGCCGCGGTCTTTCACCCGCCGCGTCACCTCGCGCACCTCGTCGTCCGTCGGGTCGTACCCCTGCTCGGTGAGCCGCTCCCGAACGGAGTGTTGGCCGGTGTGTTTTCCCAACACCAGCTCGCGGGTTGCACCCACCATCTCCGGGGTCATCACGCCCGGCTCGAACGTGTCGCTGTTCTCGATTACGCCGGCCGCGTGAATCCCCGACTCGTGGGCGAACGCGTTTGCACCCACGACGGGCTTGTTGTCCGGCACCGGCATGTCGCTGCGGTCTGCGACCAGCCGCGACAGCTCCGTGATGCGGGTGGTGTCGATGCCGGTGTCGTAGTTGTACAGCGACTCCAGCGCCATCACGACCTCCTCGTAGGCGGCGTTGCCGGCGCGCTCGCCGATGCCGTTGACCGACACCTGCGCCTGCGTCGCCCCGGCCTCGAAGCCCGAGAGGGCGTTGGCCGACGCCAGCCCGAAGTCGTCGTGCGCGTGCACGTCGACGCTGGCGTCAGTGTGGTCCAACACCGTCCGCACCACGTCGGCGAAGGTGCTCGGCGTCCCGACGCCGCAGGTGTCGGGGATGTTAATCCAGTCCGTGCCGGCCGCACTGACCGCCTCGATAATCTCGATCAGGAACGATTCCTCCGTCCGGGTCGCGTCCATGGGCGAGAACATGCACTCCACGCCCGCTTCCTTGACCCGTTCGACGCTGGCGACCGCACGCTCGACCGCGTCCTCGCGGGTCGCGTGCATGCTGTCCTGCAGCTGCACGTCGCTCGTGGAGACGAAGACGTGGACCATCTCGACGCCGCTGTCGAGGGCTGCCTCCACATCTCCTTCCACGACGCGCGCCAGGCCGCAGGTCGTCCCCTTCGTGTGTTCCGCGATGTCGCGGACGGCCTCGAACTCCGCGTCGGAGTTGACCGGGAACCCCGCCTCGATGACGTGGGTCCCCATCTCGTCGAGTACCGCCGCTATCTCGCGCTTGTCCTCGTACGAGAAGGACGTGCGTGGCGACTGTTCGCCGTCGCGCAGCGTGGTGTCGAAAATCCGTGCTTCGTCGATTTCGGGGGTATTAGATACTGTGCCCGCGAAGAACTCGACCCGCCGACTCAGTCGACGTTACCTCTTGTGTCATGGTATCTCAATTCAGAGGGGTCACGGTATTTAATCGTTGTGTCGACACAGTTGTTGCCGGCTCGCGCGAGACATTCGCCCGATTTTAGCACACTCATATCTACAATTCTGTGTAGATGGTATTCTATTCGGAATACACAGGTCAAACGTTCAGAAATTGGTCGGGCTGGGGCGCGCACAACCCACCGTCCGGCGGGCGCGTGGATTTTTGCCCGCCGGGCGTCCACGGGTAGCTATGAGCGAGTTCGAACTCGACTTGCAGTCGGCGGAAGGGGACATGGACGTGCCCGACACGGACAGCGTGGTGCTCGGCATCTTAGACGGCGAGACGCCCGACGCCGAGTGGATTGCGCTCGTCGAGGCGGGCAACACCCTCGTGCTCGACATCGAGGGGGACCTCTCCGAGCTTGCGGCCGGCTTCGCCACCGAGATTACGGACCTCGGCGGCGAGCTGATGCACTTTCGCGGCTTCCTCGTCGTCTCGCCGCCGGGCCGCGACATCGACACCGACCGACTCTAACTCTCCGGGCCGGGGCGTAGTTCGTCCACGTCCGCCCCACAGCCCGCACACTCCAGAACGTAGCCGTCGCCCTCTACCCGGTAGTCGCGGTTGGTCACCTCACCGCAGGCCGGACACTCCTCCTCGATGACGGCGCGGTCGCTGTCCTTCGGTGCGCCCGCCGCGATGAGCCGACAGCCGTCCGCGCCGGCGACACCCTTCTGTGGCGCGCCGGCGGGAACGAAGAACGCCTCGCCCGCCTCGACGGTGTGGTCTCCGTCCGCTGTCTCGACACGAAGGGTCCCGTCGAGCACGTAGAACAGTTCCTCGTGGTCGGGATGGTGGTGGTACCCCCACGGGATTCGTTCGCCGGGGTCCGCGACGATGACGTTGAAGCCGAACTCGCTCGCGCCGACAGCCTCGTCGAGTTCCTTCTTGTGGCGGGTGGGGTTCGGGGCGTCGGGCAGCGCGTCGACGACGACGTGTTCGTACTCGTGGTCGGTCACAGCGACACTGTGTCGCACACGACCAAAGCGTGTGCGGCTGTGGGGCTTATTAGCCCGCCGCCCCTCACTCGTGGTATGCCAATGAAGGGGGACGGTACGACGGAGCCGCGCCAAATTGACGACGCCGACGACGGCGTCGGCTGGATTGCGTACCCCGACGAGGGGATGCAACGCGCCTCGCACGCGCTCGCGACCGACGCCGGCACGCTGCTCGTCGACCCGGTCGACGCCGACGGCGTGGAAGAACTCTACGCCGACCGCGGCGAGGTCGGCGGCGTCGCTATCCTCTTAGACCGTCACGTCCGCGACGCCGAGGTGTTTGCCGACCGCCACGACGTGCCCGTGTACGCGCCGTCGTGGATGAGCGTCGACAAGAAACTCGACGGGAGCGCCGAACCAATCGAGGCGTTCCTCGACGACACCGACTACGACTGTATCGACCTCGGCGTGCCGGTGTGGGACGAGGCGATTCTCACCGACGGCGAGACGCTCGTCGTCCCCGAGGCGCTCGGGACGGTCGGTTACTTCTGTGCCGGCGACGAACCGATCGGCGTCCACCCGATGTTGCGGCTGTTCCCGCCGCGGTCGCTGCGCGAGTACGACACGAAGCGAGTGCGCGTCGGCCACGGCGCGGGCATCGCCGCGGAGACGACGATGCTGATTCGCGACGCCGTCGACAACGCGCGCCGCCGACTGCCGAAGGCGTATCTCGGTGCTTTGCGCGAGTTCCTCTGAGTCACTGTTATACCCGCGACGCACCTCCGTGCTCGTGTGCCGTATCTCACTCGCGGACTCGTGACCGTGCTGCTGGAGATGGCCAGCGACCGCGACCCGAAGTCGCTGACCGTCGCGCTCGTGACACAGCCGGCCGGCGACCTCGACGGCTGTACGCTCGACCCGGCCCAGCCGGTCTTCACCGAGTTCTACCTGCCCGACGCAGCCGGCTCGCTCGATGCCGTCTTCGGGATGGACATCGGGACGCCCGACTCGGACGGTCGCTTCATCTCACACCCAGACGGGCCGCTGGACGTCGTCACGACCGACGACTTCCACAGCGTCGTCTTCGTCGCCGTCCCGCCGTACGACCGCGATTCGTTCGCCGCCTTCGACCGCTCGGGAACGGAACTGCCACTCACCGTCCTCGACGTCGAGCCGGAGGAGACGCCCTTCGAGGGTTAACGCAGGTAGCCGAGGTCGTGGAGCTGGTCGGCGATTTCCTGAAACTCGGCTTCCGTCAGCTCCCCGCCCTGCTGGTGTTGGATGACGATGCTCCGCAGCAGGAACCGGACGAGGTCGGAAGTCGATGAAAAGCTCGTCCCCTCGATGGTCTCGTCGACGCGCTCGGCGAGGTCCTTCGGAATCGAAACCGTGGTGTAGTCGGTCACACCGCTACTCGTCGCTCCCGGCTGTTTTGCGTTTCGGCGGCTCCTCGTCGTCGTCGGCGAGGCGTTCGACCAACTGCTCCATCCGGCGGGTCTGCTCGCGGTTCGCCGTGATAATCACGTCCGACAACACACCGAACACGAGTAGCTGGACCCCGAGGATGACGGCCGCGGCCCCGACGACGGTGAGCGCCTCGTGCGAGACGGGCGGGGTCCGCAGGAACCACTCGACGCCGACGTAGACGGCAATCACCAGCCCGGCGAGCAGCGACAGGGAGCCGACCGAGCCGAAGTAGAAGAGCGGATTGCTGGTTTTCGCCAGCCGGTACAGCGTCGCGAAGATGCGCGCGCCGTCAGCAATCGGGTGGAGGTTCGTCTCCGAGCCGGCGGGTCGGGCGCGGTAGGTGATGGGAACGACCTCGACGGTCGTGCCGTGTTTGACCGCCTCGACGGAGAGTTCGGTCTCGATGCCGAACCCGTCAGCCGAGAGGGCGTACCGCTGGAACGACTGTCGGGTGAAGGCGCGATATCCCGAGAGGATATCGCCGAGTCGTTTCCCGTGGATAATCCCGAACACGCGGTTCGCCAGGCGATTGCCGACCTTGTTGAGCCGGGTCATCGCCCCCGATTCGAGATTCGCGAACCGGTCGCCGATGACGTGTTCGGCCCGGCCGTGCTGAATCGGGTCCAGCATGCGCTCGGCGTCGCTCGGGTCGTAGGTGCCGTCGGCGTCGGCCATCAACACCACGGGACGGTGAATCTCCTCGTCGATGGCCTGTCGAATCGCCTGTCCCTTCCCGTGGCCGCGCTGCTTGACGACGCGGGCACCGGCCTCCCGCGCTCGCGTTCGCGTGTCGTCGTCGGACCCGCCGTCGACGACGAGCACCTCGTCGAAGCCAGCCTCGCGGAAGCCGGCGACGACGGAGCCGACGGTCTCGGCCTCGTTTATGGCCGGCAGGAGGACGCAGACCTCGGCGGGATTCATACGCCGAGGTGGTTTCCCCGCCTGTGAAAAGCTTCCGACAGGCGGTTACGGGTCGATTCGCACCCGTTCGCGCGCCTCATCGACGGCCTCGCGCATCCCCTGCTCGAAGGCGGTCTCGCCGTACTGTTCGGCCGCTGTCGCAATTCGCTCGGCGTCCCACTCGACGCCCGACTCCTGCAGGCGGTCGAGGGCCGCAGCGAGGTTCTCACTGCCACGGTCGTACAACAGGCCGTTCTGGCCGTCGTGAATCTGATAGCGCGTGTAGCCGTCACGGACCCCGACGACGGGAGTCCCGCTCGCCAGCGCCTCGACGGGGACGATACCGAAATCCTCGTTGCGGGCCGCGAAGACGAATCCCCGTGCCCGTGCGAGCAGGTCGCGTTTCTCCGACTCCGAGAGGAATCCCCGGAACTCGACGTTGTCCGTCGCTATCTCGCGCAAGCGGTCGGCCTCCGGCCCGTCGCCGCCGACGACGAGGCGGTCGTCGCGGTCGGCGAACGCGCGCACGATCTCGTCGATGCGTTTCGACTCGTCCAGCCGCGAGAAGGTGAAGAAGAAGCCGTCGCGCTCCTCGTGGGGACGCACCTCGTAGCTGTCGACCGGCACCGGCGGATAGACGACGCGCACGTCGTCGATACCCCAGTAGCGGCGCACCCGGCGCGCGATAAGCTCGGAGTTGGCGACGTACACGTCGGGATACGCGAGGTTCTGCGCGTAGAGCAGGCGGGTCGCGAACGCGTACGCGCGGACGAGCGGGTCGCCGCCCTTGTCCGGAAACCGGTCGTAGGCGGCCCGCGGCGTCGAGTGGACGTACTTTACCACCGGTTGGTCGTCCGGCGGGACGTACCACCCCGGCTCGTTCCCGCTCTGGACGAGCACGTCGTACTCGTGGAGCTGGGGGACGTGTTGGAACGCCCAGACGTAGAACGCGTCGCGAACGAGCGGGGATTCCTTCCAGCGAGCGAGCAGCGAGTCGTCGAACAGGCTCACGTGGTCGGTGTCGTTGTCCGGGAGGGCGTCGTCGTTGCCGAATCCGTAGTACAGCGGCGCGTCGAACGTCTCCGCGAGCCGTTCGGCGACCACTTCGCCGCCACCGTGCGCGAGATAGTTACCGTGGACGACGGCGATGTCTGTCATACGCGATGCTCTCGGCGTCGGCCCTTATTCGTTGTCTCCCCTCGTTCGCCGTCCGTGCCGACTCACCGCCAGTGGTAGTAGCCGTACAGATAGCCGAGCCCTGTCACGACGGTCAAGACGAGCAACATCAGGAACTGCTGGAGCCTCGCGCTCGTCGGCTCCGAGACGAGTCCGCGAACGCGGTCGGGGAGATACTCGCCCGCGAGCCGGCCGAGGAAAGCGGTCTCGTCGCCGCTGGACTCGGGGACGAACCGCGCCATCCCGCGCTTCGAGACGCCCTGCCAGAAGGCGCGTTTGAGCAGCCACACCGGGTCCGTCCGGTAGTCGTAGATCCTGTGCTCGACGATTGCGTCGGGGACGTACCAGACGCCCTCGCCGAACTCGTCCGCGAGCCGGATACACAGCTCCGTCTCGCCGCCCTGCATCTGCTTGTCGCCCTTCCGGCCGCCGACGGTCGGCTCGAAGCCGCCCAGCGTCTCGAACGTCTCGGCGCGGAAGGCCAGATTCGACCCCATTCCGTTGCGAATCTCGCCCGCCCGCTCGCGGTCGCCCTCGGGGCCGAAGCCACGATGGGCCGCGCCGATGAGAAAGTAGAACTCCTCGGGGAGAAAGTCGGGCTTGTCGGCGACCCACCGGGGAACCATCCGGCCGCCCGTCGCGTGGCGGTCGTGGGTCTCGTGGGCGGCGACGAGTTTCTCCAGCCAGTCGGGGGCGGCGACGGCGTCGTCGTCGATGAACGCGACGATGTCGCCCGTCGCGACGGCCGCGCCGCGGTTGCGAGCGACGAGCAGTCCCTGATTTGCATCGAGGCTCGCGATTCGCACGTCGGGGTGGTCGCCGTAGTCGCGTTCCATCAGCTCGGTCACGCGCGCGGACCCGTCGGAGACGAGGACGACCTCCACGTCGTCGTACGTGCCCGCGAGCACGGAGTCGGCGGCGGCCCGGAGGTCGGTGTAGCGGTCCGGCTCGTGGGTACAGACCACGACTGACACCTGCATGCCGACCACTCCACGGGCGGGCGATATGGGTCTTGTCTCTCGTCGGGGACATGAGAAGGCTTATGCGTGTTTTCGAGCACTTCGAACCAATGAGTGACTCCGCCGAATCTCGCGAGCAGTCGGTGTTCGACCGGCTCCGCGAGGTGTATCATATCCCGCTTCTGGCACTCGCCGTGCTGTTCGCGGCGTGGGTGCGCACGCGCGGGTGGCGACAGTACGTCACCGACGACGGCGTCCTGTTTGCCAGCAACGACCCGTGGTACCATTATCGCGCCGTTCAGTACACCGTCGAACACTGGCCGTTTACCATCGGCTTCGACCCGTGGACCGGCTACCCCGAAGGCGTCGCAGTCGGCCAGTTCGGCACGCTGTTCGACCAGCTCATCGCGACGGCCGCACTCGTCATCGGCCTCGGCAGCCCGAGCGAACAGACCGTCCAGATGGTCCACCTGTTCGCGCCGGTCGTCTTCGGTGCCCTCGCACTCCTCCCAATCTACGTGCTCGCGCGCGGTCTCTCCGACCGCACCGGCGGGCTCGTCTCCGTGCTCTTCCTGTCGCTCGCCTCGGGGGCGTTCCTCCAGCGCGGACTCGTCGGTAGCTCCGACCACCACATCGCCGAGGTGCTCTTCTTCGCCGTCGCCGCTGCGACCATCGCCGCGACGCTTCGGGTCGCTATGGCGGAGAAACCGATCTTCGAACTGCTCGCCCAGCGTGAGTTCGACGCCATGCGTCGCCCGCTCGTCTGGGGTGGGCTCTCCGGGCTCGCGCTCGCGGTGTACGTCTGGACGTGGCCGCCGGCCGTCTTCTTCGTCGGCCTGCTCGGCATCTTCTTCGCGCTCGCCGCCGCGCTGTATCAGGTCCGCGGCGTCAGCCCCGACCACGTGCTCTTCGTCGGTGTGATCATGGGCGTCGTCTTCGCGCTCCTCACGCTGGTCACCATCGACGTGTTCACCATCGACGCGGTGAAGCTCTCGCTGCTCCAGCCGCTGCTCGGTGTCGGACTTGCCGCCGGCTGTGGCTTCCTCGCGGCGTTCGCCCGCCTGTGGGACGACCGCGAGCTCGACGCCCGACTCTACCCGCTGGGTGTGCTCGGCGTCGGCGTCGTCGGGCTCGGTGCGTTCGCACTCGTCCTTCCCGAGACGTTCGACTACTTCGTCGGGCAGGTGTCGCGCATCTTCGGCTACACCGCGACCCAGGAGTCCCGGACCGTGCAGGAGGCACAGCCGATTCCGCTCGCCGAGGTCGGCTCGCGGTTCTATCAGAGCTTCGGGCTGGGATTCTACGTCGCCCTCGTCGGAGCGGTCGTCGCCCTCTACCGGCTCGCGACCGACGACGAGCCGCGCAGCGACCTGCTGCTCGTGCTCGTGCTCTTCGGCGGGATGTTCCTCGCCGCGATCACCCAACAGCGGTTCGGCTACTACCTCGCGGTGCCGGTCGCCGCGCTGACCGGCTACGCGGCCGCGTTCACGTTCGGCATCGTCGACGTGCGCGAGCGAATCGCCGCCATGGAGCAGCCGACCGCCTACCAGGTGATGGCGGTGTTGACCGTCCTGCTCGTCGTCGCCGCTCCGCTTGCCGTCGGCACCATCTCCCAGCAGACGCAGGCAGGGACCCAACGCTACAACGCGGTCGATGTCGCGCAGGGGTCCGCGAACCCCGGTGAGGTGACCCGGTGGACGGGGACGCTCGACTGGATGAACGAGAACACGCCCGCAATCGGTGCCTACGGCGACGGGACGCCGAGCGACCTCGAGTATCTCGGCACCTACGACCGCACCGACGACTACCAGTACGCCGACGGCGAGTACGGCACCCTCGCGTGGTGGGACTACGGCCACTGGATTACGGTCCTCGGCGAGCGGATTCCGAACGCGAACCCGTTCCAGCAGAACGCCGGCTACGCGGCCGACGTGCTGCTCGCGCCCGACGAGGAGACCGCGACCGGCATGCTCGACAACGGCAACGGCGAGCAGACCCGATACGTCATGGTCGACTACCAGCTCGGGATGCCCGGCACGCGCAAGTACAGCGCCCCGACCGCGTTCACCGACTACGACGTGAACGCGACGGAACTCCAGCAGTACATCTACACGTCCTCCTCCATCGACCAGGTCATCGAACAGCAGGACAACAGCCTCGCGCGGACGCTCACGCTGTTGAGCTCACAGCGCGCCTACGAGAGTCTCCGCGTCCGCCTGTATCAGGGCCACGGGAGCCGCATGTCGCCGGTCAACGACGACGGCAGCGTCACCGTCTACGACTGGGACCTGAATCGCGGCATTCCGGTCGCCTCGCAAGGAAACCTCACTCGCCGGTTCGCCAACATGAGCGCCGCACAGGAGTTCGTCGATGAGGACGGCACCGCACAGATCGGCGGCGTGCCGGGCACGCCGACCGAGACCGTCGAGGCGCTCGAACAGTTCCGGCTCGTCCACGCGAGCAGTGAATCGTCCGCGCGTGACCCGCGCCGCGCCGCGGTCAAGACGTTCGAGCGCGTTCCGGGTGCCGAGGTGACCGTCGAGGGGCCGGCCGACACGACCGTCACCGCACAGGTCCAGATGAACATGACCGCCCGCGAGCGCCAGCGGCCGACGGTCGTCGACGGACAACTCCAGTACACTGGGACCGGCCAGCCCGAGACGTTCGTCTACGAACAGCAGGTGACGACGGACGCCGACGGTGAGGCGACGTTCCGGCTCCCGTACTCGACGACCGGCTACGAGGAGTACGGCGTCGATGCCGGCTACACGAACGTCAGTGTTCGCGCCGCCGGTCCCTACCAGTTCACGACGCCGGTCGAGACGGACGAGCAGACGCTCGTCACCGACCGCTACAACGCGACGGCCGACGTGACCGAAGGCCAGGTGCTCGGCGAGGAGGACGGCGCCACGATTACGCTCGAACGGACGGTCATCGACCGCCCCGAGGGCGCACAGGAGTCGAACACGACCGAGATGATGGCTCCGACGCCTGAACTCGCGCCGTAACACTCCATGGATGCACGCGCCCGTACGGACGAGGTCGGCGGCCTCCGGTCGCTGGTCGTCGTCTACCTGAAGGGTATCTGTATGGGCGCGGCCGACGCCGTCCCCGGCGTCTCCGGCGGCACGATTGCGCTCATCGTCGGCATCTACGAGCGACTCATCGGCGCGCTCACGGCGTTGTCGCCGCGCGCTCTCGCCGGCCTCTCGCGACTCCACACTCGCGAGGGTCGCACGCAGTTCGCCCGGCGACTCGTCGCGATGGACGTGCCGTTCCTCACGGCGCTTGGACTCGGCGTCGTGACCGCCGTCGTCGTCATGTCGGGTCTCATGCACGCCGCGGTCACCGGCTACCCCGTCGTGACCTACGCCTTCTTCTTCGGACTCATCGGCGCGAGCGCGGTCGTCCTCCGGGGTGAGCTGTGGCTCACGGACCGTCGCGACGTCGTCGCCGCGGTCGCCGGCTTCTCGCTCGCCTTTCTCGTCTCGGGGGAGGCGACCGCCGCCGCCACGAATCCGACGCTGCCGTTCGTCTTCCTCGCCGGGGCGCTCGCCGTCTCGGCGATGCTGTTGCCCGGCGTCTCCGGCTCGTTCCTCCTCGTGCTCCTCGGCTTGTACGAGTACATGACCGAGATACCGGGGCAGTTCATCGACCAGTTGCTCGGTGCGAGCGTTGCGGGGACGACACTCCTCGCGACCGGACTCGTCGTCGCGGTTTTCGTCACCGGTGCGCTGGTCGGCCTGCTCACCATCTCACACGCCGTCAGGTACGCGCTCACCACCTACCGACGGGCGACGCTCACCTTCCTCGTCGCGCTCATCGTCGGTGCGCTCCGCGTCCCGGCGGTCCGTGTCGCGGGCAACGTCGAGCAGTGGACTCCCGGTGTCGCCGTCGGGGTGCTCGTGGCTGTCGCGGTCGGCGCGTTACTCGTCGGCGGCCTCAACTACGCCACCGACGACCTCGCGGTCTGACCGGGAGAGCTTAGTCGCGCGGACAGCCACGACGCGCATGGTCGTTCGCACCTTCGACGGGACGGAGCCACAGATTCACGAGGAGAGCCACGTCGACGAGACGGCGGTCGTCGTCGGCGACGTGACACTCGAGGCCGACGCCTCGGTCTGGCCCAATGCGGTTCTCCGGGGCGACCACGGCGAAATCGTCGTCCGCGAGGGCGCAAACGTCCAAGACGGTGCTGTCTGTCACGAGGGGGCGACAGTCGGTCCCGCAGCCACGGTCGGCCACAACGCCATCGTCCACGCGGCGACGGTCGAGGAGCGCGCGCTCGTCGGGATGGGGTCGACCGTGCTCGACGGGAGCGTCGTCGGCGAGGAGGCGATGGTCGCCGCGAACGCGCTCGTCCAGCAGGGCACCGACGTGCCGGCGCGGACGCTGGTCGCCGGCGTCCCCGCCGAGGTGGTCCGGGAGTACGAGGAGTCGCCGTGGGCGGCCGCCGGTGACCGCTACGTGGAACTCGCCGCGCGCCACGCCGAGACGAGCGAACGCCTCGATTCCCCATGATACTTTAGCCCCCGCGACAGGGATGGAAACATGACAATTCTCGCAGCAGTCGACGGCGATTACGAGGAGGATGGGGTCGTGCGGACGGGCTTCGAGTTGGCGAACGCGTACGACGAGCCGCTGCTTGCCGTCCACGTCATGCCGAGCGCCGAGTTCGCCGACCGGCAGGACTCGACGCCCGACTACTTCCTCGAGGACGCAGAAGAGGCGGGGCGAAGTCTCGCGCGCCGAGTCACGCGGGGGACACTCGGCGGCATCGGCGACACGCAGTTCCGGGGCGAGGTTGGTCCGGTCGCCGAGACCATCATCGACGTGGCACACGACGTGGACGCGCGGTATCTCGTCATCGGCGGGCGCAAGCGCTCCCCCGTCGGAAAGGCGCTGTTCGGCTCGAAGACGCAGACGCTGCTCATGGACGCAGACCGGCCGGTCGTCTCGGTGATGCGGAAGGCCGAGAAGGATTAACTCACGTACAGGCGGGTTCGGTCGCCGCGGCGTTCGAGGTGAACGTCGCCGTCGGTCCGAGTCGCGTACGCCTGGATTCTGGCCGGCGACAGTCCGGTCACGTCGACGCCGTCTGCGCCGGCGAGCCACGCTGCCGGTGGTAACGACGGGCTGCTGGTACTCGACATACCGGCTGTGGGCGCGATAGCATACTTAACCTCCGCCTACCGCGCGGTGAAAGTGAAAGTGAAGCTCAGGCCGTCCCGGCGATCGGGTCGTGTGTCCCGTTGATGTCCCACTCGTGGATGCAGGTGGGCGAGCCGGTCTCGCCGACGATGACCCAGTTTTCGGTCTCGCTGTCCCACTCGTCGTGGCGGCCACACCGCTCGCACACCCGCTCGGTCGGCGGCACGAGTTCGATTCCCATGTTCTCTTCTCCGCTCGCAGCCTGCTTCAACCCTGCGGCGTGTCGGGACCACTATACCCCGTCGGCTCCAAGCGAATCCAATGCGACGACGACGGCTGCTTGCCACGCTCGGTGCCGGACTCACCGCCGGTCTCGCCGGCTGTGGGACCGATGGCGGCACCCCGACGCCGGCCGTGTTCGCGTACTCGCTACCGGCGTTCGACGGCGGCACCATCCCGCCTCGCTACACGTGTGACGGCGACGGCGTCTCGCCGGCCGTCGACGTCGAGCGTATCCCGCCGGAGACGACGTCCCTCGCGTTGAAGTTCACCTTCCCGAACGACATCGGCTCGCAGGTGACGCTGTGGACGGCGTGGAACATCCCCCCGGATATCGGTCGGATTCCAGCGGGAGTCCCGACCGGCGGTCGCCCCGACGAACTCGACGGCGGGGTCCAGGGAACGAACGAACGCGGCAATGTCGGCTATCTTCCGGTGTGTCCCCCGCCCGGTGAGTCGTACGAACAGTGGTTTACGCTGTACGCGTGTCAGCGCGACATCGGACTGGAGCCGGGGGCGTCGCGGGACGCGCTCGAAGAGGAGTTGGAGTCGGCGACGCTGGTCTCGAAGCTGAAAATGGCGAGCTACCGGCGCGAGTAGCGACAGCTACTCGAAGTCGGGGAGGTCATCCGGCGGCTCGAACGAGGACTCCCAGTCGATGTACTCTGTCTTCAACACGTCACAGACGAGCTGGCCGAACTCCGTCAGCCCGGCGTTGATACGCGACACGCGCGACCACGACTCCAACTCGGGGTGGAGGTCGCGTTCCTTCCAGTCTTCGGGCAGTCCGGGGGCGTGGTAGCCGACGCGGTCGGCGAAGTCGTCCCAGAAGAAGTCGAACCGGCTCGTCAACTTGAGGTCGCGGACGATTTCCCAGTCGGCTTCCTCGACCGGCGTCGTCTGCGTCCACTGCTCGAAGGCGTCCGCCCACGCGCCGTCGTAGAGCAGTTCCTGTAGCTCCTCGCGGCGGTACTCGTCGCTCTGTGGGTCGGCGTCGTCGTAGCTGCCAGCGTCCTGTCCGACGGCGAGTTCGGGCACCGGCGGCGTAGATACGTCGAGGGTCATACTCGGGGTTGCGCCCCCGCGGTCAAAACCCACCCGGATGTTTTACGCACCGGCCCCGGTAGCTGTGGCATGTCGACCGTACTCGTGCCGTACGACGACTCGCCGATGGCCGAGCGGGCCTTCGCGCGGGCGCTCGACGACTACCCGGACGCGACGATACGGCTGTTGTACGTCCTCGATGTCGCCGCGGCGAGCTACGGTGCCCCCGTCGAAGGCGGGGCCGGCCACTACTTCGAAAGCTGGGAGACCGCACGCCGGGACAGCGCCGAGACGCGCTTCGAGCAGGCCCGCGAGCGCGCGGCCGACCACCAGGCGTTCACGGGTCGTATCGAGACGGCAATCGAGCACGGGCCGCCGGCGAAGACCATCGTCAGGCACGCGTCGGATACCGACGCCGACGCTATCGTTATCGGGAGCCACGGCCGTACGGGACTCTCCCGGGTCCTCCTCGGATCGGTCGCCGAGTCGGTCGTCCGCCGCGCCCACTGTCCGGTGGTCGTCGTCCGGTGAGCCGTTCACTCCTCAAGTTTGTCTGAGATACTGGAAAGCTGCTCGCGGCGTTGATTCAGCGCGCGCTCGCGCAGCGCCTCCTCGTTTGCCGTCTCGCAGACGAGGTCAGGCACCGCCGTCGGTGCGCCGTCCTCGTCGAGCGCGACGAACGTCAGGAAGGAGGTGGTGGTCGCGCGCGACTCGCCGATGCGCGGGTCTTCTGCACGCACGTCGACGCGCACGTCGACGCTCGTCTCGCCGGCGTTGAACACGTACCCCTCGATGACGGCCACCTCGCCGAGGTCGATTGGCGAGAGGAAATCCACGTGGTCGATGGAGGCGGTGACGCACTGATTGCCGGCAAACCGCATCGCAGCCACCGCCCCACAGATGTCCATCCAGTGGAGCACCGCGCCACCGAGTGCGCGGCCGAGATTGTTCGTGTCGTCTGGCAACAGTAGCTCCGTCATCTCCGTGAAGGAGTCGGTGAGTCGAGCGTCGTCCATAGCGGTCGGTCGCTCCGGGCCGGAAAGGCGGTTGTGGTTCACTCCGCCCCCCGATTTGAAGTGTCGAAGTAGCGTACTGAATACAATGTCAGATACCCCCCGGTCCGTCGACGGTCGCGACGAGAGCGGCGACCGGTTTCGGAACCTCTTCGCGAACCTCCCCGGCGCGGCGCTCGAAGTCGTCTGGCGGGACGGCGAGTACCACATCGTCGACGTGAACGAGGCCTTCGAGTCGGTGTTCGGCTACGACGGCGACAACGTGCTCGACAGCCCGCTGGCCGAGTGGCTCAGCTCCGAGGACACGCAAGACTTCGACGACAACCGTGCACGCGTCCGCGAGGGCGAGGTCGTCACCGAGACGGTCGAGCGCGAGACCGCGGACGGTCCCCGGACGTTCCAGGCGTCGGGCATCCCGCTGTTCGACGGCGACCGCGCGCTCATCGTCTACTTCGACGTGTCCGAAGACGAGCGCCGGGAGCGCTACCAGCGGGTGTTGACCCGCGTGCTCCGTCACACGCTGCGCAACGAGATGAACGCCATCTCCGCACACGCCGAGACGATTGCCGCCCGAACCGACGACGACACCGTCGCCGAGGCCGCCACCACCATCCACGAGACGGCACTCGACGTGGCTCGCCTCGACGAGAAGGCCCGCGTCGCCGAGTCGGAGCTGTCGGCCACGCCCGAGTCCGAAACCATCGACGCGGCGCGACTCCTCCGTGAGGTGTGTCACGAGATGGGTCGGACACACGGGCTGGCGGTGCAAAACGAGCTGCCGGAGACGCTTCCCGTCGAGAGCGACGGCAAGCTCCAGCGCGTCTTCTCGAACGTGTTCGAAAGCGCCGCCGAGCGCGACGCCGACTGCGTCGAGGTGACCCACGACCGGCTGCGAGACGAGTACGTCGCGGTCCGGATTCACGACGACGGCAACACGCTGCCGCCACAGGTCAAACAGGTGTTGTCAGACGAGACGGAGCTGTCACAGCTCACTCACGGCGACGGGCTGGGGCTGTGGATTGCAAAGTGGATCGTCGAGGGGCGCGGCGGGTCGCTGTACTTCGAGGACGAACGGGTGTGTATCGAGCTTCGGCCGGCGCTCACAGATCGCGAATCGCCGTCGTGAACGTGTCGTGGTCCATCCCGTCGACCGCGTCCTCGCTTTCTTCCTCCAGCTCTTCGAGTCGCCGCTTGAGCTGTTGATACTTCTCGCTGTCTTCGAGCTCGCTCTGTGATTTCCGCTTTTCGAGACTCGCCTTCTTTTCGGCGACGCGGAACCGTTCGTTGACGGTGTCGTCGTGGTCGGAAAGCGCGACGAGCTGGTCGACGGTGTCGAGGAGCGTCTCGCGCTCGACGGGCTTCGTCAGGTACGCGTCGAAGGGCATATCGATGATGTCGAAGTCCGGGTCGACGGCAGTCACCATCGCGACCCGCGGGTCGGCGTCGTCGCGCTCGTGGATGCGGTCGAGCACCTCATCGCCCGAGAGTCCGGGCATCCGCCGGTCGAGCAGCACGGCGTCGACGTCGCTGTCGAGGGCGTCGATCGCCTCCTCGCCGCCGGTCGTCACGCGAACCTCGTAGTCGCCGGAGAGCCACAGACCGTACCCCTCCGCGACGCTCTCCTCGTCGTCCACGACGAGCACCGTCGGTGTCTCACTCACCGCCGGACACCTCGGTCGGCTTGCGCATCATACTACCCCTACGGCAGAACGGGGCTTCAAACTGTGGGGTTACTGACTCCCCGCCGCTCGCCGCACCCCGACAGCTACAAACCGCCGGCGGCGAACAGTGACGCAATGAGCGAGGAGCCGCCCTCCGGTGAGGGTGCGGTACGACTAGTCGGAACCGCCCACGTCTCTGCCGACAGCGTCGACGAGGTCGAGCGCGTCATCGAGACGGAGCGACCCGACGTGGTCGCCGTCGAACTCGACGACGGCCGCTACCGCCAGATGAAGGGAGGGACGCCGGAGGACCTCGACGCCTCGGACCTCCTCCGTGGCAACACCATCTTCCAGTTTCTCGCCTACTGGCTCCTCTCGTACGTGCAGGCGCAACTCGGCGACGAGTTCGACATCACGCCCGGTGCGGACATGCTCGCCGGCGTCGAGACCGCAGAACGGCTCGGCATCGACGTGGCGCTCGTCGACCGCGACATCCAGATGACGGTCCAGCGGTTCTGGGCGCGGCTGTCGAGCCTCGAGAAGCTGAAGCTCGTCGGCTCGCTCGCGCTCGGCGCCGGCGACCCCGTCGCCGTCGGTCTCGGTCTCGGCGCGGCAATCGGTGGGATGCTCGCGCTCCCGATTGTTGCCCTCGTCGGCCCGGTGGTCGTTCCGGCGAACATCGCCGCCCCGACCATCCTCCTGTTGGTCGCCGACTTCCTGCTGGTCGCCGCCGTCGTCGGCGGGGCGGTCGGACTGACGCTCGTCGCGCTGTTCATCCTCACCGCACCCGACGAGGACCAACTCGAAGAGTTCGACATGTCCGAACTCACCGACACGGACGTGGTGTCGGCGATGATGGAGGAGTTCCGGCAGTTCTCCCCGGGCGGGGCGGAGGCGCTCATCGACGAGCGAGACGCCTACATCGCCCACCGGCTCGTCGCGCTCCGCGAGTCGGGCAAACACGTCGTCGCCGTCGTCGGTGCCGGCCACCGCGCCGGCATCCAGTCGTATCTCGACGACCCCGAGACGCTCCCGCCACACGACTCCCTGGTCGGCACCCAGAAGTCCGGCTTCTCCGTCTACAAGCTGTTCGGCTATCTGTTCACGCTCGGCTTTCTGGTCTTCTTTGCCCTGCTCGCGATTGCGACGATTACGGGCGTCGAGGGGGCCTCGGGCGCGTTCCTGCTTCGCGTCTTCGGCGCGTGGTTCCTCGTCAACGGGATTTTCGCCGCCGGACTCGCGAAGCTCGCGGGCGCACACTGGACCTCCGCGGCCACCGGCGGCGCGGTCGCGTGGCTCACCTCGATTAACCCCTTGCTCGCGCCCGGCTGGTTCGCCGGCTACGTCGAACTCCGATACTTGGACGTGAACGTCGGCGACATCTCGACGCTGAACGAGCTGGCGAGCAACGAGGAGCTGCCGATTCGGACGCTGCTCGCCGAGATGCGGCAGGTGCCGCTGTTCCGGCTCATCGCCGTCGTCGCCCTGACGAACGTCGGCTCCTTCGTCGGCACCATCGTCTTCGGCACCGTCTTCATCCGGTATCTGTTCGCCGACATCGGCGGCCCGGAGGGAGTGATACGGCTGATGGGGCAGGCGGTCCAGAACAGCATCGACATCATCGTCAATCTGGTATGAACGTCCAGTTTTACCCCGGCGAACGGCGGGATATCGTCGCCGCGTGGGGACTGCTGTCGGTCGCGTTCACCTTCTTCATCATCCGGGCGAGCGCCTACACGCTCATCCCCCAGCCGACGGTGCCGCTGTCGTATCTCGCGACCGTCTTCGGGGCGACGGTGGCGACCGTCGGCGTCGGCTTCCTCGCACACGAACTCGCGCACAAGCTCACGGCGGTCCGGTTCGGACAGGAGGCCGTCTTCCGTGCCGACTACACGATGCTCGGGCTGGCCGTCGTCGGCGGCCTGGCCGGCTTCCTGTTTGCTGCCCCCGGTGCCGTCCACCACCGCGGCTACATCACGCCCCGCGAGCACGGCCTCATCGCGGTGGCCGGCCCGGCGGTCAATCTCGTGCTCGTCGTGGTCTTCTTGCCCCTGCTGTTCGCCGGCGGGGTGCTCGGCGCGACGGGGCAGTTGGGCGTCACCATCAACGGGCTGCTCGCCGGCTTCAACATGATTCCGTTCGGCCCCCTCGACGGGGCGACCGTCCGCCGGCAGTGGGGGACGGCCGGCTTCGCGGCCGTTTTCATCGTCTGTGCCGGCGTCGCGGTCGCGAGCCTGCTGTTCGTCGGCTTCCCCTTCTGAGACCGCAATCACTTTGCGGTGGTCGTGACGACTCCCAGTATGACCGACGAGGAGGAACTCACGTACGCGGAGTCGGGGGTCGATATCGAGGCGAGCGAGGCGGCGACGGCCGCCCTGGTCGGCGCAGTCGGCGAGTTCGAGGGCGACTACGCCGGGATGGTCCCCATCGGCGAGGACCGGTATCTCGCGCTCGCGACCGACGGCGTCGGGACGAAACTGCTCGTCGCCGAGGCGCTCGGCGACTACTCCACGGTCGGTATCGACTGTATCGCGATGAACGTGAACGACCTCGCCGCCGCCGGAGTCACGCCCGTCGCGTTCGTCGATTATCTCGCCGTCGACGAGCCGGACGAGCGCTTCGCCGAGCAGGTGGGCGAGGGACTCAGCGAGGGTGCACGCCGGGCCGAGATGGCACTCATCGGCGGCGAGACGGCCGTCATGCCCGAGGTCGTGAAGGGACTCGACCTCGCGGGGACGTGTGCCGGGCTGGCGACCGAAGCCGAGGTGTTCGCCGGCGAGGCGCAGGTCGGCGACGCGCTCGTCGGCTGGGAGTCCTCGGGCATCCACTCGAACGGGCTGACGCTCGCTCGCGAGGCGGCGACCCGCGACGGCGGCAGCTACGACGACCCGTTCCCGTACGACGGTTACGACACCGTCGGCGAGGCGCTGCTCGAGCCGACGCGCATCTACACCGACCTCCTGTCCACGCTCCACGACGCCGAGACCCACGCCTGTGCTCACATCACCGGGGGCGGCTGGAGTAACCTCTCGCGGATGGGCGACCACGAGTACGACGTGACCGACGCGTTCGAGCCACACCCGGTCTTCGAGTTCGTCCGGGAGCGTGGCAACGTGAGCGACGCGGAGATGCACCGCACGTTCAACATGGGGACGGGCTTCGTCGCGGCGCTGCCCGAGCCCGACGCCGAGCGCGTCGCCGACGCGACGGACGGCCGCGTCATCGGCACCGTGCGCGAAGGCGACGGCGTCGAGATTCGCGGGCTGTCGCTGTAGGGAGCATTTTGTGACGGGGGGCCGAACGGTCGGTATGGCTATCGCCGACACGACGGAAAACGAGAGCGAGCAGAATCTCTTCATCACGGTCTCGGGGACGCCGGGGTCGGGCGTGACCACGCTGTGTCGCGGGCTGGCGGACGCCCTCGGCTGCGGGTACGTCTCCGGCGGCGAGCTGTTCCGTGAAATCGCCGAGGAGCGCGGACTGAGCCTCTCACAGCTCACCGCACGCGCCGGCGAGTCGGAGGAACTCGACCGCGCGCTCGACCGTCGGCTCCGGACCATCGCCGAGACGTGGGGGACCGCGAACAAGGGGTTCATCCTCGAATCCCGGCTCGCGGGGTGGCTGGCCGGCAACCGCGCGGACCTGCGAATCTGGCTCGACGCGCCCGAGGAGGTCCGACTCGACCGCACGGAAGACCGCGACGAGATGGCCGCGGAGATGCAGGTGCGTGAGGCCGTCGACGCCGCACGCTACGAGTCGTACTACGGTATCGACATCGAGGACCGCTCCATCTACGACCTCGCCCTCAACAGCGCGCGCTGGGGGGAGTCTGCACTCCTGGGTCTCGTGCTCAACGCCGTCCGCGAATACGACCCCGTGGCCGACGAAGGGGAGTTCGTCGTGCCGGAGTTCGAACCCTAGGAGAGCCGCGAGGCCACGTCGGCCTCGGTGATGATACCGACCGCCTCGCCGTTTTCCGTCACCATCACGGCCTTGTAATACTCCAGCAGGTGTCGCACCTCGTCGATGCTGGCGTCGGCCGCGACCGTCGGGAACGACTCGCTCATGTGCTCGGAAACTGGTTGTTCGCGGGCCTCCTCGCCGAGACCGACGAGGTCCGACTCCGAAATCGAGCCGACGGGTCGCTCGTGTTCGAGGACCGGAAGCTGTGAGTAGGCGTCGGCGTCCATCACGCGGGCGGCCTCCCGGACTGAGTCGTCCGGCGAGACGCTGATGATTTCTTCGTGCATCAGATCACGCGCCTTCAGGACGTTCCCTTCCGCCTCTTCGAGCGCGGTGACGATACGCCGGAGCGTCGAGAGCCGGGGGTCCACGTCGCCACCCTCGATGCGTGCGATGAGCGGCTGTGACACCTCCGCGCGGTCTGCTAGCTCGCTTTGGGTCAACTCCAGTGACTTCCGCTTTTCCCGGAGGTCTGCGGGCGTCGGTAGCTCCATACCGCTAATGAGCAGTAGTTATCCCTAAAACTACTGGTAATGCCGTTTCTTACTCGTCTTGTGCGTCCATCTCCATCGTGTCGATAACTTTGAGGGGCACGTCGCGGAGTGCGCCGCCGACTTCCTTCTTGGCGACGCGCTGGCCGTGTTGTTCCGACTCGACGTTGAACACCTTCATCTCCATCTGGATGCCGACGAGCGCGGTGTCTGCGGCGACGAAGACGGAGTCGAACGGCTCCCCGCAGGCGGGACACGGGGTCGCGCCGATACCGACCTCGACGTAGTCCATGTCCGCTTGGTTGAGTCGCTTGCCGGCCTCGCTGACCGCGACGCCAATCGCATCGTCGACCTCCTGCACGTCTCGCACCAACCACGCGGCCTCCATCGCGACCAGATAATCTGTCATACTATCTCTCTCTCGCCGGCGAACTTGACAGTACGGAATCCGTCGCCGCGCACGTTCGTCGGTGGATTCACATAACTTATGGAAATCTCCCCGGCAACGGCTGGTGAACACACGTCCGAACCGGCGCGCCACCCCTCCATCGGACACGACGCATCACGAATCTGGGAACCACACGACAGCGACGCGATGTCGGCGTCGATCGAGGCGGTGGCCCGGGGAAGAGTTATATACGTCAGTGGCCTCGCCATCGAGTATCCCACATGGGACGACTCACCCGCCTCTCGATGCTGTTCGCCTACCAACTGACCGTCCTCGCCGGACTGGCCTTCATGCCGGTCGCGCTGGTCGCCAAGCGACTCGGCCTGCCGACGCCGTCCGGGCGACTGTTCGAGCGGATGAACAAGCGCCTCTCGTGAGCGGCCGAAGGGTGGCGTTTATCAGCCCGCCCGCCGAATAACAGGTAATGCGTCAGGAGGATTCTCTCGACGAGCTCGACGAGCTCGATAGCCCGCGACACCTCGACACCGGCTTCGACCTCGACCCCGACTTCGACCCCTACGAGCCGGAGGTCGGCGAACTGCCCGAAAGCGACGTGACCGAGGCCGACCTCGACAGCGTCAACAAGACCGGCACGACGACCATCGGCCTGACGACGCCCGACGGCGTCGTGATGGCGACGGACATGCGCGCTTCCCTCGGCGGCCGCTTCGTCTCCAACAAGGACGTCCAGAAGGTCGAGGAGGTCCACCCGACCGCGGCGCTCACGATGGCCGGCTCCGTCGGCGGTGCACAGTCGTTCATCGACACCATCCGCGCGGAGGCGAGCCTCTACGAGACGCGCCGCGGCTCCGAGATGAGCATGCAGGCGCTTTCCACCCTCTGTGGAAACTTCCTGCGCGGCGGTCCCTTCTTCATGGTGTCGCCCATCCTCGGCGGCGTCGACGCCGAGGGGAGCCACGTCTTCTCGCTCGACCCCGCCGGCGGCGTCATGCGCGACGACTACACCGTCACCGGCTCCGGGATGCAGATGGCCTACGGTGTGCTCGAAGGCCAGTACGCGGACGACTTGACGCTCGACGAGGCGCGCACCGTCGCCGCCCGCGGTATCAAGTCGGCCGTCGAGCGCGACACCGGCTCCGGCAACGGTATCTACCTCGCCGAAATCACCGACGACGGCGTGGCCATCGAGGGCCACAAGCAGTTCGACGACCTCGTCTGAATGGTCCACCACGACGGCACGACGGTCCGCTGGCTCGGCTACGCCACCCTCCGGCTCGCGGGCGACGGTGTCGTCGTCTACTGTGACCCCGGCCGCTACGGTGTCCTCGACGGTATCGAACCGAACGACGGGGACGTGATTTGTATCACCCACGCCCACCACTACGACAGCGACGCGGTCCGCCAGGTCGCAGCCGACGACGCCACGCTCGTTGTCTTCGAGGGTATCGACACGAACCGCATCGACCGCGACGTGGACCGGCCCGCCGACCTCCCCTACGAGGTCCGGTGGGTCGACAGCGAGACCGACATCGCTGTCGGTCCCGCGACCGGCGACCGACAGGACGGTCCCCGGCCGGGCGAGGTGTTCGTCCGGACCGTCCCGGCGTACAACGACCGCGACGGCGACGTGCCCCACCCGAAGGGTCGCGGCTGCGGCTACCACCTCACCCTCCCGAGCGTGTGGGACCGCGACGTGACCGTCTTCTGGCCCGGGGACACGGACGTGCTCGACGGCCACGCCGCGCTCGACGTGTCGCTGTTTTGTCCACCAATCGGCGGGGGACCGACGATGGACCGCCACGAGGCCGCGGCGCTGGCCGAGGCGCTCGACCCGAATCTCGTGCTCCCGATTCACTACGACACGCTCGACGTGCTCGAAACGGACGCCGACGCCTTCGTCGTGGACGTGGCCGGCCGGGGTGTGCCGGTCGTACTCGACGAGCCGGCCCGCTGATTACTCGATCTGCTCGCGCCGTAACAACTCCAACTCGGTCGCCGCGACCGCCAGCGCTGCGGCCCGTTCCCCCGTCGCGTCGAGCGCGTGCTGTGCGCGGCGAACCTCCCCCTGCGCCCGGAGAATCTGCGCGTCGAGGAGCGTCCCGCTGGCACACGGCTCCGGCTGCTCGCGCTGGGGAGACATAGCTGGCCGTAGCGTGAACAGCGATATAAATGGGTGTTCGCGTTCTCGCCGGCTGAAACCGCCCGTCAGCGACGGGCCGGGTGGTCGTCGGGGAGCCGTGGACCGCCGTTCGTGACGCGCTCGCGGAGGGTGTCCCCCTCCGAGGCGTCGAGCAGGCCCCGCTCGCGGAGCTCGGGGACGACGAAGGAGACGAAGTCCTCGACGGAGTCGGGCCGGGCGACCTCCTTCACGTTGAAGCCAGCAATCGGGAGTTCGCGGTACCACGCTTCGAGTTCGTCGGCCACCTGTTCCGGCGTGCCAACGACGACGGGTGAGGTGGAGCCGAGGCCGGCGAAGCGAGCCATCTCCGCGACGGTCCAGTCGCGGTCGGGGTCGGCCTTCGTGAAGGCGTTGACCGCCCCCTGCATCGCCTCCGTCTCGATGTGTTCGACCCGCTGGTCGGGGTCGAGTGCGGAGAGGTCCATGTCCATGAATCCAGAGAGCAGGGCCAACACCGCCTCCACGTCAATCATGTCGCGGTAGTGGTCGTACTTCGCCTCGGCCAACTCCTCCGTCTCGCCGACGATGGTGACGATACCCGGATAGAAGCCGATTGCGTCGGGGTCGCGGCCGTGGCTCTCGGCGCGGTCGCGCATGTCCTCGACGTAGTCGCGCACGCCGGCCTTCGTCGGATACGAGCAGAAGACGGCCTCGGCGTTGCCGGCGGCGAACTCGCGGCCGCGGTCGGACGCGCCGGCCTGATAGAGGAACGGCGTGCGCTGTGGCGACGGCTCACAGCCGTGTGGTCCCTCGACGGTGAACCACTCGCCGTCGTGGTCGATGGTGTGGACGCCCTCCGGATTCGTGTAGGTGTCCGTGTCGGGGTCGCGCACGACGGCGTCGTCGTCCCACGACTCCTCCCACAGCGCGTAACACACGTCCATGAACTCGTCGGCGCGGTCGTAGCGGTCGTCGTGGTCGAGTCGCTCGCCGACGCCGAGGTTGCGCGCCGCCGAGTCGAGATACGAGGTGACGATGTTGAACGCGACGCGGCCGTCGGTGAGGTGGTCGAGCGTGGAGAACTCCCGCGCGAGTTCGTACGGCTGATTGTACGTCGTCGAGCGCGTGACCGCGAAACCGAGGTCATCTGTCACCTCGGCCATCGCCGGAATCAGGAAGCGCGGGTCGTTCGAGGGGGTCTGGACGGCCCGCCGGATAGCCGGTTCGCGTGCGCCGTCGAACACGTCGTAGATGCCGCGCACGTCGGCGAAGAAGACGGCGTCGAAGCCGCCACGCTCGGCGGTGCGGGCCACGTCGGTCCAGTAGTCGCGGTCGGTGTAGTCGGCCGCGCGGTCGCCGGGCCGCCGCCACAGCCCCGGCGACACGTGTGTCACCGCGTTCATCGTGAAGAGATTCAGCTGCATATCCCCACTCTGCCCGCCGTTGGCTAATGGCCCACGGTCGCGACAATCAGCAGGCGCAGTAGTACTCGCGTTCGGCGAACTCCGTTTCGAGGAGTGCGTACGCCGGTCCGGGGTCCGATGGGAGATACACGCCCGTCGTCAACCCCTGTCCGGAGTGGAACGCCCCCGACAGCAGCGTCTCCCACTCCCGGGGCGCGAGCACGTCCTCGAAGGTCGGATCCTCGAAGTTGAGCCGGAGGTAGTCGGGGAGATACACCCACCGGGTGTCGAGCGGACCGGTGTGGACCGTCTCCGTGCCGACGGCGTCCGCGTACGCCGCCATCGGAAGATTCGCCCCCGCCGCGACGGGCATTCCGATCCACTTCCACGGCCGGGTGTTGATATCCAGCAGGACGTACTCCTCGCGGTCCGTGTCGTAGACGAACTCCGACTCGGAGATTCCGTAGTAGTCGGCGTCGTCGAGCATCGTCGTCGCGCGCTCCTCGATGACCGGCTCGTCCACTCTGTCCACGACACACGAGGTGCCGTAGCCGGTCGGATACCGGACCCGCGCGTTGCCGACGACCCCGAGCGTGTCGCCGTTGTCCGGGCGCACGTACGACGCGAACGAGCGGTCTTGGCCGGTCGCCTTGTCGACCTTCTCCTGTGCCATGATGCGCATCTCCTCTTCGTCGGCGAGTTCGACGATATCCATGAACTCGGCTTCGTCGGCGACTTCGAGCACGTTCGTCCCGATGGCCTCCTCGAACCGGCGCTTGCGCGCGGGCTTCACGACGAACGGGAATTCCAACGCGGCGGTGGCCTCGGCCGGGTCCGTTTCTTCGAGGAAGTGCGTCTCCGGGTACGGCACGTCCAGCCGCTCGGCGCGCTCGTACAGCGCGTACTTGTCGAGCACGCCGTCGATGACCTCGTAGTCGGCGAAGGGGAGTCGAACCCCTGCCGGCTCCTCCTGTGCGAACGCGAGCGCCCACTCGTCCATGCAGCCAAAGGCGACGGGGTCGTGGTCGAGCGCGTCGGCCAGCCGTTCTACGTCCTCGCGGAAGCCGTCGCTGTCGTCGAGCGGGTAGGTCACCTCGCCGGCGAGGGTGACCGCATCCGAGCGCGGGGCGACGCCGTCGCCCGAGCGGTCGAGGGCGATGACGGGAACGTCGTGGGTCGCGAGCGCACGCGCCACGCCCAGGCCGGTGACGTGCGCGTTCGCGACGACGGCGGGCGGACGGTCGAACCGGCGCTGCTCGACCGTTTCGAGCAGTTCGTCAAACGGCAGGAAGGCGTCTGTCATTCGCCCGTCGTTCGGTGTGTGCGGCTGAAAAACTACGGGATTGTCTCGCTTGGTTCTGCTTTCGATGCATCTGACTGCTCCCCCAGTACTGTCAGCCCGAAAGCTCCGGCCGTGTCGCTCAGTGAATTTGGCTACGTCGGCGACTCGAACAGTCTGAAAGCCCCGGGCGTGTCGCGGTCGTGCCGGCGGTTGCACCGCCGGCTGCCCGGGAGAGCGTCGCTCTCCCGCTGTCTCCGTGACATATCGGTCGCTCACTGCGTTCGCTCCCGATAGTGGTCACGGAAACCGACCAAACGCGCGCGACACACCCGCCCATTTCAGTCCCCCCGACAGCACCGTCCACGAGCCTCCCCAACCGATTCGTTCGCGGTGCTCACTCATCCCTCGCGACGACGGCGCGCACAAGGCGTGCCGGCTCACGCCGACCGCACAAGCAACGGTGGCGGTGGCCTACCGTACCGCGCCCGTGGCGCGTGTGCGGTCCGGGGGAGGGTTGGCGCGGTCGCGGTGCTGGTCCCGAGGCCAAGCAACGAGAACGGTCACGGTGCTATCGAAGTCAGCGTGAACAGCGCGGTCTCCAGCAATCAGAGCGGTGCTGTCGGAGTCAGCCGAGACAGCGCAGTGGTGTCAAATCCATACCAAACATGAAAAACAAGAACCCCCGTTACAGGATTCCCATCTCGTCCAGTCGCGTGGGCAGATACTCGTCGGTCACGAAGTCCAAGCCACGCGCTGCGAGCGCCTGCTGTTCGGACTTCTTCCCGATGTCGAGTTGGTGTTGAATCTGCTCCTCCCAAAAGTCCGTCTGGAAGCGCGGGTCCTCCAGTTCGGATTCGAGGGCGTTCGTATCCGAATCCGCGAGCGGGTCAGACGGCAGGTCGTACTCCGTGATGTCCTGCGGGCGGATGCCGACGAACTGTGCCTCGGGGGTGGCGAGATACTCCGAGAGGTGGGCCGACTTGATGGAGCCGTAGGCGACGGAGCCGTAGATGCGGTACGACCACGGGTCGCCGTCAGTGAACACCGCCACCGGCAGGTCGAGTTCGTCGTGGAGGCGCTTGGTCAGCCGGCGGGTCGCCCGGGCCGGCTGGCCGCCGAGGTGGACGACCAGACAGTCGTAGTCGTCGTCGAAGCCGTTCTCGACGAGGCGGTCGCGCATGCCACCCGTCTCGACACAGAGGATGAACTCCGCGTCGCAGCCGAGGAACTCGATGGTGTCGGGGTTGTTCGGAATCTGGTAGCCGCCCTGTCCCACGTCGTCCTGACAGTGGATGTCGCGGTCGCCGCGATTGGTCTGCTCGCGGATGTGGAGCGGCCCCATCACCTTCGCGCCCGACTCCTCCGGACGCATGTGGAAATCCTCGCGGGTCACGCCCGAGACGAGTTCGAGGTCCTCGATGAGCTGGTTCGACTCGTCTTGGTTGTCGAACTGCGCGTGTTCGTTGTCCCACGACTCGCTCAGATAGTAGAGTTCACGCAGCGTCGAGGAGCGATTCTCCTCCAACTGCCGCTCGAGGAACTCCGTCGTGTAGATGGACTTGAGCAGCTTCTTCGCGCCCCGAACCGAGTTCGCGGAGCGGGTGGAGGTGCGGTCACCGAGCACCCACACGCCCGACTCCTCGTCGAAGACGATGTTCGTCTTCGTCCGGGTCGGAATCTCCATCGAGGGGACGTCGCCGCCCTCGAACTGGTCGTAGAACTTCTCGGCGAGCTCTATCAGTCGTTTCCGCGCCTTCTCGTCTTGGATATCTGGGTCAACTTCGCTCATGTTATGCGTTCACCGTGATTTTCTCCGTCTCGACGCCGTCGATAGAGATATCGAACGCGGCGTCGTCGCTCACCTCGTACGTAATCGTCGCTCCCTCGCCGCCCCCCACGTCGACCGACCACTTCACGAACCACTCGCCGTCCATCTCCACGACCGTCGCGCCGTCCACGTCGCCGGGGTCCTCGCTCACGATATCCGTGAGTTCGAAGGCCGCGCCCGAACTGCCGTGGTTCTGGACCGTCAACTCCACCGCTTCGTCCTCGACCGTCCGCTCGACGAGCACGTTGTTCATGATGCGCGCCAGCGAGTCGTCGATGTTCAGCGACTCGCGACCCGTCACCTCGGAGAGCTTCTGGGCCATCTCCGGGAGGATGTCGACGAGCACGTTCTGTTTGCGCCGGCGTTTTTCGAGGCTGCGCTGCTCGTTCAGGTGCGATTTCAGCTCCCGTGCGGCCTCCCGGAGCGCGAGCTCGATTTCGTCCTCGATTTCGGGGACGTTCGCGACGGCGTCCTTCGACTCGCTCGTGAACGGGACGTTCGTCGAGGCGACGTGAATCATGATGACCGCCGGGCCGTTCGGCATCCCGGAGCCGCCGGGCTGGTCCAGCCCGTAGTTGCGCCAGTTGATTCGCTTCACGACGCCCGTCGTGGAACACGCGCCCAGCCGGTAGACGAGCGGGACGCGGTTCGCGAACCGGAGCACCTCGGCGTTCCCCTCGGCGGGGATGTCACCGCCGTAGGCGATGCCGGCCTCGACGACGAACGGGTCGCCGCGGTGCACCTCGGCGTCGCGGGTGGCCGCGGCGTAGAAGTCGGCGTCGTACTCCTTGCGGAGGCCCTGCTCGACCAACTCCGCCGTGATCGGGGCCAGACAGTCCGTCGGCGGCGAGAGGATGTCGGTCTCGCGCATGGCTTCGAGAAACTGCGCCGCGGTGTCGCGGTCCTCGACGACGGCGGACACCTTCGGCGGGTCGTCGGGGACGGTCACCATCACCTGCCAGACGGCCTCGGCGATGTTCTCGCGGGCGGTCTCGCCGAACGTCTCGTCGTCGTGCTCCTCGGTCATGTCGGCGGCGCGGTCGACGTACGCCGTCAACGTGTCGAACGACGCCCGGTCGCGCGTGTCGTCGCTCTCGGTGAACTTCTCGCCGAGCCGGCGGGCTAACCCCTCGACTGCGGCGTCGTCTTTTCGCTTCGTCGTCGCCTCGTCGACGATGGGGTAGAGATTCGCCGTGCGCTCGCGGGTGCAGGCGTACCACGCGGCCGCGACGGCGTTTTCTCGGACGGCCTCGCCGAACGTCTTCCCGAACGTCTCTCCGGTCTCGTCGGCGGCGTCGGCGACGATGGAGACGATTTCGCTGTGGGCGATGCGCTCGCGCTCGCGTATCGTCTCTGCGATGGTGGTCGCGAACGCCTCCGTCGCCTCGGCCCCCTTGTTCGAGGTGGCTTCCCGGACTTCGGCGGCGATGTCGGCCTCCTCGGTCGCGGCCGGCGGTCGCCACGTCATCTCGCGCCCGAAGTGACGGTCGCGGAACGCGTCAAGCACCGAGGTTGCCGTCTTCGTGCCGACGCGGGTGAACTCCTCCTGCATGAACCCCGACAGCGAGTACGACTCCGTCGCGGCGAGCATCTTCAGGAGCGTGCCGAGTTCGACGCCGTGTGGGTGTGGGCGGATCTCCTTCGTCTCGGCCGGTAGCTGGTCGGTCGCGCGCTCGTACTTCTCGTGGGCTTTCGGCTCCGTGAACTCCAATCGTGCGTGGGGGTTGACGACCGCGGTGTACTTCATGTAGTCGTGGAGCTGGGTGCGAGCGCGCATGTTCGCCTCCATCTCCAACTCGATGCGGGTGCCGTGGGGGCGTTCCCACGTCGTCTCCTCCGCGAGGTCCACGTCCGGCTCGTTCGAGTCGGTGTCGATGGTCAACTCGAACTGCTGGGCCGTCTGCTGTGAGCCGGTCTTCGAGGTGATGCGCGCGGGTTTCCCGGAGGTGAGCTGCGAGTAGAGCACCGCGGCCGAAATCCCGATGCCCTGCTGGCCGCGGCTCTGCTCGCGGGCGTGGAACCGACTCCCGTACAGCAGCTTCCCGAACACCTTCGGAATCTGCTCTTTCGTGATGCCGGGTCCGTTGTCCTCGATGACGACCCGGTAGTAGTCGCCGGCCTCCTCGATGGAGACGTAGATATCCGGCAAAATGCCCGCTTCCTCGGTGGCGTCGAGCGCGTTGTCGACCGCCTCCTTGACGGCGGTGACGAGCGCCTTCCCGCCGGAGTCGAAGCCGAGCATCTGCTTGTTCTTCTCGAAGAACTCGGCGATGGAGATGGCCCGCTGTGACTCTGCCAGCTCGTCGGCGACGGTCTCGCCCCCGCCGGTGTCGAGCGTGGATTGCTTTGCAGTCATTGTCCGACCTTGCCCGTCGGGGGTAAAAACAGTCGCGGTAGCTTGGTGAAAGTAAAGCAGTTGGCAGACGCCAACACGAGGCTGAGTACCATCGGGGACTCACGAGCGCGCGCGGGTGACGCGCGCACGAGTGGACTTATACGAGGGGCGCACGTACGTATGCCAACTACGTGTATGTCTAAGGAAGCAAACTACGGAGCCGACCAGATTCAGGTCCTCGAAGGCCTCGAGGCGGTCCAGAAACGACCCGCGATGTACATCGGGTCGACGGACGACCGCGGGCTCCACCATCTCGTCTACGAGGTCGTCGACAACTCCATCGACGAGGCGTTGGCCGGTCACTGTGACACCATCGAGGTGACCCTCCACGAGGACGGCTCCGTCTCCGTCAGCGACGACGGTCGAGGGATTCCGATCGACACCCACAGCGAGTACGACCGCCCCGCCCTCGAAGTCATCATGACCGTCCTCCACGCTGGCGGGAAGTTCGACAACAAGTCGTATCAGGTGTCGGGCGGCCTCCACGGCGTCGGCGTCAGCGTCGTCAACGCGCTCTCGAAGTGGCTCGAAGTCGAGGTGAAACGCGACGGCTACGTCTACCGCCACGACTTCGACCACGGTGAGCCACAGGACGACCTCGAAGAGATTCGGCCGATGGAAGACGGCGAGGAGACGGGCACGACCATCCGGTTTTGGCCCGACGACGACATCTTCGAGACGACCACCTACGACTTCTCGACGCTGGAGACGCGGCTCCGCGAACTCGCCTTCCTGAATCCGGGCGTCGAAATCGCGCTCGTCGACGAGCGCGACGACACCGACGTGCGGTTCCAGTACGACGGCGGCATCCGCGAGTTCGTCGAGTATCTCAACGAGACGCGCACCCCCCTACACGACGACATCGTCTACCTCGACGGCGAGGAGGAGGGAATCCAGGTCGAGGTTGCGCTCCAGGCGACCGACGGCGTCCAGGGGTCGATTCACGCGTTCGCCAACAACATCAACACCCGCGAGGGCGGCACCCACATGACCGGGTTCAAGACCGCCCTCACCCGCGTCGTCAACGACTACGCCGACGAACACGGGATGGGTAGCGACCTCGACGGCAACCTCAAGGGCGAGGACATCCGCGAGGGACTGACCGGCGTGCTCTCGATTAAGCATCCGGACCCGCAGTTCGAGGGCCAGACCAAGACGAAGCTCGGCAACTCCGAGGTCCGGGGTATCGTCGAGGGCCTGATGCACGAGCAGTTCACGGCGTACCTCGAAGAGCACCCCGACACCGCCGAGGCAATCGTCGGGAAGGCGGTCGAGGCTGCGAAGGCTCGACTCGCCGCCAAGAAGGCCGAAGAACTCACGCGCCGGAAATCCGCACTCGGCTCCAGTTCCCTCCCCGGCAAGCTCGCGGACTGTCAGACCCGCGACCCCGAGGAGGCCGAGCTGTTCATCGTCGAGGGTGACTCCGCGGGCGGGAGTGCAAAGCAGGCGCGCAATCCGGAGTTTCAGGCGATTCTCCCGCTGTTCGGGAAGATTCTCAACGCCGAGAAACACCGGCTCGACCGCGTGCTCGAAAACGAGAAGATTCGGGACCTCATCACCGCGCTCGGTACCGGCGTCGGCGACGAGTTCGACGTGGAGGAGGCCCGGTATCAGAAGATCATCCTGATGACCGACGCCGACGTGGACGGTGCACACATCCGGACGCTGTATCTCACCTTCCTCTACCGGCAGATGCCGGAGATCATCGAGAACGGCTACGTCTACGCGGCTCAGCCGCCGCTGTACCGCATCCGCTACAAGGGTGAGACGTACGACGCCATGACCGAACAGGAACGCGAAGAGATCGTCGAAGATGTGTGTGACGGCTCGCCCGACCAGGTCCAGCGGTTCAAGGGACTCGGCGAGATGAACCCCAAACAGCTGTGGGAGACGACGATGAATCCGGAGACGCGCATCCTCAAGCGCATCACCGTCGAGGACGCTGCCGCCGCGGACAAGATGTTCTCCGTGTTGATGGGTGATGCCGTGGCTCCCCGCAAACAGTTCATCAAGGAGCACGCCGACGACGCGGAGTGGGTGGATATATGAGCACCGACGACACCGACCCGACGCTCGACGCGAACATCGCGCGCGAGGTGCGGAACGTCCGCATCGACGACGAGATGGAACAGAGCTACATCGACTACGCGATGTCCGTCATCGTCGGGCGCGCGCTCCCGGACGCCCGCGACGGACTCAAGCCCGTCCAGCGGCGCATCCTCTACTCCATGCACGACATGGGCGTCACCTCCAACAGCGGCCACCGGAAATCCTCCAACGTGGTCGGCGAGGTGATGGGGAACTACCATCCACACGGCGACCAGTCCATCTACGATGCGCTCGCCCGGATGGCACAGGACTTCTCCCTGCGCTACCCGCTCGTCGACGGGCAGGGGAACTTCGGCTCCGTCGACGGCGACCCGCCGGCAGCGATGCGGTATACGGAGGCGCGCATGGACTCGCTGGCCGAGGAACTGCTCGCCGACATCGAGGAGGACACCGTCGACTTCACGGCCAACTACGACGACCGGCTCACCGAACCGGACGTGCTCCCGGCGAAGGTGCCGAACCTCCTCCTGAACGGAGCCTCCGGCATCGCGGTCGGGATGTCGACGAACATTCCGCCGCACAATCTGCGCGAGGTCGTGGACGCGACCATCCACCTCATCGACAACCCCGACTGCTCGGTGTCTGACCTCATCGTCGGTCCCGACGGCGAGGGGTACGTCAAGGGGCCGGATTTCCCGACCGGCGCGAACATCGTCGGTCGACAGGGGATTCACGAGGCGTACGAGTCCGGCCGCGGCAAACTCCGGGTTCGTGCCGAAATCGACACCGAGGAACGCGACAGCGGCGGCGACCGCATCGTCGTCACCGAACTCCCGTATCAGGAGAACAAGGCGCGGCGCATCGAGCGCATCGCCGACGACGTGAACGAGGGGAAAATCGAGGGCATCGCGGATATCCGCGACGAGTCCGACCGCAACGGCGTGCGGGTCGTCATCGACCTGAAGCGCGGTACGAACACCGAGGTCGTCAAGAATCAGCTGCTGGAATCACACCTCGAACGCACCTTCTCGGTGTTGTCGCTTGCGCTCGTCGACGACCAGCCGCGCGTCCTGAACCTGAAACAGCTGCTCGAACAGTACGTCGACCACCGGCGCGAGGTCGTGCGCCGGCGCTCGCAGTACCGGCTCGACGAGGCACAAGACCGCGCCCACATCCTGGAAGGCCGGCTTCAGGCGCTCGAAAACGCCGAGGCCGTCGTCGACCTCATCCGGAACAGCGACGACCGCGACGACGCGAAGGCCGGCCTGCGCGAGGAGTTCGGGCTCTCGACGGAGCAGGCGGCCCACATCGTCCGGATGCAGCTCGGTTCGCTCACTTCGATGGAGGTCGGCGAGGTCGAAAGCGAGTACGCGGATGTGCAGGCGACCATCGAGCGACTGGAGACGATTCTGGGCGACGAGAGCGAACTGCTCGGCGTCATCAAAGACGAACTCCGCGACATGCGCGAGACGTACGGCGACGACCGCCGCACGTCCATCGTCGAGGACACCGGCTCCGTCACCCGCGAGGACCTCATCCCCGAGGAGGACACCGTCGTCGTCCTCACCGAGGAGGATTACATCAAGCGGATGCCCATCGCGGAGTTCAGCCCGCAGAACCGCGGCGGGAAGGGTATCATCGGCGTCCGGCCGAAGGAAGGCGACCGCGTCTCCGCCGTCTTCCAGGCGAACACTCACGACTACCTGCTCGTGTTCACGAATCGCGGGCAGGTGTACCGGCTCAAAACCTACGAGATTCCCGAGATGTCCCGCACGGCCCGCGGGACGAACGTCGTGAACGTCATCGACCTCGACTCCGACGAGGAGGTCACCGCGGTCGTCGACGTGGACGACGTGGAAGACGAGGAGGGGTATCTGGCGATGGCGACCGAAGACGGCTACGTGAAGCGGACCGAACTCTCGGCGTTCGAGAACGTCCACTCCGGCGGAATTCGCGCCACCCGACTCGAAGCGGGTGACCGACTCGTCGACGTGGAGGTGACCGACGGCGAGATGGACATCGTCATCGGTACTCGCCAGGGGATGACGATTCGGTTCGACGAGACGGAGGCCCGGTCGATGGGGCGGTCCGCCCGCGGTGTCAACGGTATCAAGCTCGAAGGCGACGACCGGGTCGCCGGTCTCGTCACCGCCAGAAAGGACGACGACCGCGACCTGTTGACCGTGACGCGCAACGGCTACGGGAAGCGGACCTCGCTGTCCGAGTACCGCAGCCAGTCCCGCTACGGGAAGGGACTCGTCGACATCAAGACGAACGAGCGCAACGGCGAGGCCTGTTCGCTGTCGGCCGTCGAGGAGACGGACGGGCTCGTCATCATGAGCGAATCCGGCCAGATTATGCGAACCACCGTGGACGAACTCTCCCGGCAGGGGAGAAACACGATGGGCGTCACCGTGATGCGACTCGACGAGGGCGACTGGGTCGCGAGCGTCGACGTGACGGAGGAGTAGCTACTTCTCTTCGGTCAGCTCTCGGTACTCCTCGCTCGTCATGTCGAGGGCGTCACCGAGCTGCTCGTCGACGAGTGCGGGTTCGTCAGCCTGCGAGGCGACTTCTCTAGCGAGATACGCGAGCCCGGCAGCGATGACGAACAGCGGCGCGCCGATGATGGCGGCCACCACGCCGCCGGACAAGGAGACGTTGAGTGCCGACGCCGCGAGCAGGGCGACGGGCGGGAGCGCGAACACGCCGACCACACCCACCACCAGTTCGCGTCGCCCGAGTGAGAGCATACCACCTCTGAGGGTGCGACCGGCAAAACTGTTGGGCGCAGATTCAAGCCTCGCGACCGACTACGCTCGCTCATGACGAAGACACTCACCGTCGACGGGATGAGCTGTGACCACTGCGAGCAGACGGTCGAGGACGCCGTCACGGCAGTCGAGGGCGTGGCTAGTGCACGCGCAGACGAGACCACGGAGACGCTCGAAATCGAGGGCGACCCGGACCTCGCTGCCGTCCGAACGGCGATTGCGGACGCGGGCTACGAGCCGGCTTAGAGAATCCGTTTGCCAAGCGCCGAGGCGATGAGTTCGACGGCCAGCTCCGCCGTCTTGTTGTGTGAATCCAAAATCGGGTTCACCTCGACGACCTCCATCGAGCGCACGCTGTCGAGTCGGTCGGCGACGGCCTCCATCGCGGCGTGGGCCTCGCGGTAGGTGACACCGCCCCGGACGGGCGTCCCGACGCCCGGTGCCTCCGCGGGCGCGAGGAAGTCCATGTCGAGCGAGATATGCATCCCGTCCGCCTGTCCGGCGACGGCGAGTGCTTCCTCCGTCACGACCGGCAGTCCGCGCTCGTCGATATCCGACATGGTGAACACCGTCACCTCGCTGTCGCGCAGCGCCGCGCGCTCGGCGTCGTCCAGCGAGCGAATCCCGACCATCGCGACGTTCGACGGGTCGATGTTCGGCGCGTGTG
This sequence comes from Halosegnis longus, assembly GCF_009663395.1. Classification (NCBI taxonomy): domain Archaea; kingdom Methanobacteriati; phylum Methanobacteriota; class Halobacteria; order Halobacteriales; family Natronomonadaceae; genus Halosegnis; species Halosegnis longus. Next base: position 296,198 of record NZ_QKNW01000001.1, on the reverse strand, counting down.
CCCAGTCGCTGTCGGCGAACTCGCCCCGACCGAGAAGAGCCGCGACCGACATCCCGTGGACGTTGCCCGAGGGTGTCGTGTCGGGCGTGTTGAAATCGCCGTGGGCGTCGAACCAGACGACGCCGGTGTCGCCCTGTGTCGCCGCGCCACCAGCGGTGCCGATGGCAATCGAGTGGTCGCCCCCGAGCACGAGCGGGAACCCGCCGGCGTCGATGGTCGCCTCGACCTGCGTGGCGAGGCCGAGACACACCGTCTCCGTCTCGGCGAGATACTTCGCCCGACCGCTCGGGGCGTCGAGATTCTCCGGCCGGGGGACGCTCACGTCGCCGAGTTCGACGCACTCGTGGCCGGCGTCGGCGAGCGCATCCGAGAGACCGGCGTAGCGAATCGCCGACGGTCCCATGTCGACGCCACGGCGGTCGGCTCCCAGGTCCATCGGCACACCGATGATACGGACGTTCATACCCCGACTCGACGGGCGAGTGAGAAAAGTCGTGGCTATTCGTCGTCGAGATACGGCGCGCAGACGCGGCGAAGCCCCTCCTCGAAGTCGATCTGTGGCTCCCAGCCGGTGGCCTCCTTCATCTTCGACACGTCCGCGAGCGTGTCGTGGACGTAGTTCGTCATGGTGTTCTCGGAGTGAATCGGCTCGATGTCGGTGCCGAGCACGTCGTTGAGCCGGTCGACCAGCTCGTTCAGCGAGTACGACTGCCCGGTGCCGAGGTTGTAGACGCCGTCGAGTTCGTGGTCGGCCGCGAGTTCGAGTCCGCGCGCGATGTCGTCGACGTGGGTGAAATCGCGGGTCTGGGTGCCGTCGCCCCAGATGTCCGGGCGCTCCCCGTTTGCGAGCCGGTGGGCGAACTGCGTGATGAGGTTCGCGAACTCGCCTTTGTGCTCTTCCGCGCCGGAAAAGCCCTCGTAGACCGCGAAAAAGCGCATCCCGGCCATGCTCATGTCGTGGAAGTTGGAGTAGTACTCGCCGTAGCGTTCGCGTGCGAGCTTCGAGGCCTCGTAGCCGGTGCGGGCTTCCACGTCCATCGACTCGTGTGACGGCTCCGTCTGGTCGCCGTAGATGGAGGAGGTGGAGGCGTAGACGACCGTCTCACAGCCGTGGTCGCGCACCTGCTCGACCGTGTTGATGAACCCCTCGACGTTGACGCGCGCGCCGCGAGCGGGGTCCTCCTCGTGCATCGGGCGCGAGGAGAGCGCGGCGAGGTGAAACAGCACGTCCACGTCGGCCGGAAGGTCGTCGTCGAGCACCGAGGCGTCGTGGAACTCCACGCCGTCGTCGAGGTTGTCGGGCGTCCCGAGATACAGGTCGTCGACCGCGGTAACGTCGTTCTCGTCGGCGAGGTGGTTCGCGAGGTTCGAGCCGATGAAGCCCGCGCCGCCGGTCACGAGTACGCGTTGTCCCTTCATACTCCCCGAGCCGTCCGCGGCAACCAAGTGCGTGCCGGTCCCCGCTCGACGCCGCCCCACCCGCCCACCGCCGGCTTTATGCCGAGCCTTACCCAAGCCGAACGCAATGTCATCAATCGAACTCACGCCCTCCCAGAAGAAGATTCTGGAGGCGCTCATCAACCTCCACCGCGAGACCGAGAGCGCGGTAAAGGGCGAAGCGATCGCCGAGGAGGTCGACCGGAACCCCGGGACGATTCGCAACCAGATGCAGAGTCTGAAGGCGCTCCAGCTGGTCGAGGGTGTCCCCGGCCCGAAGGGTGGCTACAAGCCGACTGGCACCGCGTTCGACGCGCTCGAACTCCAGGAGATGGACCAGGCCGCCGACGTGCCGTTCCAGCACAACGGCAAGGCCATCGAGGGGGCGAACGTTCAGGAGATTGACCTGACGAGCGTCCACCACCCCGAGCTGTGTCGCGCCGAGATTCGGATGCAAGGCTCCATCAGCGACTTCCACGAGGGCGACTCCATCGTCGTCGGTCCGACGCCGCTCTCGAAGCTCCGCATCGACGGCACGCTCGACGGGAAAGACGACACGAACAACAGTCTCATCCTCACCATCGACGAGATGCGCGCGCCCGCAGACGGCGAGACGCCGGTGAAATAGTCGCCGTATTCCGCAGACTTTGTATCTGATGGCCACCTATCGGTGATATGACCGACGATATCGTCGTACTCGGTTCTGGTTACGCCGGCACTGGTGCCGTGAAACGACTCGAAGCGGAACTCGACGGTGAGGCCGACCTCACCTGGATCTCTGACGTCGACCACCACCTCGTTCTCCACGAGTCTCACCGCGTCATCCGCGACCCGTCGGTGCGCGACAAGATCACCTTCGACTGCGAGTCGCTGAAGGCTCCCTCGACGCGGTTCATCAACGAGCGCGTCGACGCGCTCGACACCGACGAGCGAACCATCGAACTCGCCGACGGCTCGACGGTCGATTACGACTACGTGCTCGTCGCCTTCGGCTCCCAGACCGCCTTCTTCGGCATCGACGGGCTGCGCGAGCACTCGCTCACCCTGAAGAGTCTGGACGACGCCCTCGAAATCCACGACGCCGTCAAAGACGCCGCCGCCGAGGCCACGACCGACGACCCGGCACACGTCGTCGTCGGCGGGGCCGGCCTGTCGGGAATTCAGTCGGCCGGCGAAATCGCACAGTTCCGCGACCGCCACCGCGCCCCCATCGAAATCTCGCTCGTCGAGGGGCTGGACAACGTCTTCCCGAACAACGACCCGGTCGTGCAGGCGAAGCTGACGAAGCTGCTTGAGGCCGCCGACATCGACATCCTCACCGGCGAGTTCATCGGCGAGGTCGACGACGAGACCGTCTACGTCGGCGACGACACCGAACTCGACTACGACGTGCTCCTGTGGACCGGCGGTATCACCGGCCAGGACGCCGCCCAGACCGTCGACGTGGAGCAGGACGAGCGCAGCCACCGCATCAACTCCGAACACGACTTCACGACGAGCGACGAGCGCGTCTTCGCCATCGGCGACGCCGCGCTCATCGACCAGCCGGGCGAGGAGAATCCGGCCCCGCCGACCGCACAGGCGGCGTGGCAGGCCGCAGAGGTCGCCGGTCTGAACCTCGCGCGCACCGCCCGCGGCCAGCCGCTCGAAACCTGGCAACACGAGGACAAGGGGACGCTCATCTCAGTCGGTGACGACGCCGTCGCCCACAACGTCGTGGGCGTCAACGAGGTCGTCGAGACGTTCGGCGGCCTGCCGGCCGAACTCCTGAAGAAGACCGTCGCCGCTCGCTGGATCAACGACGTTGCCGGACTCGGGGCCGCCGCGCGCGCGTTCCCCGACATGTAACGCCGGTCGCGACTTCTTACTCGACGGTCGCCGTCGACCGACCCGACTCCGTCTCTTGATCGGTTCCCGGCTGCGTGCCGGGGTCGACGCTCCCGTCCGTCTCGTCTGGAACCGGCAGCGTCACGGTCGCCGTCGTCCCCGAATCGTCCGTCTCGACGGCAATCGTGCCGTCGAACGCCTCGATGAGCTGTTTGGTGAGATACAGGCCGAAGCCGCCGCGGCTGAGATTCGACTCCGGGCGCTCGAACAGCGTCGCTCTCGTCTCTGGGTCGATGCCGTCGCCGTCGTCGACGACTGCGATACGACACTCGGCGTCGGTGTAGTCCACGCACACCCGGACGGTGGTGCCGGCGGGGGTGTGTTCGACGGCGTTCGAGACGAGGTTCCACAGCGCGCGGTCGATTACCTCGGTCGTCCGGACGACCGCCTGCTGTGGCCCGTCGTACTCGACGCGTGTCGTCTCGTCCAGCTCCCGCGCCCGGTCGAGCAGCTCCGGAATCGCCGCGGCGACGTCGTACCGGCCGGTCGTCGTCTCGCCCTGTAACACCGTGAGAAACGCCTTGATGTTCTGGATGACGCCGGCCACGTCCTCGCTGTGTTGCCTGATGACGGTCGCGTGCTCGTGTTCTTGACTGTCCGGGTCTTCGACTTCCTCGAGCAGCTTCGCGTAGCCGGTGATGACGTTCGTCCCGTTGAGCACCTCGTGTCTGAGGAGACTGTTCAGGTAAGTGAGCACGTCTCGCTGCGATTCGAGCATGTCCGCCCGGACCGCGTTGCGCTCGGCTTCGACGGCGTTCTGGATGGCTCGCGCCCGCGACAGCCCGACGACGAGTCCCGCGCCGCTGCCGACGACAGTCGCCCACCGGAGCCACCCGAACAGCTCCGCCGTGGTGAGTCCCGGTTCGGTGAGCAGAAACACCACGTTCACCGTCAAAAAGAGCGCGCCCCCCGCGATGATGCGGCGCACGATTGGCCCGCCGTATCGGTCGAACAGCCGCCGGTCGGTGAGACGGAGGTCCGCGACGATGAACGCGGCGGCCACCCCTACCGTGGTCGCGACCCCGACGAGAAACTGGCCGGTCTGGGGAATTCGCTCAGCGCCACTGACCACGCCCACTCGGTACGCGAGCAACTCGAGTGCCAGCGCTCCGAGGAAGCCGACGCCGATGGCTGCGACCCACCGGCGCGACCACATGTCAGTGGTGCTATCTTCCATGTGCGTTGTCAATCCATTTCAACCTACAAGCGATTGTCCCTTAATTACATAGGGAACTGGTATTAAAAGACAGAAACGCGGCAGAAGAGAAGTCGCTTACCGGTCCAGCGTCAGCCCGGCGTGCCAGCGGTCTGCGCCCGCGTCCGCCTTCACGCGGTCCATCGCAGCGAGAATCGCGGCCGCCGTGGAGGCGACCTCGCCGGCGCGCCGTTCGCCCTCGGTCCGGAACTCGCCGGTGACGCGGTTCGCGTAGACGGTACAGACCGCCCCCGCCCGCAGGTCGTAGAGATTCGCGATGGTGAGCAGGGCGGCGGCCTCCATCTCGAAGTTGAGGACGCCGGCGTTCTGGAGTTCCTCGACGAGCCCGTCGGCCTCGGCGGCCTCGAAGCCGCCGAAGCCGGGGCGACCCTGGCCGGCGTAAAACGAGTCGGTCGAGCAGGTGACGCCACAGTGGTAGTCGTAGCCGAGCTCCTCACACGCCGCGACGAGCGCCGTGGTGACCTCCGGGTGGGCGGTCGCGGGATACTCCTCGCGGACGTACTCCTTCGAGGTCCCCTCCTGTCGGACCGCGCCGGTCGTGATGACGAGGTCGCCGACGGACATCTCCGGCTGGATGGCACCACAGGAGCCGACGCGGATGAACGTCCCCGTGCCGAGGTTGGCGTGTTCCTCGACGGCGATGGCCGCACCCGGCGAGCCGATGCCGGTCGAGGTGACGGTGAGCGGTTCACCCTCGTAGCGGCCGGTCATGGTGCGGTACTCGCGGTGGTGGCCGGTCTCTTCGACGCTCTCCCACGCCTCCGCGATCTTCGGGACGCGCTCGGGGTCACCCGGCAAGAGCACCGGGCCGGCCGTGTCGTCGGGACCGATGCCGAGATGGTACTGAACCTCGCTGTTTGGGTTCTCGCTGTCGTCCATACCCGAGTCTGGGCGAGCGCCCACGTAGGTCCATCCCTTCGTCGCGAGCTACTCCAACATTCCGCGGTTGATTGTGTTCGGGAGCAGTTCGCCGAGCGTGTACTCGGCGTACTCCTCGCCCTCGCCGCAGTAGATAGGGAGTGATTCCTCGGCGAACTCCGCGAGCGTCTGGCGACACATCCCGCACGGGGTGACGCCGTCTTCTCTCGCGGAGACGACGGCCAACTGCGCGAACTCCGTGTGGCCCCGTTTGATGGCCTCGGCGACGGCCACCTCCTCGGCGTGGAGCGCGTTCGAGTAGTTGGCGTTCTCGATGTTGCAGCCGACGAAGACTGTCCCGTCTGCCGTCTCCAGTGCGGCCCCGACCGGATACTCCGAGTAGGGGACGTAGGCATCATCGAGCGTGTCGCGAGCGCGGTCCAACAGCGTCTCCGGGTCCATACGCGCCCTGTCGGGAGAGAGCAAAAAGAGGGTGACTATCGGTCCTCGCCGGAGTCGTAGTAGTCGCCCGCGGCCTCGGGAATCCGCGTGCGACCGACCAGCGCGAGCACGACGATGACCATCACGAACGGAATCACCCGGACGAGCGAACTCGGGATGCCCGTCCCCGCGGTCTGGAGTCCGACCTGCATCGCGTCCAGTCCCGCGAACAACAGCGAGGAGAGGAACGCCCCGACCGGATTGTAGTTGCCGAACAGGTAGGTGACGATGGCGATGAACCCCTTGCCGTTCACCATCGTCGGGCCGTTGCCGGTGAACTGCCCGATGCTGAGCGCGAGCGCGGCCCCGCCCATCCCGGCGAGAACGCCCGACAGCAGGACGGCCTGATACCGGACGCGCGAGACGTTCACGCCGGCGGTGTCGAGCGCCTTCGGGTTCTCGCCGCTGGCTCTGACCCACCGACCGAAGCTGGTCCGGTAGAGCAACACCCACGAGACGGCGACCATCAGGAACATCAGATACACCGACAGCGAGGCGTCGAGCAGCACGTCGGCGAGATACAGCGGCGGCCGGGTGAGCACGCTCGCAACGACACCCAACAGCACGTCGACCGGGCCGATACCGACCGTCGGCGCGGCGATTCGCTGCGGTAGCGTTCCGGCCGTCGGCAGGAAGCCGAACAGTTCCGTCAGCGTCGGCACCGTGCCGACGCTCTCGGTGTTCGGTCCCCCGTAGATGACCTGCGACATGAACGGCGCGAGCCCGAGCGCGATGAGCCAGACGGCGAGTCCGGCGATAATCTGGTCGGCGCGGAACTCGATACAGACGACCGCAAACAGCAGGGCGAGCAGCGTCGAGGCGACGACGCCGAGTCCGAACCCGGCGACCAGATTCCCCGTCACGTCGGTCATCCAGACGGCGACGAACGCCGAGATGATAAGCAACCCTTCGAGTCCGATGTTGATGACGCCGCTCTTCTCGGCGAAGATTCCGCCGAGCCCGGCGAGCGTAATCGGGACGGCGAGCCGCAGGGCCGACTCCGCGGTCGGCTCCTCCACGAGCGTGCTCAGGAGGACACCGAGAATCGTCTCCGGGCGCAACACGCCACCGACGACGACGAGCAGGAAGGCCGCTGTGCCGCCCGCGAGGGCTGCTTTCTGCGTCCGCGTCCGCGGCGTGAGCCGCTTTCGCACGTCGGCAAGCGCCTCACGCATCGGTCTCACCTCCCTCCTGTTCGCGACCGAGACGCCGCTGGACGCCCTTCATCCGGCCGCCGAGCAGCCGGAAGAACTCCGGCATCGCGACGAAGAGGATGATGAGCCCGCGCAGCGTGGCGACCAACTGCGGTGGGACCTCCGTCGCGAAGTTGACGACCCCGGCCCCGGATTTCAGGATGCCGAAGAGGAAGGCGGCAAAGCCGACGCCGAGCGGGTTGTTGCCGGCGAGAATCGAGACGGTGATGCCGTCGAACCCGTACGACGGCACGCCGGTCTGGAACTTGCCAAGAATCATCAGCGCGTACAGCGCGCCACCGACGCCGGCCAGCGCACCCGAGAGCCCGAAGCTCGCGACGATGGTTCGCTTGGCGTCGACGCCGCCGTACTCGGCGGCTTCCGGCTGGAGTCCGCTCGTCCGCACGTCGTAGCCGAAGGCCGTGTGCGCGAGCAGATAGTAGATGACGCCGACGAGCACGACGCCGACCGCGAGCGCGAGGACCGAGAAGTTCGCGCTCGGGTCGAAGAGTATCGTCGGGAAGTTCGCGTGGTCGGGAATCGTGCGGGTCTGGGTCGCGAAGCTGTCGGGGTCTTTCACGTGGTTGAGTACGAGATAGCCGACGACGCCGGTCGCGATGAAGTTCAGCATAATGGTCGTGATAACCTCGTTCGCATCCGCATACGCCTTCAGGAGGCCGGGCACCGCGGCGTACAGGCCACCGGCGAGGGCACCGACCGCCAGTCCGACGGTCAGACTCACGACGGTGCCGGGAATTCCACCGACGAGCGGTGCGACCTGTAACACGGCCAGCGCGCTCGCTAAGCTCCCGACGACGAGCTGTCCCTGTGCGCCGATGTTGAAGATGCCGGCGCGGAAGGCGACGGCGACGCCGAGCCCGGTGAACAGGAGGACGGTCGTCTCACGCAGCGTGAGCGCCATCTGTCGGCCGAACGGGTCCCAGCCGGTAGACAGCGGGTCGCCGAGCGCACCGAGGAAGAGTCGGTCGTAGACGGTGACCGGATTGTAACAGAAGCCCATCTCGAACAGACGGGGCAAGCCGAACGGCGTCGGGTGCGTGAGCACGAACGTCGCCGTCGCACACTCCGTGATGCGGCCGGCCCCGAGAATGAGGACGGTCCCGACGAGAATCGACGCGAATAGCGCCGCGAGACTGATGGCGAACCGTTCGGTCGTGGAGGCGGTGACGAGCCGGGTGAGCGCGCGCTCGATGCGGTCGCGCGCGCTCACGGCTCACCCCCGTCGACACGCCGCGATTCAAGCTGTCGGGCCGGCTGCTCGCCGGCCATCAGCAGTCCGAGCTCCTCTTCGGTCACGTCGTCTGGATCGACGACAGCCATCAGGGTTCCATCGTGTATCACCGCGAGTCTATCTGCGAGCAGCTGTACCTCGTCGAGCTTCGAGGAGACGACGAGCACGCCCTCCCCTTCGCCGCGCAGGTCGAACAGGCGTTCGTGGATGAACTCCGTCGACCCGATATCGACACCGCGGGTCGGGTGTGCGGCGACGAACAGCGACGGGTCGCGCTCGAACTCCCGGCCGACGATGAACTTCTGTTGGTTCCCGCCCGAGAGCGCCGCCGACTGCGCGTCGATATCCGGCGGTCGCACGTCGTACGTCTCGACGACCTCGGACGCGTGTTCACGAGCAACGTCCCAGTCGATGCGGCCGTTCGCGGTGAACGGCTTGCCGTGTTGGCTGCCCAGAATCCCATTTTCCGTGAGGTCGAAATCCATCACCAACCCGCGATCCTGGCGGTCCTCCGGTACGTACGCCATCCCGGCGTCGATGCGGTCGCGGCGCGACCAGTCGGCCACGTCTTCGCCCTCGAACTCGATTCGCCCGCCGGTCGGCTCGCGCAGGCCGGTGATCGCCTCGATGAGCTCGGCCTGGCCGTTGCCGTCGACGCCGGCGATACCGAAGATTTCGCCCTCGCGGACGCTGAAGCTCACGTCCTCGACGGCCGTCACGTCCCGGTCGTCGGTGACGCTGACCCCCTCGACGCGGAGCGTTTCCGCCCCGGGGTCGTGGGGCCGGTCGCTGGTGTCCATGAGCACCTCGCGACCGACCATCATCTCCGCGAGCGACTCGCGGGTCGTGTCCGCCGCGGGAACCGTCGCGACGCCTTTGCCGTCGCGCAAGACGGTGATGTCGTCGGCCGCGGTCATCGCCTCACCCAGCTTGTGGGTAATGAAGATAATCGTCTTGCCGGCGTCGGTCAGCTCCTCGAACACCGCGAACAGCTCCTCGACTTCCTGTGGCGTGAGGACGGCCGTCGGCTCGTCGAGGATGAGCGTGTCCGCGCCGCGATACAGCGCCTTCAGAATCTCGACGCGCTGTTGGACGCCGACGCTCACGTCGGCGATGGTGGCGTCGGGGTCGACCGCGAAGCCGTAGCGGTCGCTGAGCTCCTGCACCTCCTCGCGTGCGGTCGCGCGGTCGACTGCCAGCCCGCCCCACTTGCGTGGCTCGTTGCCGAGCGTGATGTTCTCGGTCACCGTCATCGGGTCCACGAGCATGAAGTGCTGGTGTATCATCCCGATGCCGGCATCGATGGCGTCGGCTGGCGCGTCGAACTCGCGTTCGGTGCCGTCGACGACGACGCGGCCCTCGGTCGGCTCGTACAGCCCGTAGAGCACGTTCATCAGCGTCGTCTTGCCGGCTCCGTTCTCGCCGAGGAGGGCGTGGACGCTCCCCCGCTCGACTTCGAGCGTCACGTCGTCGTTGGCGAGGACGCCGGGGAACCGCTTCGTGATTCCGTCGAGATGGACGGCTCTGTCCATCGACCGGTTAGACGTTGCTCGGGTCGGACGGAACGTCGATTTCGCCGTCGATAATCGACTGCCGCGTCGACTCGACCTCGGTCACGACGCTGTCGGGCAGCTCGCCGCCGAGCTGCTGGCCCAAGACGAGTTCGACACCGTCGTCGTCGAGCCCGAGCGTGGTCGTCGCGCCGGTCTCGAAGTTGTCGTTCACCTTCGCCTCGATTGCGCTGTAGACGGCCGTGTCGACGCGCTTGACCATCGACGCGAGAATCACGTCCGCGTACGACTCCCGGGTGACCGACTGGTCGCGGTCGACACCGATGGCGAACTTGCCGGCCTCCTGTGCGGCCTGGAAGACGCCGGTCCCGGTGTTGCCAGAGGCGTGGAAGACGATGTCGCTCCCGCTGGAGTACATCGAGGCTGCGGCCTCGCGACCCGCGCTCGGGTCGTTGAACGAGCCGGTGTAGTTGGTCTGTACGTCGATGTCCGTGTTGACCGCGTTCGCGCCGGCCACGAAGCCGGCTTCGAACTTCTGGATGAGCGACGACTCGACGCCGCCGACGAAGCCGAGATTCGTCGAGTCAGACCCGGTTTCACCCGCGCCCGCCGAGAAGGAGTCGAGCGTCAACAGCCCCGCCATCGTGCCGGCGAGATAGGAGCCTTCGTGCTCGCGGAACGTGTACGACGCGACGTTGTCGTACTGCTCGTCCGAGTCGTTCGTCGGCACGCTGTCGACAATCTGGAAGTCCTTGTCGGGGTACTGGGTCGCCGTCTCGCCCAGCGCGTCGGCCTGCAGGAAGCCGATACAGGATATCAGGTCGTAGCTCGGGTCGGTGGAGCTCGCGAACTGCTGTTGGAGGCTCCCGAACTCGGAGACCTCCTGTGGCTGCAGCGAGTTGGTCTGGAGATCGAACTCCGACTCCGCCTGCTGGAGTCCCTGCTGGGCCTGGTCGTTGAACGAGCCGTCGCCGAGACCGCCGGTCGCGTAGACGATGCCGACGTTCGTCGCCGCGTTCGCCCCGCCGTCGGTGTCTGTCTCCTCGCCGTCGGCGTCTGTCGCCGTTGTGTCGCTCGATGGCCCGCCGGAACAGCCTGCGAGTCCAGCGATGCCAGTTACCCCCGCCGCCGTGATGAACTGCCGCCTACCCAGTTTCATGTTGGCTAAACACTACCGGCTTCGAGGATAAACGCTACGGTAGACCGACGGCAGAGCCGTGAGAACGCCTCTCAACGCATGGTACTGTTATACGCTTTCGATGACATCACGCACCGACGCGACGAGGGCGTCCACGTCGTCGGCCTCGGCGTACAGCCGGATGTACGGCTCGGTGCCAGACGGGCGGACGAGCGCCCACGAGGCGTCGTCGCGCTCGATACGGACGCCGTACTCGGTGTCGATGCTCGCCTCGGGGAACGCCTCCGGCAGCGCCGTCTCGACGGCCGCCATCACGCGCTCCTTCTCGTCGTCCGGACACGGAATCGACACCTTCCGGTAGGGGCGCTCCGTAATCGGCTCGCGGAGCGCGTCGAGTCCGGCCTCCGCGACGAGTCGGGTGAGCACAGCCGCGCTCGCGACGCCGTCGATCCACGAGCCGAACTGCGTGTGGACGTGCTTCCACGGCTCGGCCGCGAACACCACCTCGGTGCCCTCCGCGCCGGTCTCGTAGGCGGTCGCGACGCCCTCGTGGAGTGCGCCCAGCCGGACGCGCTCGGTGCGTCCGCCGCTGGCCCGGACGTGTTCGTCGATGCGGGCCGAGGCGTTCGGCGTCGTCACGACCACCGGGTCCGCGGCCTCGCTTTCTTGCACGTATCGGCCCGCGACGACCGCGAGCACCGTGTCCTCGTGGACGACCTCGCCCCCGCTGTCGACGATGACGATGCGGTCCGCGTCCCCGTCGTGACCGATTCCGAAGTCGAACTCGCCGTCGCGCACGAACGCCCGGAGGTCGGTCAGCGTCTCGGCCGTCGGCTTCGACTCGCGGGCGGGGAAGTGGCCGTCCACCTGCGCGTTCAACGCGACCACGTCCGCTCCGAGCGCCCGCAACACCTGCGGGGCCGCGACGCTGGCCATGCCCGTCCCGCAGTCGACGGCCACGCGAACGCCGGTCGGGTCGGCTCCGAACTGCTCGGCGTAGGTCGCGACGGCCTCGCGGTACTCTGAGAGCACGCTCGCCCGTTCGCTCTCGCCGAACCGGTCCCACGCGACGGGCGGCTCCTCGCTCGTCACCAACCCTTCGATGGTCTCCTCCAGCTCGCGGTCGTACTCCTCGCCGTCGACGAACAGTTTCAGCCCGTTGTCTGTCGGGGGGTTGTGGCTCGCGGTCACCATGACGCCGCGTTGTCCCTGCGAGGCGAACGCGAGCGCCGGCGTCGGGACCTGTCCGAGCCGAACCACGTCTGCCCCGCCGGACTGAAGCCCGGCGGCGAGCGCGTCGGCGAGTGCCGACCCAGTCGTCCGGCCGTCTCGCCCGACGACGACCGTCGGGGTGTCGGTCGTCTCACGCGCCTGTATCGCGGTCGCCCGGCCGACGCCGAGCGCGAGGTTAGGGGTGACCTCTGTGTGTACGCTCCCCCGGATGCCAGCCGTTCCGAACCGTGTCATACGGTCCGTTCTCGGCGCGACGTATCAAGCATACCGACTACAGTTCGACGCCGCTGGGAATCAGCGAGTGGTGGCGCAGGAGGTCGCCGTTGGCGTCGTACACGAGGAAGGTTCCCTTCTCCTGTTCGAGCAGTTGGTCGCCGTCGATACTCACGCGAATCCGGTAGCGGTGGGACTCGCCGGCCTCCTTGCCGTACTCGCGGGCCGCCTCGATGAACTTGAGCACGTCCTCGCTGTCGGCGTTGAGTTCGAGGACGAACTCGCCGGTGACGCGGTTCGTCACCGCGACGACGCCCTCGGGGTCGTCCTCGACCGGCCCCTGGAGGCGGAAGGCGACGTCCATTTCGTCGCTCGCGAGCGGTTCGCCGTCGGTGCGTGTGAGTCGCTCGACCAGCTGTTCGGTCGGCCCTTCGAAGTCGATTGCGACCGTCGGCACCCCCGGCGTGTCGAGATTGCTTGCGTCGATTGTGAAGTAGTCGCGCCGCATCTGTAATAGCTTCGTGGCGCGCGCGGAAGAACGTAACGGGGGCGGCAGGCGACTGTCGGTACCTTTTACCGACGACGCGTCCCCCTCGGAGTATGTCATGGGTCGAATCGGACCACGCCGGCGAACTCGCCGTCGTCTCCGCGTGGCTCGCTACGCTGCTCCCGTGGTCGGTCTCGTTCGCGACCAACGAGGGAGTCTCGCTCATCACCGTCCGGTTCCCGGTCGCGATGTTCCAGTTTCTCTTCGGCGCGGACCTGAACGTCGACCTGTTGGTCCCCGTCTGGGCCGCGCCGGGGCTGGAAGGGTCGAACGCCGCGCTCCAGACCGCCTACTACGTCTGGCTCGCCGGGGCAGTCCTCGTCGGTGTCGCCTTCCTCTTCTCGCTGGTCTACTACAGCCGCGAGGACGCCGTCGAACGACGGCTTCCCGTCTCGCCAGTCCGCGTGATGGGCGGGCTGTTGACCCTCGCCGGCGGCTGTCTCCTCGTCTCCACGGTCCGCATCTTCCAGTCGGCTCCCGGGGTCGCTATCCCCGTCGGTGCCGTGCTGGTCCCGCTGTTGGGCGTCACCCTCCTCGGTACCCACACCCAGCCCGGCGAGCAGGCGTGACGGCCGCGTGTGTTTAAGTACTCGGAGCGGTCACATACGACAACACCGCTGGGAGGCACTCACCGAATGTCAGAATCCACGCCGGACCTGAGCGACCAGATGCGCGTCGACGCCAGCGACGAGGAGGGGTTCAAGGCGATATTCGAGCGCGTGCTCTCGGTCATCCGCGGTTCTCAACTCACCGACGAGAACTACTCGCCGCGTCGCCACAGCCGACTCGTCCCCGACGACCCCATCGACGCCGTCGGCTACGAGGTGGAACGCTACTGGCTCAACGCCCCCTTCTCGTACGCCTCCATCCGCTACGACGACGACGAGAACGAACACCGCTACCACGTCGTCGAGCCGACGCTCACCGACGACCAGGCCGCGCTGTTGGATTCGCTGTACGACGACGTTCGCAACCCCCTGCTCTACCGCGAGAGACAGGAGAACGACGACCCCGAAGCCTTGCTGCGGGAGGAACTGCGCGACCGCATCGAGGATTACGGCGTCGTGCTCTCGCCGGCCGGCTTCCACGCGCTCGTGTATTATCTGTGGCGACGGTTCCGCGGCTTCGGTCGCCTCGACCCGCTGATGCACGACAGCAACATCGAGGACATCTCGTGTGACGGCTACGAGATTCCGCTGTACGCCTACCACGACGACTACCAGGACATCGCGACGACGGTCTCGTTCGGCGAGGAGGCACTCGACTCCTTCGTCATCCGAATGGCCCAGCAGGCGGGCCAACACATCTCGGTCGGGAACCCAATCGTCGGAACCACGCTCCAAGACGGTTCGCGTGCGGAGCTCACGCTCGGCGAGGAAGTCACTCCCCACGGGTCGGCGTTCACCATCCGGAAGTACAGCGAGGAGCCGTTCACGCCAATCGACCTCCTCCAGTTCGGCACCTTCTCGCTCCAGCAGATGGCCTACCTGTGGATCGCTATCGAGAACAACAAGAACATCATCTTCGCCGGCGGTACGGCGTCGGGCAAGACCACCTCGATGAACGCCATCTCGATGTTCATCCCGCCCCGCTCGAAGCTCATCACCATCGAGGACACCCGGGAGCTTTCGCTGTACCACGACAACTGGCTCTCCTCGGTGACCCGCGACCGGCTCGACGAGGAGTCGGACGTGACGATGTACGACCTCCTGCGCTCTGCGCTCCGACACCGCCCGGAGTACATCCTCGTGGGCGAGGTGCGCGGCGAAGAGGCGATCACGCTCTTCCAGGCGATGAACACCGGCCACACGACGCTGTCGACGATGCACGCCGACTCGGTGCAGACGGTCATCAACCGGCTCGAAAACGAACCCATCAACGTCCCGCGACCGATGGTGCAGTCGCTCGACGTGCTCTGTGTGCAGGTGCTCGCGCGACTCGACGGCGAACGAGTGCGCCGGTCGAAGACCATCTCCGAAATCGACGGAATCGACCAGCGGACGGGCGAACTCGACTACTCCAACGCCTTCGAGTGGTCGACGACCGACGACTCCTTCTCGGTCGGGAATCGGAACCTGCTCGACGAGATTCGCCGCGAGCGCGGCTGGTCACAGGGTGAGCTGTTAGAGGAGATGCGCCGCCGCCGCCGGTTCCTCTCGCATCTCCGCGACGAGAACATCACGAACTACCAGCAGTTCACGGCGCTGGTCAACGAGTACTACGCCGACGCCGAGGCGACGATGGACGCGCTCGGTATCGATACCGACGGCGACACCGACCAGCCACCGGTGACCGCAGAGGCAAGCGACGACTGATGGTCTCGCCGCTCGTCTTCGTCCCCCTGTTGTTCGCGCTCGCGCTGTTCGTGCTGTTGGCCGTCGCGCCGACGGTCCGGTGGCTGGAACGGCTGTTCAGCCGCGTCGGCTGGGTCGCCTTCGACGGGCCGAACATTCCGCCCGACACCGAGCGGGAGCGAACGCTCCGTGCGGCCGGCATCGGCGAGCCGTACCGCATCTACCAGGCCAAGACGCTGACGTACACGAGTCTCGCGGCGCTCGCCGGGGTCGTCGTCGGCGGCTACGCCACCGGCGGCATCATCCGAGTCGTCGGCATCGAGCGGCTCGGCGGCGCTCCGGTCGTCGACACCCTGCCGCCCGTTCTGCAGGGGTTCGGCGTCCTCCACTTCGTGTTGCTGCTCGTCGGCGGCACCGTCTTCGGCGGAGGTGCCGCCGGGCTGTCGTACGTGCTCCGCTGGCAGGTGCCGGCGGTCAGAGCCGACTCCCGCGCCCGGGAAATCGACGCCGGGATGCCCCGGATGGTCGCGTTCGTCTACGCGCTCTCGCGCGGCGGGATGCCGTTCCCGAAGGTGATGGAGACCATCGCCGACAACAAGGACGTGTTCGGCACCGGAGCCGAGGAGTTCGAGGTCGCATCTCGGAACATCAATCTGTTCGGGGCCGACCTGGTCTCCTCGATTCGCGACATCTCCGACCGGACGCCGTCCGACCAGTTCGAGAGCTTCACGGAGAACCTCACCAGCGTCCTCCAGTCGGGCCAGGACCTCTCGGAGTTTCTGCACGACGAGTACGAGCGCTACCGCGAGGAAGCCGAGGAGCGCCAACAGGAGATTCTGGACGTGTTGGCGACCGCCGCCGAGATTTACGTCACTATCGTCGTCGCCGGCATGCTATTTCTGGTGACGATTCTGCTCATCATGGGGCTGACGACCGGCGGGACGCTCGTCCCGATTCGCGTCATCACGTATCTCGTCTTGCCGGCGTTGAACGTCGCCTTTATCGCGTATCTGTCGGATATCACCCAGCCGCTCCGGGGCGCTGCAGCCGAGCAGTCGCGCGAGCGCCCGAGCGTCGGCGTCGACGCGATTCCAGACGGCGGCGTCCGCACGCCCGAGGTGCGAGAGAACATCCTCCGGCTCCGCATCCACCGCCGCGTGGGCCGGTTCCGACGGTTCCTCTCGAATCCGGTCGAGAACATCATCGACCGGCCCGAACTGCTGTTGTACGTGACCGTACCCCTCGCGGGGCTGTTCGTGCTGGTGCAGGCACCGAGCTATCTCGACTTGACCGCCCCGCTCACGGGCGGGATGCTCGACGTGCGCACCTTCGACGACGCCGTGATTCAGGCGACGCTGTTCGTCGTCGTCACCTTCGGCATCGTCTACGAAATCGGGAACCGCCGCGTCCAGAAGGTCGCCTCCTCGCTGCCGGATATGCTCGACCGGCTGGCGAGTCTCAACGAGGCGGGGCTGTCGGTCGTCACGTCGTTCGAGCGCATCCACCGCAGCGACATGGGGTCGCTCGACGACGAAGCAAAGCGCATCTGGCGTGATATCCAGTGGGGCGCGACCGTCGAGGAGGCGCTCGACCGGTTCGAGACGCGCGTGAAGACCCCCTCGACGACCCGCGTGACGACGCTGTTGACCAACTCGATGCGCGCGTCGAACGAAATCGGGCCGGTGTTGCGCATCGCGGCGAACCAGGCGCGTTCAGACCAGCAGCTGAAGCGCCGCCGCCAGCAGGAGACCATGACGTATCTCGTCGTCATCTACATCTCGTTCATGGTGTTTCTGCTCGTCGTGGGCGTCATCGTGCTCGTGTTGATTCCGAACCTGCCGACGGCCGGCGAGTTCTCCGCCGAGGGGGCGGGAGCCGCGCCGATTCAGGGTATCACCGAGGAGCAAAAAGACGCCTACGCGCTCGTGTTCATCCACGCGGGTATCGTCCAGAGCGCGATGTCGGGTATCGTCGGCGGGCAGATGTCCGAAGGGACGTTGCGCGACGGGCTGAAACACGCCAGCGTCATGCTACTGCTCTCGTACCTCGTCTTCCTCGCCATCCAGTGGGTGAGCGCGAACGGCGGCATCGCGCGATTCACCTCGGCGTTCGGCGGCAGCGGCATCGGCGTCTAAGCGAACGGGCTAAACGGCCGGCTTCCCCAGCCGTGGTATGGAGCCGAGCGCGGTCGCCGACGCGGCAAGCGTCAGGGCGACGTACGACCGCATCGCGGACCACTTCTCGCGGACGCGCGCCCACCCGTGGCCGCAGATTCCGGCGTTTCTGGACGGTCGGTCGGGTGCCGTCGGCGTCGCCCTCGGCTGTGGCAACGGCCGCCACGTGGAACTGCTCGCCGACTGCTGTGACCGAGCCATCGGACTCGACCTCTCGCGGGAACTGCTCGGAGTGGCCGTCGAGCGCGCAACCGACTACGACGCCGACTGGGTACAGGGGAGCGTCAACCGGCTACCCTTCGCGGCCGACAGCGTCGATATCGGCGTCTACATCGCCACCCTCCACCATCTCGATTCCCAGGCGACGCGGCGGGCGAGTCTGGACGAGCTCGCGCGCGTGCTCGCGCCGGGTGGCCGTGCGCTCGTGAGCGTGTGGTCGACGACTCACTCGACGTTCGACGAGACGGAGGGGTTCGACACGGTGGTCGACTGGACGCTGCCGGGCGGCGACACCGTCCCCCGGTACTACCACATCTACGACCCCGACGAGTTCGAACGCGACCTCGCTGCGAGTGACCTCGCGGTCGAACGGACGTTCACCGAGGACGGCAACTGCTTTGCCGTTGTCGGGTGTGAAGGGAAACGCACATAGGGGTAGACGCGGTACGCTGAGGTGAGTGTGGGAACGGACGGTCTCCGGCCGTCGGTTCACGACACATGTGTCGACGTGCGTGCCGACGAGAGCACGACCACGACACAATCACACCGCGGTACCGGTCGTTACGTCCACGCGAGACGACCGGTGCCACGAACACGACGAGAGTGCCGGTGGTGAGCAATCCCGCAGGGATTGCGAACGACGGCACGAGTGAACGCAGTGAACGAGTGCCGGTGGTCTAATGGTATGACTTTGGCCTTCCAAGCCAACGATCCGGGTTCAATTCCCGGCCGGCACATGGCCTTCTCGACTCATGAGCGCACTTGCCGAGGTACCGTCCCCGTGTCCGTTGCACACGTGGCAACGTGGCCGTCAAGCGCGCCCTCGACCGGGGGGTGAGCGTGGTCGCGACCCGTGAGCGCAACGTGCTCGACCGCTGGCGCGGTTCACGACGGCTCCGCGAGTGCTCGCTCCGGGCTGCTGGCCGACCGTGACGAACCGATAGCCACGGTCTTCATAAGGAGTGCCCGAGTAAGGTGTCACAAGATGGGTGTGGATGAGACGACCGTGTTGCTCGTCGAAGACGAGGAGGCACTTCTCGATATCTACTCCCGCTGGCTCACCTCGCAGTTCGACGTGAAGACCGCATCGAGCGGCTCGCAGGCGCTCGATATTCTCGACGAGACGGTCGATGTCGTTCTCCTGGACCGACTGATGCCCGAGATGACCGGCGACGAAGTGTTGTCGGAGATACGGAGCCGATCGAACAGCTGTCGGGTCGCGATGGTGACTGCCGTCGAACCGGACTTCGATATCATCGGAATGGGGTTCGACGAGTATCTCACGAAGCCGATCGAGCGCGAGACGCTCATCGACACCGTGACGGAGCTCGCGGAACGCGAGAACATCGCCGACATGAGCCGGCGGCTGTACGCGTTGACCCGCAAGCAGTCGCTGCTCCAGTCGAGCAAGTCCGAGTCCGAACTCGCCGCCAGCGACGAGTACGCATCGCTCACGGATGAGATCAAAACGCTCCGGTCTGAACTGGACGACTCGCTCGCGGAAATCGACGACACCGAGATGGTCGCGATGGTTCGCGACCTGGAAGACGACCCCGACGACGAAGACGAGACGGAGGGGGATACCCAATGAGCTACGACGTGAGCGGCTTCGGTGAGGTCACCTTCTCGGAGGGGACGAGCGTGCTCGTCTCGGGCGACGCGTCGCAGGCGCGCGAGCGGGTCTACGACGCCGTCGCCGAGGGACTCGCCGACGGTGAGGCGGCCGTGTTCATCAGCACGAACAAGTCGCCCCGCCGCATCCTGGACGCGCTGGGCGAACGCATCGACATCCCGGCCGAACGGTTCGCCATCGTCGACGTGTCCGGCGACGGCGACGACGGCGAAATCGACGGCGTCTCGGTGCGTGCGGTCGGCTCGCCGGGCGACCTGACCGGCTTGAGCCTCGCCTTCGCCAAGCAGCTCCAGCTGCTCGAAGAGCGGGGGGCGGCGACGGAGGCGCGTGTCGTCATCGACTCCGTCTCCACGCTGTTGATGTACGCCGACGTGCAGACGGTGTTCCGGTTCCTCCACGTGTTCACGAGCCGGCTCGACTCCGCTGGCCTGTTCGGCATCTTCACGCTCCAGCCGGGGATGCACGACGAGCAGGAGACGAACACGATTCGCACGCTGTTCGACAGCGAGGCCACCATCGAGGAAGATGACATCGCGTTGCGCGGCAGCGGCTACAGCTAATCGCCGACGGTCGGTTCCGGCCCCGGTGTCGGTGTCTCGTACACGACCAGGAACACCCCCGTCGCGGCGACGATGAGGATCGCCGCAAGTCCGAAGGCGACGCCGACGCTCGTTGCGTCCCAGACGTATCCGACCGTCACCGGTCCGACGACCTGGCCGACCTTCCACGCCACCGAGCGCAGCGAGAAGGCTCCCCCGACGGCGTCGAACTTCTCGCCCTCCTCGACGAACATCGCCATGCTCGCGGGGAGCCGAATCGAGTCCGCGATGCCACACACCATGTAGGCTCCCGAGAGAACGAAGAACGCCGGCGGGAGGTCGATGGCCCCCGCGGGCGCGTTCGGGATGTCGGGGAGCGTGAGGGTCACGCCGGGAATCGTGCCGCGCGCAACACCGGCGAGCGGAATCAAGAGCGCGCCGACGGCGTACAACACCGCGCCCGTCGCGATGAACAGGTGTTTGTTCCCCCACCGGTCGGTGAGGTCGCCGACGTACCCCTGCGTGAGCGCCTTCGTCAGCTTGCCGCCGGCGAGGAGGCCCCCGACGATGAAGGGGTTCATCCCGAACTCCGTGTGCGCGTAGATGGGGAGGAACGTGATGACGGCCATCTTCCCGAAGGAGAGTCCGAACCGGAAGCCGACGAGCGCGCGCACGGTCGGCAGGGAGAGCAGCGATTCAAGCGTCTCGCGGCCGGTGGCTTCCTCGGGGTCTTTCTTCCCGCCGGGGTTGTCGCGCAGGACGAAGTAGACCAGCGTGCCGGCCGCGAGGGTAACGCCGGCGAGCACGCTGTAGGCGGCGGTGAACCCGAAGACGGCGAGTATCGCCCCGCCGACGAGGTCGCCAAAGAGCGAGGAGAAGGCTCCGACCTGATTGTAGGTGCCGAGCCACAGCCCCTGTTCGTCCTCGCCGGAGATTTCACCGATGACCGTCGAGCCGGTGAGCCAGAGGATGCTCGCCGCGATACCCTGGAAAACGCGCATCACGATGACGCCGGCCACGTTCGAGATGGCCATGAAGCCGAAGAAGACGACGACGTTCAGCCCGAGTCCGAACAGCAGCCACCGCTTTGCGTTGCCGGTGTCGATGGCGCGGCCGAGCGGTAAGACGATGATGAGCTGGACGAGTGCAAACGCCGTCCCGAACAGCCCCTCGACCGTCGAGCTAACGTCGAAGATACCGGCGTACAGGGCGAGCGCGATGGCGACCGTCGAGTACGCCTGCGCGCGGGCGAAGGCGGTCCCCGACATCGCCAGGAACTCCGGGTCCCTGAAGACGCGAAGCGACGAGCCCACAGTTCGAACTGACACACGGCAGCCACAAAAGACTCGCTACCTCTCACAGCTCGATGCGCTCGACCAACTGCTCGTCGCCGTCCCCGCTGTGGGTGTTGATGGCGACGACGCGGACGTGTGACTCCAGTCCCGAGTCGCGCAGCTTCGCCGTCAATAGCTCGTCCACCTGGTAGACGCCGGCGGCGTTCGTCATCTCGATTTCGACGACGACGTGGCCGTCGTCGCTCGTCAGCGAGACGCCCTCAATCGCCTGCGAGGAGAGCGTGTTGATCCCGCGACCGCCGCGCTCGTACGGAATCCGAGAGCGGCCCCGCTCCATGTCGAGTGCGTCCGCCACGCGGACGACGCCGGCTTCGAGGGTGAGCGGCGTCTCCTCGGTGTGGTGACAGAGGATGGCGTGGAGGATTTCGCCGGTCACCTTCACGCGCTCTGTGGTGTCGTAGAAGTCGGGGAGGAGTCGTTCGAGGATATCCGCCGCGAGCGGAATGGAGTAGTAGGGGTGGTCGTCGCGGTGGACGACGTGGCCGATATCGTGGAGCGTCGCCGCCAGCGCGACGATGACCGGCTCGTCGGCCTCGTCGAGTCCCTGTTGGCGTGCGCCGTTGAACTCCACGTCGTGCTTCTTGAGCAGGTCATACAGACACAGCGCGCGGTCGCGGACGATTTCGATGTGTTTCGCGCCGTGGTCGTTGTACCCTTTCCGTTGGACCGGGTTGACGTTCTGTGCGTCGAGATACGCCTGTATCTCCTCGTCGTCGGCGACGGCTTCGAGCACGTCGTTCAGTCGCTCGTCGGGGAAGGCGTGGGCGGCAGCCGGGTCGTATCGCGGTGTGTCGTCGTCGAGTCGGCTCACACTGTGGGGAGCCACGCGACGGCGAAAAGCGTTCGCCCACCGGGAAAGAGCTACAACGCCACCCCCGAACTCGTCGGTGTACATCATGTTCGAGACACTTGTTCCAGCACAGTTCGGCATCCCCGCCGGCCCGGAACTGCTCATCGTCCTCGCCGTCGCCGTGCTCCTGTTTGGCGCGAACAAGATTCCGAAGCTCGCCCGCTCGTCGGGCGAGGCGATGGGTGAGTTCCAGAAGGGCCGTGCGGATATCCAACAGGAACTCGACGAGGTGCGCGCCGACGGCGACGAGTCAGCGACCGAGACCGCAGACTGACTCGGCTGTTACCCTCGATTCTCCCCGACGGCGAGCGTCGCGACGGTATCTGTCGGCTCCGCGGCGAGGAAAAAGCATATAGTCGCAAGGGAGTACCTTCAGATATAGATGTTCGAGACACTTGTTCCAGCACAGTTCGGGATTCCTGCCGGTCCGGAGCTGCTCATCATCCTCGGTATCGCGGTGCTCCTGTTCGGTGCAAACAAGATTCCGAAGCTCGCCCGCTCGACGGGTGAGGCGATGGGAGAGTTCCAGAAGGGCCGCGAGGAGGTCGAACAGGAGCTACAGGAGATGCGAGAAAGCGGCGCGAGCGAGGAGGAAATCGAGGAGACGCGCGAGGAGTACGCCGAGGACGAAGACGTGGAGTTCGAGGAGTCGACGGACAAGAACTGAGCCACTTCCTTGTTCACAATCGTTTTGCCCCAGAGTGGCAACGCTCCAGTGAGGGCGCGTGGCCTAGTGGACCAAGGCGAGCGGTTCCTAACCTCTAGATCGCGGGTTCGAATCCCGCCGCGTCCGTTTTCCGCCGAGCGAAGCGAGGCGTGAAAACGTCTCCAAGGGATTCGAATCAGGGAGGTCGCGCGCAGCGAAGCGAGCACGTCCGACCGTGGTTCGAATCCCGCCGCGTCCGCTCCTCGCTTCGCTCGTCGCGGCCGCGGCGTAGCTCGCAAACGCTTCGCGTTTGCTCACTCCCGCCGCGTCCGGTTTTCGTTCGATACGACTCAACTCGTCTCATCGGTGGCGATTTCTACTCGCGCCGCGTCTGTTTTCCGTTGCGTCTGCCGGAGTTCGGGACAGCGTTTTTTGGCTCGCTCACCTGAATTATGGTAATGCGTACCGATGACACGCGTGACGACGACCCGGTCGCCGCCGCGCTGACGGAGGGGTCTGCGTACGAACGGCTCCGCGTCCAGCGCGTCTCGGTGTTTCCGTGGTCGCTCGCAGAGAAGCTCCAGCGGCTCGGCGTGGTGCTGTTCGCGTTCGGCGTCGCAGTCGGCGTCTTCGCGTTCGTCTCTCCGGACGGAATGAACATCTTGGTCGACCCCGGAACGGTCCCGACGTACACGAGTCTGGTCGCGCTCACCGCGTTAGCGATGCTCGCGCTCGTCGCGCTCGTGTTGTCGATACTCGGTGTGCTCAGAGAGCACAGCGACTCCCTCTCGGACGAGCGCGCCGAGACGATACTCGTCGTCGAGGAGCTGTGTGCGCTGACCGGTTTCGTCACCGGCGGGACGACCGCGGCCATCGCCGTCGGCTTCTGTCTCGTTCCCTACGCCGGTCCCGAGGCGGTCTCGTGGCTCGTGACGACGCTCGAACGCTCGCCGTACGCCGCCGTCGAGACGGCGTACCCCATCCTTCCCGCGACGCTCACGCCGGCCGCACTCCTGCTCGGGGCCGTCTGTCTGCTCGCCGGGCGGCGGTGGCAGACTCAGTGAACGGGCTCGTAGCCCGGGCGGAGTCGGTCGGCGACCGTCGGGAACAACTCTGTAGTCGCCGGATTCGTCGTCGTGAGTTCGTACGCTCGGCCGTCACGCGCCGCGAGGCCGGCGTCTTCGAGGTGGTTCAGGTGGGCGAACGCCTCGCCCGGCCCGTGGAGGATGTGAATCGCGTGGAGCGATCCGAACAGTTCGGCCGACACCTCCCACGGCGTCGCGGGACCGTCGGCGAGCACGTCGACCACCCGCTCGGTTCGCTCGCGGTGGTGGTCGATGATGTCGGCTGCGCGGCCGGTCGGGTCGACGATGGCCCCGCGGTGACCGGGCCACGCTCGCTCGTACTCGCCGTCGATGATGCGGACGAGCGTGTCGAGATACGCCGCGAGTGGTTCGGTGACGCGCACGTCGGCTCCGCCGACGTTCGGGGTGTAGTAGGGAAGCAGTGCATCGCCGGAAAATAGCTCTCTCCCGTCGTGGCCGTCGAAGGCGAAGCCGCAGAGACCGACGGTGTGGCCCGGGAGGTGGACGGCTTCGAGTTCGACGCTCCCGAGATCGAACCGGTCGCCGTCGGTGAACGTCTCGACCGTCGGCCGGGTGTAGGCCGCCGCGTTCGCGTCGAGGAACTCCGCCAGATCCGTCTGCTTCTGTGGCGGCATCCCCCACTTGGTGAGCGTGTCACGAAAGGCCGGGTCGTCCATGTCCTGTGTCGCCTCCGAGCCGTCGACGAGCGGCGCGTCGTCGACGTGGACGTGGACCGAACAGCCGCTCGCCGCCTGAATCTCGGCGGCGAGTCCGGCGTGGTCGCCGTGCCAGTGGGTGAGGAGAATCCGGTCGATATCAGCAAAGTCGATGCCGATGTCGGCGAGTCCGCGGTCGAGTTCGCTGCGCGTCTCGTCGGTCGGGAAGCCGGTGTCGACGAGCGTGAGTTCGGCGTCGTCCTCCAGTCCGAGCACGTAGCAGTTGTTCAACCCCTCGAAGGCGGCGTTCCCGAGTCGAACCGTCTCCATCTCGAAGGGGAGCGTCGGCTTCCCACCGGAGACGGACGGTAGAATCGTCACCTCGTCGCCGCCGGCGAGCGTGGTCGCCGCGCCCTCGCCCGCGGCGACGCTCTCGCCGTTGACGTGGACGGCGATGTGGGGGCGAATCCCGCCGTCGCCGTTGCGAACGAGCGGGGCGACCCGCTCGTTTCCGCCGTCGAGTGTGTTCAACAGGTCTCCGACCGTCGCCCCGGAATCGAGCGCGACCGTCGCGGTCTTGGCCCCGTAGGCCTCTCGGACGGTGCCGTGAAGCTCGCACGTAATCTGCATACACGGGCTTCACCGGAACGCGTGAAGAGTGTTCCCGTGGACAACGCCTTTGTCGGCTCCGGGTGTGGAGACGCCAATGGCGTTACACGACGCGAGCGGCGACGACATCGGCCCGTTCGAGGAGTACGACTACCCGGTCGAGCGCGTCTCGGTCGGCGACCCGGAGATGGCGTACGTCGACGTCGGCGAGGGCGAGGAGACCTTCCTGTGTCTCCACGGCGAGCCGACGTGGGGGTATCTCTACCGGAAGCTGATTCCCGGGCTGTCCGAGCGGGGCCGGGTCGTCGTCCCCGACGCAATCGGCTTCGGTCGCTCGGACAAGTACACCGACCGCGAGGAGTACAGCTTCCGGATGCATTACGACGCTTTCGAGCGGTTCATCACCGACCTCGACCTCCAGAACATCACCCTCGTGTGTCAGGACTGGGGCGGGATTCTCGGGCTGACGCTCGCCGCGAACAATCCGGAGCGGTTCGCCCGACTCGTCCCGATGAACACGGGGATACCCACCGGCACACAGGAGATGCCCGACGCGTGGGAGGAGTTCCGCGACTTCGTGGAGCGAACCGACGACCTCCCGCTGGACATGCTCATCCAGAACGCGACGGTAACCGAACTCAGCGACGAGACGCTCGCCGCCTACGAGGCCCCGTACCCGACGCCGGAACTGAAAGCCGGCGCGCGGGCGTGGCCTGACATGGTGCCGCGCAAGAACGGCGGCGACGGCGCGGAGATGACGCGTGCAGCGGCCGAACGACTCGGCGAGTGGGAGAAGCCGGCGTTCGTGCTCTTTTCCGACAGCGACCCGATTACCCACGACAACCGCGACTCGCTGCGCGAGCATCTCCCCACCGCGAGCGACCAGCCCGACGTGTGGATCGAGGGCGGTGGTCACTTCCTGCAGGAGGACGCCGGCGAGGAAATCGCAGAACAGATTGTCGCGTTCGTCGACAGAACCTAACCGATCGTCGTCGCGACGCCTTTCGTCTGTCTGTAATCACCGTCGAGCAGCTCTCGCAGCGTCGCGAACAGCCGCTCGCGGTCGGTCTCGGTCCACTCCGTCGGCTCCTTCACCGGAATGACGAGGAAGCCACGCCCCCGGACGGGGGTGGCGTGCATCTCACTCGTCCGCGGGTCCGTCTTGTCGCGCACCGAAGTGTGGTGTTCGAGCGCGTACGCGAACGCGCGGTCTCCGACCGGCAGGAGGATGTGCGCGTTGATAGCTCGCAGTTCCGCGTCCAGAAACCGCTCCTGGTCGGCGTAGCTCGCGGGGGTCGGCTCACCCTCTCCCGGATGGATGTAGGAGAGATACAGGTTCGAAAGCTCCGGCTCGTCGGCGTACGCGTCGGCCGCAAAGCCGAGTTCGTGAACGAGCGCCTGCAGCCGGCGGCCAGTCTCGCCGTCGGTGAACGGGACGCCCGTCTCGGCGCCGCCGTGGCGAGCCGGCGAGTCCCCGAACACGTGAAAATCGGCGTTGGCGTCCCCGTAACCGTACACCGCCGGGCCGTCGATACGCATCCCGAACGGGTTGGATGTCTCCGTCGTAACCGTCTCCACACCGACTCTGAGGCGGTCGGTGACAAAAAGCTCGCCTCTGCTACTCGACGATGAGCGCCCCTTCCATGCCGAGCGACCGGTGGGGACCACAGTAGTAGAGACCGACGCCGGCGTCGTCGAACGACCGCTCGAACGGGTCGGCCTCTAGCTTCGGGCTCCCGCTCTGGAAGTCGAAGTCGGAGTCGCTCGCGGCGACGACGTTGTGGCGGCCGCCGCGGCCGGTCCACTGCCACGAGACGGTCGTCTCCGTGGAGATACGGACCGCCGCGGGCGCGAAGGCGAGCCCGTTTCCGCCGGCGCCGACCTCCACGACCACCTCGTCTTGCCCGGTCATGTCGATGATCTCGTCGTAGCCGCGGGCGGGGCGGCCACTGGAGAGAAACGTCGAGACGCGCTCCTCCGGTCCCCCCGTCGACCCGCCGCCGTTTCCACCGCTGCTACAGCCCGCAATGCCGACAGCGCCCGCAGCTCCGAGTGTCCCGAGCAGTCGCCGCCGGGTCAACGTAGACTCGTCCATACCGGAGGGAGGGGACGGCCGCGAATAAGTCTCCTTCGAGAGTGAGTGACACACGCCGACGCGTGGTTTCTTCGCCCCCTCGCCCGTACACCCGGTATGGCAGTGCTCGTCTTGGGCGACCAGCTCCACCCGGCGTACGGTCCCGTCGCAGACGCAGACCGCGTCGTGATGATCGAGGCGACGGCCTTCGCCCGCCGGCGCGCGTACCACCCGCACAAGCTCACCCTCGTCTTCGCCGCGATGCGACAGTTCCGCGACCGCCTGCGCGAGTCGGGCACGACCGTCGACTACTACCGGTGTGAGACGTTCGCCGACGGCTTCGACGCCCACTTCGAGAGCTATCCGGACGACGACCTCGTCGTGATGGAATCACCTTCCTACGGCACGAGCGACCGACTCCAGTCGCTCGTTGAGGAGCGTGGCGGCACGCTTGAGGTGGTCGAAAACGACCTGTTCCTCTCGACGCGCGAGCAGTGGGACGAGCACGCCGGCGACGGCGACCCGCCGTATCGCCACGAGAACTTCTACCGGTACATGCGCCGCGAGACCGGCTACCTGATGGTCGACGGCGACCCCGTCGGCGGGGAGTGGAACTACGACGACGAGAATCAACAGTTCCCCGGCGAGGAGTACGAGACGCCCGACCCGCCCCGCTACGAGATGGACGCGACCACCCGCGAGGTGTGGGAGTGGGCGCGGAATCTGTCGGGGAGCTACGACACCGACCCGCCCGGCCCGGAGTGGGCCGACCCGGAGCCGTTCTTCTGGCCGACGACGCGCGAGCAAGCGCTCGACGCGCTCGATACGTTCGTCGACGAGCGGCTCGCCGAATTCGGCCCGTATCAGGACGCCATGCTCGACGACGAGTGGTCGCTGAACCACGCGCTCCTGTCCGGGGCAATCAACGTCGGCCTGCTCCACCCCGCCGAGGTCATCGAGGCCGTCATCGAGGGAGCCCGCGAACAGCCCGACACACCGCTCAACAGCGTCGAGGGGTTCGTCCGGCAGCTGCTCGGCTGGCGGGAGTTCATGCGCCACACCTACCGCGAGGGGATGCCGGAGCTCGCCTCGGCGAACCAACTCGACGCGACGGAGGACCTCCCCGAGGCGTTCTGGACCGGCGAGACCGACATGCGGTGTCTCTCCGACGTGGTCGACGGCGTGCGCAAACGAGGGTACAGCCACCACATCGAGCGGCTGATGATCCTCTCGAACTTCGCGCTCATCTACGGCGTCGAACCCGCGCAACTCAACGACTGGTTCCACGCCGGCTACGTCGACGCCTACCACTGGGTGACGACGCCCAACGTCGTCGAGATGGGCTCGTTCGGACGGGGCATCTTCGCGACGAAGCCGTACGCCTCCTCCGCCAACTACGTGAACAAGATGAGCGACTACTGTGGCGACTGTGACTACTACCACACGAAGGCCACCGGTGAGGGTGCCTGTCCGTTCAACACCCTCTACTGGGAGTTTCTCGACCGAAACGAGGACAGCTTGGGCGACAATCACCGGATGGGGTTGGTCTACTCCCACCTCGAGAACAAGGACGACGAGGAGATGGCTGCGATTCGTGAACGAGCCAGCGAGGTGCGGTCGATGGCCGAGTCGATGGAACTGTAGCTACATCCCCGTCTCGTCGGTTCGCGTCATGATGAGCCCGGAGACGAGCATCAGTGCGGCGAGCGCCACCATCCCCGCGTCGAGAGCCATCATCTCACCCATCTGCGAGCTGTCCATCCCCATTCCCATGTCGGTCGACGAGCCGCCGGAATCCATCGCGACGGCCTGATTCACCAGCATGACGAGCGAGTAGCCCACCATGAGCGGGCCGCTGGCGTTCCCGAGTCGGTCGGCGACGGGCGTGAGCAGGACGATACCGTGGACGACCGCGACGGCCCCGACGACGGCCATCACCGTGCCGGCCGTCGACGCCATCCCCCCGTCCATCGCGAACAGCGAGTACAGTCCCGACGCGAGCGCGATGGCGGCCCCGTACTGTCTGGTCGGCGTGAGCATACCCCTCGTTGTGGCGGCGTCCGGAACTGCCTTCCGACTCACTCGCTGAGTCGCTCGTATCGCTCCTCGAAGCGCGCGCGACAGGAGGAACAACAGAAGTGATATGTCTCCCCGTCGAGCCGAATCGACTCCCCTTCGGAGTCGACGGTGTTCGAACACTCCGCGCAGGCGACGGCGAAGCCGCCGCCAGCGACCGACGGCTCCCACGCCACGCTGTCGAGCAGTTCCACGTCGAAGCTGTCCGACGCGACCAGTTCGCTCACCCACGAGCGCACGTCGTCCGCGGCCGTCCGGCCCGTGAACCGGACCGTCCCGTCGACGGCGGTGAACACGCCTTCGACGCCGTCGGCCGCGGCGAGTCGGTCGCGGAGCGCGTCCACGTCTCCGGGGTTCGGAACGGTCACGAGTACCCCGACGCCAGCTCGGAGTTGGTCGCGGTTCAGACTGACGGTGAAGCCGTCGATGACGCCGCTTTCACGCAGCCGGGTGACCCGCTGGGAGACGGCCGGTCCAGACAGATCGACCACGTCGCCGATGTCGCTGTACGGCCGACGGGCGTCCGCCGCGAGCAGAGAGAGAATCTCGAAGTCCGTCTCGTCGAGTGGCATACCGGCGGTTGGTCGTTTCACCCCAAAGTGTTCACGCCCGTCGAGTTCAGATTCCTGTCTACGACACGCTCGTCGCCCCAAGATGCATACTACTGTCGTGAGAACGCCGGCACATGGTCGTGGAGGCCCTCCGAGCCGTGCTGACCGACCCGCGCGTGCTCGCCGCCTGGGTCGTTCTGGTCGCCTGTTCGCTGGCCGTCTTCGCGTACGACCTCCGGGCGCACAACAGCCACCTCGCCCCGCTGATGCAGTTCGTCTGGGTATTGACGGTGCTGTACTCCGGACCGCTCGGGCTCATCGTCTACGCCTACAGCGGCCGGTCGGCGATTCCCGCGGATACGCTGTGGCGGCGGGGGTTTCGCTCGGTCGCCCACTGCTATTCGGGGTGTGGCGCGGGCGAGGTCGTCGGCGTCGTCGTTGCGGCGGGCATCCTCTCGCTGTCGACGCTGGGCGTCGCGGCGACGACGTTCGCGTGTGCGTATCTCGCCGGCTTCGCGCTCACCGTCGGCCCGCTCGTCCAGGAAGGCGAATCGCTCACGACGGCGGTGACGGACGCGCTCTACTCGGAGACGCCCTCGATCACCGTGATGGAGGTGACCGCAATCGGGACGGACATCTGGATTGCCGGCGAGGCGCCCATCGGCTCCGTGCTCTTCTGGTCCGGGCTCGTCTTCTCGTTGAGCGTCGGTCTCCTCGTCGCGTATCCGGTGAACGTCGGACTGGTCGCGGTCGGCGTGAAAGGCGGAATGGCCGACCCCCGAGGGACCTGATTACTCGCCGCGGCCGAGGGTGTAGAACTCGTCGTTCGGTCGCATATCCGCGACCGTCGCGAGGCGGTTCGAGAGGTTGTAGTAGGCGACGACGGTGGCGATGTCCCACACCTGCTCGTCGGAGAAGCCGGCCTCCTTCAGCGCCGCGACCGCGGCGTCGTCGACCTCGCCCGGCGACTCGGTGAGGAGTTCGGCGAAGTCCAGCATGGCGCGGCGACGCTCCGTGAGGTCGGCGCTCCGGTGGTTGGTGGCGAGCTGGTCGGCGAGCTTCGGGCGACCGCTGTAGATACGCAGGAGTGCGCCGTGAGCGACGACGCAGTAGAGACAGTCGTTGATGCCCGAAACGGTGACGATGAGCATCTCGATTTCGGCCCGCTCGATGGCCGCGTCGTCGATGATGGCGTCGTGGTACTCGAAGAAAGCGCGGAAGTGGCTCGGCTTGTAGGCGAACGCCGAGAAGACGTTCGGCGTGAAGCCGGCCTCCTCTGTCTCCGTCTCGATGCGTTCGCGGACGTCGTCGGGTAACTCCGCCAGCGCGGGGGTCTCGAAGCGACCCATCGGCTCTGTCATACCGGCATCTCACCGGGGCGTGAGTTAATTCTGCCGGCGCTCAGATTTCGCCCTGCTCTTCGAGGTTCGCCAGCACGTCGTCGACGAACGCCTCGACGGACTCGTACGGGAAGTCACCGCCACCGAGCTTCGTGTTCAGCTCCATCGCCGTCATCGAGAAGTCGCCGGACTCGAACTTCGTGCCCGGGCCGTTCGGGAGCGCCGGCACGAGGTCCATCGGGCTGCTGATGGGGTAGTCTGCTTCGCCGAACGCTTCTTCCATCTGCTCGCGGAGTTCTGCTTTGTCTACCATAGCGGTCGTACTGTCGGCCACCTCACTTATATACTATTCGAGTACCACACATCGAAAACGCACAGTGCGTTTATTCGTGTCGGTCGCCCTCCGCGCTCGTTCCTGTCGTCCGTGTCGGCTGACCCGAAATCGGTAGCGATATCGGGAAACGCGCCGCGAGAATACGTGATTTGGTTACAAAACCCGAATAAAATTCAATATTCTCGATGCCGTATGCTCCACTGCAGCGGAGGTGAACGACATGGTCGAATCGATGCCAGCACGCTGGAATCAGGGATTGGACCTTCCGAGCAGAGTGTTTGGCGCGAACAGTCCGCTCGGACTGTTCGACGGTGACGACTACGAACTGTACGAGGAGGACGGCGAGTACGTCCTCACCGTCGATCTCCCGGGGTACGACCGGGAGGCCATCGACCTGACGTGGCACGACGGTCGGCTCACGGTCGCCGCAGAGCACGTCGACGAGGAGCGCGGCCGCAAGCGCACCTACCACCGCTCCTTCCGGTTCCCGAAGGCGGTCGACCACGAGCAGATCGCCGCCGCCTACACCAACGGCGTGCTCGAGGTGACACTGCCCATCGCCACCGAGCAGGCGACCGGCATGACCATCGATATCGAGGGGTGACGCCGCTCCCCCTCGCGTCTTGACGCCGTAGCTGCTCGTTTTCGTCGTCTCTGCAAAAATAACGCGTAGCCGGTGGCGTCGGCTAGCTATCAGCCACCGTTGCGCGCCTGGTAGCTCCTGTAGCTGACGGACTCGCCGTCGACGATGACGGCGTCGCCGCCGTTCTCACACCCCTCCGGCGTTTGGCCTTCGAGGCCGCCGTCCATCTGTTCGTCACCGTACTCGTATGGATTATCAGTCATCTCCATGTGAACGACTTGCACACCAGCCGGCATAAGTCTTTGTCAGACGTTACCACGGTCGTCGAGCAGCGCGGGGAGGTCGCCGAGCGCGTCGAGCACGTAGTCGGGTGTGACAGGCGCGTCCTCCACCGCCACGTGGTCGGTGCGACCCGAGAGGACGAGCACCGTCGTCATGCCGGCGCGCTCGCCGAGCGCGATGTCGGTGTCGAGACTGTCACCGACGATACAACAGCGCTCGGGACGGGCGAGTCGGTCGGCGATGAGTTCCACCATCACGCCCGACGGCTTTCCGAGCACGCGGTCCGGTTCGCGTTCGGCGACCCCGGCGACGGCGCGGGTAATCGCCCCCGACCCGGGGTACTCGCGTCCGTCGTCGTTGGGGTAGGTCAGGTCGCGGTCCGTCCCGTAGAAGGCCGTGTCGTCGTCGAGTGCCCACAGGCCGTGGGTGAGGTCCTCGTAGTCGAACTCATACGAGTGGGAGGTGACGAGCACGTCGGCGCGCTCGGGGTCCTCGGTGACGGTGACGCCCGCGTCGTCCAGCTGTGCGAGCAGGCCGTCCGAGCCGATGACGAACGCCGACTCGTCGGCGTGGCGGTCGGCGAGAAACTCCGCCGTCACGGTGCCGGCCGAGAGAATCTGTGACGCCGTCGCCTCGACGCCGAGGTCGGCGAGCCGGTCGACGTAGCCCGCGGGACTCCGGGTCGGATTGTTCGTCACGAACAGGAGGTCGTACCCCCGCGCTCGGAGCGTCTCGATGGCCTCGCGTGCGCCGGCCAGCAGTTCGTCGCCGAGATACACCGTTCCGTCGAGGTCGACGACGACGGCGTCGATATCCATACCGGCGCTACGCGGGGGAGTGTGAAAAACGGCTCAGACCAGTCCGCGCACCGCGACGGCAGCAAGCGGCGGAATCGCGAGCGCCGACGCGAGCGCGACGTAGATGAGCGGGACGGCCGTCGCGACCGACCCGAGCACGCCGTACCAGACGAGCAGTCCGGCCCACGCGACGAGAACGGTCACGCCGAACTCGGAGCCGAGGACGACCGCATCCCGAACCGACGACGCCGTCAGCCCCAGCAGCGCACCGCCGACGACGAGACCGAGCGGATGGACGTACGTCGCGACGAGACCGACAGCGTAGGCGACGACCATCGCCTGCGTCGCGCGTTCCGTGTCACGGAATCGAGCGAGCGCGTCGGGCGTCAGGTAGCTCATGCGTCTCCCTCCTCGTCCTCGAAGGCGATGACGACCGGGCCGCTCGCTTCGGTCGGAATCGGGTGGTAGCCGCCGTTCGCCCACGGGTCGAGCTGGTCGGCGTAGTGTGGCGAGTACGGGTTGCCCGACTGGCCGCCGGGGATGACGCCGTACGATTCATCGCCCGAGACGACCATCCGCCACGACGACCCCGCGTCGCTCGTCACCCGGAAGTTCGACACCGTGAACGGGCCGCCGTCGGTCGGTAGCTCCGGGTAATCGAGGAACGCAACCGGGAACTGGTGGTCCAAGTCGACGACGTTGTAGTCGCCGTAGGTTCGCCACCCCTCCGTACCGGCGCGGTCGACCGCTCGCTCGAACGCGGTCGCGTAGGCGTCCGCGCGCGTCTCGCGCGCCGGCGTCGTCTCGTCGTCGAACCACTCGCTGTCCGCCGGGAGATTCTGGAGCGTCGTGTGGTGTGGGTAGTAACTCGAATCGAGGCCTTCGGCCGCGAACTCGTCGCCGAACACGACCGAACGCACCTCCTCACGGAACAGCGCGTACAGGAGCGCGGCTCGGGAGTCGCGGTCCATCCGGGCGTTCCACCCCTCCAGCCGGTCGGCTTCGGCCCGCACGTCGGCCGACATCTCGCTGCGAGCATCGAGTAGCGGCTCCTGATAGCGGGCCGCCGCCAGCGATCGGGTGTCACGCTGCAGTTCCTGCATGAACGAGGCGGTCACCGGCTGGTCGCTCTCGACCCGGGATTCGAGGCGTTCGTAGATGCGCGCGCCCCGGTACGGGTCGGCGAATCGCTCGCTGTAGGAGAGATAAAAGCCCGGCTCGTCGGTCGTCCGCTGGTTCGCAGTCGCGAGCACGTCCGGATTGTCGACGTGGGGGACCTCGTCGAAGGGGACGAAGCCGCCGGCGTCCCAGTCGGTCTGCCCGTACGGCGTCCAGCCGCGCCAGTTCCCCTCGCCGGCCGTCGCGTTGAACGGCAGTTCACCGGAGACGCGCTCGCCGTCGGTGTACCGGTAGGGGTACTTCCCGGTGGTGCGGAACAGCGTCCCGCCGTCGCGGTCGGCCGCGACGATGTTCTGGGTCGGGGTGTCGAACGTCTTGAGCGCCTCGCTCACGGCATCGAGGTCCTCGGCGTGGTTGAGGTCGTATGTCGCCTGTCCCTCACGCGTCCCGGTCAGCCCGAGCCACGAGACGGCCACCTCCTGTCCGCCGCGCTCGAGCAGCGGCCCCTTCACCGTCTTGCGTATCTCCACCTCGGCGTCCGGGCCGTTCGCCACCTCGATGGTCTCCGTCTCCGTCTGCACCTCGCGCACCTCGCCGTCGTAGACGTAGGTGTCGTTCGTCGGCTGCTCGAAGGTGTACAGGTCCGTTTGGTCCGCCCCGACGTTGGTGAACCCCCACGAGACGCTTTCGGTGCGCCCGATGACGACGAACGGCAGGCCGGGGAAGGCGACGCCGCGCGTGTTCATCTCCGGGGAGTCGAGGTGCATCTCGTACCAGACGGGCGGCACCGTCAGGGAGAGGTGCGGGTCGTTCGCGACGATTGGCGCACCGTCGTCGGTGTGGTCACCCGAGACGACCCACGAGTTCGACCCGATGCCGAGCGAGCGCTCGTACGTCGAGTAGCGGTCGTACAGCCCGGCGAAATCACCGGTCGTACCCTGCGGCGCGGTCTGTGGAGACACGCTCGGCCGCGCGCTCGCCGGTGTTACCTCTCCGCCCTGCGAGCGACCCATAATCGTTGAGTCGTGGGCGAGCTGTTCGGGGTAGAGTTCGCTCACCGCACCCGGTTCGAAGCTGTCGGCGACCGTCGCGCGTTCGAGGTCGCGGAAGTCGCCGGTGAGCTGCCACGCGATGAGCTTGCCGACGAGCAGCGAGTCGACGGGCGTCCACTCGTCGGGCGCGTAGTCGTTGGCCTGAAACTCCGTCGGCAGCGGCTCCGTGTCGATGTAGTGGTTGACGCCGGCGGTGTACGCCCGGGTCGCGTCGCCCGCCTCGGTGTCCTTCGTCGCGTTCCACGAGGCTTCGGCCGCGCCGGCAAAGTCCATCTTCCGGTAGAACCGGTCGTTCTCGACGGCGGCTTCGCCGGCGATTTCGGCCGTCTCACCCCGCATCAGCCTGCGCTGGAGGTCCATCTGGAACAGGCGGTCGCGCGCCTGTACGTAGCCGACGGCGTAGTAGAGCGCCGTCTCGTTGTCGGCCTCGATGTGCGGGACTCCGTCGCTGTCGTAGCGGACGGTCGCCTCGCCGTACGGCGACTCGACGCTCGTCGGGCCGGTGAGCGCGCGGTCGGCCTTTGCACCGATGCTCCGGTCGTTCGCGTCGGCGGTCGCGGTCCACGCGTCGCCGCTGCCGGGTGCAGCAAGCGAGATGAACCCTCCCGCGCCGACGGCTCCCGAGACGAGAAGTGCGAGCGCGAGTACCGCGGCGACCGCGCCGCGTCTGTCGTTCATACCTACCGCCAGCGCGCTCGACAGTAAAGTGTATCTCCCGTTAGGAGTTTCCGAACCGCTCGTTGAATCGGTTGACGTCCTCGTCCGTGCCGGCGATGACGAGCTGGTCGCCCCGGCGCACCCGGTAGTCCGGTCCCACGTCCGTCATGGGGTCGTCCTCGCCCTCGCGCTTGACGGCGACGACCGTACAGCCGGTTTCGGCACGCACCGACGCCTCGGCGAGGGTCAGCCCCACGAGCTTCGGGGCTTCCGTCCGGACGATATCCACCTGCGTCGTCATCGACAGGACCTCCTCGTCGAGGACGGTGCCGGCAGTCATCCGCCCGGAGATGGACGCCAGCGAGAGGGCGTAGTCGGCACCCGCTCGGTACAGCTTCTTCACGCTCTCGCGCTGTTGGGCCCGGACGATAATCTCGACATCCGGCGCGAGGTCGCGACAGACCAGCGTGGCGAACTCCGCGACGGCGTCGTCCGCGATGGCGAGCACGACCGTCCGGGCCTCCTCGATACCGGCTCTGCGTAGCGTCTCCACTTCGGTGCCGTCGCCGACCACGTCCACCCCCTCGATATCCCGCTTGTCAACCGTCGTGTGCTCGTGGCCCGCCTCGGTCAACATCCGACAGATCGCCTCGCCGACGCCGCCGTAGCCGACGACGAGCGTCTTGCCCGACTCGTGTCGACGCACGTCCGTCCGCGTGCGCTCGCGCAGCATCTCGATTTGGTCGTCGCGGCCGCTCACCAGCATGATCGTCCCGCTGGTGATGGTGGCCGTCGGGTCCGGCGGACTCTGGAACTCGCCGTCGAACCAGAGTCCGATGACGTTGACGCCGGTCTCCTCGCGCAGGCGACTCTCGGCCAGCGACGAGCCGATGAGCTGGCTCCCGCGTCGCACCGATAGCTCGACGATATCGAAGTTCTCGCCCAGTTCGACCGGCTCGTCGAGGTCCGTCGAGACGGCGGTCGTCACCTTCCGAGCGAGACTCTCGCCGAGCAGCGTCCGGGGTGACAACACCTCGTCTGCGCCCGCGAGCTCGTGATAGCGGGCGTGGTCGAGCTCCTCCGCGACGGTGACGACCCGCACGTCGGCCGCGAGCTCCTTCGCCGTCAGGACGATGCTGGTGTCGATCTCGTCCGAGATGTCGGCGACGACGGCGCGCGCCTCGACGATGTTCGTCGCGAGCAGCCCGTCCACCGTGTCGGGCGAGGCGTGGACGACCGTGTAGCCGTCCTCGTAGCGTTCGAGCGCCGTGTCGCGATCCGGCTCCGCGATGACGGTGTCGACGCCCCGCGACTCTAGCTCCTCGATGAGCGTCTCGGCCCGCTCGCTGAAGCCACAGACGACGACGTGGTCCGTGAGGTCGGTGCTCGTCGGCACGGTCGTCGAGAGCTCCTCTTCGAGCAGCGGAAACGCGAGCGCCGGCAGGGCGAGAAAAATCAGGACGACCCCGGTCAGGTCCATCACGATGACGAACAGCGTCATCACCCGGGAGTTCCACCCCGCGTCGGAGCCGTACCCCGTCGTCGTGAACGTCTCCACGACGACCTGGAGCGACTCGAGCAGCGTCCGGGGACGGTTGTCGAAGGCCGTCATCCCGTAGTCGTACAACAGCGTGAACACGACGATGGTGACGGCGATTCCGGCGACGAACTTCGCTGTCTGTCGTCGCCACGTAGCCATACCCGCGATTCGGGGAGCGCCCCTAAAACTGTGTCCGACTCACCGGTCCCACAACCGCGCCGCCGTGTAACAGACCCACGCGTTGAACAGCGTCGAGCCGACGAACTCTGGCACCGCAAGCCCCGGCAACACGTCCTGCAACTGTGTCGCCCACACGACCCAGAAGCCGAGGTGGACGAGCGCGCTCGCAATCGTCGCGACGCCCCGCCGGCGCGCACCGACGAGCAGGTCACCGACGCCGTACACCGCCGGCGTCGCCATGAACGCGAGATACGCGGTGATGGCCGCAATCGCGTGCGGCGTTTCCTGTGAGGACGGGAACAGCCCCACTCCGGCGACGCCGACCATCGCAATCACGAACGGGACGACCGCGACCCGGTGGGCGAGGTGGTCTGCGGTTTGCCACAGCGCCGGCACGAATCCGAGCGCAATCACGCCCGTCGCAACGAGCCCGTAATTGAAGATGGGTCGCGCGACGCCGGACGAGACACCCAAATCAGAGAGCGCGTTGCCCGCCCACGAGAACCACGACGCCGTCCCCACCGCGGTGAGGATGGCGACGAAGGAGACGAGTACGCCGACCACGCCGACCGCGACCGACCGCTGTGTCGTGTTCATACCCGTTCGTTTCGCTCGACCGACAAAAAGCCGCCTCTCACTCCGGTGGTCGCTCGTCGTCTCCCGGTCCGTCGGCCGTCGACTCCGAGCCGGCCGCGTCTCCGGCCGACGTGGCGGCTGTCTCCTCGGTATCGACCCGTCGCACGGCCGACTCGACGGTGTCACGTCGCGCTCGCAGCGCCGCCTGCAGCCGCGCCTCGAGCGTCTCGCGCAGGTCACTCGCCCTGTCGGCGTCGATATCCGGGGCGCTCGGCGCGCTCCAGCCGTGGGTGCCGGCGGTGTCGACCACCACGGACGCGAGGTCGCGCCGGCGCTGGAAGATGGTCGCCTGTTCCGCAACCGTCTGGATGCGGTAGAACGGCACGACCTGCGTCCGACGGCTCCAGAAGCCGGCGCGCGCGACGAAGTGGTCTTCCCCGACCGCGTAGCCGAGATTCGCCCACTTGAGGTGCGCCGCGACGGGGACGAGGATGAGCCCGGCAAGCAGCGCGGCCGTCGGCACCGGCGGCGTGAACTCGACCAGTCGAACGACGGCCGTTGCGAGTCCAGTGAGCGCGAGCAGAGCGAGCGCGTACCGGACGGCGTACCGGGTCCGGGCGCGCTTCGGCGGCCGCTCGAAGGTCGGGTCGCCGAACGACTCGACCTCGCGAGCGAGGGTGTAGGCGTGGTCGCGCTCGGCCAGCGGCACCGCGGACTGCGAGCCGGTCGAGTCGCCGGACGGTGAGTAGCCGGCCGTCTCGATGGCAACCGACGCGTAGCCCAGCCGTCGTGCGAGCACGTTCTCCGTCAAGACGACCGACTGGACCTTATCCAGCGGAATCGTCCCGCTGTACTCCTTTGCCAGCCCCCGGCGGTAGCCGAGTTCGTCGCCCTCGCGGTGGAGTTCGAAGCCGTAGTAGCTCACGACGGCCTGCACCATCGAGGCGGCGAGCGCGAGCGCGGCGAGTCCGGCAAGCAGGAACGGGGCGACCTGCAGGAGGTCGAACAGCGGCGTCGCCTCCGAGACCGACGGCAGGACGACGGGAAGCGCGACGGCGATGAACGAGAGCAGTCGCAAATCCAGCCCGACCACGCCCAACAACAGTAGCTCGCGCGTGGTAATCGAGAACAGCGCCTCGCGCTCGCGGGGCGTCGGCTCCGCGTCGCCGGCCTCGCTCTCACCGCGCTTGCGCCGGCTGAGCGCGG
Organism: Halosegnis longus; assembly: GCF_009663395.1. Taxonomy (NCBI): domain Archaea; kingdom Methanobacteriati; phylum Methanobacteriota; class Halobacteria; order Halobacteriales; family Natronomonadaceae; genus Halosegnis; species Halosegnis longus. The sequence continues at coordinate 256,785 of NZ_QKNW01000001.1, read as the reverse complement.
CCCGAAGGTCGTCCGCGGCGTCGGCGTCCAGATACCGGAGGGTCGCCTCCGTCTCGCCGCCGCCGGCCGTCTCGATGGCGAGTTCGGCGATGCCGAGCGCGCGCTGGACGACGTTGCGCGTCACGTCGACGTTCTGGACGCGGTGGTAGGGAATCTCGCGGCTCCGGCGGGAGAACACCCCCGAGTACACGTCGAAGGTGTCCTCGGTGAGTTCGTACTCGAACCGGCGGACGTACGCCACCTGATACGCGAGCGCCGCGAACAGGACAATCCCGAACAGCCCGACGAGAAGCGGTAGTCGCTGGGTGCCGGCCGAGACGGTCCCGACGACGAGCAGCCAGCCGAACCGCGACAGCGAGACGGCGACTCGGTACGGAACCGAAAGCGGATCGAGCTTAGACGGCATCCTCCCCCTCGGCGTCGATTGCCAACCGCTTGAGCCGCTGTTGGAGGCGGTCGGCGCGGTCGGGCGTCAACCCCGGAATCGTCACGTCGGCCCCCCGCGAGCCGGCGGTGTAGACGACGACCGACGACAGGCCGAGCGCGCGTTCGAGCGGCCCGCGCGACACGTCTACGTGCTGGACGCGCACGAACGGAACGACCGTGTGGACGCGAGTGAGCACGCCCCGCGAGAGATGCAGCGAGTCCGCCTGCACGGCGTACCACCACGCCCGGTAGCGGGCAAGCGTGTACACGACGCCGAGACCTGCGACGACGAGGAACGTCACGCCCGCGGGGAGCAGAATCTGCGCGACGGTCGCGAAGCCGGCCGCGCCGGCGATGCCCGCGAGCATGAGCGCGCCGACGAGCGCCCAGACGCCCCAGACGACGCGTACCCCCGAATCGAGCGTCTGTCGGTCGGCCATCTCAGTTGCCATACGTTCGCCACCACGCCCGGGTACAAATCACACCCGATGGATGCGCCCGGCGGTTACGTCCGTCCGGGGGGCGTAGTAGAAGAACGGCTCCGACTCCGGCTCCTCGAATCCGTTCACCCGGAACAGGTCGTTCTCGCGAATCTCCACCTCGGCTTCCGTCAGCGGCCACGGCGGGTGGTCGATGTCGCCGTAGAACAGCTGGCCGCGCCCCTCCGTGTAGAAGCGGTAGCGCTCCGTGAGAAAGTGCGGGAGACTCCCTTTCTCCGCGTCGAGTCGCGCGCCGGCCGGCTCGTAGGTGGCGTCGAACGCCGCCGGCTCGCCGTCGCCGACGCGTCGCGACCGGAAGTTCACCGCCTGGCCGTCGTGCTCCACGTCGATGTCGGCTCGGTAGTACGGGAGCTGGAACAGTCCCCGCGCGACGTGGACGCCGAGTCGGTCGTCGGCGTCCAGATTGTAGAAGTAAATCCCCGGCTCGCCATCGGCGTCGCGCACGTACGTGCGGAGATTCAGCTCGCCGAAGGAGAGCCCGAACGGAATCCCGCGCGGGCTGATGTCGTCCATGACGAAGGGGACGACGCCCAGATACGCCTTCCCCTCGTGGGTGTCGACGGACAACCCCTCGGGGAGCGTCTCCTCGATGCGCTCGGGTGGTACCTCCCAGTGTGCGAACAGGGCGTCCCGCCACACCATCGACAGCACCGCCGGACCTGCGAAGTTGCGACTGTCGGTGCTCATACTCTAGAGTAGGGCTGCGAGCCTCTTGGGCGTGACGCCGGCTCAGGCGTGGCCCGACACCTCGACGGCTCCGTACGGCTCCTCTAACCACTCCTCATCGGAGTCGGAGAGGTCGATATCGAGGGCTTCGACGGCCGACTCCAGATGTTCAATCGAGGAGGCACCGACGATGGGTGCGGTGACGGCATCCTTCCCGAGCACCCACGCGAGCGCAATCTGTGCCATCTCGGCGTCGTACTCGGCGGCCAGCTCCTCGACGCGCTCGTTGACTTCCTTCCCCCCGTTGTCGGGGTAGGGGTGTTCGAGCGCGTAGTCGTCGGTCTCGGCGCGCGTCGTCGACATGTACTCCTCGTGGGGCCGGGTGAGGAAGCCGCGCGCCAGCGGCGACCACGGGATGACGCCCATCCCCTCCTGCTCGCAGTAGGGGAGCATCTCGCGTTCCTCCTCGCGGTAGGCCAAACTGTAGTGGTTCTGCATCGTCGCGAACCGGTCGTACCCCTCGCGTTCGGCGACGGCGTGGGCCGTCGCGAGCTGGTGGGCCCACATCGAGGACGCTCCGAAGTGGCGAATCTTCCCGCGGCGGACGGCGTCATCGAGCGCGGCCAGCGTCGTCTCGATTGGCGTGTCGTAGTCCCACCGGTGGGTCTGGTACAGGTCGATGGTGTCCATGCCGAGTCGGTCGAGCGAGGCGTCGAGTTCCTGCTCGATGGCCTTCCGCGACAGCCCGCCGGAGTTGGGGTCGTCGTCGCGCATCTGGAAGTAGGTCTTCGTCGCGACCACCTGCGCGTCCCGGTCGTATCCCGAGAGCGCGTCGCCGAGAATCCGCTCGCTCTCGCCGCGCGAGTACATGTTCGCGGTGTCGAAGAAGTTGATACCCAAATCGATGGCGCGCTCCACGAGGTCGTGACCGAACTGCTCGCCGTGGACCCACTCGCGCCAGTCCGGGTCGCCGAAGCTCATACAGCCAAGACAGATGCGCGACACCTCGATGCCCGTGTTGCCGAGCGTGGTGTACTCCATGCGCGGGAAATGCCCGGCCGGGACAAAAATCTATGTCGCCGACAGCGGCTCGGGGTCGAGTCGCGGCTACTCGGGGCGCGCCATCGAGCGCCGGTCGCGCGTCAGGGTGTACTCGGAGCCGGCCAATCGGCCGAGCGCGTCCAGTTTCGTCGTGTCGAGTTTGCCGTCGGTCGTTAGTTCGTCGTCGACGTGGACGTACTGCACCTCCCCGAGCACGAGCGTCGAGACGCCCCGCTCGACCGTCTCGACCACCGAACACTCGAAGACGATGGGCGAGGCCGCGACGGACGGCGCGTCGATGGTCTCACACTCCCGCTTGGCGAGGCCGGCGTGGTCGAACTCGTCGACCTCGTGGCTGGTGCTCGTCGCGTTCATCGCCTCGGCGAGGTCGGCGGTGACGACGCTGTGGGCGAACACGCCCGTCTCGACGGCGTTGCGCGCGGTGTCTTTCCGGGCCGCGGCCGTGCCGGCCGAGAACGCCAGCGTCGGGGGCTTCGGCGTCGCGACGTTGAAAAACGAGTACGGCGCGAGGTTGTCGCCGTCCGCGTTGCGGGTCGAAATCCACCCGATCGGACGCGGGACGACCGCGCCCGCGAGCGTTCGGTACAGCGAGTCACCCTCCGCGACTTCGATGTCCATACGTCGTTCTCGCGGGCGGGTGAGAAAAGTGCGGGTCGTTCGCCGGCGTCAGAACAGTCCGAGGTTGACCGCGTAGGCCCACTCCGCGCCGCCGAGGACGAGGAACGCGAGCGCCGCACCGGTCCCGTACATGTTCTTCAGGAAGGCGGTCATCTCGTTTTGCTGCTCTTCGGGGTCGTCCTGCGCCCAGAAGTCGTGCATCGTCACGGCAGACACGAGCAGGAAGACGGCGAGCGTGCCCCCAGCGAGTACGGGGTAGACACCGGCCACGATACCCAGCCCGCCGAGCACGAGCATCACACCCGAGGCGACGACGGAGAACCGCGGCGCGGGAAGTCCCTTGAACTCCGCGTAGCCCGTCATCGTCTCGAGGTCCATGAAGTGGTTCAGCCCCATGAACGCGAGCGTGCCGCCGAAGATGATTCGTGCAAGCAGGAGAATCTCGGCCGCGCCCGACTGGGCGAGGAAGTCCGCCTGCAGCGCCGTTAGACTCATCGGTACATCACCGTCGAAACGTTGTCAGATTCCATCACTACTCCGTACAACGCTCGGGTATATACCTATTTGCGAACCCCGGTGTCACCGCATTACACGCGTGTTATCTGGTATGCTGGGAACAATCGCCGCAGCCGATTCACCCCCGTGCTCACAGTTTGTGGGTTCGTGACACGAACCGCGCGCGACCACGACCGGGACGCGTCGCACGGAGGGCTTTTGTCGCCGACCTCCCGCTGTCCGGTGTGCACCGACGCGTCCGGTTTCTGCTCGGCGCGCTCCTCGGCGGGAGTGCACTGGGCGGGTATCTCTGGTTCGTCGGGCCGACGGCCGTGTTCGAACGACTGTCCGCAGTCCCTCGGTGGGCCGTCGCCGTCGTCGCCGTCCTCATTTTGGCCGAGGCCGCCGTCGACGGTATCGGCGTGTGGGCCTCGGTCCGACCGCTGAACGGCGGACTCTCGGGGAGCAGAAGCGTCCTGTTCGCCTTCGCCGGCGACTTCTTCGACGTGTTCAGCCCGGCAGGCCCGGTCAGCTCCGAGCCGATTATGGCGCAGTTCTTCGCCGTCGCGACGGGGACCGACTACAGCGAGGCGCTCGGAGTGCGCAGCGTCGCGAAATACGTCAAGTCGGCCGCCCAACTGCTCCTCTCGGTGGTTCTCGTCGCCCTCCTGCTCGCCGGCGGGACGGCTCCGCGGTCGCTGCTCGTCACCCTCGCCGGTGCCGCCGTCGCCCTCGCGCTCGTTGGTATCGCGCTCGTCCTCGCACGCGACCTGCTGGCCCGTGTCGCCGTCGCCGCGCTCACGCCTGTCGCCGCGGCGCTTTCTGGACTCTTCGGCACGGAACAGTACGGCCGCGAGCGCGTCGCTGCTGCGGTGAACCGATTCCGCACCCGCGCGGCGGCGTTCCGTGACGCGCCCGGTCTCGTCGCGCTCATCGCGGTCGGTGGTCTCCTCGAACAGTGTCTCACCGCGAGCGCGCTGTGGGTCGCACTCTCCGGGACCGGGTCTGGGGTCGCGCTCGTCGCGGTCATCGCACTGATACCACTCCCGCAGGCCGCGAGCGTCGTCCCCATCCCCGGAAGCGTGGGAGCGTACGACCTCCTGTTGGCCGGCGCGCTCGTCGCGACGACGGGCGTCCCGGCCGCGAGCGCCGCCGCCGGCGTGCTCGTCGTCCGCACCTTCGAACTCGTCGTCTCGCTCGCCGGCGGCGGAATCGCCGTCGCCTTCCTCCGCGCGCGCCGCCCGTAGCTCACTCGCGGTCGCGAACCCACTCCTCTAGCGTGAATTCCTCGTACGGCGTCTGCTCGGTGAGTTCCCACGCGTCCCGGTCCCACTCCGGGAAGTACGCGTCCCCGTCGTACGCGCCGGGAATCCGACTGAGCACCATCCGGTCGACGACGGGCTGGAACAGCTCGTAGATGGCGGCACCGCCGATGACGTACGCGCGTTCGTGTCCAAGCGCGTCGAGGATGTCGAGCGTCTCGTCGACGCCCGCGGCGTGGCGTGCCGACTCGACCCCGAAGTCGGATTCCGAGCGACTGAGTACGAGCTGGATACTCCCCGGCAGGTCGTCGCGCATCGAGTCGAACGTCCGCCGGCCGAGCACCACCGGCCAGTCGGCGATGCGCTCGCGGTACTGGCGCTTGTCGGCCGGAATGCTCGGCCACGGTAGCTCGCCGTCGCTGCCGAGAACCCGGTTTTCCGCGATCGCGGCGACTGAGATGAGTTCCACGTCGGCGTCTCGTGGCGTCGAAATAAACATCCTCTCGTGTCGGCAGGCCGTGCTCACTCAATCGGTAGGTCCGCGAGCACCACCGTCGTGCCGTCGTCCTCGAACCGGAGCCGCCCCCCGAGCGACTCGGCGACGTAGGAGACGACCCACAGCCCAAGCCCGCGGCTGTGGTCGAGTTGGGAGATGCTCAGACCGCCTGCGATGACCGCCTGCTCGCGCTCGGGCACGCCGTCGCCCGAATCCGAAACCGCGATATCGACCGTCGCGTCGTCCGGCGTCGCCCGCACGGCGACCGGGCTCTCGCCGAACTCGATCGCGTTCTCCAGTAGCTCCCGCAGGGCGCGCCCGAGATACTGTCGGCCGACGACGGTGACGCCCTCGGGTACGTCGACCGTCACCTCCAGCGTCGGGCGCGCGACCGACTCCAACACCTCGTCCACCAGGTTCCTGAGATCGCCGGTGGTCGAGTCGGTCGTCGTGGAGATCTGCCGAATCATCGCGCTCGTGTCGCTGAGATTTTCGAGTGCGTCAGCCGAGTCGACGATTGCCTCCGCGAGCGCCCGGTGTTGTTCACGCTCCGCGCTCGTCGCGAGACTCTGCGCGTTCCCGCCGATGACCGTCAACTCGTTGCGGAGGTTGTGACGCAACACCCGGTGGAGCATCTCCAGTTGACGCTGGCGTCTCGTCTCTTCCGTGATGTCGATGTAGATTCTGAACAGTCGGCGTTCACCCCCGATGCTGAACGGGACCGTCCGGATGATGAACGTCCGTCTGCCCGTCGTCGTCAGCCGTTCGCCGCGCCGTTCTGCGGTCGACCCCTCGGTGAGCATCTGCTCGTCGCGCGACCGGTCCGTGGGTGCCTCGACGACCGCGTCGAGCGGCCGCCCCTCGCTCTGCTCCCCGTCGGTCTCGAACAGCTCCCCGAAGCGGGCGTTCGTCCGCTCGATACGCTTCTCGCCGCTGTCGAGTCGCACCTCGACGGCTGGACTCGGTAGCTGCTCGAACAGGTAGCGAAACCGGTCCTGTTCCTGTTCGAGGTCGGCGCGGGTCTCGGCAAGCGCAGAGATATCGTGGACGATACCCACCACGCCGGCGGTCGGTTCTCCGGGCGTAATCGCCGACAGCTGTATCTCGACGGGCACGCCCAGATTCGTCTCCTCGTCGGTGGCCTCGATTGTCATCGAGTCCTCGCCTCGCTGTAGCTGCTCGCTGAGCGACTCCACGAACTCCCGGCTGGCGAACTCCAAGATGTTCCGCCCGAGCACCTCGTCGCGGTCGTACCCCCACCGGTTCGCCAGCGACTCCGTCGCCAGCGTGAGGTTGCCGCCGGCGTCGAGCGCGAACGCCATCTCGTTCGTGCGTTCGAGCGCCGCCCGGTACCGGCCGAGCAGCTGGAGCCTGTCGTCGCGTTCGAGCGCCGCCGTCGCGACGAGCGCGAGCACCTCCAGTAGCTGCGTGTCGACCTCGCTGAACCCGTCTGGCTCCGTCGCGCCGACCGAGATCGTTCCCTGTTCGCCCATCGGCACCGTGAGCGTGGAGCGCACGTCCGGGATTCCGATGTCGACGCCCGCCGCGTCGAGGTCCGGCACCTCGATTGGCTCGCCTCGCTGGAGTGTCTCGCCCGGAAGTCCCTCGTCGCGGTTGTAGGTCGGTCGCGTCGCCGTCTCGCCGCCAACCGGCTCGCTCATCGCCGCTGGTCTGAGCGTGTCGCCGTCGACCAGCCGGACCACGCAGTGTTCGTAGCCGAGTTCGTCCACGATGGTCTCCATGACCGTCGTCGCGATCTCGTCCGGGTCCGTCGCCGCGAGCAGCGTCTGTGCCGTCTCCAACAGCGCCCGGTACCCCGTCTGGAGACCCTTCTCGGTCGATATCTCGCGGAAATACAGGGAGACGCCGTCGGTGTCGGGGTACGCGTGGACCGAAAACCACGCGTCCAGCGGCTCGAACCGCGTCTCGACGGTCGCCGGCGCTCCCGTCCGGGCGACCTCGCGGCAGGTCTCGCGGAGCGACGGCTCCACGGCGTCGGTCAGCGAGTCACAGAGCTGTCGCCCGACGAGCTGTCCGTCGTCGAGTTCCAGCGCCTCGCGCAACACCGACCTTCCCGCGTCGTTCGCGCGCGTCACCCGCCACTCGCCGTCCACGGCGACGTATCCGTCGCTCATCCGGTCGACTGCCGGTGCGTCGGCTCCCGCTCCCGACCCGGCCAGCGCCCGCAGGCGTGCGAGTGCCTCCTCGACGGTGGCCTCGGGCGTGACCGCATCGGCTCGTGCGCCGAGCAGGGCAGACAGCGCCGCCGGCTCGGCGACGTACAGCGTGGGGAGGGTCGGCTCGATTGGCTCGGCGTCACCGCCGCCGACGGGAACGACCGCACAGTCGTACCGCTCGCCGAGGTCGTCGTCCGTGAGCGGCGTCTCCTCGACGGTGACGCCGTCGGCCGCGGCGAGCTCGTCGACGAGCGGGCAGTCCACCTGTTCGGGGACTGCGAGTCGTAGCTCTCCGCGGCGTCCGTCCATTATCTCGTACGACGAGACCAGGGGTGAAAGGCGTAGTGTTCACCGCCGGTCGCGCGCAGTCACGAACGGCTTTACCGTGGGACCGACAACGGGGGGTATGACCGAGGAGACGGACGCGTGGTTCGCGGGGGTCGACGCCGGCGATGTCGAGACCGCGAGCGAGCGAGTCCGAACGGGAAGCGCCGCGCGCCCGGCCGACTGGCCGACGCTGGCCACAGAGCAGGGGGTCGCCGCCGACGAGGAGGCGTACTACGACCGGCTCCACGAGGTGACGATGGCGGCGACGGAGGCGGCCGTCCGCGAGGGAGAACGCGCCGGCGACCGACAGCTCATCCACGCGGTTCGCGGGATGGACGACTGCGACCGCACGGCCAACGAACTGGCAGAGCGCGTCCAGGAGTGGGCCGGGTCGCTGTTTCCCGACGCCGGCACGGGTATCGAAGGCGCGCGCGACATCGCCGAGCGCGACCCGACGGACCCGACCGAGCGCCGGGTAGTCGCGTTAGCCGACCGGGTGGCCGGGCTCGCGGACGAGGCCGACGACCTCCGCGAGTATATCCAACAGACCGCTCCGTCCGTCGCGCCGAACCTCGCGCGACTCGCGGGACCGGTGCTCGCGGCGCGGCTCATCGCGCTCGCCGGCGGCCTGGAGTCGCTGGCGAAGAAGCCGGCCGGCACGATACAGGTGCTCGGGGCCGAAGACGCGCTGTTTGCCCACCTCCGGGGGCGTGCACCCTCCCCCAAACACGGCGTCATCTTCACCCACGAGTACGTGCGCGGGACGCGACAGGCAGACCGCGGGAGCGCTGCGCGGGCACTGGCCGGCAAACTCGCCATCGCTGCCCGCGGCGACCACTACCGCGGGGAGTTCAACCCCGAGATAGAGACCCAGCTGGAAGAACGGATGGCGACGATTCGGGCGCGAGCCGAGGGTGACGACGATGAGTGAGCTCCCGGACGGCGTCGAGCGCCGACAGTTCGACGGGGAGTCGCGGCTGGCCACGCAGGGTGAGCCGGTGTACGGTGAGCCGACCGACGGCGAGTGGCGGGCGTGGGACGCCAGACGCTCCAAGCTCGGTGCGATGTTGGAAACGGGGATGGACACCGGACTCGCCGGCGGCGAGACGGTGTTGTATCTCGGCGCGGCAGCAGGCACGACCGTCTCCCACGTCGCCGACTTCGCCGGCCCGACGTACGCCGTCGAGTTCGCACCCCGGCCGACGCGGGACCTACTCGACGCCGCGGAGCCGCGCGACCGACTGTTCCCACTCCTGAAGGACGCGCGCAAGCCGGAGACGTACGCCCACGTCGTGGAGCCGGTCGACGTTATCGTCCAGGACGTGGCGACGCGCGGACAGGCGGCGGTGGCGAACGCGAACGCGCAGTTCCTCGACGGCGAGGGACGGCTGCTCGCGGCCATCAAAGCGCGTTCTGAGGACGTCGTCGCCGACCCGAGCGAGGTGTTCGAGCGCGAACTCGCCACGCTGCGGGAGGCGTACGAGGTGCTCGAAACCCGGCGACTGGAGCCGTTCCACGACTCGCACCTCGGCGTCGTCGCCCGACCGAAGTAGGCCGAGCGGAACCACTTTACCCGCGGGGGGCAGATTCTCGGGCGATGGAACTGGGGTCGGCGGACGCATTCGACCGGATGGGCACGCTCGGTGTCGAGGAGGAGTTCTTCGTCGTCGACGAGGACGGTCGCCCCACCGCCGGCACCGACACGCTCGTGTACGGCTCCGACCCGCCCGCGACGCTGGAGGGGAAACTCGACCACGAACTGTTCAAATCTGTTATCGAGATACAGACGCCCCGGTGTGAGTCGCTCGCTGAGGCGCGCGAACAGGTGCGCGAGGTCCGGGCCGCGCTCGTCGCACACGCCGAGGCGCACGGCTACCAGATCGCGGCCGCCGGCCTGCATCCGCTGGCGAAGTGGCGGGAACTCGAACACGCCTCGAAGCCGCGCTACCGCGCCCAGCTCGACCGCATCCAGTACCCGCAACACCGGAACACGACGGCCGGACTCCACGTCCACGTCGGGGTGGACGACGCCGACAAGGCGACGTGGATCGCAAACGAGATTCGGTGGGCGCTGCCCGTGATGTTGGCACTCTCCGCGAACTCGCCGTTCTGGAACGGCTTCGACACGGGATTATCCTCGGCACGCGCGAAAATCTTCGAGAACCTGCCGAACACGGGGATGCCGACGACGTTCCGGGATTTCGAGGCGTACGCCGACTTCGAGCGCACGATGGTGGAGACGGGGAGTATCAACGACCGCGGGGAGCTGTGGTACGACGTGCGGCCCCACTCGGGCCACGGCACGGTGGAGGTGCGAACGCCGGACGGCCAATCCGACCCCGCACGCGTCCTCGCGTTCGTGGAGTACACGAAGGCGCTGGTCGAGGACCTCGCGGCCCGCTACGACGACGGCGAGTCGGGGTACCGCCACCGGCGCGAGCCGTTAGACGAGAACAAGTGGCGCGCGCTCCGCCACGGCCACGACGCCGAACTGTTGGACCGCGAGTTCGAGCGGTCGGTCCCGCTCGGCGAACTCGTCGACCGGGAGGCAGAACGACTCGGCGTCACCGGCATCAAGGAGCTGTACGACGCGGAGTCGGGCGCGAGCGAGCAGCGGCGACTCCGCGAGGAGAGTCTCGATGAACTGTGTGCGTCGCTGACACTGTGAGGGTACGCTGAGCGTGGCGTTTTTTCCTTCGAAACCCCTCACCATCGACCGAACGATGAGCTCTGACGACTCCGAGACGGGTGGGGAGCCGCGACAACGACTGGCGGCGACAGAGGGGCTCGACGACCGCATCCTCGATTTACTCGCGTGGGTGCTCGACACGGAGACGCGAGCGCGCATCTACGTGTATCTCCGGACACACGCCCCGGCGACGAGCGAGGAAATCGCCGAGGGGACCGGGCTGTATCCGAGCACGGTCCGCGAGTCGCTGGCCGCACTCCACCAGGAAGGTATCGTGTTGCGAGAAAAGCGCTCCGCGGCGGGGGCCGGCAACAACCCCTACGAGTACGAGACCATCGCACCCAGCGAACTCGTGGCCGACATCGTCGACGACGTGCAGGCGGAGCTGAACACGGTGTTCGAACTCGACGCCGTGCTCGGTGACGACGCCCGCGAGCGCGACCGCCGCGGGGACGGGCCCGTCTCGATTTCCGTCAGCGACGACGACTGACGGGAGCCGAGCGGAACGGCTTTACCGGGGGCCGCTCTGGACCGGATATGCAGGTCGCGCTCGGGGGGACGTTCGACCCGGTCCACGACGGCCACCGCGCACTCTTTGCTCGCGCCTTCGAGCTTGGCGACGTGACCGTCGGGCTGACGAGCGACTCGCTCGCGCCCAAGACGCGCAACGAAGAGCGCTACGTCCGCCCGTTCGACGAGCGAAAAGCCGACCTCGCGGCCGCGCTTTCCGACCTCGCGACCGAACACGACCGCGAGTTCGAGATTCGCGAACTCACGGAGCCGACCGGTATCGCCACCGAACCCGGCTTCGACGTGCTCATCGTCTCGCCCGAAACCGAAGACGGCGGCGAGACGATCAACGAGATTCGCCGCGAGAAGGGACTCGACCCGCTCGACATCGAGGTCGTCGACCACGTCACCGCAGAGGACGGCGGTATCATCTCCTCGACGCGCATCGTCAACGGAGAAATCGACGCGCACGGCAACCTCACACCCGACCGCGACGGGCGCGAGGCGACACGCGAGTAGCTACCAACTCGGCGGCTCCAGCCCCGCAGACTCCATCAGCGACTTCCAGCGCTGTTGGACCGAGAGCCGCGAGACGCCGACGGCGTCGGCCACCTCACCCTGTGACCGGCGTTCGCCGGTGGCGAGCGTCGCAACGTAAAGCGCCGCCGCGAGCGCCGGCTGCTTCGACCGGTCGCCGTCCGGCACCGTCGATAAGAACAAATCCGCGGCCCGCGAGCGCGTCTCGCTCGGGAGGTCGAGCCGGTCGCAGGCGCGTTCGAGGTCGGCGAGCCACGCCTCGTTGTCCACCTCGTCGCTCGCGCGGTACATACCGCGAGTCGGGCACCGAGCGGCTTCAATTTTCCCACGGTTGAGGGGGCGTGCCCGACGAGACGCGCGTTCCCGTCTGCTTTCGAGTCTCCGGCAGTCGGAACGGGGATGTACCGGAGTTCAACTCAGCAGTCGGCAAACTGCGGCGTGATGCCGTCGAGACACTCGTACGGGCCGAACCTGAACTCCTGTGTTCCGGTCTCGGACAGCGACCGGCGCAGCCGCTCGCTCCCGTCGCACGTAGTGATTTCCGCGACGAGCGCCGGTGCCGGTAGCTCCGTCACGGCCACCTCGACGACCGCGTACCGTCGTTCGCCCGACTCCGTCTCCGTCCGGTCGATTCGGAGGTCGCTCACGCTCGCGTGGTCGCAACTCGGGTTCGGCGTCGGCTCCGGGTCGGGGTGGTCGTAGAGACAGCCACCCGTGGCTGCGACCGCTGCGGCCGTCGTCGCTAACACCGCACGTCGGGAGGGCATATCCGTGCCTGTGCGACCACCGACAAGTGTCTTCGGGGCTACTGCTTTGCCGCTCGCGTACTGAACTACCGTATGGCCGGACGCGTCACGCAGATTTGGACGACAGCCGAGGGGAGTGCGCCGATGGACTCCGTCGAACGAATCGAAGCCGTCGACGGTGGACTCGCCGGCGACCGGTATCAGCGCGGAACGGGCTACTACTCCCCGTTCGACGTGTGTGCGGTGACCTTCGTCGCCGGCGAGGCCCTCGACCGCATCCGCGAGGAGGTCGGCCTCGACCTCTCGGAGGGCCAACACCGCCGCAACGTCGTCACCCGTGACGTGGACCTGTCCGACCTCCTCGACGCCCGCTTTCGCGTCGGCGAGGCGGTGTTCGAGGGGACGCGGCCGCGCCCGCCGTGTCGCCACGTCGAGGCGGTCGCCGAACTCGACGGACTGATGGACGCGCTCCGGGACCGCGGGGGTATCTGTGCGGACGTAGTCGAACCGGGACCGTTCGGCGTCGGCGACGCCATCGAGTATCTGGAAGACACCGCCTTCGACGGCGAGGGGTTGGCGGCGGCGATTCGCGACCGCGAGTCACAACGTTAGCTTCTTGGTTCGCGTCGGCGGATTTCGGGACGCGCGTGGGTAGCCAAGCTAGGCCAACGGCGCAGCGCTTAGGACGCTGTCCTGTAGAGGTCCGCCGGTTCGAATCCGGTCCCACGCATACCGACTCGAACGACCGTGAGAGTTGTGTCTGTGCCACGGATTCTGAACCCTGTCGCGAGCGACGCGAGCGACTCCGGTTCGAATCCGGTCCCACGCACTGAGGAACGGAGTGACGAGGGGGACGACGCCGTCACCGAAATTCTGTACTCGCCGATGCGACACGAAACACCCGACTGCGCCGGTATGTCGCCCGTTCTCGCACACAATATTTCCGAATCGCGACCGTTGTGTGTCGTATGCGACTGCTATGAGTCAGGAGAGCGACGAGGGACCCATCGCGCGGTTCCTCACGGAAATCGACCCCGTGCCGTTCGTCGGGGGGTTGGTGGTGACACTCGCGTTCGTGGCACTCGCCGGTCTCCGGACGAGTCTCGTGCAGACGGGTATCAATCGGGCGTTTACCGTCGTCGGGCAGAACCTCGCGTGGCTGTATCTCGGGAGCGTCCTGCTGTTGGTCGCTATCGGTGCGTACCTGATGGTCAGTCCGTACGGGAACATCAAACTCGGGGACGGCGACCCAGAGTACGGACAGTTCTCGTATCTCGCGATGTTCTTCTCCGCCGGACTCTCCGCCGGCGTCGTCTTCTTCGGCCCGTCGGAGTCGATTACGCATTTCCAGACGGTGCCGCCGCTGTTCGCCGAGACGGCACCACAGACCGACGCGGCGATGATTCCGGCCCTCGCGTACAGCCTCTTCCACTACGGGCTGTCGGCGTGGGGGGCGTATCTCGCCGTCGGGATTCCCGTCGCGTACTACGTCTACAATCGGGGCGCACCGTTCCGCGTGTCGACGGCGCTGATTCCCATACTCGGACGTGAGAATCTGGACGGCGTCGTCGGGCGGACGGTCGACACGCTGGCGGTCATCGCTACGCTCGGGGGTATCGCGACCGGGCTCGGCTTCATCGCGACCCAACTGCTCACCGGGGTGACGTACCTCACCGGCGTCGAGTTCGGCAGCGTCGAGACGCTCCTCGCCGTCGTCGGCATCACGACGGTGTTCACGATTTCGCTGCTGGCCGGCGTCGACCGCGGGATTCGCCGGCTCTCGGATTTCAATCTCGCGTTGATGATGGGACTGTTGTCGGTGACGTTCCTCCTCGGTCCGACGCTCGAGATTCTCAACCTCGGGACGGCGGCGGTCGGGACCTACCTCTCGGAGTTCTTCGCGATGAGCCTCTTTACCGGGAACGGCGTCGAGGGCGGCGCGTCGTGGAGTTCCTACTGGACGGTGTTCTACTGGGCGTGGTATCTCGCGTGGGCACCGTTCGTCGGGCTGTTCCTCGCGCGCATCTCCCGCGGCCGGACGATTCGACAGGTGTTGTTCACGGGCTTCGTGAGCATGTCCGCCGTCTCCGTCGTCTGGTTCACCGTCATCGGCGGCACGTCGATGCTGCTCCAGCAGGCCGGCGCGGCCGACATCATCGGCGCGATCTCCGAGTACGGCAATGGGGTCGCCGGCTACGCGCTCTTCGGCGCGCTTCCCCTCGGTGCAGTTTGGAGCGTCGGCTTCTTCGTGCTCGTAGTGACCTTCTTCGCCACCTCGGCCGACTCGTCGACGCTGGCCGTGGCGATGTTGACCACCGGCGGCGAGGCGTCGCCGAGCCGCGTCAACCGACTCTTTTGGGGCATCCTGCAGGGAATCATCGCCTCGACTCTCGTCGTGCTGGGCGGCGCGGACGCGCTCCGCTCGTCGGTCATCATCACGGGCGCACCGTTCGCGTTCGTCTGTGTGGCCGCCTTCGGCAGCTTCCTCTGGCGGCTCTCCTCGCGGTACGGCGCGGCGGTGTTCACCCAGGAGAAAGCGGGACCACAGCCGACCGAGCGGCCGGCCGACGACGACTGACGGTTAGTCGCCGCGCAGCGAGGCGAGCGTCTCGGCGACGTTCTCGACGGCGTGTTCCTTCTTCGCCGGATACGCCTCCACCTTCGCGCGGAGGGTAATCCCGTCGCCCCGTACGACGTCACCGCGGAACGCGGCCTGCTTGTCCAGCGTCAGGAAGAAGGTGCAGTCCTCGTCGACGCGGTGGTCGAGTTCCCTGACGACGGTGTCGATGTCGTCCAGTTCGGTGAGTTTCGACAACACGTGGCGCATCTCGTCTGCGCGCTCCAGCCGGATGGAGACCACGAGGATGCGGTCGCCGTTGAACCCCTCCGTCTCGGCGTAGTCCAGTTCCAACTCGTCGTCGTCGGGGATGAACGTCCGGAGCGCGTCCGCGACGCGCTTTCTGTCTTCCGTGACGTAACAGAACGCCCGGAGGTCGACGTAGTGGAACGGGACCGACGCCACGTTACTCCTCGTCGTCCTCGCTGTTCTCCTCGGCGGCGGTCAGAGAGTCGGCCGCGATGCCGGCCTCCTGGCCGTCCTCGAAGGAGATGACGTACTGTTCGTCGCCGAACATCGTCTCGGAGACGCTCTGGACGATGCCGACCTCGCCGTCGTGTTCGCTGTGCTCGTCGTGCAGCACGACCTCGTCGTCCTCTTCGAAGCTCATACCCGCGATTCCAGCGAACGAGCAAAAAGCGCGTCGTTTCGTCGGATTACCACTCCACGCCCTCCTGCGTCTCGGCCTCCTGTCGCCGGAGCGCGGCCCGCGCGTTCGAGGCGTCGTAGCCGAAGAGGACGCTCTCGCTGTACGCTTCCGCCACCTCGACGGCGTGCAGGAGATTGTCGATGTCCACGTCGACCGCGTACAGCTCGACCGACATCGGCGTGTCCAGTCGGTCGCGAAAGCCCGATGCGATGGTCTCCAGCCAGTAGGTCGTCCCGTAGTGGGTGTCGTACAGCGGAACCACGAACTCGTCGACGAGCGGTTCGAGCGCGTCCAAATCCAGCCCGGCGCGCTCGTAGAGATGGTCGCCGTAGGGGTCCGGATACAGCGTGAAGTAGGTCCGACCGGGAATCCGGTCGGTGGCCTCCCGGACGAACTCGGTGATGACCTCGCTGCGCCACTCGTAGCGGTCGTCGACGGTCGTCTCCTCGGGCGGTGGGCCCTCGCCCGCCTCGTGTCTACTCTCTACCCACTCCTCGAAGCGGGCGTTACACCGGTCGCAGTAGCAGTACTCCTGGCGGGGAAACCCCACGTCGTCGAGTCGCACGTCGGCGTTCACCTCGGCGCAATCCTCGATGATTTCGAGCAGCCCCTCGCGGTACCCCTCGTGGGTCGGACAGACGTACGCCCAGTCGAAGAACTGGCGGTCGCGGGTCGCCTCCTGGCCCTCCGGGTTGACGGGCACGAGCTCGTCGTTCTCGCTCCCGGCCGCGTTGTCGCCGAAACAGGAAATCATGCTGACCGCGTCTTCGAGCGGCTCGTTCGACCGCCCGGACACGTCTTTCACCTCGAAGAAGTTCCGCTCGAACTCCGGATACTCGATGTCTTCCGGATTCCGCGTGACGACCCCGTACATGCTCCGCGGTAGCCGACGCTCGGGGGTAAGTCGTTCGAAAGAAGGGGTGGTTGTTACCGACGCGCGACGAGCGCGACGACGGCGACCAGTGCGACGGCGGCGACGAGTAGTTTCTTCGACATCATTAGATTGCTCGCAGTCGCGCGTAAAATTCTTTCTGGTCTACGTACTCTCGATGAGCGACGCCACGTCGTCGCGCACGATGGTGTCGCAGTAGCGACACCGGACACCGTCGTCGAGCACGTCGAACACCGAATCGACCGGTTCGTCGCCGGTGGTGATGCAGTTCACGTTCGGACACGAGAGGACGCCGACGACCTCCGTGGGCCGGGAGACGCGCGACTTCTCGGACACCTCGTAGTCGCGGATGATGTTGATACTCGCCTGCGGGGCGATGAGCGAGAGCACGTCCACCTCGTCGGCACTCAGCTCCCGGTCTTCGACCTTGACGATATCCTTCCGGCCGAGCCGGTCGGAGGGGACGTTCATCCCGACGGAGACCTCCTCGCCGCCGGAGCCGTCGATGCCGAGGACGGCGAGCACGTGGAGCGCGGTGCCGCCGGGGATGTGGTCGATGACGGTGCCGTCTTGAATCTTGGAGACGCGGAGTTCGGTGTCTGTCATAGCATGGAATCGAGCAGCGCCATCCGGACCGGGACGCCGTTGTGGGCCTGTTCGAAGTAGCGGGCGTGGTCGGTGTCGTCGATATCCGGCGCGATTTCGTCGACGCGGGGTAACGGGTGCATCACCGTCAGGTCGTCGCGCGCGTCGTTGAGCGTCTCGGCGTCGATGCGGTACTCGCCGGCGACGGCGCGGTACTCGCTCTCGTCGGGGAAGCGTTCACGCTGGATGCGCGTGACGTACAACACGTCCAACTCTTCGAGCACGGCGTCGAGGTCGGTGTGTTCTTTCACCACTGCGCCCGACTCGTGGAGGTCGAATCGGACGTTCCGGGGGAGCCGGAGCGAATCGGGACTGATGAAGTGCATCCGGGCGTCGAAGTTCGTCAACGCGCCGGCAAGCGAGTGGACCGTGCGGCCGTACTTCAGGTCGCCCATCACGCCGACCGTCAGGTCGTCCAGCCCGGCGTTCTCCCGGATGGTGTAGAGGTCGAGTAAGGTCTGTGAGGGGTGTTGGCCGGCACCGTCCCCGGCGTTGACGACGGGCACGTCGACGAACTCGGCGGCGAGGCGAGCCGCCCCCTCGCTCGGGTGGCGGAGGACGATGCCGTCGGCGTATCCTTCGACGACGCGCATCGTGTCGGCGAGCGACTCGCCCTTCTTGACCGACGACGACTCGACGGTCCCCATGTCGACGGTGTCGCCGCCGAGCCGCTTGATGGCGGTTTCGAAGCTCATCTTCGTTCGGGTACTCGGCTCGAAGAAACAGAGCGCCAACAGCGCATCGGGGTGCGCGTCGGCGAAGGCGGTCGGGTCGGCGTCGAACTCGGCGGCCCGGTCGAGCACCGATTCGATGTCCGCCCGCGAGAGCTGTTTCGCGCCGATGAGGTGGTCGTGGCGCACTATGTGTCTCCGCGACTGCGAGCACTACCAAGCTTTCGGCACGCGGCTCTCTCGTCCGGTGGTCGGGTGCGGTCGACGTTTTTATCCGATGACGACGCACGCCCGGTGTGCTCGCAGTCGCCGGCGGAAAGGGCGGTGTCGGACGGACGACGACCGCCCTCGGGCTCGCCGCTGCCGCCGCTCGGGTCGGCTACGCGCCGGTGGTGGTCGACGCGAACCGCGACTGTCCGGACCTCGCGCGCCGGGCCGGCGTCGACACCGGCGGCGTCGAGACGCTCGCGGCCGGCGGTTCGCTCTCCGAGGCCGGCGATGCGACTGACGGTATCACCGTCGTCGGAGCGAGCTACGAGACGCCGACGGCTGACTACGAATCCGCGCTCGCGCGGCTGGCCCAGAGCACGCGACCGGTGTTCATCGACTGCCCCGCGGGGGCCGGCCCGGACGCGACGCGACCGCTCCGGTTCGCCAGCCGGACCGTCCTCGCGACGACGGCGACCGAACGCGGCGTTCGCGCGGCCGAGCAGACGGATACGATGGCGCGTCGGCTCGACGCGCCGCCGATTGCGACGGTCGTGACCCGAGCCGAGGAGTCGGGGCCAGCGACGCGCCTTCGGCCCGCGGTGACGGCGACAATTCAAGCCGCAGCTCGGCCGGCGTGGCGACGCGCCCGTCGGGCGTACGACCGGCTGTGGCGGCGGCTCGTTTAGCGCCGCTGTCGCACGTCGTTGCTCGTTCGCACGTCGATACTCGTCTTGTTCGTCGTGCGAATCCAACCGAGATACGACGCCATCCGGTCGGCCCCACGCAGCTTTTCTGCGGTGTGGTACTCCTCGATGAGTTCCTCGTTCGTGAACAGCGCGTGGAGTTGGTCGTGACACGGCGAACAGACCAGCACGACGGGCGACTCCTCGCGGTGTTCGGGGACGAGGTGGTGACGCTCCATCGGGAGCGCGTCGCCGTAGCGACCGCACAACGCACACGGCTCCGACTCGTCGGACATGGCTGTACGGAGGGGGTGAAAACAGTAAAATCGCGCGTCTGACCGTTACTCTTCGATCTCTGCGGCGAGTTCGTCGGCGTCGATGTCGGCGTCTTCGAGCGCCTCCTCAATGTCGGCATCCTCTGCGCCGCCACCCATGCCGCCCATACCGCCCATGCCGCCCATCATGCCACCCATGCCCATACCGGAGCCGTCGATGACCTCCTCGATGATGATGCGGTCGATGCCGGTCTGGTCGATGACCTGCTGGCCGATCTGCTGTTTCTGGAACATCCACTGCTGGTTCATGGCCAGCTGCGGCGTGGACTCGATGTACAGCGTCGTCTTCTGGACCGTCTCGGTGACGGTCTCCGGCTCGCCCTCGTCGTCCTCTGGCTCCTCGACGCTCGTCTCCTCGACTTCCTCCTCTTCGAGTCGCATCTCGAGGTCGACGTCGAGGAACATGCTGAACAGCCCCTTCGCCTGTTCGAGCGTGTCCTCGACCTCTTCGAGGAGCTCGTACTCGTACTCGACGGACTCGCCGGCCAGCGGGTGATTGAAGTCGACGCGTGCGCGGCCGCCGACGATGGTCTCGAGATACCCCTGGTCGCCGTCGATCTCAACCTGTGCGCCAGGACGCATGGAGTCTTCCGGAATCTTGTCCGCAGAGACGGTGCGGACCTCGCTCTCGTCGTACTCGCCAAAGGCGTTCTCTGCGCTGACGGTGACGGAGCCGGAGTCGCCGGCTTCCTTCCCGATGATGTCCTCCTCGACGGTCGGGAAGAGATGCTGTTCGCCCAGCGCGATGACGCGCGGCTCGAACTCGCCTTGGTCGGCGACGCCTTCCTCCTCTGCGACCTCCTCGTCGGTCGTGTCGACGAGCTGGCCGCCCTCGGTCGTGCGGGCGGTGTAAGCGATACGGACGAAGTCGCCGTCCTGCAGTCCGGTCGTCTCCGTCTCCTCGGTCTCGTCGGCTTCCTCACTCATACCACACGAAACTCACGTCGCACCCTTAACAATCACGTTTCGCCCGTCGGCGCGTTTTTGCGTCTCGCCCGCTCACACCGCCTTGTGTACGAGGTCGAACTCAAACTCCGCGCCGACCACGACCCCCTCCGCGAGCGACTCGACGCCCGCGCGACCCGCGTCCGGTCCGTCACCCAAACCGACACCTACTACGATGCACCCCACCGCGACTTCGCCGAGACCGACGAGGCCGTCCGGGTCCGCGTCGAACGCGACGACGACGAGTCGGTCGCGAAACTCACCTACAAGGGACCGCTGCTCGATGCGGAGTCGAAGACCCGCGAGGAACACGAGACGGTCGTCGCGGACGAGACGGCGGTGCGCGGGATTCTCGACGGGCTCGGCTTCGAACCGGCCGCCACCGTCGAGAAGGACCGCGTCTTCTACGCCCTCGACGGCTACACCGTCACTCTCGACGCCGTCACCGACCTCGGGGAGTTCGTCGAAATCGAGACGGAAGTCGAGACCGAAGCCGAGATACCGGCCGCCCGCGACCGCGCTCGCGACCTGCTTGCCGACCTCGGAGCCGACCCCGACGAGGGTATCCGGACCTCCTATCTCGGGCTGTTGCTCTCGAAATCCGATACGCAGCAGTAATTTTCCGTGGCTGCGGTGTTTCCGTAAGTTATAGAACCGCCCGCGAGGTATCGGAGACAATGACAGACCGCAATATTCGCGTCGAGCCGGTCGCCGGCCGCGCGGTGGAAGACCAAGAGACCGAGATCGTCGAGCGAAAGGGGCTCGGCCACCCGGACTCCATCTCCGACGGCATCGCAGAACACGTCTCGCAGGCACTCGCCCGCGCGTATCTCGACCGCGTCGGCAAGGTGCTCCACTACAACACCGACGAGACGCAGTTGGTCGCCGGCACCTCCGCGCCCGCCTACGGCGGCGGTGAGGTCGTCGAACCCATCTATCTGCTCATCACCGGTCGCGCCACGAAGGAGTACGCCGAGTACGAGAACGGACAGGTCGTCCGCCACCACACCATCCCCACCGAGACCATCGCGCTCCGCGCCGCCCGCGACTACTTCGCCGAGAACTTCCCGGAAATCGACTTCGGCACCGAGGTCATCGTCGACGTGAAACTCGGCGAGGGCTCGGGCGACCTCCAGGAGGTCTTCGGCGAGGAAGGCAAACAGATTCCGAAGGCCAACGACACCTCCTTCGGTGTCGGTCACGCCCCGCTGACGGAAACCGAACAGATCGTGCTCAACGCCGAGCGCGAGCTCAACGGCAGCTTCGGCGAGCGCCACCCCGCCATCGGACAGGACGTGAAGGTGATGGGCAAACGCGAGGGGGACGAAATCGACGTGACGCTGGCCGTCGCGATGGTCGACAGCTACGTCGACTCGCTGGAAGCCTACAAGGAGAACGTCGCCGCCGTCCGCGAGTTCGTCATCGACCTCGCCGGCGAGTACACCGACCGCGACGTGACCGTCCACGTCAACACCGCCGACGACTACGACCACAACTCCGTGTTCCTCACCACGACCGGCACCTCCGCGGAGCAGGGCGACGACGGCTCCGTCGGCCGCGGCAACCGCGCCAACGGGCTCATCACCCCGAACCGGTCGATGTCGATGGAGGCCACCTCCGGCAAGAACCCCGTCAACCACATCGGGAAGATCTACAATCTGCTCGCCACCCAGATCGCTGAGGCCGTCGTCGCCGAGGTCGACGGGCTGCGCGAGATTCGGATTCGCCTGCTCTCACAGATCGGCAAGCCGATCGACGACCCGCACGTCGCCGACGCCGCCCTCGTCACCGAAGAGGGCGTCGAGATTGCCGACGTGGAAGCGGAGGTCGAGGCCGTCGTCGACCGCGAACTCGCCGACGTGTCGAGTATCACCCAGCGCGTCATCGACGGCGAACTCTCTACCTTCTAACGCACCTTTTTGCTGCGTCGGGTGCGCTTCGCGCACCACTCCTTGCAAAAATCTGCACCAAAAACCGCAACGCAGCCGAGCCTCCCTCCGGTCGGCTCGGTGAAACGCCTCACTTCGTTCGGCGTATGCTTGCTGTGGACTCACTGCTCGACCAAGTGAACGAAACCGCTTTGCCGTCGCCTCCGTTGCTCGAAGTATGACCCGCGTGTGTCTCGTCGGCGACCCGGAGGTGAATCTCCGCTACGAACTCGTCTCCCGCGAGACCGCACGCAACGCGCTCGCGACCTACTCGCTCGCCGAACCGTACGAGAACACCGTCGCCGTCGAAACCGTCAGCCTCGGCGCGGCCGTCTCGCTGCTCAACGACCTGAACTGGTATCTCGTCCGGTTCGCCGACGCCGCGTTCGTGCTCGAACCCTCTGTCAGCGACGAGGAGTGGCTCTCGCGCGATCTCGCGCGGCAGGTCCGCGACGACGAGATAGCGCCCGAGGAGACCGACCGGTATCTGAAGGTGTACGGCGTCGACGACGGCGAACTCGTCGAGCCGATGTTCGTCGCCCGCACCGGCCATGAGCTCCCCGACTACGACCTCCGGGAAGTCGACGAGACGGTTCGCGTCCGGGTGACCGAATCCGAGTTCGGCGCGTAGCAACTGACTTGTAGGCGGACGAACACGACCCGGTATGGTCTCCCTCCAGCCGTATCTCGCTCGCGCGCGAGCCAGCCTCGATGGCGTCTGGTGGCTCGCGGTCGTCCCGTTCGCCGTCGCCCTCCTCTCGGCGGAGAAGTTCACCCAGCTCGGCAACGCCGACTTCCACGTCGGCGTCTCCTTCTCGTTCCCGTTTCCCGTCACGGGCGGGTGGGCGTTCCTGAGTCTCCCCGATACCGCCGCCGAAGTCGGGGCCGGCGGCGTCCGGACGGCGGTCAATCAGTTCGGTCCCGCCGCGGTCGGCTTCGCCCTGCTCTCGATGGTCGCAACGGCCGCGCTCACCGCGGGCTACCTCGGGACGATACACCGCGCGCTCGCCGACGAACAGCCGCAGTTTCTGGCCGACGCCCGCCGCTACTTCGCCCCGATGTTCGGCTTCCAGCTGCTCGTGTTGGTCTACGTGCTCGCCGCGTTGGTGTTCACGCTCATCTTCCCGCTGTTTCTCATCGTTCTCGCCGTTTTGATACTCGCCGGCGGCTACTTCCTCTATCCCGCGTTACACCTGGTCGTGGCCGACGACCGAGATCTCCTCACCGCGCTCGTGCGGAGCTACCAGTTCACGAGCGCTGGCGGGCCGGCACTCTCGTACGCCGGTCGGTATCTCCTCGCGACCGCCATCATCTCGCTGCCGGCGACCGCGCTGTTCGTCAATCTCGGCGTTCCGGGTGTCGTCGGCGGACTGGCCGTGCTCGCGCCGGTCGGACTCGTCTTCGACGCGGCGACGATGGCGTTCGTCCACGACGCGTTCGACCTGTCGCCTGCAGAGGGACGCGAACGCTTTTCGGCATCCGACGACTCCACGACTCCATGAGTAGCTACGAGACGCAGTCGAACGAGGGCTTCCTGCTCGCGGCGCGCGAGTGGCAGGCAATCGGCGGCGCGACCGGCCTCATGGCGTTGAACGTCATTCTGATGTACGCCGTCGCCTTCACCCCGCTCGCCGGCATCAACCGCATCGTCTTCGCGGTGCCAATCGTCGGCTCGCTCGTCTACGGAGCCGTCATCACCGTCGGCGAACTGCTCGCCGAGCGCGGCTTCAAGAACAACACGACGCCGCTCACGCTGGTGGGTGTCGTCCTGCTGGAAGCAGGGTTCGGGCTGTTCGGCGGCGGGATACTCTCCTTCCTCGCTGCCGACGTGCGACTCCTCGCGCTCGGTATCACGGGCGCCGCCACGGTCGCGATGACTGCCGGCATCGGCACCTACGTCTACGCCCGCTCGGACACTGACTTCGACCACTACGGCAAAATCGCGACGGGCGCGTTCCTCGTCGGACTGGTCGCCATCCTCGCCGGCTCGTTCATCCCCGTCGTGTTGCTGGTCGGCTTCGTGGCCATCTTCCTCGGCTTCCTCTTCCGGCTCGGCTACGAGATGTGGGAGATTCGCGAGAACCGCGGGCTGAACACGGCGATGCAAGCTATCGGGCTCTACGTCGCCGTCGCCGGTGTCTTCGTCCACATCCTCCAGCTGGTCGTTCGCGCGCTGGCCCGCCGCTAGTCGAACATCCCCGTGGACATGTACCGTTCGCCGGAGTCCCAGTACACCGTGACGATGAGCGGCGCGTCCGCGGGTAACTCACGCTCGGGAGCTTCCGGCTCGCCGTCGAGAAGATTCGTCTGCGTGTCCGGTCCCGGAACGTCCGCGTCGGTCGCGAGCCGCTCGGCCACGCGCTTGGCGGCGAGATTCGACGCCGCGGACGACTGACCGACGAGCAGCCCCTCCTCGCGGGCGAGCCGGCGCGCCTCCGCCTCGGCGGCGTCCAGCGAGACCGTCTCCACGCCGTCGAGCAGGTCGCGGTCCAGATTCGGCGAGACGAACCCCGGCCCCATCCCCTGAAACGAGTCGCCGACCGGTTCGCGCCCGGAGAGCACCGCGCTGTCCTCGGGTTCGACGGCGATGATATCCATCTCCGGGTGCTCCTCGCGGAGTCGCCGTCCGACCCCGGAAATCGTCCCGCCCGTCCCGACGCCGGCGACGAGCGCGTCAATCTCCCGCCCGTCGACCTGCTCGAGAATCTCCTCGCCCGTCGTCTCGTAGTGGGCACGCGGGTTCGCCTCGTTTTCGAACTGTCGGAGCTGGACGGCGTCTTCCGTCTCCTCCAGCTCGTCGGCGTGGTCTTTCGCGTCGGAGATATCCCCGTCCACGAGGTCGAGGCGCGCGCCGTAGGCCCGCATAATCCGCTGGCGTTCGGGGGATTTCGACCCCGGCATCACGATGATGGCGTCGTAGCCGCGCGCCGCGGCGACCATCGCGATACCGATGCCCGTGTTCCCCGAGGTGGGTTCGACGATGGTGTCGCCGGGCTCGATTTCGCCGGCGCGCTCGGCGGCCTCAATCATGGCGAGGGCGGGACGGTCCTTCGCGCTCCCGCCCGGATTGCGCGACTCCACCTTCGCGGCGACGATGCTGCCGGGGGGTGACTCCACCTGCACGAGCGGAGAGCCAACCGTGCCGAGTACGCTCCGATTCATTGGCCGACGTTCGCCAGCGACGGATAAGGGGGCTACGGTCTCGCGGGTCGCCGCCCGTTATATGTGACCGTCAGCCGTACACCCGGTGTGGAGTACGACGAGATTCGCTACGAGACGGACGACGGCATCACGACCATCACCATCGACCGCCCGGAGGTGTACAACGCATTCACCCGGACGACGGTGCTCGAACTCAACGACGCGGTCCGGCGCGCCGGGAACGACGAGGACACCTACGCGGTCGTCCTGACAGGGGCGGGCGACGGCTTCTGTGCCGGCGCGGACACGACCGAGATGCCCGACTGGGACGACCAGTCGCCCGAGGAGTACGGCGCGTACCTCTGGCTCATCCAACAGCTGGTCGGAAAACTCCGAGGCCTGTCGACGCCCTCCATCGCGGCCGTCAACGGGCCGGCCGTCGGGGCTGGCTGTGACTTCGCGCTCGCGTGTGACCTCCGGGTCGTCGGCGAGGAATCGCTCCTCCGGGAGGGATTCGTCAACATCGGTCTCATCCCGGGCGACGGCGGCGCGTGGCTGTTGCCCCGGCTCATCGGCGAGGCGAAAGCCCGCGAGTATCTGCTCACCGGCCGCGATATCACGCCCGAGGCGGCCGTCGACATCGGGCTCGCCGTCGAAGCCAGCCCCGACCCGCTCGAGGCGGCGACCGACCTCGCGAGGGAAATCGCGAGCAAGCCCGCGACGGCCGTCCGCCGCACGAACGACCTCGTGGACCCGACCCGCTCCTTCGAGGAGTACTGTCAGCTCGCGAGCGAGTACCAGTGGGAGTGCGTCACCGACCCGGAACACGCGGAGGCGGTCGCGGCGTTCAACGAGGGCCGCGACCCCGACTTCGACCGCTAACGTTCCGAGACCTTCGGGACCCCGTCTTCCTTCAGCGCCCGCGCGATGGTGTTCAGCTGCATCTCGTCGGTGCCGGCCGCGATGCGGCGGCCTCGGGCCAGCCGGTAGAGATACTCCAGCGGGTGGCCCTGCTGGTAGGCGCGTGCGCCGACGACCTGGACCGCCTCGCTGATGACCTCCTCGGCGATTTGCGAGGCGTGGAGCTTCGCGACCGAGGTCTTGAGCCGCGAGGGTGCACTCTCGTGGCCGTCTGCGCTCGCGGCCGTGTTGTAGACGACGCCGGCAGCCGTCTCCAACTGACGATACATCTCGGCGAGCTTCCACTCGATGCCCTGGAAGTCGTCGAGCGACTGGTCGAACTGCTCGCGCCCGTCCGCGTACGCGAGCGCCTGCTCCAGCGCGGCCGCGGCCCACCCGATGGCGAGCGTCGAACTGCCGAGTCGCTCCCAGTTCAGCGACACCAACTGCTGTTTGAAGCCGTCTTCGCCCCGGGTGAGGACGTGGTCCGCCGGAATCTCCACGTCGTCGATACTGAAGTGAGTCTGGCTGTACCCCGCCATGTTTCGGTACTCTTCGACAACCTCGATGCCGGGGTCATCGAGCGGGAGCACGACCGAGCCGAGCCCCTCCGGGAACCGGACCCACGTGACGGCCACGTCGGAGAACGGGACTCCCCCGACCCACATCTTCTCGCCGTTACAGACGAGTCGGCCGTCCTCTTCCTCGACGGTCGTCGTCATGTTTCCCACGTCAGAGCCGGCGTCGGGTTCGGAGATGGCGATGGAGATGTGGTCCTCGCCAGCGGTCACGCCCGGCAGATACCGCTCTTTCACCGACTCGCTCCCGAACAGGTCGATGGCGCGTGGGCCGACCATCGACTGGGTGTACACGAACCAGCCCGTGTCCGGACAGGCCCGGCTCACGGCCTCGGTCAACACGACCGACGCGAGGTCCGACATCCCCTGCCCGCCGTACGTCTCGTCGATCGACGGACAGTACACCCCCTCGTCGGCGAGCAACTGGAGGTTCTCCCACGGAATGTCCCCTTCCCACGTGTACGCCTCGTCTTCGAACTCCGACGCGACCTCCTCGACGCGCTCGGCGTACGCTTGCAGTTCCGGCGATAATGCCTGCATACCTCGATTTGGGGTGCCAGACGGTTAATTCGTGGAGGTGTGTTCACCCGCCGGAACGACCCGAGCCGGCGGGACGACAACTGCTAAATCGCCCCGGACCCTCCCTCCCTCCGGTATGCAACTCGAAACCATGCGGCCGAATCCGACGTGGGACGCGGCCTCCTACGAGAACGCCGTCGAAACGTTCGCGGGGCTGGACGACCCGACCATCCGCGTCTGGGGCGGCGACTGGTGTAAGGACTGCCGGTCACAGCTTCCGGACTTCGGTGCCGCGCTCGAAGCCGCCGGCATCCCCGACGAGCAGATTCACCACCACCCCGTCGAGAAGAACGACGACGGCTCGAAGTCGGGCGAACTGGTCGAGGAGTACGGCATCGAGCTGATTCCGACGGTCGTCGTCGAACTCGACGGCGAGGAGCGCGCTCGCTTCGTTGAGGAGGAAGACGCCCCCATCATCGTCTACCTCGCAGACCAGTTCGCCTAAGCCGACGCGAACAGCGGCGCGGGGTGGTCGTCGTCTTCCGTTATTACGCCCGACAGCACAACCTCGTCGCCGATAGCGACGCGCTCGCTGTCCCCGTCGATGCGTCCCATCACC
Organism: Halosegnis longus; assembly: GCF_009663395.1. Taxonomy (NCBI): domain Archaea; kingdom Methanobacteriati; phylum Methanobacteriota; class Halobacteria; order Halobacteriales; family Natronomonadaceae; genus Halosegnis; species Halosegnis longus. Next base: position 228,942 of record NZ_QKNW01000001.1, on the reverse strand, counting down.
TTCGCGTCGCCGAGTTCGATAACCGCGACCTGATAGCCGCGCTCCTCGAACCCTTCCGGCGGCACCTGAATGGTCGTCTCCGAGTGGACGACGCCGTCCGTCGGGAGCGACACCCGAGTGAGGTCGCGGTTCCCGCAGTGGGGACACGCGCCCGTCGGCACGCCGTTCGTGTGGTCACACGCGTCACAAGAGAGACCGAGCAGTTCGCCCTCGCGAACCGCCGCGGCCCACTCGTCGTACGTCAGGTTCATGCGCGACCCTCCAGGACGCTGACGACGGTGGTCGCAGAGTCTCCGCCGAGGTTGTGCGCGACGCCGACGTTCGCGTCGCTGACCTGTCGCTCGCCGACCGTGCCGCGAATCTGTTCGGTCAACTCGACGATTTGGGCCGTCCCCGTCGCGCCGATGGGGTGGCCCTTCGCCTTCAGGCCACCCGACGGATTGATGGGTCGGTCGCCGTCCAGCGCGGTGCGGCCCTCGGCCGCGTAGGTCCCACCCTCACCCTCGGGGGCGAAGCCGATGGCCTCGCTGGCGAGAATCTCCGCGCCGGTGAAACAGTCGTGGACCTCCGCGAAGTCGGCGTCGTCCGCCTCGATGCCGGCCTGCGCGTACGCTTCGGTCGCGGCGTCGCGGGCGGCCTGTGTCGCGGGCAGGTCGGCCTTGTCGGCAATCGGCACCACGTCGGTCGCGTGGCCGACGCCGGTCACGTCGACGGGCGCGTCGAAGGAGTCAGCGAGGTCGTCGCTCACGACGACGACCGCGCTCGCGCCGTCGGAGAAGGGACAACAGTCCATCAGGCGGAACGGGTCCGCCACCACGGGACCGTCGAGCACCTCCTCCACGCTCGTCTCCTTCCCGAAGTGGGCGCGGGGGTTCAGCCGACCGTTCGCGTGGTTCTTGACGGCGACGGCCGCGAGGTCCTCCTCGGTCGTCCCGTGCTCGTGCATGTGGCGTTTCGTCAGGAGGGCGAAGACGCTCGGGAACGTCAGCCCGGTCGGCTGCTCGTACTGGCGGTGGGAGGCGGACGCGAAGATGCGCGTCATCGCCGGAGTGTCCTTTCCGGTCTCGGGCGTACACCGCTCGACGCCGCCGACGAGCACGACGTCGTGGACGCCGGCGTCGACCGCCCGGACGGCGTTTTTGAACGCGTTTGCCGAGGTGGCACAGGCGTCCTCGAACCGCTGGACTTCGAGTCCGGCCGCGCCGATGTGGCTGGCGACGCGCGGGCCGAGGTGCGTCTCGTTTTCGGCCTGTCCGCTCATCGCGTTCCCGAAGTAGAGCGCATCGAGGTCGTCGGTCGTCACGCCCGCGTCATCGAGCGCGCCGAAGGCTGCCTCGCCGAACAGTTCCTGTAGGGGTGTGTCGTGGACGCCGAACTTGGTCATGCCGGCGCCGACGACTGCTGCGCGAGTCATACTGCTGTTCGTGTGTGAGCGCTAATCAAGGGTCCGCTTGTCGGCGGCTACTTCCGGAACTCCCGGTCCGGGGGGTCGCGCTGTTCCCTCCCGCCAGAGCCGGGAATCGCGAGCCAGATGAGCGGCGCGCCGATGACGCCACCGGCGAGGGTGACGACGAGAATCGCCAGCGGCGACGCCTCCGCCTGCACCGCGATGAGCCCCGCAGAAAGTGCAACAATCGCAGTCAGTCCGGCCTTCACGCGGAACGCGAAGGAGTCGCGCTCCTCGGAGCTGATGGGACCGACCATCAGTTCCGCCCCCGAGCGCGTCCCCGTCGCTCCGTACGCATCTCCATACCTCCAGATGTAGTGGCTCCGAGTTACCCCTTCCGGTTCGGGGTGTCGCACGCGACAACAGACGTTTTATCCACCTCACCCCGAAACTGCGAGCATGAACGCCCGCGACCGCACGGACCTGATTACGCGGTACACCGAGGAAACCGTCACCGAGGAAGAAATCGAGACGCTGCTGCAAGAACGCGAGAACCCCCACGCGTACATCGGCTACGCGCCGACCGGCGAGATGCACATCGGCCACTTCACGACGATGCGCAAGCTCGCCGACTTCGTCGCCGCCGGACTCGAGGTGACCGTCCTCGTCGCCGACCTCCACGCCCACCTCGACGACGAGAAATCCCCCTTCGAGCTACTGGAGGCCCGCTCGACCTACTACGAGGAGGCCATCCGCGGCATGATCGAGGCCGCCGGCGGCGACCCCGACGACGTGGAGTTCGTCCGCGGCACCGACTACCAGCTCGAAGAGCCGTACACGCTCGAGCTCTACCGGCTCATCGCCGACACCACCATCTCGCGGGCGAAACGCGCTGGCAGCGAGGTCGTCCGCCAGTCCGACAACCCCAAGCTCGGCGGCCTGGTGTACACCCTGATGCAGAGTCTCGACGTGCTCGCGCTCGATGCCGACATCGCCTACGGCGGTATCGACCAGCGGGGCATCTACATGCTTTCTCGCGAACTGTTCGACGAGGACGAGAAGCCGGCCTGCGTCTTCGCGCCCCTGCTCTCGGGACTGACCGGCGGGAAGATGTCGGCCTCCGACGCCACCTCGAAGGTGAACCTCACCGACTCGCCCGACGAGGTCGACGAGAAGATTCAGGGGGCCTACTGTCCACAAGGCGAAGTCGAGGACAACGGCGTTCTCGAATACCTCGAGTACCTCGTCTTCCCGGTGTTCGACGAGCGCGGCGAGACGCTCACGGTCGAACGCCCCGAGGAGTACGGCGGGAATCTCGTCTACGAAACGTACGACGAACTGGAACGCGACTACGTCTCCGGTGAGCTTCACCCCGCCGACCTGAAGCCGGGGGCGGCGGCGGCAATCTCCGCGGTCATCGACCCGGTCCGGGAGCGACTCACGAGCCAGCCCGAACTGCTGGCGAACGCCTACCCGGACGCGTACGAGTAATCGCGGCTTACTCGGCGTCGGCGCGGGGCAGCTCCAACTCGAACTCCGCACCACCGAGCTCGCTTTCGTTGACGCGCATCTCCCCGTCGTACGTGCTGATTATCTCCTCACACAGGTAGAGTCCGAGCCCAGTTCCCTCGCTTTCTGCTCCCTTCTCCCCTTTCTCCAGCACGCGCGAGCGCATCCCCTCGGGGATACCGGGACCGTTGTCCGCGATACGGACGAGCACGCTGTCTGCGGTCGTCTCGGTGGTGATGCGGACGAGCGGCTCGTCGGCGTCGTTGTGCTCGACGGCGTTGGTCAACAGGTTGTGGAACAGCTCGGAGATGAGGTCGTCGGCCAACACCTCGACGGGGGGGAAGACGCCGTCGACCTCGAAGACGGCCGTGGGGTGGGCCTCGCGGGCATCCTCGATGGCGTCGGTCAGCTCCTCGTCCAGCGGCATCGCGAACAGCTCGTGTTCGTTCCCCTCGATGACCGCCTTCATGAACGAGCGCATCGTGTTAACGAGGTCGGTCATCGAGTCGACGCGGTCGATAATCGTCTCGACGCGCTCGCGGTCGTCGTCGTCGACGCTCGATTCGAGGAACTGCCCCTGCATCCGGACGACGTTCATCCCGTTGAGGAGGTCGTGACGGAGGATGCGGTTGAGAAACTCCATGCGTTCACGCTCCTCCCGGATGGTCTGTTCGCGCTCGAGCCGTCGTAAGGTCTCGCGCAGATGCGTCGTCAACAGCTCACCGGCCCGTATTTGACTCTCCTCGAAGCTCTCGCCGCGCTTGCTCGCCTGCAACAGCCCCTGGCCACCGATTGGAATCGTCAGTATCTCCTCGTCGTCTCGCCGCGTCACCGACAACCCGCCGTCCCGCACGACGAGCGGCTGTTCGTCGAGCGCAATCCTGTCGGCCGCAGCCTCGTCGAGCAGCCCGTCCGTCCCGCTGGTCCGTACCGGCTCGTCGTCGATGCAGAGGACGGCGCTGTCGAAGTGGAGCGACTGCTCTGCCGCGCTCATCGCGAGGTCGAACGCCTCGTCGTCGTCGGGCGCATTCGCCATCTCCGAGGCCGACTGGTGGAGCTGTTCGATGCGGCTGCGAGCGACCCGCTCGCGAGCGAGCTGTTTTTGCTCTGTCACGTCAGTCAACACGAGAAACAGCTCTGCGACGTTGCCGTCGGTCTCGTCGTACGGCGTCACCTGCGCGATGAAGTCACGCTGTTCCCCGCGGTCGTCGAGGGTCACTTCCACTTCGAACGGCTCGCCGGCGACGATGTACTCGATGAACGCGGTGCGGGACTCCATTCCGGCCGCCCGAATCACCTCCTCGAAGACGGCCGCGGCGTCGTCGAAGTTGTCGTCGAAGACGCTGTTCGTCGAGAGCGTGACGACCCGTTCGGGCGAGACGCGGAGCGCAGCAACGTCGTCTGCGGTGTTTTCGAACAGCGCGGCCGCCCGGTTTTGCTCTCTGTCCGCACGCTGTTTGCCCTGCTCTCGGCGCACGTCGAAGACGCCGACGCCGAAGGCGACGACGCTCCCCAGCAGAATCGCGTCCAGCGCGATGATTATCGGTTTGTACTCTCCCTGAAGCCCGATTTGGATGCCGAGCACCCACGTGAACACGAAGCCGAAGCCGGCGGCGATACCCCACGTCCAGACGATCATCCGACGGACGTAGCGGAACTCCCAGTCTCGGGAGGCGATCCAGAAGCCGCCGGCGACGAGTAGCAAGGCGAGAAACAGCCCAATCGAGTTCTCGATAACGGTCGAGTAGATCGGCTTCCCCCCGACGGTGACGTCTTCGTACATGTCGAGCACGGGAACGGTGACGAGACCGGCACCCAGCGCACAAACTGAAAGGCCCGCAAGCGCACGCTCGGGCCGGCCGGAGAGGTCCATGGTCGAACGTCACTCGAATCGGCCAAAAGCGTTGGTGGTGGTCGTCAGCCGGGGAGTCGGCTTCGCGTCCGCGAGGCTCTCTGCCCGCGATTTCCGGCGACTCCACGCTACTACAACCGGGAGGATACGACCGTGGTTCGCAATCTACCCCCGTTGTTCATTCGGGTGCGCGCCGGCGTCGTGGACGGCGACGCTCACGCGCTCTCGCATCGACTGAGGAACCGTGCTATCGGCTCGTCGACGCGCCGGCCGTCGTCTATCAACACGTCGTGTCCCCAGCCGTTGAGCCGTTCGTACCGACCCCCGAGCGCGTCTGCGGTGGTCGCAAACGCCGTCGTCGTGAAGAACGGGTCGGCGGTGCCCCCGACGACCAGACTCGGCACCGATAGCTCGGAGAGCCACGGCATCGCGTCAAACCTCGTTGCGACGGCGAGCGAGCGCCGAAACGCTTCGGTCGGGTGGTCGCGGAGCCGCTCGAAGGGCCGAATAGCCGGTGCCGTCAGCCGACTCCACCAGCCGCTGGTGACGGCGGCGAGTCCGGCGCGGTACACCTTCGCCCACTGCCCACCGCGGGCCCACGCGTCCCACGTTTCCAGTGACTCCCGTCCGTGTCTGGAGAGGCGAGCCGCGGCCAATGCCAGGGTGACCGACCGAACCCGGTCGTCGCCGCGTGCGAGTTCGAGCGCGACGAAGCCGCCCATTGAGACGCCGAGCAGGTCGACCGGCCCAAGCTCATCGAGGACAGCTCGGTAGCCGTCGGCCATCGCCGCTGCCGTCGCTGCTCCGCTCGCGGCCGGACGCGAGACGTACCACACCGTCCGCGGGACACCGGCTGCTGCACACGCCCTCGCCTGTCGGTAGCAGTAGCCGGATAGCACGCCGTCGAACCACGCCCGGCTGCCGGCCGGAAGGAGGGGGTCGTTCACGCCCGGAACGACGAGCAGCGGCGGGCCGGTTCCGTAGCTCACGTACGGATGTCCCGCCACCGTTCCGCGCCGAGGCAATGGGCCCATCGTCTCGTATCTCTCGGGGCGTGGCCAAAAGCAGTCTCCTCGGTCGGGTGGCGTGACACAATTCTTATTCGGTGGTGACGGCTACCCGGAGTATGAACGAGGAGCGGGTCCGTGACATCCTGCGCGGAGTCGAGGACCCAGCGCTGGGCGACGATATCGTCTCGTTGGGACTGGTCAACAGCATCGAACTCGACGGCGACGCCGTGACCGTCGACCTTGCGCTCGGGGCACCGTACTCGCCCGTCGAGACCGACATCGCAGACGAGGTGCGTGAACTGCTCGAAGCCGAGGGACTCGACGTCGAGCTTGCGGCCAACGTCGACCGGGGACTCGACCCCGACGAGGAGGTGCTTCCGGGCGTCGAGAACGTCATCGCAGTCTCCTCCGGTAAGGGTGGCGTCGGAAAGTCGACCGTCGCCGTCAACCTCGCGGCCGGCCTCGCGGACATGGGTGCGAGCGTCGGGCTGTTCGACGCCGACGTGTACGGCCCGAACGTCCCGCGGATGGTCGAGAGCGACGAGCGACCGCAGGCGACGCCGGACGAGACCATCGTCCCGCCCGAACGCTTCGGCATGAAGCTGATGAGCATGGCCTTCCTTGTCGGCGAGGACGACCCCGTCATCTGGCGCGGCCCGATGATTCACAAGCTCATCACCCAACTCGTTGAGGACGTGGAGTGGGGGCGACTCGACTACATGGTCGTCGACCTTCCGCCCGGGACGGGCGACACACAGCTCACGCTGCTCCAGTCGGTACCGATCTCGGGGTCGGTAATCGTGACGACGCCACAGGAGGTGGCGCTCGACGACGCGCGCAAGGGGCTGCGCATGTTCGGCAAGCACGACACCCCTGTGCTCGGTATCGTGGAGAACATGTCCGGGTTCAAGTGTCCCGACTGCGGGAACGTCCACGATATCTTCGGCTCCGGCGGCGGCCAGCGGTTCGCCGACGAGAACGACCTGCCGTTCCTCGGTGAGCTCCCCCTCGACCCCGACGTGCGCGAGGGTGGCGACACGGGACAGCCGGTCGTGCTGGACGACGAGAGCGACACGGGAGCGGCGTTCCGCAAGTTCGTCCGCGAGACGGCCGACATGCAGGGAATCGTCCACCGCCAGCGCACCGCGAACCGATGAGCGACGCCGACGAGTACCGCGAACTCCTGCGTGAGGTCGCCGAGGACGTGCGGGGGGATAGCTCCGAGTCCGAACAGCTCGCGGCGATTCTCTATCGCGTCTCAGACCTCTACGACGAGGAGGAAGACACCGACCCGCAGGACGTGTACCGGAACGTGAAAACGATCTTCGAGATCAAAGACCGAGGCACGCTGGCGCGCGATTGACTCGAGAGTGTCCGTCGTAGCGAACAGGCGACGCATCTGCGTTCCGAACCGGCGCGTCACACGGTTGCTGCCGCCGCGGTTGCCCGCGCTCCCGCCGTGACCGGTCCGGGCTGCTCGTCAACTCATGTCGGTGGTGGCCTCGGCTTCCGATTTGAATGCTCGTGTCGGACCAGAATCACTAATAGTCGCGCATTCTCGCTCTGGATAGATGTCTTCCAGAGTCCAGTTCCTCGTGGCCGGTGTCGTCGTCGGACTGCTTCTGACGGCTGTTCCGGTGAACGCGCTCCCCGGATTCAGCAATCACACAGGGCCACAGCAGGCACAGGTCACCGAGTTCGAGATACTCGACCGCGGGTGTCTGGACGAATTGACCGACTACAGCCGAAGCAGTCTGGGCGGCGGGCCGGGGTACGAATCCGTCGGAACGATTGCGACCGACAACAAGGACGCGAGCCTGTCGGCGCGCGTCGACAGAGTATCCGAGCAGGGTAGCGACCGTTCGACATTCGTGTTGCAAATCCGTTCCACGTCGGCGAATTCGACGGCGAGCGACTGTCGGCCAGGTGTCCAGTACCGCGTTGGCGTGTCGTTCTCTGGATCGAATCCGCCGGGGCTGTTTCCGGACGACCACGGCCATCGGCTGTTCACCCTAGAGAACGGGCGACCTGCGGGCTGTACTGCCTCGGTGACAGGGTCGCTCGCCGGCTGTCCTCGGCCGCTCCCGACTGAGGGGGCGTGGCAGCCGGCGACGGCGGCGTGATCAGCGGTGGCACACCGGCGTTCGGTTCGTGATGCTTAAGTGGGCAAGCCGAGTTCCTACACACGCACTCGATGCAGGGGCCGAGGCCCCGAGTCCAGGTCTGCTGGGCGAAGATACACGACCGCGTGTTGCGGTAGCCAAGTGGCCCAAGGCGCTGGGTTGCTAACTCAGTGGCGTAATGCCCCCGGGGTTCGAATCCCCGCCGCAACGCTCACCCACCCGATAATCACAGATATGAGCGCGGAAGAACCAGACACAGACGCCGAGGAAGACGAGGACATTCAGTACTTCGTCCGCATCGGCCAGACCGACCTCGACGGGACGAAGAGCGTCGAGCGGTCACTGATGGAGTTGAACGGAATCGGCCAGCGAACGGCCCGCATTGTCGCAGCCAAGGCAGACGTCGACCGCGACTCGGTCTTCGGCTCGCTCGACGAGGACGTCATCGCACGCGTCGTCGAGACCGTCGAGAATCTCGCCGACGAGATTCCCGAGTGGATGGTCAACCACCAGGACCACTACTTCACCGGCGAGTCGACCCACGAGTTCGGCAACGACCTCGAGATGACGCGTCGACGCGACATCAACCGCATGAAGATGATCGATTCGTACCGTGGCGTTCGACACAAACGCGGCCAGAAGGTCCGCGGACAGCGCACCAAGTCCACCGGTCGTACCGAGGGGACCATCGGTGTGAACGTCGAGGCAATCAAGGAACAGCAGGCTGAGGAAGCCGAGGGAGGTGAAGAGTAATGCCCCTCGGTTCGAACACGAAGTTCTACGAGACGCCGAACCACCCGTTCCAGGGCGAGCGCATCGACGACGAGGCGCGCACCCTCGAAACCTACGGGCTGAAGAACAAGGAGGAACTGTGGCGGGCACAGTCCGAGCTTCGCAGCTACCGACAGGAGGCGCGTGACCTGCTCGGCGACGCACAGGGCGACGCCGAAGTTGCCGCCGAGGCGGGCGCGGAGTTCCTCGCCCGGCTCAAGCGCTACGGCATCCTCGACGAGAACGAGAGCCTCGACGACGTGCTGTCGCTCGACCTGACCGACGTGCTCGAACGACGGCTCCAGACGGTCGTCTACCGCTCTGGACTGGCGAACACGCCGAACCAGGCGCGGCAGTTCATCAACCACGGCCACATCACGCTCGACGGCGCACGCGTTTCCACGCCGTCGATGAAAGTCGAATCCGGCGCATCGGACGACCTCGAGTACGAGGAGCGGAGTCCGCTCGCAGACGACCTGCACCCCGAGCGTGCAGGAGGTGACCAAGAATGAGTGACGAGAAATGGGGCGTCGCACACGTGTACGCCTCGTTCAACAACACGATCATCACAGTAACGGACGTGACCGGCGCGGAGACCATCGTGAAATCATCCGGTGGGACGGTCGTGAAACAAAACCGCGACGAGGCGTCGCCGTACGCGGCCATGCAGATGGCCGAGGCGGTCGCCGACGACATCCAGGAGGCCGGCATCACCGGACTGCACGTCCGCGTGCGCGGCCCCGGTGGGAACCTCAACAAGTCTCCGGGCCCCGGCGCGCAGGCGACGATTCGTGCGCTCGCACGCGCAGGGCTCGAAATCGGTCGCATCGAGGACGTAACTCCGATTCCGCACGACGGAACGCGCGCACCGAAGAACGCAGGGTTCTGAGATGAGCGAGGAGTACGCCGTAGAGTTCATCGAGCGGGGCGACACCGAGGCGCGGTTCCTCGTGCGCAATATCGAACCGGCGTTCGCCAACGGTATCCGCCGTGCGATGGTGGCCGACGTGCCGACGCTCTCGATCGACGAAGTGCGGGTCGTCGAGAACTCGTCGGTGATGTTCGACGAGCAGATCGCCCACCGACTCGGGATGGTCCCGCTGACCACGCCCCCGAGCGAGTTCGACGAGGACGATGTCGTCACGCTCGCCATCGACGTCGAGGGGCCGGACACGGCCTACTCGGGCGACCTCGTGTCGAGCGACGGACTCGTCGAGCCTGCCACCGACGGCATCCCCATTATCGAACTGAAGGAGGACCAGCGGCTCGAAGTCGAAGCCGACGCCGTCCTCGACACCGGAAAGTCCCACGCCAAACACCAGGGCGGCGTGGCCGTCGGTTACCGACATCTCCAGCGCGTGGAGGTCGTCGGCGACCGCGGCGAGTTCGAGGACGAAGAGCCGCAGGTCGTGCGCGGCGTCATCGAGGAGGATGGTGAACTCATCCCCGCCGAGGCGTTCGACAACGACCTGACGAACCGCTACGACGGCAAGGAGATCGAGGTCCACGACGTGCCGAACGCGTTCGTCTTCGAGGTGGAGACGGACGGGTCGATGAGCGTCGACGAGCTCGTGACCGAGGCCGTCGGCACACTCCGCGCTCGCGCGGACGAACTGGAATCCGCAGTCCAACTGTAAGATGACCACACACGCCCACACTTCGGTCGCGTCCGCTGGCTCTGTCAGCGGCGGCGACACCGAAGGGGTTACGTACGGGCGTGTGGTACGGTCGTCTGCCTGCAGGGATAGCCAAGTCAGGCCAAAGGCGCAGCGTTCAGGGCGCTGTCGTGTAGACGTTCGCAGGTTCGAATCCTGCTCCCTGCATCCATTTTCCTACCAGATGGAGAGTGATACCGAATGAGTAAGACAAATCCGAGACTTGATAGTCTCATCGCCGACCTCAAATCGACCGCCCGCAACGGCGGTGGAGACGTGTGGGCAGACCTCGCCGAGCGGCTGGAAAAGCCCCGGCGCACCCACGCGGAGGTCAACCTCGGTCGTATCGAGCGGTACGCCCGCGAGGACGAGACGGTACTCGTGCCGGGCAAGGTGCTCGGCTCCGGTGCGCTCCGCAAGGACGTCACCGTCGCCGCCGTCGACTTCTCCGGCTCCGCCGAGACGAAGATCGAGGCCGCTGGTGAGACCCAGACACTTGAGGAAGCGCTCGAGAACAACCCAGACGGCAACGACGTTCGGGTGATTCGATGAACACAGCAGAGTTCGACGCAGATCTCGTCGTCGACGCCCGCGACTGCATCGTCGGTCGCGTCGCGTCCAACGTCGCACAGCAGGCCCTCGACGGTGACCGCGTGGCTATCGTCAACGCCGAACGCGCCGTCATCACGGGGAACGAAGAGGCCACGATGGACGTGTACCGCACGCGCGCGGAGGTCGGCTCCGACAGCGGCCCCTACTACCCGAAGCGCCCGGACCGCATCTTCAAGCGAGCCGTGCGCGGCATGCTCCCGTACAAGACGACGAACGGCCGCGAGGCGTTCGAGAACGTCCGCGTCTACGTCGGGAATCCGCACGACGAGGAGGGTGAGGTGCTCGAGGGCACGTCGCTCGACCGACTGTCGAACATCAAATTCACCTCGCTCGCCGAGGTGTCCGAGGAACTTGGTGCAAACGTCACATGGTAACGAACACATCCGGCAAGAAGAAGACCGCCGTCGCACGGGCGACCGTCAGCGACGGCACTGGTAAGGTGCGCATCAACAGCCAGCCGGTCGAGTTGGTCGAACCGGAGCAGTCCCGGCTGAAGATGCTCGAACCGTTCCGCATCGCGGAGGCCGACCTCCGTGAGGATATCGACATCGACGTCGAAATCAGCGGCGGCGGCTTCGCCGGGCAGGCAGACGCCGCCCGGACAGCCATCGCGCGCGGGCTGGTCCAGCACAACAACGACGCCGAACTTCGCGACGCGTACCTCTCGTTCGACCGCTCGCTGCTGGTCAACGACGTGCGGCAGTCCGAATCGAAGAAGTGGGGCGGTCCCGGTGCGCGGGCTCGCTACCAGAAGTCCTACCGCTAGGTGATTCACACATGATGGTTCCAGTTCGGTGTTTCACGTGCGGCAAGGTCGTCGGTGAGCACTGGGAGGAGTTCAAAGAGCGCTCCCGCGAGGGCGACGAGAACCCCAAACAGGTGCTCGACGAGCTCGGCGTGGACCGCGCCTGCTGTCGACGCATGCTCGTCTCGCACAAAGACCTCGTCGACATCGTTGCTCCATACCAATGAAAACCGACAACCGATACGAGAAGGCCCGACTCCTCGGGGCACGCGCCCTGCAGGTGAGCTACGGTGCGCCCGTGCTCGTGGACACGAACCAGACCGAGCCGATCCTCATCGCGGCCGAGGAGTACGACGCCGGTGTGCTTCCGTTCACCGTGCGGCGAGGTGACGAGACGTGACGCTCATCACCGAGGTGCGGCTGCGAGAGATACTCGACTCGCGGGGGAATCCGACGGTCGAAGCCGAGGTCCGGACCGAGTCCGGCGGCTTCGGTCGCGCGGCGGCTCCGTCCGGAGCCTCGACCGGCGAGTACGAGGCCGTCGAACTCCCGGCCGAGGAGGCAATCGCGAACGCTCGCGAGCGCGCCGTCCCGCGTATCGAGGGACAGGTGTACGCCGGCGACCAGCGGACGGTCGACCGGACGCTCCACGGCGCGGACGGCACGGACGACTTCTCCGGCATCGGAGCCAACGTCGCCGTCGCCGTCTCGATGGCCGCAGCGAAGGCGGGGGCCGACATGCTCGGCGCGCCGCTGTACCAGCACCTCGGTGGTGCGTTCCGCGGCGACGGCTTCCCGACGCCGCTCGGGAACGTCGTCGGTGGCGGTGAACACGCCGCCGACGCGACGGACATCCAGGAATTCCTCGCCGCACCCGTCGGCGCACCCAGCGTGACGGATGCGGTGTTCGCGAACGCGGCCGTCCACGAGGCGGTCGCCGACCTGCTCGCCGAGCGTGACATCCCCGCAGCGAAGGGGGACGAGGGGGCGTGGGCCCCGTCGATCACCGACGAGGAGGCGTTCGCCATCGTCTCGGCCGCCATCGAGTCCGTCGAGGACGAGGTCGGCTTCGAGATTCGCATGGGGCTCGACGTGGCCGCGAGCGAACTGTTCGACGGCGAGCAGTACGTCTACGCGGACACGACGCGCACGCCAGACGAACAGATCGAGCACATCGCCGGACTGGCGAGCGACTACGACCTCGCGTACATCGAGGACCCGCTGGACGAAGACGACTACGAGGGCTTTGCCGAACTGACCGACCGCGTCTCCGACGAGACGCTGGTCTGTGGTGATGACCTGTTCGTCACCAACACGGAGCGGCTCGCGGCGGGTATCGAGGCCGGTGCGGCAAACTCGATTCTCGTCAAGCCGAACCAGATTGGCACGCTCTCGGACGCGTTCGACGCGATCGAACTCGCCCGTGAGAACGGCTACGACGCCGTCGTCTCCCACCGGAGCGGAGAGACGGAGGACACGACGATTGCACACCTCGCCGTCGCGACCGACGCCCCGTTCATCAAGACGGGCGCGGTCGGCGGTGAGCGAACCGCCAAGCTGAACGAACTAATCCGAATCGAGGCAAACGCATGAGCGACAACGACGAAGGTCTCGAAGCGGCCGAATCCGAGGTCGAGGAGGAGCCCACCGGCGAGACCGGTGCCGTTCCGTCCGAGGACCCGGAGCCGGTCGCCGAGACTGATGACACAGACGAATCGAGCGACGAGACACCGATGCTGGACGAGGACGTCATGCCGGACGACGAGGCAGACCTCCTCATCCCCGTCGAGGATTACCTGGCTGCTGGTGCCCACATCGGGACCCAGCAGAAGACCAAGTCGATGGAGCGGTTCATCCACCGGGTCCGCACGGACGGGCTGTACGTGCTCGACGTGTCCCAGACCGACAGCCGCATCCGCACCGCGGCGTCGTTCCTCTCGAACTACGAGCCGGAGCAGATTCTGGTCGCCTCCTCGCGCCAGTACGGTCGCTTCCCGGCCGAGAAGTTCGCCGAGGCCGTGGGCGCACGCGCCCGCACCGGCCGCTTCATCCCCGGCACCCTGACCAACCCCGACTACGACGGCTACATCGAGCCGGACGTGGTCGTGGTGACCGACCCCATCGGTGACGCCCAGGCAGTGAAGGAGGCAATCACCGTCGGTATCCCGGTCATCGCGATGTGCGACTCCAACAACACGACCTCGAACGTCGACCTCGTCGTCCCGACGAACAACAAGGGTCGAAAGGCGCTGTCGGTCGTCTACTGGCTGCTCGCCAACGAGACGCTCGACAAGCGCGGCGCGGAGCCGACGTACGCGCTCGAAGACTTCGAGACCGAACTGTAAGGCCGCGTTTCTACTTTCTCGCGCCCGACAGCGGTAGCTCCTGCAGATACGCGTACAGCAGGTCATCGGGAAGCGTCGCGTGCCACGCTGCCCCGTCTGTCGGCGTCCCCGTCGCTCGCGCCGAGAAGACGGCGAACGGCTGCGGCAGCGGGTCGCGGTCGGTCCAGTCGCTGAGATACCGGACGTGGATGTGGGACAAGCCGGTGAGCGAGACGTTCAGTCCGTACTCGCGGACCGCGGTCTCTGCACACTCGACGTACTCCTGTCCGGGACGGCAGGTGGCTGCCGGCTCGGCCCACCCCTCGTCGGTGTCGACCAGCAGAACGCGACCGTCGGGGTCACGAACCCACGCACCTGCGCCCCCGGGCCCGTCGAAGGCGGCCGCGCGTTCACGCAGGCGGTCGTACACGTCTGGCTCGACCTCGCGGCGTTCACCGACCACGTCGACATTCCCGTACTCGGCGGCCAGCTCCGAGAGGGTGCGGTCGAGATGGCGGCGGGCATCGAGGACGGACACGGCGACAGTTACGGCGGCGGCGGCTTAGTCCTGTTCCAGCGCGTATCGAACACACTTAACCCGAGCGCGGAGTCACGACGAGATATGACAACATCGAGTGCTCCCGGCAAGGTGTATCTGTTCGGGGAGCACGCCGTCGTCTACGGGGAGCCGGCGGTGCCGTGTGCCGTCGGTCGGCGAGCGCGCGTCACCGTCGAGGAACGCGACGACGACCGCATCCGCGTCGAGGCGGAGGACCTCTCGCTGGACGGGTTCACCGTCACCTACGGCGACGACCCGGACGACGCCGACGTGAACGTCCCCGGCGACCTCGTGGCGGCCGCGACGGGGTACGTCGACGGCGCGGTCGCACAGGCGCGCGACGCCGCGGACGCGCCCGACGCCGGCTTCTCCGTTACTATCGAGTCGGATATCCCGCTCGGTGCGGGACTCGGGTCGTCGGCCGCCGTCGCCGTCGCCGGCATCGACGCCGCGACGCGTGAACTCGGCGTCGAACTCTCGGCGACCGAACTTGCCGACCGCGCCTACCGCGTCGAACACGAGGTGCAGGAGGGGCAGGCCTCGCGGGCCGACACCTTCTGCTCGGCGATGGGCGGGGCCGTCCGCGTCGAGGGCGACGACTGCAAGCGACTGCCGGACCCGCCGGACCTCCCGTTCGTCGTCGGCTACGACGGTGGTGCCGGCAACACCGGCGAGCTCGTCGCCGGCGTGCGCGACCTCCGCGAGCAGTACGAGTTCGCCGCCGACACCGTCGCGTCGATCGGCGACCTCGTGCGAGAAGGCGAGCGCGCGCTCCGCGACGACGACGTCGCCCGGATCGGTGAACTGATGGACTTCAACCACGGGTTGCTCTCCGCGCTCGGCGTTTCGGCGCGGTCGCTGGACGCGATGGTGTGGGGTGCCCGCGGCGCGGGGGCGATGGGGGCGAAGCTGACGGGAGCCGGCGGTGGCGGCTGTGTCGTCGCGCTCGACGAGAGCGACGCAACCCTGACCGCCCTCGAGTACACGACGGCCTGCGAGACGGCGTTCCGCGCCGAACTCGACACGGAGGGCGTTCGCCGTGAGTAGCCCGACGATTCTCAAGCTCGGGGGGAGCGTCGTCACCGACAAGGACGAACCAGAGACCGTCGCGACCGAGTCACTGGCGCGACTCGCTGCCGACATCGCTGCGTTCGACGACCCGCTCGTCGTCGTCCACGGCGGCGGGAGCTTCGGCCACCACCACGCTAGCCGACACGGTATCTCCCGGACCGACGGGAGCCGCGACGCGCAGGCGGCCCGCGATATCACGAACGCGATGCGAACCCTCAACGACGCCGTGGTCGCGGCGCTCGCTGACGCCGGCGTGCCTGCCGTCCCCGTCCACCCGCTCTCGGTGGCCGCACGCGACACCGACGGCGACCTCACGCTCCCGACCGCGAGTGTCGAGACGATGCTCGATTCGGGCTTCGTCCCCGTGCTCCACGGCGACGTGGTCGCCCACGCTGGTGAGGGCGTGACCATCCTCTCGGGCGATGAACTGGTCGTCTCACTGGCCGAATCACTGGGGGCAGAGCGTGTCGGCCTCTGTTCTGCCGTACCGGGCGTCCTCGACAACGAGGAGAACGTCATTCCGACCATCGAGGCGTTCGACGACGTGGCCCACGTCCTCGGCGGGAGCGAGTCGACGGACGTGACCGGCGGGATGGCGGCGAAGGTGCGGGAGCTGCTCGCGCTCGACTCGCCGGCGTACATCTTCGACGCCGCGGGTGTCGGTCCCTTCCTCGCCGGCGAGCGGCCGGGGACGCGCATCGGCTAGGCGAGTGTCAAGATTCAACTGAGTGCCACGAGCAGTCGGCGTATGCACGACGGTGACCCGCGGTGAATCCGCTCCTCCTGATTCTCGGCGTCCTCGGCGTTGGTATCGGTGGCTACCTCTGTTACTCGGGCTGGCAGACGCGCGCGACGCGAAATCTCATCGAGTCGACCGAGACGACCGAGCTTCTCCAACTCACTCCGGGACCGGTCGAGGTCGTGGGCGAAAGCGAGGCGACGGACGACGGACTGTTTCCCGCGCCCTTCACCGACGACGAGGTCGTCGCGGCCTCGTGGGAAATCGAGGAGTGGGAAGAGTCGGGGAAACACTCCTCGTGGCGCACGGAGGGATCGGGGTCGTACGCGACGGCGTTTTATCTGGACGACGGAACCGACCGCGTGCTCGTGCGCCCGGAGGATGCGACCCTGGAGTTCGACCCCGCCGGCCGGTGGGAGCGGGAAATCGGCGTCGACGAGCCGCTGCCGGACCCGATACGGGAGTTTCTCGCGATGGACTCGACGCCCGGCGGGCCGAGTGAGGCGTTCATCAAGGCGCTGGATTTCGGCCAGCAGGTCGGGGACCGACGCTACACGCAACACACCATCGAGGCGGGCGAACAGGTGTACGTGCTCGGGACGGCGACCCGCGTCGGAGCCCAGTCGTTCGGCGCGAACGACTTCGAAATCGTCGCGAGCGCGGACGACGGTCACCGCGACGCCGAGCGATTCATCGTCTCGAACCGCTCTGAGTCCGACCTCATCGACGCACAGTCCTCGTCGGCGCGGTGGCGACTGGTCGGCGGCGTTCTCGTGACGCTGCTCGGCGTCGGGTTGCTTGCGGCCGGCGTCGTCGCCTGACCCGACCGACGACCCACGACACTTTTACGGCTGGCCACGAGAGTGACAGGTAACCGAGACGCGGTCGCCCCGGACCAAGCGGGCGACCGGCTTCGACAGTCGTGGACGGCTGGCTTTCGGGCCACCGTTCCGGTCGACTGTCACCCGCGCGTGCCGTATCGGACGACAGTTGCGGGTACTCGCCGGTCGCACTCGTGGCGGCCCCTCGGAGGTAAATCTATGGAAATCGATATTGCAACAATCGGCGGCTACGAGGAAGTGGGTCGGCAGATGACTGCCGTCCGCGCTGGCGACGACATCGTCATCTTCGACATGGGGCTGAACCTGTCGAAGGTCCTCATCCACGACAACGTAGAGACGGAACGAATGCACAGCCTCGACCTCATCGACATGGGGGCGATTCCTGACGACCGCGTCATGAGCGACCTCGAGGGTGACGTGCAGGCTATCGTGCCGACGCACGGCCACCTCGACCACATCGGTGCCATCTCGAAGCTGGCACACCGGTACGACGCACCCATCGTCGCCTCGCCGTTCACTATCGAACTGGTGAAACAGCAGATCGAGGGCGAACAGAAGTTCGGCGTCAACAACGACCTCCAGAAGATGGAGGCGGGCGAGATGCTCGAAATCGGTGACTCCGGCAACGTCCAACTGGAGTTCGTCAACGTCACCCACTCCATCATCGACGCGATCAATCCGGTCGTCCACACGCCCGAGGGCGCGGTCGTCTACGGGCTGGACAAGCGGATGGACCACACGCCGGTCATCGGCGACCCGATCGACATGGACCGGTTCCGAGAGATCGGCCGCGAGGGCAACGGCGTGCTCGCGTATATCGAGGACTGTACCAACGCCGGTCGCAAGGGCCGCACGCCCTCCGAGTCGACCGCCCGCGGTCACCTGAAGGACGTGATGGGGTCCATCGAGGACTACGACGGCGGTATCGTCGCCACCACGTTCTCCTCTCACATCGCGCGCGTCTCCTCGCTCGTCGAGTTCGCCAAGGACATGGGCCGCCAGCCGGTCCTGCTCGGCCGCTCGATGGAGAAGTACTCCGGCACGGCAGAGCGGCTCGGCTTCGTTGACTTCCCCGACGACGTGGGGATGTACGGCCACCGCAAGTCCGTCGACCGGACGTTCAAGCGAATCATGAACGAGGGGAAGGAGAACTTCCTCCCCATCGTGACGGGCCACCAGGGCGAGCCGCGTGCAATGCTCACCCGGATGGGTCGCGGCGAGACGCCGTACCAGCTCGACGAGGGTGACAAGGTGCTGTTCTCTGCCCGCGTCATCCCGGAGCCGACCAACGAGGGGCAGCGCTACCAGTCCGAGAAGCTGCTCGGCATGCAGGGTGCCCGCATCTACGACGACATCCACGTCTCGGGCCACCTCCGCGAGGAGGGCCACTACCAGATGCTCGACGCGCTCGAACCCCAGAACGTCATCCCGGCCCACCAGGACATGAAAGGCTTCGCGCCGTACGTGGACCTCGCGGCCAAGAAGGGGTACACGCTCGGACGTGACCTCCACGTAACGCGCAACGGCAACATCATCAACCTGGTCGAATGAGCTGCAAAGAGCGCGTCCGCGCGGCTGTCGAAGCCCGTCGCGAGGAGGTGAACGACGCGATTGACGAACAGCTACCGCTGGCGCGACCCGAGCGGCTCTACGAGGCCTCCCGGTATCTCCTCACCGCCGGTGGGAAGCGCCTGCGACCGACGCTGCTGTTGCTCGTCGCGGAGGCGCTCACCGACACCGACCCGCAGACCCAGCCGTACCGGTCGTTCCCGGACCTCACCGACGAGCCGGTCGACCTGATGAGCGGTGCCGTCTCCATCGAGGTCATCCAGTCGTTCACGCTCATCCACGACGACATCATGGACGACGACGACCTCCGTCGCGGGGTCCCGTCGGTCCACCGCGAGTACGACGTTGGCACGGCCATCCTCGCCGGGGACACGCTCTACTCGAAGGCCTTCGAGTACATGCTGGAGACCGGCGCACCACCGGACCGACAGGTCCGCGCGCTCGATGAACTCGCGACCACCTGCACCGAAATCTGTGAGGGGCAGGCGTTCGACGTGGAGTTCGAGGGGCGCGGCGACGTGACCACCGACGAGTACATGGAGATGGTGGAGCTGAAGACCGCCGTTCTGTACGCTGCTGCGGCCGCCATCCCGGCCATCCTGTTGGGTGCCGACGACGAGACCGTCGACGCACTCCACCAGTACGGCATCGACATCGGGCGCGCGTTCCAGATTCACGACGACGTGCTCGATCTGACGACGCCCTCCGAGAAGCTGGGCAAACAGCGCGGCTCCGACCTCGTCGAGGGCAAACGGACCGCGATTACGCTCCACGCCCGCGAGCAGGGCGTCGACATCGAGAGTCTGGTCGACACCGACGACCCCGAGGCCGTCACCGAGGCGACCATCGACGAGGCCGTCGCGGAACTCGAATCCGTCGGCTCGATTCAGTTCGCCAGCGACCTCGCCGAGGAACACGTCGAGAACGGGAAACAGCGGCTCCAGCGGCTCCCCGACAACGAGGCGCGGTCGCTGCTCGAGGATATCGCGGACTTCCTCATCACCCGGGAGTACTGACGGCGAACCCACGCCCTTTTCGCGCCCGCGGGTCAGGTACCGATAATGGACGAGGACCTCCGCGAGCGAGTCGAACGCGAGGCCGAGCGGGCCGCGCTGTTCAACGCGCTCAAACACGGTAGCGACGCACAGGTCGGGGCCATCATGGGGCCGCTGCTGGGCGAGAATCCGGACT
Source organism: Halosegnis longus (assembly GCF_009663395.1). NCBI lineage: Archaea > Methanobacteriati > Methanobacteriota > Halobacteria > Halobacteriales > Natronomonadaceae > Halosegnis > Halosegnis longus. Next base: position 208,983 of record NZ_QKNW01000001.1, on the reverse strand, counting down.
TCCGCGAGCACGGCGACCAGATTCCGGGCGTCATCGCGCCGGTCATCGAACGCGTGAACGGGCTCGAGGAGTCGGCAAAGCGCGACCGCCTCGAAGCACTCGACCCCGAGGCCGTCGCCGAACTCGACGCCGACGACGAGGAGGACGAACACGACCTGCCTGACCTCTCGAACACCGAAGACGGCGTGAAGATGCGGGCCGCGCCGAATCCGAACGGCCCGTGGCACATCGGCCACGCGCGGATGCCTGCCGTCATCGGCACCTACGCCGAGCGGTACGACGGTGAGTTCATCGTCCGCTTTGACGACACCGACCCGGAGACGAAGCGTCCGGACCTCGATGCTTACGACGCCATCCTCGAGGATATCGAGTATCTCGGCTTCGAGCCGAGCGAGGTGTACCGCGCCAGCGACCGGCTGGACATCTACTACGAGCACGCCCGCGAGCTCATCGACGCCGGCGGTGCCTACACCTGTACCTGCCCGCAGGGGGAGTTTTCCGAGCTGAAGAATAGCGGCGAGGCCTGCCCGCACCGCGAGAAGGACGCCGGGACGGTCCACGAGGAGTTCGACGCGATGGTCGACGGCGAGTACGAGTCGGGCGATATCGTCCTGCGCGTGCGCACCGACATCGAGCACAAAAATCCTGCACTGCGCGATTTCGTCGCTTTCCGGATGATAGACACGCCACACCCGCGCGAGGAAGCCGCCGACTACCGGTGTTGGCCCATGCTCGACTTCCAGTCCGGCATCGACGACCACCTGACGGGCGTCACCCACATCATCCGCGGTATCGACCTGCAGGACTCGGCGAAGAAACAGCGGTTCGTCTACGACTACTTCGGCTGGGAGTACCCCGAGGTGGTCCACTGGGGCCACGTGCAGGTGGACGCCTACGACGTGAAACTCTCCACCTCGACGCTGAAGGAGAAAATCGAGGCCGGCGAGTACGACGGCTGGGACGACCCCCGCGTGCCGACCATCAAGTCGCTGCGCCGCCGGGGCATTCGCGGCCAGGCCATCGTCGACGCGATGGTCGAACTCGGCACCTCCACCTCCGACGTAGACCTCCCGATGTCGAACATCTACGCGCACAACCGCGAACTGGTGGACGACGAGACGGACCGCGCCTTCGCCGTCCGCGAGGGCGTCCGCTTCGAAATCGCCGGCGGTCCCGGCTCCGCGCACCCGCCGGTCCACCCCGACCACGAGGACAGAGGCGAGCGCGACATCCCGGTCGGCGATTCGGTCATGCTCGAACCCGACGACGTGCCGGCGGTCGGCGAGCGCGTCTGGCTCAAGGGGTTCGGGCCGTTCGGGCGCGAGGGCGACACGCTCGTGTACACCGACGAGTCCATCGACATCGTGCGCGAGAAGGACGTGCCGGTCGTCCACTGGGTGCCGACCGACGGCTCCGTCTCGGTCCGGATGCGGACGATGGACGGTGACGTGGCCTGCTTCGGCGAGCCGGCTATCGAATCCTACGAGGAAGACGACCTGCTCCAGTTCGAGCGCATCGGCTTCGTCCGCATCGACGAACAGACCGACCGCGAGACGGTCGTCTACTTCACCCACGAGTAACGCCTCAGTAGTCGGTTATTTTACCTCGGGCGTGGTGATACCCGTATGCGAGTGAGCCAACCGTGACCGACGCGTATCTCGTCGGCGCAGGACAGTCCGACTACGGCAGCTTCCCGGATGAATCGTACCGGTCGTTGTTCGCGACGGCCTACGAGAACACCCTCGACGCCGTTCCCGAGGGCATCGACCCGGACCGCATCGACGAGGCGTTCGTCGGCACGCTCGGCGTCGGCGGTCGCCAGCTCGGTCTCTCTGGGCCGGCCGTCACCGAACACGTCGGGCTCCACGGGGTCCCGACCACGCGCGTCGAGAACGCGTGTGCCGCCTCGGGCTACGCCGTCCGCCAGGCCGTCCAGGCCGTCAAATCGGGGATGGCCGACGTGGTGTTGGCCGGCGGCGTCGAAATCATGACCGACGCCTCCGGCGACGCCGTGCGCTACTGGCTCGGCGTCTCCGGCGAAACCGAGTGGGAACGGCTCTCCGGAACGACGTTCTCCGGCGTGTACGCGCAGATGGCCTCCGCCCACATGCGCGAACACGGCACGACGAAAGAGCAGCTCTCGCACGTCGCCGTCAAGAACCACTCGAACGGCGCGAAGAACCCCCACGCACAGCTCGGCTTCGAGTGCACGCTCGAGGACGCGATGAACGCCCCGACGGTCGCGGACCCGCTCACGCTGTATCACTGCTGTCCGACGACCGACGGCGCAGCGACGGCGCTCATCGTCAGCGAGGACGTGGTGGATGAGTTCACCGACGACCCGATTCGCGTCGCCGGCGTCGGTGCCTCCTCCGACCGCGTCGGCCTGTTCCAGCGAGACACCTACTCCGGCGTGCCGGCCTCGAAACGCGCCGCGGACGAGGCCTACGAGATGGCCGACCGTTCCGCCGCCGACCTGGACTTCGCCGAGGTGCACGACTGCTTCGCCATCGCCGAGCTGATGGCCTACGAGGATATCGGCCTCTGTGAGCGCGGGGAGGCCGGCGAGTACATCGAGTCGGGGGCGACAAAGATGGACGGCGAGATGCCGGTCAACACCTCGGGCGGACTCAAGTCGAAGGGTCACCCGATTGGCGCGACCGGTGCCGGACAGGTGGTCGAGGCGTACAAACAGCTCTCCGGACAGGCGGGCGACCGCCAGCTCGACGACCCCGCGGTCGGACTCACCCACAACGTCGGCGGTTCCGGCGGTGCTGCCGTCGTCCACGTCTTCGAGCGGGAACAGGAGGTGGAACAATGAGCTACGGATTCACCGCAGTCGGCGCGTACGCCCCCGACTACCGCATCGCGGCCGAGGAGTTCGAGGACGCGTGGGACTCCTTCCACGCGCCCGGTGTCGAGACGACCGCCGTCCCCGATGCCGACGAGGACGCGCTGACGATGGGGTGGGAGGCTGCGACCCGCGCGCTCGATGCCGGCGACGTTTCTCCCGAGTCGGTCGACTGGCTCGCGTTCGCGAGCACGACCCCGCCGCTCGAAGAGGAAGATTTGACCGCGCGACTCGGCTCGCTGCTCGGCGTGTCGACCGACGCGACTCGCCGCGTCTTCACCGGCAGTACGCGCGCCGGCACGCAGGCGCTCGATTCGGCACTCACCGCCGAACCGGACTGCGGGCTCGTCGTCGTGTCCGACTGCCCGCAGGGCGAACCGCACGACGCGCGCGAGCACGCCGCGGGTGCCGGCGCAGCGGCGTTCCTCGTCGGGCCGGACGCACCGGTCGTGGTCGCCGACTCGGCGACTCACACCGAGGCGTACCCCGGAACGCGGTTCCGCGAGCGCGGCAGCGACACCGTCGACAGCATCGACGCCGGCACGTACGACCGGAACGCCTTCGCGCGCCCGCTCGGCGCGGCCGTCGACGGCGTCGAGACCGGTGACCTCGACGCAGCCGCCGTCCAGATGCCCGACGGCAAACAGCCCTACCGCGCGGCCGGGGCGATGGGCGTCGAGACCGAAACCATCCACGCCGCGGAGACGGTCTCCACGCTCGGCGATACGGGCGCGGCCTCGGTCCCGCTCGGGCTGGCGACGGCCTTCGAGGATGGCGCTGAACGCGTCCTCGCGGCCTCGTGGGGGTCGGGCGCAGGGGCCGACGCGCTCGTCTTCGAGCGCGACGACGACCTATCGACCGCCATTTCGCTCGATGCGGGCGAATCGGTCAGCTACGCCGCCTACCTCCGGCTGCGCGGCGAAATCACGGCAGAAGAGCCGGACGGCGGCGGCGCGTACGTCTCCGTGCCGACGTGGCATCGATCGCTCCCGCAACGCCACCGACTCGTCGCCGGCCGGTGTCCCGACTGCGGCACCTACACCTTCCCGCCGGAGGGTGCCTGTCGCGGCTGTGACACGCTCGTCGAGTTCGAGGAGGTCGCACTCGCCGGAACGGGTACTGTCGAGGCGAAGACCGAAATCGGCTCCGGAGGTGCTCCCCCGGAGTTCGAGGCGCTCCAGTCCAAATCCGGGGCCTTCGGCGTCGCCATCGTCGCCTTCGACACGCCCGACGAGGAGACGGCGAGCAGTCCAGCGATGGTCGTCGGCGACGCGGCCGTGGGCGACGAGGTCGAGTCCGTCCAGCGAAAAATCTACACGCAGGAGGGGGTCACCCGCTACGGATTCAAAGTGCAGACCACGTAGGCGGAACGACTTTTCCCCCTCGCCGTGACGGGCCGGTATGCACGTCGCCGTACTCGGTGCCGGAACGATGGGCCGCGATATCGCACACGTCTGTGCCGTCGCCGGCCACGAGGTAACGCTGCGAGACGTAGACGAGTCCGTGCTCGGGGAGGCGCGCGACCACGTCGCGAGCAATCTCGACGGGAGCGTCGACCGCGAGAAGCTCACGGGCGCGGAACGTGACGCCGCGCTCGACCGGCTCACGACCACGACCGAACTCGATGCGCTCGCCGGTGCGGAGCTGGCCGTCGAGGCCGTCCCCGAGGACATCGAGCTGAAACACGCCGTCCTCTCCGAGGTCGACCCGGTGCTCGCCGACGACGCGCTCGTCGGCACGAACACCTCTTCGCTGTCCGTGACGAGCGTGATGGACTGTCTCGACGACCCGAGTCGGGGCGTCGGACTCCACTTCTTCAACCCCGCGTACATCATGGGGTTAGTCGAGGTCGTCCTCGGCGAACGGACGAGCGAGGCGACCCGCGACAGAGCGGAGTCGTTCGTCGCCGACATCGGCAAAGAGGCCGTGACGGTCACCGACACGCCCGGATTCGCCTCCTCGCGGCTGGGTGTCGCGCTCGGCTGTGAGGCGATGCGCATGGTCGAGTCCGGCGTCGCGGCCCCGGCCGACATCGACGCCGCGATGGAGTTGGGGTATCGGCATCCGATGGGGCCGCTCGAACTGACGGACGTGGTCGGACTCGACGTGCGGCTCGACATCTTGGAGTATCTGCGCGAAGAGCTGGGCGAGCGGTTCAAGCCGCCACAGGTGCTCAAGCGGAAGGTCCGCGCCGGCAAGCTCGGGAAGAAAAGCGGCGAAGGGTTCTACGTCTGGGAGGACGGCGAGCCGGTCAAGTAGATGAGCGACTCGGATTCCGACCACGCCGACATCATCGACGAGTTGGAGGAGCTCCACGACCGGGTGGACCCGGCGACCCGCGAGCACGTCGGCGAACTGATGGAGCAGGTGACGGAACTCCAGCCCCGCGGCCGCGGAAACGTCATCGTGGGCTTCGACCGGACCGACCTCTCGGAGGCGGCCATCGGCTCGCTCGTGTTCGGAATCCCGATGTTCGTGGAAGGGGGGACCAACGAGGTCGGTAGCTACCTCGCGACCAGACCGCTTCAGCTCCTCGCGACGATTGCCGTGGCCGTCGCTATCGTCTACGGTATCGTCTACGTCGCCGACTTCCAGGACGTGCGCGTCCACCAGCCGTTCTTCGGTATCGTGCCCCGTCGGATGGTCGGCATCTGTGGCGTGACGTTTCTCGTCGCGGCGCTCGGGCTGACCGGATGGGGGCGAATCGAGTGGGGGTCGCCGCTGCTCGCGGTCGCGACGACGACCGTCGCGTTCGTGCCGATGTCCATCGGCGCGGCGTTGGGTGATATCCTGCCAGGCTCGTAATCGCCCCTTTTGACAAAGGTTAAACCGCGCGCACACCGACGCGTGAGTATGAGCGAAACCGAGCAGAAGCGCGCACGCAAGTGCGTCTCCTGTGGAATCAACATCTCCGGCACGGCGGCCGCCCGGTTCGACTGTCCGGACTGTGGCTGTGAGATTTTCCGCTGTGCGACGTGTCGCAAACAGAGCAACCTCTACGAGTGCCCGGACTGCGGGTTCACGGGGCCGTAACGATGGGACAGGTCGCTGTCAAAATGAAGGTCATGCCGCAAAGCCCCGACGTGGACCTCGACGCGCTCCAGGACCGACTCGAGCAGTCGCTCCCGGAAGGCGCGAAAATCAACGGGTTCCAGCGCGAGGACGTGGCCTTCGGTCTCGTCGCACTCTTGCCGACCGTCATCGTCCCCGACGACGCCGGCGGCAGCGGTGCCGTTGAGGAGGCGTTCTCGACCGTCGAGGGCGTCGAGTCGCTCGAAGTCGAGTCGCAGGGTCGACTGTAGCTTCGCTCGCTGCGTTTTTGCGTCGTTTCGTCCGCCAGCGGCGCGGCCGGGGCGGAACGCACGTTTTATAACGCTGACCGGGTTACCGTGGGGTACGACAATGCCAAGTTCCAACGGACCCCTCCACGGTACGCGGAACAAACTCAAGAACAAGCCCCGAGAGCGCGGCACCTCCCCGCCACGGCGCTCGGTCGAGGAGTACGAGGCCGGCGAGAAGGTCCATCTCAAAATCGACCCGTCGGTCCACAAGGGCCGCTTCCACCCGCGCTTCGACGGGCAGACCGGCGAAATCGAGGGGTCGCAGGGCCGCGCGTACAAGGTGCTCATCACCGACGGCGGCAAGGAGAAGACGCTCATCTCGAGTCCGGCACATCTCCGCCGGCAGGAGTAACCCGATGACCATCTTCAAGGAGATCGTCGACGAGGAGTATCTCACCACCAGCGAGGTGAAAGAGGAACTCGAAGTCATCGAGGAGGAGCGGTCCGGCGAGGACAGCCCCGAGATGCCCTACGAGCTGGCGCGTGCAATCGAACACGCCAACCGGTTCGGTGACCTCTCGGCCGAGGACTCGCGCGCGCTCGTCGCGGACCTGCTGGAGCTGGAGAAGGTGTCCGAGGCGACCGCCTACAAAATCGCCGACTTACTTCCCGAGGACCGTGCGGAACTGCGGTCCATCTACGCACAGGAGCGCTACTCGCTGTCCGGCGACGAACTCGACGACGTGCTCAACGTCGTCTCGCAGTACGCCTGAGGGCGGCGGATTTTAAATACACCGTTGCCGTACAAACCAGTATGAGTAACGCCGACAGCGAGTCGTCCGGCGACCGTATCGACGTGGTCACGCTGGACGTGCTTCCGAACGGTCTTCCGTCGGACAATCGCCCGCCATCGCAGGCGACGCCCATCGCGTACGGACTCGACACCGACGCGTTCCGGTTGTACGAGCTAACGCTGACGGACGACGCCCACGTGCTCGTCGGCAACGAACTCACGCTCGCGCCGGCTGACGACCAGAGCGACGACGTGAAACGCAGCCGACGCGTCGAGTACGACGACCTCTCGGGGGGCGCGCAGTCGGAACTGGCGTACGTCATCGAGGACCTCATCGAGGAGGAAGAACGCCGGTTCGTCGACTACTACAACGAGGCGCAACCAATCACGATTCGGCTCCACCAGCTGAATCTCTTCCCTGGCATCGGCAAGAAGCTCCGCAACGACATCCTCGACGAGCGAAAGCGCAAGCCGTTCGAGTCGTTCGAAGAGGTGTCAGACCGGGTCTCGGGACTTCACGACCCGAAACAGACCATAATCGACCGCATCCTCGAAGAGCTTCGCGAGGACGACCTGAAGTACCGCATCTTCGTCGCCGAGTGAGCCGACTCGTGAAGGCTTTTCTCCGCCGCCCGCAAACCCACGGGTAGTGACCGACCCTGAGTATCGCGACCCGGACGCCCTCATTCGCCGGGCGAAGCGGGGTGACCCGGAGTTCGACCAGCATTTCCTCGTCGACGACCGGGTGCTCGATCGAATACCGACGCACCTCCCCGCGGACGCCGACACCAGTCACGTCCTCGAAATCGGCGGCGGCACGGGCGCGTTGACCGACCGGCTGCTCGTCGCGGGCGAACACGTCACCGTCGTGGAGCGCGACCCCGACCTGGCGGCGTTTCTCCGCCGGGAGTTCGCCGACGCCGTCGACGCCGGGCGGCTGACCGTCGTCGAGGGCGACGCGCTCGACGTGTCCCTCCCCGAGTTTTCGGCCTGCGTTTCGAATCTCCCCTACGGCGTCTCCTCGGAACTCGCCTTCCGGCTCCTCCCCGAGAAGCGCCCGCTCGTCTTGATGTTCCAGTACGAGTTCGCGGCGCGGATGGCCGCCGACGCCGGCACCGACGAGTACGGCCGGCTCTCCGTCACCGCGGGCCACTACGCCGACGTGGCGTTGGTCGAGACCGTCCCGAAGGAGGCGTTCGATCCACAGCCCCGCGTCGAGAGCGCCATCGTCCGGTGTACGCCGCGCGACCCCGAGTACGCGGTGCCCGACGACCAGTTCTTCTTGGATTTCGTGACCGCGTGTTTCACCCAGCGCCGGAAGACGATGCGCAACGCGATCAGAAACACGACCCACATCTCCGGGCTGGCAGACGGTGACGCCGTCGTCGACGCCGCCGACGAGACGCTGCTCTCGAAGCGAGCCGGCAACGTGACGCCCGCCGAGTTCGCCGAACTCGCCACGGTCGCGTGGGAGGTCGGTCGGTGATGGCGGGCCAGTCGACGGCCACGCCGACGCCGGGGACGCCGCCGGAGCCGTCGGAGTTCGCGCTTGAACTCGCGGACACGCTCGCACCGACGCGGCCGATGCAGTATCTCGTCAGCCTCGTCGCGCTCGCTGGCTTCCTGCTCGGTACGTATCTCGTCTATCGGTCCGGCCCGCTGTTGAAGCGGCGGCTCACGGACGACGGTGCCGAGGGGCTTCAGGTGGCGGTCGCGACGCTGTTGAGCATCTGTTCTGCCGGCGTGCTCGTCGTGGTCTGGCGACGGACGCCGGCGGTCAGACTCGCACTCGACAGCGTCAGCCCGTCACCCGTCGCCGGGGTGCGACTGTTCATCGTCCTCGTCGCGTTGAGCATCACCTACACGGCGACGCGGGTCGCAAAGCGATTCATCCGGGTCGGCGAGAGTCGCAACGCCATCACCTCCCACCAGCGGGAGGTGCTCCACCACCTCGTCCAGATTGTGCTGTTCATCCCCGCGGTGTTGTTCTCGCTCACGCTGTACGGGATTCCGGCACAGAACCTCCTGTTGTCCGCGAGCGCACTCGGTGTGGTGCTCGGACTGGCCGCCCGCCAGACGCTCGGGGCCGTCCTCGCCGGCTTCGTCCTCCTCTTTTCGCGCCCGTTCGAGGTGGGCGACTGGGTCGAAATCGACGACAACGAGGGCGTCGTCACCGACATCTCCATCGTCAACACGCGACTCCAGACGTTCGACGACGAGATGGTGATGATACCCAACGACCAGATCACCGACTCGGCGATTACGAACCGGTCGCGCAACGAGCGACTCCGCGTGCAGACGGACGTGGGGGTCGACTACGACACCGACGTGCCCGAGGCCTGCCGCATCGCGACCGAGGCGATGGACGACATCGAGATGCTGATGGACGGGCCCGAACCGGAGGTCGTCGTCAAGGAGTTCGGCGACAGCGCGGTCACGCTGAACCTCCGATTTTGGATTTCGGACCCGACGATACAGAAGAAGTGGGCCGCCCAAAACGCCGTGATGGAGGCCGTCAAGCAGGCCTTCGAGGAGCACGACATCGCGATTCCGTTCCCGCAGCGCGTGCTCTCGGGGCGTGAACACACCGGCGGGCTGGACGTGCGCTCCGTCGATGCGGACTCGTCCGACGCCGGAGACACCCCAGACGAGGCGAGTGATCATAATGGGTGACTTGGCCGACCAGCGCGGGATGGAGACGGCGGTGTACCAGCCCGCGGAGGACTCGAAGCTGCTCGCGGACGTGGCCGTCGAGTCCGTCGACGATTCTGACCGCGTCCTCGATGTCGGGACGGGGTCTGGCTACGTCGCCGGGCGAATCGCTAGCGAAACCGCGGCAAGTGTCGTCGCCAGCGACGTGAATCCCCATGCTTGTCGGCAGGCGCGTGACAACGCCCGCGAAGAGGCCATCTCGCTCGACGTGGTCCGAGGGGACTGTACGCGTCCGTTCGACGCCGAGACGTTCGACGCCGTGACGTTCAATCCGCCGTATCTCCCGCGCGACGAGGCGGCCGAGCGCGACGACTGGATGGAACGCGCGCTCACGGGCGGTGAGACCGGCCGTGCGGTCATCGAGTCGTTCCTCGACGACGTTGCTCGCGTACTAACCCCCGAGGGCGTCGTCTTCCTGCTCGTCTCGACGCTGACGGACATCGAGGCGGTCGCGGGCTACGCCGCCGAGCGTAACCTCGCCGCAGAGACGGCCAGGGAGGAGTCGTTCCCGTTCGAGCGGCTCGCCATCCTCGAAATTACTAAGAAGCATTAGAACGCTTCGGAAATATTAAGCCGCGGTATGTCCACGTGTTCGTAATGACGGAACTAGTCGCGACGACGCCGGGGCTGTTTCCCCTCCCCGACTGGGCGAAAGACCGGCTGTCTGACCTGAAGGGCCACCAGAAGTCCGACCTCATCGCCGGCGACGAGACGGGCGAGCTGGCCGAGACGTACGGCGACGTACGCGAGGAACTCGTCGAGACGCAGAGTGACGCTGGACTCGACCGCGTCACCGAAGGCCAGGGTCGGTGGGACGACATGCTCGCGCACCCGCTGACGGTCCACGACAACGTGGAGACCCGCGGTATCGTCCGCTACTACGACAACAACAACTTCTACCGCGAGCCGGTGGTCGCAGACGACCTCACGCCGAGCGGTGACGTGGCAGCGGAACTGGAGGCGGCCGCGGAGCTGACCGACGACCTGCAGGCCGTCCTCCCGGGACCGTACACGCTCGCCGAACTCGCGACGAACGAACACTACCCCGACCGGTCGGCGTTCCTGAACGCGGTCGCAGAGTTCCTCGCGGGCGAGGTGGCCGAGTTCCCGGCCCACGAGACGCTGTTCCTGCTCGAACCGTCGCTCGTGGAGGACGCCCCCGAGGACGGCTTCGACGCGCTCGCCAGCGAGGCTATCGACGCCGTGGCCGAGGCGACCGACGCCGAGGTCGTCGTCCACCCGTTCTACGGCGCCCTCGACGAGAAGGTGTACGCCCACCTGATGGACGCCGACGTCGACGCCATCGGGTTCGACCTCATCGCGAACCACGAGCAGAACGTCTACAACGTCCAGGAGTACGGGACGAAGGACTCCGTCGCACTCGGCGTCGTCGACGGACAGAACACGCTGCTCGAGGACCCGGAGACCGTCCGCGAGCGGTTCGAGTGGTTCGACGCCCAGATCCCGGCCCAGGAGTTCGACACCGCCTACCTGACGAGCAACACCGAGCTGTTCTATCTGCCCGTCAACAAGGCCGAAGCGAAGGCAGAGACGCTTGCGAACGCCGCGGACCTCGAAGAGGTGACACAATGAGCGACAACCGAGCACAGTTCCGACCGCCGAACCACCCGACAGACAGCTTCCTCCTCACCACCGTCGTCGGCTCGTATCCGAAGCCGAAGTGGCTGAACCGCGCCGAGGAGCTGACCGACGACGAGGAGTATGACTTCGACCACGACCACCTCGACGAGGCCCACGACGACGCCTGCCGGCTCATCACGAACGAGCACGAGCGCGCCGGACTCGACGCCGTGGTCGACGGCGAGATGCGCCGCAACGAGATGGTCGAGTTCTTCGCCCACCGCATCGACGGCTACGAGTTCAACGGCCCGGTGAAGGTGTGGGGCCACAACTACTTCGACAAGCCCTCCGTCGCCGAGGAGGTCGAATACGACGAGCCGTGGCTGGTCGACGAGTTCGAGTTCACGACCGGCGTCACCGACCGCCCGGTGAAGGTGCCGATTACCGGCCCGTACACGCTCGCGAACTGGGCGTTCAACGAGGCCTACGAGAGCGAGGAGGAGCTCGCGTACGACCTCGCCGACCTCGTGAACGAGGAAATCGAGCGACTCGTCGACGCCGGCGCACGCTACATCCAGATTGACGAGCCGGCGCTCGCGACCACGCCAGACGACCACGCCATCGTCGGCGAGTGTCTCGAACACATCGTCGCGGGCATCCCCGACGACGTTCGCATCGGACTCCACGTCTGTTACGGCGACTACTCGCGCATCTACCCCGAGATGCTGGAGTACCCCGTCGACGAGTACGACCTCGAGCTCGCGAACGGGAACTACGAGCAGCTGGACGTGTTCACCGCCGACGAGTTCACGAAGGACCTCGCGCTCGGTGTCGTGGACGCCCACGTCGCCGAGGTCGAGTCCGTCGCCGAAATCAAGGAGAACATCAAGAAGGGCTTCGAGGTCGTTCCGCCACAGCGACTCACCGTCAGCCCCGACTGCGGGCTGAAGCTCCTCCCCCGCGAGGTCGCCTACGGGAAGATGGAGAACATGGTGCAGGCCGCCCGCGAAATCGAGGCCGAACTCGACGCCGGCGAAATCGACGTCGGCTACGCCGGTACTCAGGCCCCCGCAGACGACTAACCCTACTCCTCTCGAACCGCGGCGACGAACAGCGTCTCCGGCCGGTCGGCGGCCAACTCCATCTCGAAGCCGGCCGCGGTGAGCGCGGTCGTGACGGCATCGAGGTCGTACCGCTCCGCGAGCGGCGGCCCCGCCTCGCCCTCGCCGTCGGCCGACCAGTCGGCGACGACGAGCCGTCCCGCCGGCCGAATCGTCCGCGCGAGCTCCGCGAGCGCGTCGTCGCTCGCGAACTCGTGGTACGTCATCGTCGAAACCGCAGCATCGAGCGCGTCGTCTCTGACGGGAAGCGTCGCCACGTCCGACTCGAGTAGCTCCACGTTGTCGGGTAGGGATTTCTGCCGGTAGAAGTCGTGCATCGCCGGCTGGATGTCGACCCCGTAGACGTGGCCGGCGTGGGCCGCCACGTCGTCGGTGTAGAAGCCGGTGCCGCTCCCGAGGTCCGCGACCGTCTCCGTGCCGTCGAGCGCGAGCTTCCAGAGCAGTTCCTCACGGGAGACGTACCGGTAGCGGCGGCCGGCGTCTTCGAGCGTGGCGGCTCTCTCGGCGTCGAACGTGTGGTGGCCCATATCACACCCCTCCACGCGCGGGCCGAAGTAGCCCGCGGTTCATACGAGCAGTTGCACGTCGGCGTCAGCCATGCGCGAGAGCGCTGTCGCCGCGCCGACGCCGACGGTGACGCCGTCGTGGAAGCGCTCCTCGTCGTAGCCCATCAGGTCGATGGTCATCTGACACGCCTGTAGCTCGACGCCCATCGCGATGGAGGTGTCGAGCAGCTCCTCGACCGTCGCCACGTCGTTGTCCGCAATCTTCCGCTCCATCATCGCCGTGGCGAGCCGGTCCATTCCCGGGAGGGCGGCGACGGCGTTCGGCATCGGCATGCTCGGATTGCCGACCGCGCTCAACTGGAGATTCTCGGCGTGGTCCTCGTGGAGAATGTCCAGCCCCCAGAAGGTGTGAAACACCGTCACGTCCCAGTCGAAGGCCGCGGCCGTCGACGCGAGAATCAGGGGTGGGTACGCCATGTCGAGGGTGCCCTGCGTGGCGACGATGACCATCGACCGTTCGTCGCCCGTGTCCTCGGCTTCCAGCTCCTCGATGCGCGCTTCCAACTGTGCGATTCGTTCGCTCGCCTCGCTCGATGCGGTGCTCATTCGACGCGCACCCGGTGGACGTACACCGTCTCGCCGCCGTCGTCCGTCTCGGCCTGGTCGACGAGGGTGACGCCGGGCGTGCCCGCCGCCCAGCCGTCGATATCGCTCACGCTTCCCGAGTCAGTCGCGTGCACTTCCAGCACCTCACCGGCACCGAGGTCGTCGACCGACTGCTTCGTCTTGACGACCGGCATCGGGCAGGCTTCACCTTTCACGTCGAGTGTCTCCGTCGGAGTGTCCGTCATGGGTTGCAATCGAACTGCAATCAGGTGCGGCGCGACAAGAGACCTTCGCCTGTCGTGCAACCCACTCTGGGCGACTGCACACCGGCAAATCGGCTACACTGCACTATAATGGATTAAATTAGCCTCTGCTGCCCATATCTATCTCTCTCAGGCTACATCGGCGAGCTTCTACTCTTCTACTGATTGCATAGTAGTTGCAATACTAACGCAATCCTTTTGAAGACGAACCCACGAATGGGGGTATGAGCAAACCGATGTTTCCGGAGACGGACGCCGAAATCGTCCCGACGACGCCCGCCGAGCTGAAAGCGCGCATCGACGCCGGCGAATCCGTAACTCTACTTGACACGCGAGCGGAATCGGAGTACGAGACGTGGCACATCGACGGGCCGACCGTCCGCACGGTGAACGTCCCGTACTTCGAGTTCCTCGACGGTTTCGACGCCGACCTCGTAGCGGACGTGCCGACCGACGAGCCGGTGGTCGTGGTCTGTGCGAAGGGGAAATCCAGCGAGTTCGTCGCGGAACTGCTCGCCGACGCGGGCTACGATACCTCCCACCTCGAAGACGGGATGCGCGGCTGGGCGCGGCTGTACGAGCACACCGACATCGAACTGCCGTCCGGGACGCTCGTGCGCCAGTACCGCCGCCCCTCCTCGGGCTGTCTCGCGTACATGATTGTGAGCGAGGGCGAGGCTGCCGTCGTCGACCCGCTGCGCGCGTTCACCGACCGCTACGTCGCCCACGCCAACGACCTCGACGCGAGCATCGAGTACGTGCTCGACACGCACATCCACGCGGACCACGTGAGCGGGCTGCGCGACCTCGCCGACGCGACCGGCGCAGCGATGATTATTCCCGCTGCTGCCGCGGCTCGTGGCGTCGTCGACGCCGACGCGATGCGCACGGTCGACGGTGGTGATACGCTCACGGTGGGTGGAGCAACCGTCGCCGTGCGCCCGACGCCGGGCCACACCTCCGGCATGACGACCTACCGCGTCGACGACCACCTCGCGCTCACCGGCGACACGCTGTTCCTGGACAGCGTCGCCCGTCCCGACCTCGAAGACGGCGACGAGGGTGCACGCGCCGCGGCCGAGCAGCTGTACGACACCCTCCACGACCGACTGCTCACGCTTCCCGAGGACACGCTGGTCGGGCCGGCACACTTCGGCGACGCGGAGACCGCCCGCGAGGACGGTGCCCATCTGGCCACGCTCGCCAGTGTGGTCGACCGACTGCCGCTGCTCGGCGTGAATAAAGAGACGTTCGTCGACCGCGTGCTCGCGAACATGCCGCCACGCCCGGCGAACTACCAGGAGATCATCGCGGCCAACCTCGGAGCGACGACCCCGAGCGTCGAGGACGCGTTCACGATGGAACTCGGCCCGAACAACTGCGCGGCGGGTGAGTGAGATGCTGTTTCCCAACGGCTGGCTTCCGTATCTCGTCGGCGGCGTCCTCATCGGTCTCGGGACGGCGGTCATCTACCTGACGACGGCTATCCCCGCCGGCGCGAGCACGTTCCTCGAATCCACGCTCTCGTACGCCTCCGACCGGCCGCGGTTCCAGAAATACCGCGGCTCCCGGGACTGGCGTGTCGTCTTCTCCGTCGCTATCGTGCTCGGCGCGGCCGCGTACGCCTTCACCCTCGGCGACGGCCCGTGGACGACGGACGTACAGCCGTGGCGACTCGCCGTCGGCGGGCTACTCGTCGGCGTCGGCACCCGACTCGGGAAGGGGTGTACCTCGGGCCACGGCGTCTGTGGCATCGGCTCGGGGTCGCGTACCTCGCTCGTCGGTGTCGCCACCTTCGTCGCCGTCGCAGTCGGGACCGCACAACTGGTCGCGGCACTGGGGGTGTCGCCGTGAGCGACCACGACCAGCACCCGCTGTTTCTGCCGGCGGTGTTCGTCGGCGGACTCGTCTTCGGCGTCGGACTCGCCGTCAGCGGGATGGCGCGCCCGGAGGTCGTGCTCGATTTCCTCCAGTTCGAGGACTTCGGGCTCCTGCTCGTCATGGGCGGTGCGGCGACCGTGACGGCTGTGACGGTGACGCTCGCGGTCACATCAGGCAAGCGGGCCCCGCTCACCGGTCGCCCGTACGGTCGTCGGCTGAAGACGTTCGATTCGAACGTTCTGCTCGGCGGCGGGGTTTTCGGCGTCGGCTGGGGACTGTCGGGTATCTGTCCCGGCGCGGCCTACGCGAGTCTCGGCGTCGGCAACCTCCCGATTCTGTGGGCCATCGCCGGAATGTTCGCCGGCGCGTACCTGCAGGGGTGGCTCCGCGACGTAGTGCGAGCAGACGACCCCGACGGGGTGGGCGCATGACGCCGCGCACAAGCGTTTTCGCCGTCCCTCTCGGAGGGGTTCGATAATGCCAGACTCGATGGCCGCGATGTTGGAACAGGACCTGGAGTGTGAGTCGTTACTCGACTGTTTCCACGGACTCAACGACCTCGACCGGCGCGTCTTTCGGCTGCTCGTCGAGTCCGCCGACCCGCTTACCGTCGACGAACTCGCGGAGGAAATCGACCGCGAGCGCACGACCGCCTACCGGTCGCTCCAGCGGCTGCTCGATGCCGGCATCGTCAAGAAGGATCGAGAGAGCTTCGAGTCGGGCAGCTACTACGACGTGTTCTCGCCGGTCGCGCCAGACGAGATTGCAGACGACATGCAGCGGCTGCTCAACGACTGGTACGCGACGATCGGCCAGCTCATCGCTGAGTTCCGCGACAAGTACGAAGACCGGGCGAGCGAGTCGACGGAGCCGACACCCCCCGATCCGGAATGACCGACGCAACCGACGACGCCGTCGAGGACACTCTCGGCGGTGCTGACCCCGGTGTCGGTCGCGGGCTGCTCGATACGGAGATGGGTCCCTCCGGCGCGATGGCACATCTCTACCGCGGCGAGGTTCACCGCATGAAGCTGTGGCGAGAGCGGCTCGACCGGACGACCAACTGGGCCGTCCTGCTGTTGGCCGCAATTCTGACGTGGGCGTTCACCACTCAGTCGAACCCCCACTACGTCCTGCTCATCGGAAATCTCGCTGTCGGGCTGTTTCTCGTCATCGAGGCGCGCCGGTATCGAGCGTACGATATGTGGCGGTCGCGGGTCCGAACGCTCCAGCGGAATGTCTGGGCGCTCGGCTTGGACCCGACGCGCGAGCCGACCGACGGCTGGCGTGAGCGACTCGCGGCTGACTACCACCAGCCGACGCTGAAAATCTCCGCGGAGGAGGCTATCGCCCACCGCCTGCGCCGGGTGTATCTCCCGCTGTTCGCCATCCTCAACGGCGCGTGGGTCGTGCGCGTCACCGCGTTCAGTTCGGTGTCGTGGCCGGCGAGCGCGGCCATCGGTATGGTGCCCGGGGACGTCGTCACCGCGACGGTCGCCGTCGCGTTCGCCTGTGGACTCGTCGTCGCGGTCCGTCCCCGAACGTGGCGCGCCAGAGACGAACTCCGGCAGGAGAATCTCCGCAGTCCCCACGAGTGACAGTAACCTATCTGTCGACGAGTTCACCGCCCAGCGCCCCGCCGACAACACCCACGATAGCCGGGTAGAGAACGCCAGCGAGGACGATTCCCGTCACGAGGTCCGGGGCGGCCGAAGTGCTTCCCGACCCGACCTGCATGATGAAGACGCCGACGACAGAGACGACGAGATAGCCGACCGCGACGGTTCCGCCCGCCTTCGCGCCGGCGGCGGCGTCGTCCGCGTCGGATTGCACGGCCACGGCGACTCCTGCCGCGAGGAGGACGACGACGGGCACGACGTACAACACGGGCGTGAAGCCGTTCTCGCCGCCGATGAAGCTCACCGCCGAGGAGCCGAGGAAGCCGGCCTCCACGACCGTCTGGACGAAGTGAGCGTTGTAGAAGACGAGTCCGACCGCCTGTGGAACGCCCCCGCCGTCGCTGTTCTGGAGCAACTGGCCGATGAGGCTGTTCCGTATCGACCCGGCGGTGACGGCGTACGTGAGCACGTAGCCGACGACCCATGCGGCGACCCCGGCGACGACACCCGACACGACCGGCACGTCGTTTCTGTCAATTCTGGTGGACATACGTCCACCCGTTCGGCGAAAGTGGTGAAAGTCGTTTCGGGAATGTTCTCTCGGCGTGAACCCTGCTGAATCTCAGTACCGGTACAGCGAGACGACGTACGGCAGACGGCTGTACATCCACACCGCGACGGGAAGCCCGACGATGGAGACCGAGGCGACCCACGCGACCGACATCCAGACGCCGCTTGCCCACCAGCCGACGAGCAGGAAGTAGACGCCCCGGACGAGCAGCGAGTGTTGGTCTCTGGACCGCTGTGAGACGGTGGTGGTTCCGTCCTCGTCGGTGAGCGTCTCCATCTCGATGGTCCGATTTTTGAGCGAGACGACCTTCGGGACGTAGTTTATCATCTTGATCCCGACCGGCATCAGAATGATGGTGAGATTCAACAGCCACGCGACGCTCAGCCAGACGCCACTCGCCCACCACCCGACGAGCAGGAAGTACACCGCACGAACGACGAGCGACGGACTCTGTCCCTCGGTCGAGACGGAGACGCGCGAGGAACCGGAACTGGAGTCGGTCATGTCCGTGTCTCCCAACGGCGGGAACGTAAACACTCCCCTCGCCGCTCGGCCGCGGGTCACCGCCGAGTGTGATTCCTGGCTCGTCGGGCGAGACACAGACGGGTGGGGTTACGCACTCGTCAACGCGAACGCCAAGTCGATGTCGACGGAGTCCGTCTGTATCTCGTTGCCCACGTCCGGCGGGACGCGCATCTCGACGGTCAGCTCTGCCGTCTCTCCCGCATCGAGCGTCCCGAGTGCCGTCTCTCCGTCCGTCAGCGCCGACAGCGGGACGTAGCTGTCCTCGCCGCCGAGAGCGTAGCTCGTCTCGCCGTCCCCGTCGCGCACGAGAACCCGAACTTCGAGCGCTTCGGACAGCTCACCCGCACCGACACCGGGGTCCCCGCCGGTCGAATCCACCGCCCGTTCGGGTGCTGTCTGCCCGTTCTCGAAGTCGGTCACGTTCACGCGGGCGATCGAAAGCTGTCCGGCCATCTCCCCGGTGTTCGTGAGATTTCCGACGAGGGCGACTCGCTGGCCGGGCGTCAGCGCATCCGTCGCCCCTCCGTCGAAGGAGAACGACCCGCCGTCACCCGACGCCGAGCCGAGGGCGAGGTCGAACTCGACGTGTTCGACTGTCGTCTCGAACTCGTCTTCGACGGTCGTGCGCGCGGCCTCAGCGCCGTCGGCGAACGCGACCGCCGTCACCGCGACCCGGCCAGTTCGGGTGGCCGTCGTTCCCGGGTCGGGGTTCGTTAAGCCGCCCGTCCGGGCCGCGTCGGCGTACTCGACGCTCCCGAGAGCGGTTTCGAGGTCGACGGTCCCGCCGTCGAGTGCAGCCCCCGACACCGTCACCCGTTCCACTTCTGCCCAGCCCGCGCCGGGGAGCCACGTCTGGACGACGATGACGACGCTGTCGGCGTCGACACCGGACCACGACACGCTCCCGCTAACCGTCCCCGAGACGGACGAAACCCGGCCATCAGCAGCCTGGTACGCCGGTGGGTCGCCGGCCTCGGCGTCCACGCTGACGCGCGGCGGCTGGGCGTCGTCGGTTCCACTGTCTCCACCCGTGTTCCCGCCGCTGGTGGACGTAGCTGTCGGCGTCGGCGAGGCTGTCGGCGTGGCCGTCCCCGTCGGCGTATCCGTTCCAGGGGTTGCGGTCGCCGTCGGCGCGTCACTTCCTGATGTCGGTCCCGTCGGTGTTTCCTCAGGCGGAGTGGGCGTCTCTGACGACTCGGGCGTCGCCGTTCCCGGTGGCGTGACTGTCACCTCCGGTGCTGGCGGTGTCTCGGTCGGAGTTCCGGGGCCGACGGGGTCGCCCCCGCCTCCCCCTCCGAACATGCTGATTGCACCCACGCCAGCCCCTGCGAGCGTGATGAGCACGACGAGCGTGACGACGGCGATACGCCCGCCGAGCCGGCCGGAGAATCCGAGCGCCCCCGTCGGTAGCAGCGTCGCCACCCCTCCACGACCGACCTCGACGATGACCGTCCGGTCGCGCACTGACTCGCCTGCCGCGACTCGGCTCCCGACCGACCGAGACTCGACGCCCTCGTCGGTCTCGACGCGGCACGTCTCGCCGACGGCCGTGAACGCCGGCGCTCTGTCATCGCTCCCGTCGACGGCGATGAGTCTGCCGGCGCGCGGAATCCGCTCACCCGGCGAGACGACGATGTGGTCTCCCGCCGTGAGTTGGTCGACCGCGACGGACTCGATTTCGATATCTGTCGTCGGTCCGTCCCACGACTCGGTGAACCGTCGTACGCTGTCGTTGCCGTCACTCACGAGTGGTCACCCCCGTCAGTGGACCAACAGCACCGGCTCTCTGGCCGTCCGATACGCGACAGGCGGCATCGACGACTGACTGCTCCGGACCGCGAGAAAAACAAACCTCCGGCTGCTGTGTGGCTGCGTCGTGCAGGTGGTCCAATGTCAGTCGCCCTCATCATTGCTGTCAACGATATTAATACTCTTGGTTCCGGCGTCGACCGACGGGCGAGCGCGTCGGTCGACCGGGGTCTCGGCTACCGGACGATATTCTTGCTCACGTGTCACGTTCACGAGAGCGAGCAAAAATAGCTGTTGCCGCGATTAGGCCTCGGCTTCGTCCTTCTCTGCACCGCCACGCGCCTGTTTTTTCTTCTTCGCCAGGCCGAGCAGGCCGACGAGCACCGTAACGAGTCCCTGTACGCGGACGGCCTTCACGTACCACTCCTTTGGCTTGAGGTCCTCGGGGTTCTCGTATCCAGCGAGCAGTACCTTGCCGGCGACGGCGAGCACGCGCCGCGGCAGCAGTATCTGAACGATGCCCGACAGTATCGTGAGTAGCTCTTTGCCCATATTCGACAGTTGTGGCTACTGACACGAAAAGCTGTGGCTCACGCCGCGAAACCGAAAGAGGAGTCGCCGATTCAGTGGTCTTCGTCCTCGTAGACCCACGCCGCCGCGTCGAGCGTGTAGTCGACGAGTTCCTCCTCGTCGAAGAAGAGGTCGATCTCTCGTTCGTTGGCTCCCTCGTCCTCGTGGTCGGAGCCGTGGATGACGTTGTGACCGAGGTCGAGACCGAAGTCACCGCGGATGGTGCCCGGCGCGGAGTCGGCCGGGTCGGTCTCGCCCATCATGTTGCGGACCTGTCGGGTCGCGTCGGCACCCTCCCAGACCATCGCGAAGACGGGGCCGGAGGTGATGAACTCGACGAGTCCGTCGAAGAACGGCTCGTCCTCGTGTTCACCGTAGTGCTCGTGGGCGAGCTCCTCGTCGATCTCCATGAACTTCCCGCCGACCAGCTTCAGCCCGCGGTCCTCGAACCGGGAGACGATGTCGCCGATGAGACCGCGCTGGACGCCGTCGGGCTTGACCATCACGAACGTCCGCTCGTCGTGGTGGCTCATTCCTCGTCGTCCTCCTCGTCGGCAGCGGCTTCCTCGGCTTCCTCAGCTTCCTCAGCTTCGGCCTCCGATTCCTCGGTGTCGGATTCGTCCGACTCCTCGGACGCCTCGGTTTCGGCGTCCTCGGTCGCTTCAGCCTCCTCGTCAGCGTCCTCGACCTCTTCGACCGGTTCCGGCTCCGGCTGGGTCGTCTGCGGGCCGGACTGGCGCTGACCGGACTCGGTCCACTCGAGGTCGCGGGCTTCGCGCCCGAGGTCGACGTTCTTCTCGCACTTCGCCGAGCAGAAGTGGTGTGTGCTACCGTCGTTGAGCACGAGCATCGTCCCCGTGCCGGGTTCGATGTCCGCGCCACAGAAATCACATTCTCGCGTTCGTGGCATTACTGACCTCCGATGGAGTCCGCCTCTCGGGCGGTTTCGCGCAGTTGCACCACATCACCGACGCGGACGGGACCGAGACAGTTCCGCGTGATGATGCGGCCCTGATTCTCACCCTCCTTGATGCGGCACTTTACCTGCATCGCCTCGCCGTGCATCCCGGTCTTTCCGACGACCTCGATGACCTCGGCGGACGTGGCGTCGCTCTCAGTCTCTTCTGCCGACATGGGCTTAGTTCAGCTCCTCGACCTTCGAGGTGATATCCTCGACGTCGTTGACGGCCTCGCCTGCGTCCGTGATGGCGGCGGCGGCGGAGCCGACCGACAGCCCGGCCGCGTGTCCGAGGTCGTCCTGTGTCTCGACGAAGATGTGTGGGATGTCACGCTCGCCCGCAATCTCGGGGAGGTGCATCACGACCTCCTCCGGGGAGACATCCTCTGCGACAAAGACGAGCTCGGCGTTGCCGCGCTCGACTGCCTTCGTCGTTTCGTTCGTACCCTTCTTCACCGCGCCTGTGTCCCGTGCAACCTCGAGCGCCGCGAGGGCGTCGTCTTCGAGGTCTGCAGGAACGTCGTAGTCTACGTATACTGGCATGTGTGTGGTCACCTCCGACACGTCAGCTCGCACCCCCCCGCCTCGACCCGAGTGGGTCTACGGCACAGTTTCCCGTACCGCGTTAATCCTTGGCTAGGGGCATCACAACTGCGTGTCGGCTGTAGCCTGTCATACCGAACGCGAGCATAAAAGGGTGTCCGAACGCGGCCGGCTGTGGGCCGCTGTCGCACGGCCGTTCGTCAGATATCGGCGTACTCGGCGTCGCTCACCTTCACGACCTGCTTGCCGATGTTGACCCCCTCGAACAAGCCGAGGAACGCGTCGGGCGCGTTCTCGAACCCGTCGACCACGTTCTCGCGGTAGTCGACCTCGCCGGTCGCGACCCACTCGCCCAGCTGCTGGAGCGCCTCGCCCCACTGCTCGGGACCGTAGTCGCGCACGAGCACGCCCTCGACCGTCGCGCGCGTCTCGATGAGCTTCGCGAGCTTTCGCGGCCCGGTCGGCACCTCCGTCGCGTTGTACAGCGCAATCTGGCCACAGACGACGACGCGGGCGCGGACGTTCAGCAGGTCCCACACCGCGTCGGTCACCTCGCCGCCGACGTTGTCGAAGTAGACGTCGACGCCGTCGGTCTCTTCGCGCAGGCGCTTGTGGACGTTCTCCGTCTTGTAGTTGATTGCCGCGTCGAAGCCGAGGTCCTCGGTGAGCCACTCCAGCTTCTCGTCCGCGCCGGCGATGCCGACCACGTCACACCCACCGAGCTTGGCGACCTGTCCGACGACGCTGCCGACCGCGCCGGCGGCCGCGCTGACGACGACCGTGTCGCCCGGCTGTGGGGAGCCGACGTCGAGAATCCCCCAGTAGCCCGTCACGCCCGGCATCCCGAGCACGCCGAGTGCGGTCGAGACCGGGGCCGCGCCCGTCCGTGCGGGACGGAGGCTGTCGCCGTCGAGGACGGCGTGTTCGGCCCACAACCCCTCCTCGGCCTGCACCACGTCGCCCTGCTCGAACTGCGGGTGGGCAGACTCGACGACCTCACCGACGACCGCGGCGCGCATCGGGTCCCCGACCTCCCACGGGTCGGCGTAGCTCTCGGCGTCTCGCATCCGGCCGCGCATGTAGGGGTCCACGGACTGATACAGGGTGTGGACCAGCACCTCGCCCTGACCTGGGTCGTCCAGCTCCACGCTCTGCAGTTCGAAGTTCTCTATCGTCGGTTCTCCCGTCGGCCGCGAGGCCAGCGTCCACTGTCGTGTCTCCATGCACCCGTCTCCACGCGGGGCCCCCTTGACCGTACCGAAACCGGCTTTCGGCTCGCTCGCCCGTTCACGGGTATGGACGCGACCGTGCGCGCACTACGTGAGGAAGCCCGGACGACGAACGAGCGCCGGGCGCTCCTCGTCCACGGGTCGCGTGAGCACTGCTACGCCGCGGCTCGCCGGGTTCTCGAAGCCGCCGACATCGACGGTACCGACACCACCTGTCTCAGCGACGGCGACATTTGTCCGGCCGAGCATCTGCGCACCGATAGCTCCGACGACTTGCTCGGGCGCACCCGCGAGGCCGTCGTCGCGGACTGTCACGATAGCTGCCGGCCGAACGCCCTCGGCCGCGCCGTCGGTGCCGTCGACGGCGGCGGACTCCTGCTCGTGCTCGCCCCGCCGCTCGACGCGTGGCCGACGACCGACGATAGCTTCACCGAACGGCTCGCGATACCCCCCTTCGAGCGGGCGGACGTGACCGGTCGGTTCCGCGAGCGACTCGCCGCGACGATGCGCGCCCACCGCGGTATCGCCGTCTACGACGCCGACGCCGAGACGTGGGCGGCTGACGGGCGTACTCACCCGGCTCCGCGTCGACCGACCCCGGCTCCCGACGTTCCCGACGCCCACGACTTCCCGGCGGCGGTGTACGAGGCGTGTCTCACGGCCGACCAGCGCGACGCCGTCCACGCGCTAGAGGCGCTGCGCGACCCGGACGGTGTCGTCGTCGTGGAGGCCGACCGCGGGCGCGGGAAATCCGCCGCCGCCGGACTCGCCGCCGCTGCCCTCGCTGCCGAGGGAAACGAGGTGCTCGTCACCGCACCGGGCTACCAGAACGCCGCCGAGGTGTTCGACCGCGCCGAGACGACGCTCCGGAGCCTCGACGCGTTCCGCGACCGCCCCGCAGAACACCCCGTGCTCGCAACGAACGGGCGAATCAGGTACGCCCCACCGCCGGAGGCTGTTGACGACGAGACGGCAGATGTGATTCTGGTGGACGAGGCCGCCGCCGTCCCCGTTCGAATCCTCCAGTCGCTCGTCGAGACCGAGGTTCCGATCGCGTTCACCACCACCGTCCACGGGTACGAGGGGGCCGGTCGCGGCTTCGACGTGCGCTTTCGCGACTGGCTCCGCGACACCGACCGCACGATTTCGGAGCCGACCCTCGCCGACCCGATTCGGTACGCGCCCTGTGACCCAATCGAGGTGTGGGCGTTCCGGGCGCTGTGTTTCGACGCCCGTCCGCCGGTCGCCCCGCTCGTTGCGGATGCAACCCCGGAGACGACCGAGTACGTTCAAACTCACCCGGACGCGCTGCTCGCAGACGAACACCTGTTGCGCGAGACGTTCGGGCTGCTCGTGGCCGCCCACTACCGGACGGAGCCGGACGACCTCGCCCGACTGCTCGACGGGCCGAATCTCACCGTGCGCGCGCTCCGCCACGAGGGCCACGTCGTCGCCGTCGCCCTCCTCGGGTGGGAGGGTGGACTCTCGCCCGGCCGCTGTGAACGGATGTACGAGGGCGAGCGCGTCCCCGGCAACATGCTGCCGGACCTGCTCACCTCGCAACTTCGCGACCCCGAGGCCGGACTGCCGCGCGGGCTTCGCGTCGTTCGCATCGCCGTCCACGAACGCGCTCGCGACGCTGGGCTCGGTACCAAGCTCCTCGATTCGATTCGCGAGGAGTTCTCGACCGCCGGGACGAGCGCACCCCACGCCGGCAACACCGACGCCCGCGACCCGCTCGCCGTCCGTCACGAACGAGCGGGCGGTCCCTTCGATTATCTCGGCGTCGGCTTCGGTGCGACCCCGCCGCTGCTCCGGTTCTGGCGGGCGGCCGGCTACCGGACGGTCCACCTGTCCACGACGCGCAACGACCGCTCCGGCGAACACTCGACGCTGTTGGTTCACCCGCTGACCGAGGCCGGCGACGACCTGCTCGCGCGCAACGACCGGTGGTTCCGCCGGCGCATCGGCTCCGTGCTCGCTGACGGGCTCGCCGGGTGTGAGCCGGCCATCGTCGCCGGAACGCTTCGGGCCGTCGACGGCGAGTTCTCGCTCGATTTGACGCAGCGGGAGTGGCGTGCCGTCGCCGCGGCCGCCTACGGCCCGGGCCACTACGACTTCGCCCCGCGACCGTTCCAGACGCTCGCGCTCCGTGGACTCGCGGACGGGGTCGTGACAGGCGACGATGCCGCACTGCTCGTCGCGAAGGCGCTCCAGTGTCGCCCGTGGGAAGAGGTCGCAGACGACCTCGACTACGTCTCCACTCGGCAGTGTGCGCTCGCGTTCGGCGAGGCGATGAAAACGCTACTCGACGCGTACGGCACGGAGACGGTCGCCCGCGAACGCGCCCGGTATCAGGCGTAGATGCTGCTCGTCCGCGGCGTGAACTCGAAGCGCGCCCCGCCGGACGCGCTCTCGGTGACCGACGGCTCCCAGCCGTGGGCCTCGGCGGCGGCCTTCACGATGGCGAGTCCGAACCCCGTTCCGCTGTCGGAGGTGGTGAAGCCGTCGTCGAACACCTGCTCGCGGTCCTCGGCCGGGATGCCGGAGCCGTCGTCCTCGACGTAGAAGCCGTCCTCGTCGTCGAGGGGCCCCACGCGTATCTCCGTCGCGCCGCCGTGCTCGACGGCGTTGCGAAAGAGGTTCTCGAACAGCCGCTGGAGCCGGTCGGCGTCACCCTCGACGGTGACGGAGTCGGCTGTGAGCGTCGCGGCGTCGGCGTCAGTCACCTCCCACGCACTCCGCGCGAGGGCGGCGAGGTCGACCGTCGTCGGGTCCGTCACCTCGCCGCCCTGGCGCGTCACCGCCAGCACGTCGTCGATGATGTCGTCCATGCGTTCGAGCGAGTTGACGACGCGCTCGTAGGCGTCCTCGTCGCCGTCTTCGTAGGCCATCTGCATGTAGCCCGTCGCCACCGACAGCGGGGACCGGAGGTCGTGGCTCACGACCGACGCGAACCGTTCGAGCCGCTCGTTTTCCCGCGCCAGCTCCGCGGCAGCCTGTTCGCGCTCTAGCTCGTAGCTCACCCACCGCGCGAGCAGGCGGACGAACGTCTCGTCGAACGCGGAGAACTCCCGGCTCTTGGGTTCGCCGTCCATGAAACACAGCGACCCGAACGGCTCGCCGTCAACGACGACCTTGCCGCCGATGTAACAGACTGCTCCCCACCGCTCGACGGCCGTGTCGTCGCCGAACTCGTCGGCGGTGTTCTTGGCCGCGACGAGACCGTCGCTCTCGACGGTCCGGCGACAGAACGCCTCGTTGGCCGGCGTCACGGTTGGTATCGACGCCGCGCCGTCGCCGACGGCCACGACGTTCCGCTGTACGTCGCCGTCGATCTGATTGAGTGCTCCGATGCTCGCGTCCATCCGCTCCGTGCCGTATTCGAGCAGCTCGGTCACCTTCTCGCGGAACGGTCGGTCGCTCGCCGACACCTCATAGAGCTGTTCGAGCGCGTCGAGCTCCGAGGAGAGTTCGGCTTCGAGCCGCTTGCGCTCGGTGATGTCGTAGAACTGCTCGACGCGGGGGCTGGGCTGGTCTCCCGGTGTGAGCCGGATGCTCCAGTAGTCCAGCCACCGCTCGGGGACCGACCCTCCCGTGACGTGTAGCTCCAAGCGCTCGATATCCTCGCCGGCGTCGTAGCTGGCCAGCACGTCGCGCGTCAACGTCTGGCCCGGCGCGAGCACGTCGGCCATATCCTCCCGCAGGAGCTCCGGCTTCGACCGCCCGACAATCGTCTCGCGGTCGAGGCCGAAGTAGTCACAGACGGCGTCGTTCGCCCACGTGATTCGGCGCTCGCTGTCGAGGATGAGCGTCCCGATTGGCGAGCGGTCGAGGGCGGTCTGGAGCAGCGCCGTCCCCAGTCTGTCGGCGACGACGTCGGCTATCGCTGTCGCCAGTCTCGCCGCGTCGCCGTCGCGGCTCCGGGCGACGTACTCGCTGATGCCGACGGAGACGGCGTCGCTGACGAACCGCTCGTCGCCGTCGCCGTAGAGGACGACGGGCAGCGACGACACCGTGCGCACGGACGCGACGAGCGAGAGCGGCGAGTCGATGTCGGCGACGACGAGACAGTCGGCGGTCGCCACCGCGGTGATGACGGCGTCGTGTTCGGTCGCGACCTCCACGTCGAACGCGTCGGTAACACCCTCGGGAGGGCTCTCAGCCGTCGTCCCAGCGTAGACGACACGAGTCGGCGCGGTCATACCCGAGAGAGGGTTCCGAGAGTGAAAACAGTATCTCCGCGCTCAGATGCGGTTCTCTCGGCCGGGGTCCACGTCGATGGCGTCGACGGGACACACGTCAACACACAGCATACAGTCGATACACTGCGACTCGTTCGCGGGGTCGGCCTTGCGCTCGGACTCGGGGTGGCCCGGCGTGTCGACCCACTCGAACACGTCGACGGGACAGTCCTCCAGACACGCGCCGTCCTCCAGACAGATATCGAAGTCGACGGCGACGTGGGTGCCGTGGATGCCCAGCTCCTCGGGCTCCTCGACTGGTCCCCACACGCGGTGTCCGTCGTGTTCCTCGACCACCTCTCGTGACTGCTCGAACTGCGGGTCGATTGCCATACAGGTGGTTCGCCCGGCGACCACTTAACCTCGGGCACCTCCCATCAGCGCGTATAGCCCTTTTGTCAGCGGGCGAATCCGGATATTCGAAAGAGTATATGAAGGCCCCCCTCCTAGTGGGTGAGTATGGAAGGATTCACTTCAGGTAAGGGTACATCCGAGAGTACCCCCGAGGAATTCAAGACCGGCACGACCACGGTCGGCATCGTCGCCGACGAGGGGGTCGTGCTCGCCACCGACCGCCGGGCGAGTCTCGGCGGCCGGTTCGTCTCGAACAAGAACGCCGACAAAATCATCGAGATTCACCCGTCGGCGGCCATCACCATCTCCGGCAGCGTCGGCGCGGGCCAGAACTTCGCCGACCAACTGCAGGCCCAGACCAGCCTGTACGAGACGCGCCGCGGCAAGGAGATGAGCATGGAGGCGCTCTCGACCACGGCGGCCAACGCCATCCGCGGGATGCGCGTCGTCCCGCTGTTGGGCGGCGTCGACGAGTCGGGCGGCCACCTCTACTCGCTCGACCCGGCCGGCGGGCTCATGGAAGACACCTACGGCGCGACCGGCTCCGGGATGCAGATGGCCTACGGCGTGCTCGAAGGCGAGTACGAGGACGGCATGAGCATGGACGAGGCCGAGGAGGCCGCGCTGAAGGCGGTGAAGGCAGCGAGCGCACGCGACACCGCGTCCGGCAACGGCGCGCTCGTCGCGCACATTACGAGTGAGGGTATCGAGCGCGAGGAACTCTCTGCGGAGGAACTCTAATCATGCAAGGAAACTCACAACAGCAGGCGTACGACCGCGGGACGAACATCTTCAGCCCCGACGGGCGACTGTATCAGGTCGAGTACGCGCGTGAAGCAATCAAGCGCGGCTCGCCGAGCATCGGTATCCGCTACGAGAACGACGACGACGCGGGTGTCGTCTTCGTCGCCAGCGGGCGGCTCCGCTCGTCGCTACAGGTCGCAGACAGTATCGAGAAGATTCACAAAGTCGATGACCACGTCGGCGTCGCGAGCGCCGGTCACGTCGCCGACGCCCGCCAGCTCGTCGACGTTGCGCGCCGACAGGCGCAGGTCGAGCGGCTCCGATTCGGTGAAGACGCCGGTATCGAGGCGCTGACGAAGGAGATTACGGGCTACATTCAGGAGTACACCCAGGCCGGCGGCGCGCGCCCGTTCGGCGCGGCCCTGCTCGTCGGCGGTATCGACGAGGACGGCAGCCCGCACCTGTTCGAGACCGACCCGTCCGGCACCCCGTACGAGTGGGAGGCCGTCGCCATCGGGGGGAACTCCGAGAAGATTCAGGGGTATCTCGAGGCCGAGTACGAGGGCGACACCGACGCCGACGGCGCGCTCGAACTCGCGCTCCACGCGCTCGAAGACGCCAGCGAGGGCGGTCTCGAATCCGAGGGCATGAGCGCATCTATCGTGAGCGGCGACGGGTTCCGCTCCGTATCGGACGCCGAACTCCACGAGATGATTGAGGGGAACGGTCTCGCGCCCGACGAGGAGAGCGACGAGGACGACGAGGAGTAACGACGGCGAAGCTAAGTAGCTCCCACCACTTTCTGCGTCCGTGTTGTCGGACGATTTCGACCGCGAGGTATCCGGACTCCGCGTCTCGCTCACCGACCGGTGTAACTTCGACTGCGTTTACTGTCACAACGAAGGACTCGGTGACACGCGCGGCCCCCTCGACCCCAGCGACGCCGAAATGAGCACCGACGCGGTCGTCCGGACCCTCGAAGTCGCCGCCGAGTTCGGCATCGACTCGGTGAAGTTCACCGGCGGCGAGCCGATGCTCCGGCGTGACCTGGAGGAAATCGTCCGCCGGACCCCCGACTCGATGACGACCTCGCTCACGACGAACGGGACCTTTCTCCCCGGCCGGGCAGAGACGCTCCGCGAGGCCGGACTTTCGCGGGTCAACATCTCACAGGACACGCTCGACCCCGACGCCTTCCGCGAACTCACGCAGTCTGGAGCCTACGAGTCGGTCATCGACGGCGTCGACGCGGCGCTCGATGCCGGACTCGCGCCCGTGAAGCTGAACATGGTGGTCTTCGAGCAGACGGCCGGCTACGTCCCCGAGATGGTCGACCGCGTGGCGAACACGGACGGGCTTCGGCTCCAGCTCATCGAGTATATGCCCGAAATTGCCGGGCACCCCGAGTGGGCAATCGACATCGACCGGGTGCACGACTGGCTCGAAGAGCAAGCCGCCCGCGTCGAACACCGCGAGATGCACGACCGCCGGCGCTACCATATCGACGGAGAGAGCGACGAAGGACTCGTCGAAATCGTCGACCCCGTCGGGAACCGCGACTTCTGTGCTAACTGCCACCGGGTGCGCGTCACCCACGACGGCAAGCTCAAGGGGTGTCTCAACCGCCACGACGACCACCGGCCGCTCGGCGAGACGAACGCCGAGATGCGCGAGACGTTCCGCGAGACGGTCGCCAATCGCGTTCCCTACTACGGCGAGTATCTGGTCGAGGAGGACGGCGAGTGGACCGTGAACGAGGCGTATCTGGAGACCGGGACTGCGGACTGACTATCCGTCTGGCTCTAGTGGTATTCGTTCCACGTCAATATCGTCGTAGGCGCTGTCCGAGCCGAGAATCCGATAGCCGTGACCCTCGGCCGTCGCCGCGTGGAACGCGTCGAACGCTGTCATCCCTTCCTCGAAGTAGCGAACAGCCTTCAGGACGACTTGGTGGTCTTCATCGCTGTTGACCGGAACCAGTTCAAGCATATTCGATATCAACGCGGTGTAATCGTACTCGTGGCGTTCGTGGATGAGGAGCAGTTCGAGATACGTGTACGGAGCCGTAACGAGGTCGTATTCGTCGAGTGCCTGTTCTGCTTGCTCCTTGAGCCAGTCTGACTCCTTGGTGAGTGCCAACACAACATCTGTTTCGACGTACGTCGTCACGACTCGCCCTCACTGGACTCGTCGCGCTCGCGCTCGAAGCCTGCTGTGGCGTCTTCGGCCGCCTGTTCGCGTGCCTCTCGGCGGAGGGTCTCCACCGACTTGTCGTCGAACGCGTCGCCTGCAGCCTCACGAACTGCCTCCAGCGGGTCGTCATCAATCGGAATGAGTTCGATTCTATCCTCGTACTCGACGATGTGAAACCGCTCGCCGTACTTTTCGCGCATCTCCGAGGAGAGATACAGGCGACCGTTCGCGTCGGTTTCCACTGACATACTCGTGGTTATGTGTCACGAAATAAGTATCTTTACCACATATCTCGCTTCTGTGGAACTACTTGCTCATCTTCCTCCGACTTCGCGTCTGTGATCTCTCGATAACGACGAACGCTACGGCTCGGCGCGCTGTTCGTCTACGCCCAACTCTTTGAGCGCATCGAGGATGATCCGCGCCTCCACGAGGTCGCGCTCGCTGACGTTGCTATCGGGGTACTCTGCGACGTGTTCCTCGGCCTGCTCGCGCTTGCGACGCTCCAGCGGCGTCTGGTTCGGTTCGTCGCGCACGTCGTTGAGCAGCGCCTCGAAGTCCTCGCGGAACACCATCGACGCGCGGGCGGCGTTACACCGTCCCAGGGGGAGCATCCCCATCTCCAAGACGAGTTCGCGGACGACCTCCCAGTCGCTCTCACAGAAGTGCAAGGAGACTTCGCCCTCGATGTCGCGCCACGCGATTGGGCCGCTGTTTTTCAGTAGTTGGACGGCCCGCGGGAAGATATCGATACGGTGGGCCGTCTCGGGGTCGTCACAGAGACAGCAGGGCTGTTCCGTCTGCCCAGTGTACATGCCCGAGTTTGGAACGGGGGACCCATAATCCTCGCGGCCTCCCCCACACACTATTTTCAGGCTCGCGTCCGCCCGCTCGAACATGGCACCACGAGGGTACACCGGCGAACTCGCACCGTCGACGCTCATCGCCGCGGGCGCTGCACTCGTCATCTTCCCCGAGCCGGCGACGACGACGCTCGGCTTCGGCGTCCTGCTGTTGGGACTCAGCTGGTGGGTGTACGAGTGGCGTTAACCCAGCTCCGGTAGCCCGTCGATTGCTTCGCCGAGGTGGTCGCGTACCTTCGCCATCGCGGCCTTCGTCTCCTCGTCGGCGTTCTCCAGCGGGAGCTGTTCGAGATAGCCGTCGGCGAGGCGAGCGTACACCGACGCCTCGTCCATGTAGGTCAGACCGAGCTGGTTCGCCCAGATGTGGCCCGGCCGGTTCTGTCGGGCGTGCCACGCGAGCGGCTTGCCGAGTTCCTCCTCGATAGCCGCGACCGACAGCGACGACAGTCGCGCCCGCGCCTCCAGCCACGTGTCGAGACCGTCTCCCCAGAAGGCGCGGAATCGCTCCGGCTCGTGAGGGGCCTCGATGCGGTAGTGTTCGGAGTCGTAGCTCGTCAGGGCGGCCCGGGTCTGTGCGGCGGCGTGTTCGGGGTCGTCGCTCGCGGCGACGACGCGAATCACCTTCGTCCCGAGTTCGTCACCGCCCCAGAAGCTGTGTGACCAGTGTTCGATGTCGCCGTCGAGTTCGAGCGCGTCGAACAGCGGGGCGACGTGGTCGGTGAGCGCCTCGCGTTTCGCCTCGCGAAGCGGCTTGTCGATGAACCGGGGCCACGCCAGCGCGAAGGCGAGATACTCCATACGTCGACTCTACTCGCGACAGGGCTTAACGAACCGGGTCGACCGACAGCGTTTTTCACAGCGCGAGCCACCTTCGGCCGTGAACATTCGCGGTCCCGTCGTCGCCTGCGAGGAGCCACGGACAGTCGACACCCCGAACGGGACCGGCGAGCTCGCCGAGGTGGAGATTCGCCCCGAAGGGGGAACACGCGACCCGGTCACGGTCACGCTGTGGGGGAAGTGGACCGAGACGGCCGCCGTGCTCGAAGCCGGGATGGACCTGCTCGTCGTCGACCCCGACGAGCGCGAGTACCAGGGCGAGACGCAGTACGCCACCGGCCGTGACACCTTCGTCGTCGTGAATCCGGATTTCCTCGTGGACGTGACCGACGTGCGCGCGTGGGTCCAGTGTCCGCGGATGTACTACCTGAACAAGCTGTCCGCGACCCCGCTCGCGTACCCGGTCGTGCGCGGGACCGTCGTCCACGAGGTGTTCGGCGACCTGTTGCGGGGACACGACCTCGACGAGTCCATCGAGGAGCGGGTCGCCGAGGCCGGACTCGATATCGGCCTGCTCGAGAAGGAGCGCGACGCCGTCGCCGAGGAGGTGCGACAGAACGCCGGCGCTATCGAGGGGTGGCTCGCGCAAGGGACGCTCACGGAGGAAGACGAGTGGCGTTCAGAGCAGACGCTGCTCTCGGAGACGTTCGGCATCAAGGGCCGGGCGGACGCGGTTCGCCGCGGGATGCCCGTCGAACTCAAGACCGGAAAGAATCTCAAGCGCGACCCCCGCTTTCACGACAAGGTGCAGGCAGCCTGCTACGCGCTCGTGCTCGGGGAACACGAGGCTCGCCGCGAGGGAACGAGCATCGGCGCGGCGGCCCCCGACACGGGCACGCTGCTGTACACCAAGAACAACGCCCTCGACCGCACGGAGGAGAACGGCGACCTCTCGCCGGCCAAGGAGTTCTCCATGGGCGTCGGCCTCCTGAAGTACGTCGTCCGCCAGCGCAACGAAATCGCCGCGATGGAACACGACTTCGACGTGCCGACCGGCTACGAGGCCGACGCAGTCTGTGAGTACTGCTTCGAGCAGGACACCTGCATGGTCGTCTCCGGCCGCTTGGACCAGGAGTCGAAGGCCGGCCAGATTGGAACGCCGGTCCCCGACCACGAGCGCGACTACTTCGACCGGTTCTATCGCGCGCTCGAAGAGGAGCGCCGCGAGGTCCACGCCGAGTACCGGAAGCTGTGGGAACAGACGGCGGCCGAACGCGCCGACGACGACCGCGCGCTCGTCGACCTCGACCCGGTCGGCCGGACGGAACGCCCCGACGGCTCGTGGGAACTGCGCGCGCGCCGAACCTCGGAGGCAGTGTCGAAGCTGCGCGAGGGCGATATCGCGCTCGCGAGCGACGGCCACCCGACCCGGGGAACGGCCGAACTCGCGCGCATCCAGCGATTGGACGACGAGGTGGTCGTCACGGCCGACGAACCGTTCGACCTCCGGCGGCTCGACGTGTACCCCTCGGAACTCAACGTCGCCCGTCAGCTCGCCGCCCTCCACGACGCGATTCTGAAGGGCGACCCCGACGAGAAGGACGTGCTGTTCGGACAGCGCCCGCCGGAGTTCTCCGGGCCCGAACGCACCTACATCGACAACAACGACGCACAGGACGCGGCCGTCAACAAGGCCGTGCGCGCCGACGACTTCGCGCTCGTCCACGGTCCACCGGGAACGGGTAAGACCTACACCCTCGCCCAGACGGTCCGTGCCCTCGTCGCCGACGGCCAGCGCGTCCTTCTGAGCGCGTTCACGAATCGCGCGGTCGACAACGCGCTCGAAGCGCTCCGCGAGCAGGGCTTCGAGTCGTTCGTCCGCGTGGGCACCGAGTCGGGCGTCCGCGCCGACATGCAGGACAAACGGCTCGCGACGACCGGCGACCCGAAGGAGGTGACCGGCACGCTCGCCGACGCGCAGGTGGTCGCCGCGACGACCGCCTCCTGCGGGAGTCGCGCCGTCCGCGAACAGGAGTTCGACGTGGCCGTCGTCGACGAAGCCGGCCAACTCACCGAACCGGGGACGCTCGCCGCCGTCAACCGCGCCGACCGGTTCGTGCTCGTTGGCGACCACCAACAGCTCCCGCCCGTCGTGCGGGCGGAAAACGACCTCCAGACCTCGCTGTTCGAGCGACTCATCGAGCAGGCTCCAGAGGCCGGCGTGCTGCTCGACCGCCAGTACCGGATGGCACAACAGATTCAGTGGTTCTCCTCACGGGAGTTCTACGACGGGCAACTGCGCCCGGCGACCCCCGAGGTCGCCGGCCAGACGCTCGCCGACATCGGCGTCGACACCGACGACCTGCCCCCCGAACTCCGCGAACAGGTGGCGTTCGTCGACCCCGACGGCGAGCAGACGGGGAACACGAACCGCACCGAAGCGGACCGCGTCGCCGACATCGTGGAGTCGTACGTCGCGGCGGGCGTTCCGCGCTCGGAAATCGGCGTCATCGCGCCGTTCCGGGCACAGGTCGCCGAACTGTCGAAGCGGCTCCCGGATACGACCGTCGACACCGTCGACCGGTTTCAGGGGTCGGCAACGGAGGTCATCGTCATCTCCTTCGTCGCGACGGGCGGCTTCGACGGTCCCATCTTCGAGGACACCCGCCGGATGAACGTCGCGCTGACGCGGGCGAAGAAGGCGCTCGCGCTCGTCGGCGACGCCGAGACGCTGGCGAGCGAGCCGTTTTACGACCGCCTGCTCGACTGGGCACGCGCGTGACGCCGTCGGAAAAAGGTTAATTCGAGTGAGACGTAGCTCCAGTGTGAACCGCGTGGACATGGGGACGGGACGGCGGCTGTTGCTCCTGTCGCTCGCCGTCGTCTCGATTACCGCGACGACGTGGGGGTGGCAGCTCCTCTACGCGGACCCGAACGTCAGCCTGCTCAACGCGGTCTCCGTCATCATCATCCCGGCGACGGTCGGGGTCGTCGCCGGCTACTACGGCATCCGCGGTTAGTCGTGGACCGTCGCGTCGTCGCCGATTTCCTCCAGCACGCGGGCGTGGAACTCCTGTAGCACCGCCGACTCGTCTTCAGCCAACACCACGTCACTGGCCATCAGCGTCGCCAGCCCGAACGCCCGCGGCGAGGGGGAATCGACCGTCTGGGTCGCCACTTCCAGCTCGCCGTCCGACACCGACGCGAGCACGTCCTCCAGCGCGGCGACGTTGAGCTTGTCCTCCAGAATCTCGCGGTACGTCTCCTCCATGACGGCGAAGTTCTCGAGCTCTTGCGCGAACGACAGCAGCATCTCCGAGGAGACCTGCTGTTGGGCGGCGGTCTTCTCGTGGCCCTTGTACCGCTTCAGAATCATGAGCGACCGCGTGGCGTTGATACGGAAGTAGCGCTTGAGCAGGTCCGAGCCGTCGAGACTCGCCCGGAGGTCCTCGCGTATCTCCGAGGGGTCGATTCCC
Source organism: Halosegnis longus (assembly GCF_009663395.1). Taxonomy (NCBI): domain Archaea; kingdom Methanobacteriati; phylum Methanobacteriota; class Halobacteria; order Halobacteriales; family Natronomonadaceae; genus Halosegnis; species Halosegnis longus. The sequence goes on along the minus strand of NZ_QKNW01000001.1, from coordinate 172,973 downwards.
TCGATAATGCGCCGGAGGTCGACCTTCCGGTTCAGCGGGAGCGTGAGCGTGAAGCCGTTGTCCGCGACCGCGAGCTGGACGTTCGCGTTCGTCTGCTGGGCGACGTGATAGGCGAGCAGCCGCGACAGCCCGTCGTTGAACCGCCGGCCGTACGCCGAGTGGACGTGGTAGTGGCGGCGGTACTCGTCGCGGTCTAACGCCACCTCGACGGCCAGCCGGTCGTGCGTCGAGACAGACGCCGGTCCCGCGTACCGGAGCTGTTCGTCGTACATCCGGGCGAGCGCCCGAACCGTGTTCTCGTCCATCGGGAGGTCACGGAGCCACTCGCGGACGGCCGGCGGACCACCCTCTTGAAGGGTGGCGACCATCTCCCGCTGGAAGTCGAGAATCTCGCGGCCGAGATCATACGAGAGAGGGAGTCGCTCGGAGTACCACGACGGGACCGTCGCGGCCTTGCTCGTCGGGTCGACGTACGCCTTCGTCCCCCGGCGGTAGCTGTACTGGTAGTTCGAGCCGCCGAGCACGAACACGTCCCCCTTCTCCAGCGTGTCGAGATACTCCTCGTCGAGTTGGCCGACCCACTCGTCGGAGCCGCGCACGTACACGTCGATGTCGAAGGAGTCGGGGATGGTCCCGAGGTTCGTCATGTAGATGACGCGTGCCATCCGGCCGCGCTTGCCGATGAGGTCCTGTCCGACGTCGTACTCCTCGTAGTGGTGGTCGCCGCTCGGCGGGTCGTTGGTGTCGCGCCAAACCTTGGGGTAGACGTTCTTCTCCTCCAGTCCGTCGTAGTCGCCGGTCATGTACGCGAACAGCGACTCGAACTCCGCGTCGCCGTAGTCGCGGTACGGATACGCCGACCGGAGAATCTCTCGCACCTCGGTCTCGGGCCGCACCTGATTGATGGCCATCCCGTAGACGTGTTGGGTCGCCACGTCGTGTGCGCCCTCGGGGAGAAACACCCGGTCGACGAACCCCTCTTCGGCCTTCTTCAGCATGACGGCACACTCCACGAGTTCGTCGCGGTCGAGCGCGTACACGCGCCCCTTGACCGTCTCGCCGAGCTGGTGGCCCGCCCGTCCCACGCGCTGGAGCAGCGACGCCACCGATTTCGGCGAACCGACCTGCACCACGAGGTCGATGTGGGGCATGTCGATGCCGAGTTCCAGCGACGTGGACGTGGTCACCACGTCGATGCCTCCCTCCTTCAGCCGCCCCTCGATCTCCTGTCGCCGTTCCTTCGAGAGCGAGCCGTGGTGACACCCCGAATCCGACTCGTCGAAGCCGTGGTGTTCCCGCAGATTCGAGAGGACCCGCTCGGCTCCGGAGCGCGTGTTCGTGAACACGAGCGTGTTCTCGTGGTCGTCGATGAGTCCCGCCAAGTCGTCGTAGAAGCGCTCGCTCACCACCTCCGGAGGCGTGTCGATGAGGTCGTCGGTCGGACACGCCAGCTCCATGTCGAACTCGCGGACGAATCGTGCATCCACAATCTCGAACTCGCGCGCCTCCCCGTCCTCGTAGCCGACGAGGAACTCCCCGACCGCGTCGAGGGGTTCGACCGTCGCCGAACAGCCGATGCGCGTCGGCGAGGTGTCACACATCGCCTCCAGTCGTTCCAGCGACACCGAGAGGTGGGTCCCGCGCTTGTTCTCTGCCAGCGAGTGAATCTCGTCGACGACGACGTACTCGACGCTCTCTAACTTCTTCTTGAACTTCGGCGAGTTCAGCAGGATGGCGAGCGTCTCTGGGGTGGTGTTGAGGATGTGCGGCGTCTCCTTCAACATCTTCTGGCGCTCGGAATCGGAGGTGTCGCCGTGGCGAATCGCCTGTCGCACGTCGACGTCCTCGGGACACCGCTCGGAGATGCCCGCAAGCGGCTCGGCCAGATTTCGGTGGATGTCGTTGGCGAGTGACTTCAGCGGCGAGACGTACAGACAGTACACAGAATTATCCAACTCGTCGGTGCGGGCGCGGCCGACGAGGTCGTCGATGATGGCGGTGAAGGAGGCGAGCGTCTTCCCCGAGCCGGTGGGCGCACAGACGAGGGCGTTGTGCTCCTCGTCGATGAGCGGAATCGCCTCCTTCTGTGGCGGGGTGAAGAAGCCGCCGTTCTCGGGGACGAACTCGCCGAACTGGTCGAGCCACCACTCCTGGGTCTCGGGTTCGAGCCGGTCGAGCACGTGGCCGTCGTCGATGTCGACGCGCTCGGGGTCGAACTCGATGTCCTCCCGCGTGGCGAGCCGCTCGCGCGCACTCATACACACTGGTAGGGCTGGCACCCTGAAGTCCGTTGTGCCCGTCGAAGGCCAACGCACAAGACGCTACCCGCACAGCTTCGGATATGCGCGTCACGTTTCTCGGCACCGGCAGCGCCATGCCCACCGGCGAGCGAAACCAGACCGGCCTCCTGCTCGACGCCGACGGCGACCGCCTGCTCGTAGATTGCGGGAGCGGCGTCCTCGGGGCGCTCGCCGACACCCGCGGCGGCTACGAGACCACCGATACGGTCCTGTTGACCCACCACCACCTCGACCACGTCTCCGACCTGCTCGCCCTGCTGAAGGCGCGCTGGCTCGTCGGCGAGGAACACCTCACCGTCGTCGGGCCGGCCGGCACCGAATCGCTCCTCGATGACCTGCTCGACGCGCACGAGTATCTCCGCGGCCGCGTCGACCTCACGGTGCGAGACATCGAACCCGGAACCGCGACCGTCGCCGGCTTTGACATCGAGGCCACGGAGACCGTCCACTCGATGGACTGTCTCGCCTACCGAGTCACGCACGACTCGACGGACGGGGCGTTCTGCTTTTCCGGCGACTCGGAGGCGACCGAACCAGTCGCCGACCTCGCGGACGGCGCGAGCGTCCTGGCCCACGACTGCTCGTTTCCCGACGACGTCGACGTGTCAAATCATCCGACGCCCACTGCACTCGGCGAGCTGCTCGCCGGACGCGACATCGAGGAGGTGTATCTCACCCACCTCTACCCGCACACCGACGGCAGACACCGGGAGATGACCGACGCCGTGCGCGAGAACTTCGAGGGGCGAGTCCGGATGGCTCGCGACGGGCTGGCGGTCGAGATTTAACACCGAAGCCGCCCCACCGGCCGCGTGACCTGACCGCTGGCCGCCGGGAGACGAGGGCGTGGTACGAGCAATCCCGGCGCCGCGGCCGCTCGTCTGTTCGCTTATTCGAGCCGATACCGCAACAGCGCGGCGACCCCGCCCAGATTCTGGAGCTGGCGACCGGGGTCGAACTCGCTGGAGAAGACGGTCACGTCACCGCCCTTCTGCTCGACGCTCCGGATGAGTTCGTTCGCGTCCACGTCCCACTCTCCCTCGCCGGCGCGCTCCTTCCGGAGCCGGCTGTCGAGGATGAGCAGCTCCTCGACCGCCCCGAACTCGGCGGCCTGCATCGTCTCGTCGATGCCGTAGGTGGCTTTCGCTCCCTCGCCGATGCGCTGGGTGAGCTCGTCGATGAGTCCCGCCTCCTCGGCGATGCGCGTCTCGACCTGCACCTCCTCGACAGCGCCGCGCTTGAGCACCTCGTGGACGCCACGGCCACCCGCCGCCGAGGTGTCGACCGTCGTGATGCGCTCCGTGAGCGACGGGTACTCCTCGCTGAAGTAATCGAGCGCGTCCTGCTTGGTAAACCCCGGTCCGGCGAGGATGATTGCCTCGGCGTCCGTACGCCGGAGGACGGCCCCGAGCTCGTCGAACAGTTCCTCGCGCGGGCGGGCGTACTCCCCTTTTCCGGTCGGCTTAGTGATGGCAGCGCGCTCCTCGACGCCGTACTGCTCGACGGTGTGGACGTACGCCTCCCCTTCCTCGACGGTGGCGATGGCGACCTCGGGGTTTTCGGTCGCTTCGACGGCCTCCTGGAGCCGTTCGAGCTGGTCGGTTTGCCACTGCTTTTCGATTTCGAGCTCGGTGCGCTCCTCGACGTTGAGCGTGTGGTGGAAGCCGAGCTGGTCCTCTCGCGAGCAGTCGGCGATCTCTCCACCGACGCGCAGTCGGTTCGCGAACTTCGCGAACTCCACGTCGTCGACGGCGAGTTCGACCCACATGTGTTCGCGCTCGCCGCCGGAATCCCGCAGTTGGTCGTCGTTGCGCTGGATGCGCCGCGTCGTGTCGCCGCCGACCCGGTCGCCCGGCTCGATGACGTAGGTGAGATGCCACAGGTCATCGAGACTCTCGGGGACGACCGTGATTCGCTCGCGGTCGCCCTCGCGCTGTTGGCGGTCGGCAATACGCATACCTCGACTGTGAGAGCCGAAGAAAAAGACCCTGTTATTCGGGCTGCAGGCCGCGCGCGTTCGCGTAGCCGCGGCCGAACAGATAGAAGAACACCGCCTGCGCGTAAAACTGGACGAAGACGGCAAGCAGGAGGAACAGCCCCAGCGTGAACACGGTCACGACGGTGTTCACGATACCGATGAGGATGACGGCCGCGATACCGAGCAGTCCGGCGACGAGATACTCGACCGAAAAGGCCACGCCGAGGACGGTCGAGAGTTCGAACGCATCGGCGATATCGCCGCTGCGAGCCATGTTCGCCAGCGCGGCCGGGAACACGTAGGTGGCGAGCAGAATCGTCACGAAGCTCGCGAGTGCGAACAGTGCACCGACGATGCCGATGCCGGTAGCGACTCCCGTGACCGCACGCTCCTGTGCGAGTATCGCCCCGGCCCCGACGACGAGCGCGCCGATGACGGTGAACGCCAGCGGGAGGAGGAAGTAGACGAAGCTGACGACGACGGCCTTCAGCCCGTCCACGCTGAGTTCGACCCACTCCTCGAACACCGGCGGCGTCTCGTCGCCGTCGATGCCCGCCTTCACCACGCGAAGGTAGTAGCCGAACAGGGGGAGCAAGGGCAACACGAACGGCGAGAGCAACACCAACACACCGCCGATGAGGAGACTGCGTGCGCTGTCGTCGCCGGCGAACGGGAATCGGAGGGCATCCTCGAACATACGTCTCCGTGGCTCGCCGAGGATATGAACGTTGCCGGCGTTACTCGCGAATCCGGGACCCGCCCGGCGGGCAAAACTCCTGAATCCGGTCCGGGGAGGCCACCTTCCGGAGGAACGACTCGTCGGCGAAGCGACCCTTGAACTCTCGGTACAACAGCTTCGCGATGTCGTTTTGGGCGTACTGCCCGGGTTCGAGCGTGACGTACGTCTCCACGTCGTCCTCGATGGCGCGTTCCGGCCCGCCGAGGACGCGCGTTTCGGGTTCACACTGGATGCCGACCGCACAGTCGACGCTCGTCGATTCGAAGTAGGTGCGGTCGCCCCGAATCGTGAAGCCGCCCTTTTCGAGGTATTCGCCGGATTCGGGCGTCTTCGACACCTGACTCGGCTCGACCATGTACACGTCGCCGTCGAACTTCCCGTCCTTCCAGACCGAGGAGTTGGTGACCGCAAACCGGGCGGCCTCCTCCTTCGAGGACTGGGGCAGGTCGATATCCTTCGACGGCTCGGAGGGGCCGGTCGCTTTCAGTACCGTCACTGGTCCACCGTGGGCCTGTGCGTGGAAGAAGCGGTCGCCGCTTTCCATGTACTTCTTGACAATTTCTTCGTTCTGGTCGGCGTTGCGCCCTCCGATGACGAGGAAGCCGTCGCTGGTGTGGAACCACCGGAACCGCTCGTACCACTGCTCGTCGTAACGAATCGGGATGTTCTGTTTCGCGAGCCAGTCGGTCTCGCCCGTCCGTTCGGGCTCGGGGTCGGGTTCGGCGTCGTCGGCCGTCCACTCGTCGCGGCGCTGTTTGGCGTCTTCGAGATCCTCGCGCGTATCCTCGATGGCCGCGAGTGCGCCCTCTTTCTTCCCTTCGATGCGTTTCGCCTCCTGATACAGTCGGTCGGCGTTCTTCTCGACGCCGTCTTCCGGCACGAGGTCGATCCGCGTTCCGTCGAGTTCGACGGTCACCTCGCCGGCTTCCGGATTGACGCCGACGACGCGTTCGGCGCGTTCGTTGCCGGCCTCGGCCGCCTCGGCGAACGTCGTCTCCAACTCCTCCCACGGGACGCCGGATTCGCGCGCCTCGCGCACCGTCGTCAGAATCTCGTCCACGAGGTCGTAGTTGCCGTACAGCGTCTCCGCGCGCTCCCGCACCTCGTTGGCTTCCCGTTCGAACCCCTCGATAGCGCCCTTCTGCTGTTCGATAATGCGCTCGAACTTCGCGATCTCTTCTTCGAACTCCGGGCGGGAACTGCCCGGCGTCGGCTCCTCGCGGTCGAGTTCGAAGAAGTACTCGTCGAGCGCGCCCGTGAACCGGTCGTAGCTGTCACAGTCCATCCCCTCGTGTTCGTCCATCGGGACGGGCGTCACGTCGACCGGCCGGGTGCGCTCGCCGTCGTCGTCGCTCTCCCAGTAGACGCGCGGGTCGAACTGGCCGTTTCGAATCGACTCGCGCAGCCGTTCGAGCGCACCGAACACCTCGGCGAGGGTCTCGTCGTCCGCGTCGTCGATGTCGAGTTCCTTGTCCACGCCGGCACGGGTGCAGATTTCCTCGGCCCACAGCCCCCCGAGATTGTGCTGGGTGGCGAGGGTCCGCACCACGTCCGTGTCGGAATCGCGCATCTTCGCGTCGAACGCCTCCCGCGAGCAGGTCATCGGATTGAATCGCGAGGACGGGAAGCCGTAGACGGAGCCGGGGGCGACCGTCCGCGACTTGAGCCGCACCGTGTCCAGACAGTCGATAACCTCTCTATCCTTGTTCATCACGACGATGTTGCCGTCGCCGAACAGCTCCGCGAGCACGAGCGTGTTCGCGTCCTCGCGCGCGAACTCGAAGACGAGGATGCGGTCGAACTCGTACTGGCGCACGTCGACGAGGTCGGCCCCCGAGAGCCGGTTGCGAAGCATCATCGCGAAGTTCGGCGGCCGGCCGGGTGCGTCGGGGACGTTGTCGGGGTCGGCGACGTGGGCGCGCTTGGGGTCGCCCACCTCGATGATAAGTTCGACGCGGCCGCGGTCGAAGTCCCGCATCTTGAGCCGGAGGAGGTCGTCGTCGTAGAGATACGCCTTGTCGACCTTCGCGCCCTCGTAGTCGCGAAGCTCGGTCGCGAGCGCACGGATATCCACGCTCGACATGGCTCGCTTCTGGTCCATAGCCACCATTCTCGGGTCGGGAGGAAACCGTTGTCGCCTTCGGGCCACACAGTTTTGCGCCGGCCGACCGTCCACCCGGTATGGCGACTGAACCCATCGACGGTGTCCACGAACTGCTGTGTCGCGGCGAGCCCGACGCGTACGACCGCATCCGAGCGTATCTGACCGACGACGGCACGCTCGTGGATACCGGCCTCCCGGACACGACCGAGACGCTGCTCGCGGAAATCGAGGAGACCGGCATCGTCCCGGAGCGGGTCGTCATCACTCACATGCACGGCGACCACAGCGGTGGTATCGCTGCTGTCCTCGACAGCTACGACGCCGACCTCGCTCTCCCGGTCGGAGCCGACCCCGAGGAGACACCGTCCGTCGACCGCTTCTACGGTGACGGGGATGCGGTCGGACCGTTCGAGGCCGTCCACGTGCCGGGTCACGTCGGCCACCAGCACGCCCTGATTGCGACGGACGACGACTACGCGATTCTCGCCGACGCGGTGTCGGGCTCCGACCAGCGCGGTCTCGCCGGCGGCTTTCACCTCCCGCCCGGGAAGTACACCCAGGACCTCGGGCAGGCGGAGCAGTCGCTCGAAAAACTCACCGATTACGCGTTCGATACCGGACTCGTCTTCCACGGCTCGAACGTGCTCTCCAATGCGTCTGCGAAGCTCGACCGGTACGTCCTGCCCGCGGAGTAGCTACCAGAACTCGTCGGTCACGGCCCGGAGGTGGTCGCTCGCGCCCGAGAGAACCGGCTCCCCGTGGGCCGCGAGCCCGCGCGCGAACTCGTGGTTGCGGGCGAATGCGTGTGCGCTCTCGCGGACGGCCCGCATCTCGTAGGAGTCCAGCCAGAACGGGGTCGTGAACTCCCCGTCAGTGGCCCACACGAGGTCACCGAGGAAGGCCGCGTCCAACCCCTCGTGGGTGTAGACGGTGTGGCCGGGGTTGTGTCCCGGCGTGTGGTGAGCCGTGAAGTTCCCGACCGCCTCCCCGTCGGCTATCGGTCGGAGGTCGTGGCCGTCGAGCGGGAACAGTCGCCGCGCGATGCGGTGGAACAGCCCCTTGTGGTGGACGAGGTTCGGGTCCCACTCGCCGGTGACGAGGGCCACGTCGCGCTCGCCCATGTACATCGGCACGTCGCGGTCGCGCAGCGCGCGCGCCCCGCCGACGTGGTCGATGTCGTAGTGCGTGAAGAGCACGCGGTCGATGTCGAGCCGTTCGTAGCCGACGCGACCGAGTTCCGTCGCGAGCGACGGATAATTTATCGGCAGCCCGGCGTCGACAAGCGTCACCGCCTCGCCGTCGTCCACCAGATAACAGTTCGTCGCGAACGGTGGGACCAGCCCCAACTCAAGGAGCCACAGCCCGTCGGCGAGCCGGCGTACCATACCGACAACTCGGCGCGCGAGCGTATATCTGTGTCCCCGTCAGCAGGCGGCGACGGCAACGTATAGCGTTCCGTCGACGACCCGCGCGTCGACGCCGACGCGCTCTGCCGCGCCACCGAGCCGCGGCTCGTCGTCCGTCACCCGGTCGGCGATGCGCGCACCGAGGTCCGCGTCGGCGCTGGCGTCGGGAATCCGATAGCCGGTGAGTATCGGCTCGGCGCAGTCGTAGCCCGCCTCGCTGAAGGCCGCACTCGCACCCTGCGGTTGGCCGTCGCCGGCCGCGCGCTCGGTGCGCGTCGCCGCGATACGCGTCAGTTCACCGTCCTCGACGAGCGGGTCGAGCCCGGCGGCCGTCCGCTGGTCGTTCACCTCGGCGACGAGACTCGATTCGACGACCGCCGGGTCGGGGGGAGCCGGGCCACCGAGGTCGGCCGCCGGACCGATGCCCGCCGTCCCGAGGAGGAAGACGACGACGATACTGCCGATGAGCACACCGCCGAACGCCTGCGAGCGCGAGAAGCCGAACAGGCCGCCGTCGCCGGGCTCGTCGTAGCCCGCGACGTGTTCGTCCACGTCGAAGTCGGCGGCGTCGACGCGGACGCGTTCCAACACCTCGTGGCCACAGCGGTCACACGGCGGGGTGTGGCGGGGGTGTTCGTTGCCGCACTTCTCACACCGCCACTCGATGTAGCTCCCCTCGTCGCGGGGTTGTGGTTCACCGAGCGGTTCGAAGCCGGTGAACCCGCAGTCGGGACAGGTGGTGGTGTGTTCCGGGACGCGGGTCCCGCAGGTCGTACACTCCTTTGCCACCTGCACGACCGCCCGCTCGAAGGAGGTGGAGCCACACTCACAGGTCCCGCCGTTGGTGTCGCTGGGGCGGCCACACTCGGTGCAGTACCACTCCATACAGCGTATTCGCCTCCGGCGGTATCAACGCACCGAGTCAGTGGAGTCGCTCGGCGTACGCCTCGTCCCACCGGTCGGCGTCGGGCGTGTCGCCGTCGAGTTCGATGCGCCAGCCGTCGAGCCTGTCGGGGTCGGACAGCGCCGCCGTCATCGTCTCTCGCACGTCCCGCACGTCGACGCCGTAGAAGTCACCGGGAACGTCCTGCAGATACTCGAGCGCCGTCTCGAACAGCGACCGCATGCCGGCGTCGTTCTCGAAGTCGTAGTGTTTGTACGCGCCGGCGGCGACCTGCACCATCCCGTGGAGGAACTTCGATTCCGTCGTGCCGCGGCCGTAGTTGTACCACTCGTCCTCGAAGCAGTCGTGGGCCTCGTGGTACTGCCCGGCGTTGAACAGCCGAACCCCGTGTGCGGTCGCGCGCCGGAGCGTGTCGTGTTCCCACCGACCCGTGTCGGGGAGAAAGCCCGTCGGCTGGCCGCGAATCGGCGGTGGTACGTCCGGGTCGGTGGTGTGGTCGTCCACGGGTGTCTCTCACCGTCCAGCGTGGTAACTCCGTCGGCGGTCGCAATCGTTTTGACACCCGACCACCGACTCGGGGATGCGTGCGGGGGTAGCAAAGCCTGGAAAACGCGGCGGACTCAAGTTCCGCTCCTGTAGAGGTCCAGGGGTTCAAATCCCCTCCCCCGCACTGCCTCGGCAGTGCAGGAAGACAACTCTCGGAGTGGTCTTCCCCCGCATCTCTCAATCCTCACTAGCGGTTGCTGAAAACAGCACGCGGCGGACTCAAGTTCCGCTCCTGTAGAGTTCTCGTGAGCGAAGCGAACGAGAGCACGTGAGACGGTACGTCTCACGGAGGTCCAGGGGTTCAAATCCCCTCCCCCGCACTGCCTCGGCAGTGCAGGAAGACGACTCTCGGAGTGGTCTTCCCCCGCATCATCCTACCTTCACACCGTCGAGCGATAGCTACAGGTCGCGAGCGATATCCGAGAGCTTGCCGACCCGTTCGGCGTTCGAGGTAATCTCGTCGGCGTTGAGATACGTCGAGAGGTCGGTCTCGCGGACGTGTTCACGGAGCGTCTCGACGGCGCGTTCGCTCACCTCGACGGCGCGGAGATACTCCGCAGTTCGATAACAGTCCTCTGCGGTGGGGTCTCGGCCGCCGTCCGCACCGCTCAATCCCCACGCCGCGTCGCGGGCGTCCTGTCCCTCGGGAACCGACGCGCCGCCGGCGAGCACGAGCGCCTTCACGACGGTGAAGGGGACGACGTCGGCCTTCTCGTACTCGAGGTCGTCGACGAGGAGGGATTTACCGCGGTCCGAGAGCACGAGGTCGCGGCGCGTCCCGTTGATGGACGCGTTCAGCTTCAGCTCGCCGCGGTCCTCGACGAGGTGGGGTAGTTGGGCCATACCGAGGGTACGTCTACAGCGGGGAGTAGATTACGACTCGACGCGCTCGACGGCAACGACCTCGCCGACCGGCTCCCAGCCGTCGTCGGTCTCGCGGGCGGCCACGAGCGGGTCGTCGTCGCCGTCGGAGACGAACCGGTAGCGCGTGCCGTCGCTCTCGCCTTCTGCCTGGAACGCCTCTTGGAAGAACTCAGCCGAGGAAATCTCCATTCGGCGGGTCGTCTCGTCATCGAAGGTGAGCACCATCGGCCGGGGCGTGATGTTGTGAATCCGCTTCGCGAGCGTGTGCATACCGGGCGATTCGTGTCGGCACACAAATCGGTGCCCCTTTGCGCGCCGGTGTTCGTGGGTGAGCATGAGCGAGAACGGAACACGGAGAGCGGACCTCGCGGAGCGGGCCGCTCGTGCAGGTGGTGCCGTCGCGGAGGGATTCTTCCGGCGTGACGTACCCGTCGAGACGAAGGCGAACCAGACGGACGTAGTGACCCGGGCCGACCGCGACGCCCAGCGGCAGGTCGTCGCCGCGATCTCGACCGAGTACCCCGAGGACGCGGTCGTCGGCGAGGAGGACGACGAGCTGAAGGAGGTGCCGGAGTCGGGCGCGGCGTGGATTGTCGACCCGATCGACGGGACGAGCAACTTCGTGCGCGACATCCCGCTGTGGGTGACGAGCGTGGCCGCCGTCGAGGACGGCAGCCCCGTCGCCGCCGCGAACGTCCTCCCCGTGCTCGGTGACGTGTACACCAGCGACGGTGACGGCGCGGCGATGAACGGCGAGCCAATCGAGGTCAGCGACCGCACCGACCCCGAGGCGATGGCCGTCTCGCCGACGGTGTGGTGGCCCCACGACCGCCGGGACGAGTACGCCGCCGCGTGCCGGGAGACGGCAGAGCGGTTCGGCGACTGCCGCCGCTACGGGAGCGCACAGGCCGCGCTCTCGATGGTCGCCGCGGGCCAACTCGACGGCGCGTTCACCAACACGACGACGAACCCGTGGGACACAGTCGCCGGCGTCTTCCTCGTCGAACAGGCGGGCGGCACCGTGACCGACGTACACGGCGACCCGTGGCGACACGACTCCCGCGGGCTGGTCGCCTCGAACGGGCACGCCCACGAGGAACTGCTCGACGCGACACAGGCCGTGGAGGCGGTTCGAACCGGGCGACCGGAATCCTGAAACCTTCCCGCCCCGCTTCGCCGGTATGGATTCGCCCCGCTCGTGGTCGCGTGCGCAGGCGTGGCTCGCGACGTTCACGACCGCCCTGCTCGCGTTCGGGTTCGGCGTCCTGCTCGCGCCCGAGCTCGTCTGGGACCGCTTCCTCTGGCACTACTTCTGGGGTCCGGTGTACGCCGACGCCAACAACGCCGTCTGTGTCGTCATGGACGGCGGCACGACCGAGCTGTTCTACTCGACCGTCGCCTGTCAGGACGCGTCCGGCATCGTCGCGGAGCCGGGCTATACGCTCGTCAGCGAGGCCGGGTACGCGATTTCGCTCGTCTTCTTCCTCGTCGGCGTGCTCACGCTGCTCCACCGGCTCGAAATCGGCGACACGAAACAGCTGTTTTTCGCGCTCGTCCCGTTCATGTTCTTCGGCGGGGCACTGCGCGTCATCGAGGACGCCAACGACTCCATTCCGGAGGGGGCGGCCCAGATTCTCGCGTACCCGTGGAACACGCTCATCATCTCGCCGATTATCTACTTCACCGTCTTCTTCATCACGCTCGCGACCGTCGTCGCCAGCGTCCTCGCCGAACGGCGCGGCTACGTCGAGCGCTACGGCCGGCAGCTGTTCGCGACCGGCTGGGTGCTCGTACTTTGCTCCGTCGGCTACCTCCTCTACTTCGTCCCGACGCGGCTCACCGGGACCGTCGACGGCGCGGGCTTTTACCCGCAGGTGACCGGCGTCACCGTCGGTCTCTCCGTTCTCTTCGCCGTCAGCATCTACCGGCTCGCACAGCGGTACAAGCCGGGTATCAACGCCGGTACCGGCTACGTCGGGCTGGTCGTTATCTTCGGTCACGCAATCGACGGGGTGGCGAACGTCATCGCAGCCGACTGGACGGGGGAACTGGGCGTCGTGGACAGCGCGGGCAACGCGCTCCAGTACGGCGCGAAACACCCGTTCAACGACATCATCGTCGGCGTGGTCGACGCGATTCAGCCGGCCGGCCTCGATTCCGTCATCGGGCTCTCGTGGGGGTTCCTCGTCGTGAAACTGGTCGCCGCGACAGCCGTCGTCTGGGTGTTCGACGACACCATCTTCGATGACGAGCCGCGCTACGCCATCCTTCTGCTCGTCGCGATTCTCGCGGTCGGACTCGGTCCCGGAACGCGCGACATGCTCCGGGTCACCTTCGGTATCTAAGGATACGGGTGGTGGTCGCGGTCGAGTCGCGGCTCGAAGCCCAACTCACCCGGAACGCGCTCTGCTCGCTCCCCGAAGTACGCCTCGTCGGTGAACAGCGGCTGTGCCGTCGGGACGAGCACGCGCACCGCCTCGAAGCCCTGCTGTGCTAAGTCGCGTGGCGTGAGCCGCGCGGCGTACGGGTCAAGCCCCGCGTCGATGGCTCGCGAGACGAGCGCGTCGAGTTCCGCCTCGCCAGCCAGCGATTCGTCCGGGCCGACCGAGTCGGCCGGAATCGTCGTCTCGGGGGCGACGAACTCGCGGGCCGTCGGCGGGAACTCCGCGTACGAACCGATAGCCCCCGGCTGCGCCGTCGCCTCCTGTTTCCCCATCCCGCGGAGTTCGAGCCAGTTTTGCAGTGCCTCCTCCAGCGCGCCAGCCGCGGCGGCGTCGGCGTCGAGGTCGGCGCTCATCCCCGCTGCGAAACGAGGCCACTCCCCGGATTCGCGGTGGAGACACGCAACGACGACCGGCACGTCCACGTCCTGGGTGACGAGCAGCGCCGTCGCCGACAGCGACTCCGAGCGCGCGCGCTTCTCGATGTCGCGGTAGCGCTCGTCGTCGACGGCCAGCCCGAGCGGCTCGAACGTCGAGTACCACGCCAACATCGCGGCGTCGCGCTCGATGACCTCGTACAGCCCCGAGAGCAGCGCCTCGATACCGCCGTTCCCGAGCCCCAGTCCGGTCGTGATGGAGGGTCGATGGCGCGTCTCCGGCGGCGGGAACTGGACGAACTCGGCCGGCAGTTTGACGCGTGCGCCCGTCTCGATGTGCTCGCCCGGGTACCAGCGAATCGAGCGCTCGGCGTCGGGGGCGGTAAACGAGGGCGAGGTGATGAACGCCGAGGGTGCGACGCCGTCGGGGGTCTCCGCCGGCGACCCGCGCTCGAACGCGTCTTCGCGGTAGACGCCTGCGGCGTAGCGTTCCAGCCCCTCCCCGAGCGCCTTCATGTACGCGCGGTTCCAGTCGGTCGCGACGCCGGCGGCCTGTCGGTTCGCCTGCGCGTCGGAGAAACCGGTCGTGTCGGCGAGCGTCGCGAGATAGTAGGGTGCGGGGAACGATTCGGCCTCGCCGACCTCGTGGACGAGACCGACCCGCGAGTCGACGGTCCGTTCTGCGGCCGCGAGCGCGCCGTCGAGGTCCCGGGGCGCGTGCTCGCGGTCGAGGTCGTGGCTGCGCGGGCCGGCACAGTCACAGCCCGGAACCGGCAGAAGTCGTCGGGTCGCGTAGGGGAGTTCGATGACTCCCCCGAGTGCTGCCGACTCCTCGCCGTTCGCCAGTCGGATGAGTTCGCGTCCGGCGAGCGTACCGGCGAGGCGCGCGTCGGCGTCGCTCGTCCGTGCCCGCTCCACGTCTCCGCCGTTTGCTGCGACGCGCGCCCGGAGACAGTCGAAACAGCCCTGTCCGGGGGCGAATCCAGAGACGGCCGCGTCGACGCCGTCGAGTGCGTGGCCGCCGACGCCGCCGAGTTCGACCGCCAGCCACGGCGTTCCCGTTTCGCGCGCGGTCTCGGTTGCGGTCTCGAAGCCGGTCGCGCCCGCCGGGCCGACGGCGACGGCGAAGTCGACCTCGCCGAGCGCGCGGGGGTCGATGTCGGTGACCGAGTCGACCGCGCCCGCGACGGTCTGTCGGACGGCGGTGGCGGCGTGGCCGCTTCCGACGAGTCCTACGTGCATACTCCGACTCGCGGCTGCCGCGAGAAAAAGCCCGGCTATCCGGTCTACTTGGCGAGAACGGACTGCGCAACGGAGGCGAGTTCGGAGGCCGACACGTTCTTGAGTCGGTCGTCGGCGAGCTTCAGGCGGAGCCGCGGGCGGCCGACGTCGATGGGGACTTTCTCGGTGTCGATGATTCCGCGCTCTTCGAGGTCGGTCTTGGTGCGCGAGAAGGTGGCCTTCGAGGCGACGCCCGTGTCCTCGCCCCACTTCGAGATGTCGTACAGGAGCTGTTCGTTTCTAGCGGCGACGAGCAGCGCGACGGTCACCTCACTCAGGTCGGTTCCGTCGCCCCGAGCCGTCTCCATCGCGGCGAGTGCCGCCTCGAAGTCCGCCGCGGTCTGCTCGCCGAGACTCTCGGCCAGCGTCTCGCTCACGTGGGTCGTCCCGGGGGTCCGGAGGTCGAACGCGTTCGCGTCCTCGAAGGCGGCTGCGTACCGGTCGTACGTGGCGTCGACGAACCCTTCTTCGGTCGTCGTGAGCCCGGCGACCTGTGACCCGCCGGCGACGAGCGCGGTCGTGAACGACTCGGTCACGACGACGGTGTTTGCCGGCTCGTCGTAGATAGACAGCGTGAGCCGGCCGTCGTCCTCGTAGTCCGCCGCCCGGCTCGCGAGCTTGAAGTCACGAGAAAGCTCCTTGAGCTGCGACTCGGCGGCCAGTACGTTCACGCGCACCGTCGCCGTGTCGAGCACGTCAAGTAGTGCCTCAAGCGTCCCCACCGTCGGATTGACGAGGAACACCTCGTCGCTGGCTCCCCCGAGGACTTCCCCCAGAACGCCGTCGACGGTGTCCCCGAATACGTTTGTCTCGATAGACATTAGAAATCGTTACGTAATATCGTGATATAAAGTTGCTGGGTCGGCTACGTCTTGCGGTATCACACCCCGTGACGACGCATCCCCCCGTCCATGCCCGTTCGATGTCCGAACAGACCGACAGACGGAGTCGGCGAACGCGACTGATAACACCCGGTGGTAGGACGTCACCGGAACTTGGACACGTGAAAGTTCGCTTGCTCGCGACGAACGACAGAGTCAGCGTCGAAGAATTGTTTGGAGTCGCGCATCGGTGAAGCAATGGCTTCTGCTTCCCAGGTTGCCGGAGACGAGTACATTCTTACGGGTCGGGTCGAAGCGGTATCCATGAGCCAGGAGTCTGCCCGCGAGCCGCGGCCGGAGACGGTCCGCGACATCGACCCCGAGATCGCCGACGCGCTCGGCGAGGAGAAACAGCGCCAGCGCGACACCCTCGCGATGATTGCGAGCGAGAACCACGTCTCCGAGGCCGTCATGGAGGCACAGGGGTCCGCGTTCACGAACAAGTACGCCGAGGGCTATCCCGGCGCGCGCTACTACGCCGGCTGCGGTCCCTCCGACACCGTCGAGGAACTCGCCATCGAGCGCGCCGAGGAGCTGTGGGGTGCAGACCACGTCAACGTCCAGCCCCACTCCGGCACGCAGGCGAACATGGGCGTCTACACCGCCGTCCTCGACCCCGGCGACAAGATTCTCTCGCTGGAACTCGACCACGGTGGCCACCTCAGCCACGGTCACCCGGCCAACTTCACGGGCAAGACCTACGAGGTCGAACAGTACGAGGTCGACCCCGACACCGGCTACATCGACTACGACGGGCTGCGCGAGACGGCCGAGTCGTTCGACCCCGACATCATCGTCTCGGGCTACTCCGCGTACCCGCGCGAGGTCGAGTTCGAACGCGTCCAGGAGGCCGCAGCGGCCGTCGACGCCTACCACCTCGCCGACATCGCCCACATCACGGGACTCGTCGCCGCGGGCGTCCACCAGTCGCCCGTCGGCGTCGCGGACTTCGTCACCGGCTCGACGCACAAGACCATCCGCGCGGGTCGGGGTGGCATCATCATGTGCGACGAGGAGTACGCCGACGACATCGACGCGGCCGTCTTCCCCGGCGCGCAGGGCGGTCCCCTGATGCACAACGTCGCGGGCAAGGCCGTCGGCTTCAAAGAAGCCCTCCAGCCCGGCTTCGAGGACTACGCCGAGCGGGTCGTCGAGAACGCCCGTACCCTTGCCGACCACCTCGACGAGCGCGGGCTCGAAATCGTCTCCGGCGGCACGGACACCCACCTCGTGCTCGTGGACCTGCGACCCTCACATCCCGATACGACCGGCAGCGACGCCGAGGAAGCGCTCGAATCGATCGGGCTGGTGCTCAACGCGAACACCGTCCCCGGCGAGACGCGCTCGCCGTTCAACCCCTCGGGCATCCGCGCCGGCACGCCCGCGCTCACGACGCGCGGCTTCGGCGAGGCCGAGATGGTCCGCGTCGCCAACATCATCGCCGACGTGGTCGACGCGCCGAACGACGAGGACGTGCTCGCCGCCGCCAGCGACGAGGTCGACGAGCTGACCGACGCTCACCCGCTGTACGAGTAGCTACCCCGTTTCGAGGACGAGCACCGCCGTCGCGACACACCACGCGAATCCGGCGACGAGATGGGCCGCGCCGCCGAGACTCCCGACTGTCCACGCGACGCCCGTTATTATCGCAATCGCGAGCAATCCGCCGAGCACGAGCCACTGCTTTCGTGCAAGCGCGAGCACGGGAGCGACCGCCGCGAGCAGCGTCGCCGCGGCGTGGGTGACGATACCGACGGCCGACCCGCGTGAGACGGTCGCGACGACGCCGGTCGCGAGGACGGCGACGACCGACACCCCGGCGAGGAGACGGCCTCGGTCCATACCCGAATGTAGGGCTGATTCGCGGGTAAGAATTGTGCCGAAAGGGACACGATAGCGCGTGTTGGCGTCGCGAGCAAGGGCGAAAATAGCACACTCTTGCATATTTTTGTGTCTCGGTCGGGGAGTGTAGACACGAATGCGGGAGTTTGATACCGGTGGGACTCGGACCGTCGGGTATGACCGAAGTCATCGACGGCAACGCCGTCGCTGCGGAGATTCGCGAGGACCTCTCGGACGCCATCTCGACGCTCAAGCAGGCGGGGACGGTGCCGGGACTCGCGACGGTGTTAATGAGCGACGACCCCGCGAGCGAGACGTACGTGTCGATGAAACAGCGCGACTGCGAGGAGGTCGGCATCAACGGCATCCACGTCGAACTCGACAACGACGCGCCCGCCGACGAACTGTATGAGACCATCGCCGACCTGAACGCCGACGACGAGGTACACGGGATTCTCGTCCAGAGTCCGCTCGTCGAGCAGGTGAACGAACGGGAGGCGTTCCGCGCCGTCACCCCGGAGAAGGACGTGGACTGCTTCCACCCCGAGAACGTCGGGCGGATGGTCGCTGGCCCGTCGCACGCCCGGTTCAAGCCGTGTACGCCCCACGGGATTCTCAAACTGCTGGAGCAGTACGACGTTGAAACCGAGGGTGCAGAGGCCGTCGTCGTCGGTCGGTCGAACATCGTTGGCAAGCCGATGGCGAATCTGCTCGCACAGAACGACGACACCGGCAACGCGACCGTGACGGTGTGTCACTCCCGGACCGAGAATCTGGAAGCCCACACGAAACGCGCCGACATCGTCGTCGCGGCGGTCGGAGTTCCGGAGTTCATCGACGGCACGATGCTGAAAGAGGGCGCAACCGTCATCGACGTGGGTATCAACCGCGTCGACGCCGAGACGGAGAAGGGGTACGAACTCGTCGGCGACGTGGAGTTCGCCAGCGCTCGCGAGGTGGCCGACACCATCACGCCAGTGCCGGGTGGCGTCGGTCCGATGACCCGTGCGATGCTCCTGTGGAACACGGTCAAGGCCGCGAGCGAGCAGACCGGCGTCGACGTTGCCCTGCCGTAGTGGACCCCGACGACCTCATCGCGCGCTACGACGGCGTCCGCGCCCGGCCGAACAAGCACGAGACGCTCGCGCCCGACCGCTGGGAGTCTGCCCGGAGTCGCGAGGAACACGAGACCTCGTGGGGGGTCGGTGCGCTCGTCGAGACCGACGCGGGCGTCCTGCTCGTCCAGCAGGGCGACAAGTGGTTTCTCCCCGGCGGGATGCACGAGCGCGGTGAAACCCACGCGGAAGGTGCGGCCCGAGAAGTGCGGGAGGAGACGGGCGTGACGGTCGAGATCACGGACCTGCTCGCCGTCACCGAACAGACGTTCGTCCACGCTGAGGACGACCGCGAGTTCGCGTTCCGGTTCGCCACCTTCCGCGGTGAGCCGACCGACACGACGCTCGCTACCGACCCCGGCATCGACGGAGAGACAATCGACGACGTGGCGTGGCGCGAGACGCTTCCCGAGAACACCTTCGACCGCGACCTCGTCACCCGCCTGCGGGACTGAGGTTCATACGCGAAGCCGCACCACCCGCCGTGTGCGATAGGAACGTGCCGACAGCGCGCCGAGGCGGGTGCGCGACCGACCGCTGTCGGAGGAATGGTCGCCTGTTCGCTACACGTCGTTCGCGAGCGACAGCGCCTCGTCCAGTTCGACCGGCCCCTCGGCGGCGAGCCTGTCGAGCAGGGTCTCGACGCGCTCGTCGGTCGCCTCACGCTCCACGCGTTCCAGCAGCTTGCGGGCCGCGCCCCGTCCCGTTCCAGCGCCGAAGACGAGCCGGCGCTGGCCGCCGAAGGTCGCGGGGTCGAACGGCTCGAACGTCGACGGGTCGGCGAGCATCGCGTCCGTGTGGATGCCCGACTCGTGGGTCGTTACCTCCCGCCCCAACACGGGCTTGCGTGCGTCGACCGACTCGCCCAGCGCGTCGAGTGCCGACTCCGCGGTCGGAATCAGCTGCTCGGTCTGTACCCCGGGGTCGCCACCTTCCTGTACGATTGCCGTGACGACCTCCTCCGTCGCGGGGTTGCCGGCGCGTTCACCGAGCGACGCTACCGACACGTCGATGCGGTCGACGCCCGTCTGTGCGGCGACGAGCGCGTTCGCCGTCGCACATCCGAGGTCGTCGTGGAAGTGGACGCCTGCCCGCGAGAGGTCCACGCCGAGGTCTGCGAGGGTCCGGAGATAGCCGGCCACGTACGAGGGCGTCCGTGCACCGACGGTGTCGGCGACGACGATCGGGCAGTCGAATCGCTCGAAGGCCGACGCGATTGCTCGTTCGTCGGTCCGGAACCCGTCCATCAGGGTCAGGTGCGGCTGTGCGCCGCCGTCGCGAATCTGTGCAATCTGCTCGCTGGCGGTTTCGTACATCTCCTCGCGCGACCTGCCGACGACGTGTGCTAACTGTTTGTCCGAGACGGGAACGAACAGTTCGACCACGTCTGCGCCCGTCTCCAGCGCCGCGGTCACGTCCGACTCGACGCCGCGGGCAATAGCGACCACGTCGGCGTCGAGTCGGTCCGTCAGCGTCGCCGTCACCTCCCGTTCCGCCTCGCCGACGGCCGGGAACCCGGCTTGCACGAACGGCAGGTCGAGCCGGTCGAGCGCCTCGCCAGCGGCGACGCGCTGGTCGACCGTGTACTCGCGGTCGGAGAGCTGGACCGCCTCTCGCAGCGTCACGTCACAGAGTCTCATATCACGCCTTCCTCGCGCAGCGACGTATAGGTGTCCTCGTCGAGTCCGACCTCGTCGAGATACACCTCGTCGTTGTGTTCGCCGTGACCCGGTCCGAGCCGGTCGACACCCCGCGTTTCGCCCGAGAACTTCGGGACGACACCGTGGGTCTCCACCGGTCCGAGGTCGGAATCTTCGACCGTGACGATTGCCTCCCGGGCGTCGTACTGCGCGTCGGCGTGGATATCGGAGATGTCGTAGATCTCGGAGGCGACGGCGTCGGCGTCGGTGAGTGCCGCGACCGCCTCCGTCGCGGTTCGCTCCTGCATCCACGCCTCGATGTAGCCGTCGAGCTCGGCGGCGTGTTCGACGCGCTTGCGATTCGTCGCGAACCGGTCCGCCTCGATGAGTTCGGGACGGCCGATACACTCGGCGACCCGCTCGAAGATGGGCTGTGAGGAAGCCGACAGCGCGACGTAGCCGTCGCTGGCCTCGTAGACGTTGCGCGGTGCGGCGTTCGGGTGGCGGTTGCCGGTGCGTTCGTCCACCTCGTCCAGCCGGTCGTACTTCTCGGGCACGCTCGGGAACATCCGGAACAGCGACTCCAGCAGCGACACGTCCACGACCCGGCCGGTCCCGCCGGTCAGGGTGTCGAACACACCGAACAGCGCACCCATCGTGGCGTACTGGCCAGCCGCGAGGTCAGCGAGCGAAATGGGCGGCAGGAGCGGCTCGCTGTCGGGGAATCCGTTGACGTGTGCGAAGCCGGACATCGCCTCCGCGACGGTTCCGAAGCCGGGTTGTTCGGCGAGTGGCCCGTCCTGCCCGTAGCCGGAGATGCGGACGACGACGAGGTCCTCGTTCGTCTCGTGTAAGGCGTCGGGACCGAGTCCCCACGATTCGAGCGTCCCGGGTCGGAAGTTCTCGATGACGACGTCGGCCTCGGCGGCCAGCTCGTGCACGAGGGCGGTCCCCTCGTCGGAGTTCATGTCGAGGGTGACACAGCGCTTGTTTCGGGCGAGCGCCTTCCACCACAGCGAGTGGTCGCCGTCGAAGGGAGGCCACTCGCGGATGGGGTCGCCGTGTTCGGGATGTTCGACCATCACCACGTCGGCACCGTGGTCTGCGAGCGTCATCGTCGCGAAGCCGCCGGCGATCATCCCTGACAAGTCGAGTACCCGGAGGCCGGCGAGCGGTCCGTTCATACCGAAGCCAGCACGCGACGGCGCAAATAAGCTATCCCGGCGGTCACGCAAGCGCGTCGAGTCGTGACTCTGCCGTTGCGAGTGCCGTCTCGTCACTGTCGGCGACGTACGACCCGATACCACGGGCCGCCTCGACTAGCGTCTCGGCGTCTCGGGTCGGAATCGCGCCGTCGAGCGCGAGCGCGCGCTTCACGTGGCCGCGCAGGCGACCCAGCAGGTCACTCGCCGCCTCGTCGGGGTGTTCGTCCAGATACGTCCGGAGGTCCTCGCGGTACTGCTCGACCGCCTTGGCGTACGCGAGTCCCCGCGAGTCGGTCAGCGAGTCGGGGACCTGCTCGCGTGGGGGTCGCTCGCCGTCCGCTGCGCCCGCCAACAGCGCGAGGAAGTACGACTCCTCGCTGTCGGTGACACTCGTCGCCCGCCCGACCGTGTCCGCGACCGTCCGAAGTTCCATCGCAGCCAGATACGTGTCGTCGAGCGGCTGCACCTCACCGCCGCTGATGAAGCCGTAGCCGCGGGTGAACTCCCTGGTCGCCTCGACGGCCCGCTCGGCGACCGTCCGGAGCGGCTGCTCGTCGACAAGCGACTGCGCCTCGCGCAAATCGAGCGTCGCGGCCGTCGCGGTGTGGAGTTGCCGCTCCTCGTCGACGCCGACGCTGCGGAGGCTCCCACAGCTCGGACACTCCACGCTGCCGGTCTCGTAGTACGTCCAGCGCGTGCCACAGTCCTGACACTCGCGGTGGCCGCGAACCTTCATACTCCGTGGTCGACCCGCCGGCTGAAAACCCCTCTGTCCGACCGTGTCGAAATCTGCCACACCACGTGGGTTTAAGTACTAGAGGCTCCCACGAGTGGATATGTCGGATACACCGACGCTACACGAGGATAGAGTAAGTCGCCGCGAGGCGGCTGGCCGGGAAATTCGACGGTAATGTAACTGTCTCCCGGGACTCACAGGAACTGCTTCTACACGTCGACGGTGAGGAACACGTACTCGACACCGAGACGGCCACGGAGCTTCGCCAGCAGCTCGGCGACGCCCTGACCGGCACCCGCGAGTACGTCTACACCAGCGGGGAGTGTCGCGCCGACGGCAGCTACGTCGTCGCGCGCCGCGGCGCTGGCTCCGCCGGCCACCGCAAGGTGTTCGAGAGCTTCGAAGCGCTCACCGACCTGTACGAATCACTCTCGACGGATTTCACCGCAGACGACCTCTCCGGCAGCGGGTTGACCGACAGCCGGCGACACATCGTGTTGCGCCACTTCGTCGAGCATCCGCGCTTCGACTGTGAGCTGTCGAGTCGCCAGCCGCTCACCGTCCGGAAGCTCTAATCTTTTGTCGCGGGCGGGCGAGGCTGGCGTATGACGTTCTCTATCGTCGCTCGCGACCCCGAAACCCGCGCCGTCGGCGTCGGCGTCCAGTCGAAGTTCGTCAGCGTCGGCTCCGTCGTCCCCTTTGCCAGCGCCGACGCCGGCGCAATCGCCACCCAGTCGTTCGCCAACGTCGAGTACGGGCCCGCCGGACTGGACCTGCTCCGTCGCGGCCACGACGCCGAGGCCGTGGTCGAGACGCTCACCGCCGGCGACAGCGAGGCCGAATCCCGGCAGGTCGGCGTGGTCGGTCGCAACGGCTCCGTCGCCGCCTTCACCGGCGACGAGTGTTTCGACACCGCCGGCGACATCCAGGGTGAGACGTACACGGTCCAGGGAAATATCCTCGAAAACGAGGCAACCCTCCACGCGATGGCCGACACCTACGAGGAGACCGACGGCGGGCTTCCCGAGCGCCTGCTCGCTGCGCTCCATGCGGGTAACGAGGCCGGCGGCGACTCCCGCGGCGAGCAGTCGGCCGCCATGTACGTCGTCAAGCCCGAGGGCGGCTACGACGGCGGTAACGACCGCTGGATCGACGTGCGCGTCGACGACCACGATGCGCCCATCGACGAACTGGAACGCGTGTTCAAGCTCTACGACGTGACGCTGCTCGAACGCGAGCCGCCGGCCGAGACGACCGACCTGACCGGAGAGACTGCACAGGCCGTCCAGCAGACGCTCGCGGACCTCGGGCTCTACGAGGGCGACCCGTCGGAGACGTTCGACGCAAGCGCACGCGATGCCCTGGAGTCGTTCCGCGGGCTGAACAACTTCGAGAACCACTCGCTCGACGTGCTCGAGGATGCACTCGCCAACGGCTGGGACGACGCCGACGGCGAGGGGGAATCCCAGCTCGTCGACGCTATCTGGCACGGGCTCTCGCGACTCGACCGCGTGTAGGCCGGGGCTTTTGCCCCTCCCCCCCGAACGGGGACGTATGCGTGACGAAGCAGAGGTGCGCGAGCAGTACGAATTCATCAAAGAGCAGCTCGAGAGCGAGGAGATGAACCACGAACGGGTCAGACAGATGTTCACCTACTACAAGCGGTCGCTCGGCTGGGTGCTCGAAGAGGAGTACATCTGAGTAGAACTGTCAGTCCGTTTGACATCGTGTGTCACGGTCGGCAGCTTTATACCACACAGACGTGTTTCATCTGGTGACGCTTCGCTTTGGAGGGCCGAAGCGTCAGCGGGGACCAATTCAGGGCGGCAAGCGGCTACCCAGGTTTTCTCTGGGTGGCCGCTTTCCACTCGCTTTCCGTTCACTCGACAGACAGCGGCGCGTCTCCGCCGTCGGTCTCGTCCCACTCGATTTCGAACTCGACCGATAGTTCCGTCTCGTCGCCTTCGGTTTCCCGTTCCACCTGCACCTCGAACTCGGCCTGGCTCGGTACGTCGAGCGTGATTGACTCCTCGCCGGCGGACAGTTGCACCGGCTCCCCGGCCGCGAGATTGTCGGCCACGTCGCGGAGCAGTTGTGCGATGGTCGCTCGGTCGGTATCGCGCTCGAACGTGAACAACTGTTCTTCCATACTATGTACACGTCGCGGACACGAATAAGCTATCCCGTCGGACCTATACCGTGCGTGTCACGAATCACTGGGCCGCGTCACCGGGGAGACGCCGTCGAACCACGGTTCGCGGGCGTGTAACTCCGAAGATATATTTATTTCTCGCCACGTACGTGGCCGGTATGTACGACCTGACAGGCTTCCAGCGTGATCTCATGTACGTCATCGCCGGCAACGAGGAACCCCACGGACTCCAGATCAAAGAGGAGTTAGAGGAGTACTACGAGAAGGAGATTCACCACGGCCGACTCTACCCGAATCTCGACACGCTCGTGGAGAAAGGGCTGGTCGAAAAGGGCGAAATCGACCAGCGGACGAACTACTACACCCTGACGCGGCGCGGCCGGCGGGAGATCGACGCGCGCCGCGACTGGGAACGACAGTATCTCGAGGGCGACGAGGCCTGATTACGACTCGCCGTCTTCGATTCGTTCGACGGCCGACTCGACAGTCGACTCCTCGCGCACCTCTTCGACCGGCTCGGTCGCGACCGCCGGGTCGACGGCGAAGGGGCGTATCTCCGTTCCGGAGATGAGCTCCGGCAACACCACCCGCGCGAAGTGGACGATGAAAATCAACACCAGCGGGCCGAGGAAGATGCCGTACCAGCCGAACACCAGCGGGCCGAAGATGTACGCGAACATGACTAATCCGACGTGGAGATTCCGCCCCGAGACGTACGGACGCAACACGAGGTCCGGAATCGTGTCCACGACGACGAACGACAACGCGGTGAAGATAATCGGCATCGCGAACACCGGGTCTGGACTCGACGCGGCCGTCGCGACGAGGTAGCCGGAGACGGGGACGTACACCAGCTTCATCCCGATGACCGGGATGAGCGAGGCGGCTCCGGCCAGTAGACCGATGAGTGCGGGATACGGTATCTGCGGGCCGCCGATGGCGAGGACGTTCAACACCGAGTAGACGATTGCGCCGATGGCGGCCGTGAACACGGCGTTGAGGATGTTGCCAGAGAAGACGCGGTAGAGGTCGCGGTCCACCGCCCGGGTGTACTGCTCGAAGATACCGGCGTCGTCGCCGAACCGGTTCAGGAGCCAGCGACCGAGCCGCGGGCCGTCGCGGAGCAGATAGAAGACGATAGCGACGATGATGAACAGCCGGAGCAACACCGACCCAATCAGGCCGAGATAGTCGAGGCCGGTCGCAAGCGTGTTCTGCAGCGTCGCGACGAGGTCCGGGTCGTCGAGCAGCGCGGCCGGGTCGCTCACGCTCGCCGTGACGTTCGTGTACGGCCTGACCACCGACTCGAACCGACTCAGGTCGGTGCCGCTGGCGACGGCGTTGAACTCCCGCAAGCCGATAGTGAGCGAGTAGCCCACGAGCAGAAACAGCGGCACCACCAACACGAGGATGGAACTGACGGCGGCCAGCGAGGCGGGCAGCCGGACTCGGAGCCGTCGGTAGACCGGTCGCGAGACGTAGTAGACGAACAGCGCGACCGCGAGCGTCCCGAGGAACCGGTTGGCGACCGACGCGAGCAGGACGGCCAGAAACCCGCCGAGCGCCCACCACGCGACCGTCCCCCGGCTCACGTCCCTGAGTCTCATACCCCCTGATGTGAGGCCCGGCCGATAAGTCCTCCTACGAGGTCGACCGACGGCACAGCCTTCCCCTATTCGGCTGACTCCTCGCGGAGGTCGTCAAGCTCCGCGAGCAGCGTGTCGATATCCGGCCGGTCGAACGTCGAACTCCCCTCGTAGGCGTACGCGAGTTCCGGCTCGGGACCGCGCCGGTCGATGATGACGACCTCCGGCATCCGGCCGAAGAAGTCGCTGAACCGACCCAACAGCCCGAATCGCACGGGCTGGTCGTACGCGTCTCCCACCGCGGCGTCCGGGTCGGCCAACAGCGGATACGGGAGGTCGTAGCGCTCCTGCCACGTTTCGACCTGCTCGCGCGGCTCCGGAACGATAGAGACCACTTCGGCGTCCCGCTGTCGGAACGCGTCGTAGCGCTCGGCCACGTCCCGGACCTGCTTCCGGCAGTTCGTGCAGTAGTGGTCGCGCTGGAAGAACACGACGACGAACGCAACGTCGTCTGACAGCGCCGACAGCGAGAACGGGTCCGGACCGACGGCGACGTTCGGCAGCGAGAACTCCGGCACCTGTGTACTCATACCCGACCTACGCCGGCAATCGGCAAAGGTTCACTCCTCCTCGGCCTCGAACCGCGAGCGAACCTCGTCGGTGAGGTCGGCGACCACCTGTCGTTCGGCCCGCGTCATCGCGTGAATCGCCTCGTCCGTGTAGTCGATGCTCGCGGTCGGCAGCGTCGGCAGCAGCGCGCTGTCGAGCAGCTCGTTCGGGTCGGCCTCGACCTCGAAGGTCAACACGTTCCGGTGTGTCGACAGCGGCTCGGTGAACGGAAACGCCTCCTGCACGAGCGTCGTCGCTGCCTCCCGGCTGTACGCCGCGTTCGCGGCCGCCCAGAAGTCGTCTTCCGGCCGGTCGAGAACGGGTTCGAGTCCCGTGCCGAGCCGTTCCAGTCGCGAGAGCACGTCCTCCTCGACGGCTGCTCGCTGTGCCGGCGTCGCCGTCTCGTCGACCGCCTCCACGTAGCTGTCGTGTGCGAGTAACTCATCGGCGAACGCCTCGATTTCCTCGTCGCTCTCGACGGCATCGAGCAGGACGCGAAACTGCGCGAGCGACCGCTCGCGGTAGGCGTCGAACTCGCCGGCGACGAGCTGTCGCTCGATTGCGTCGTTGTTCTCCCGCAGTCTGTCGACGACCCGCCCCCCGAGTCCGAAGCCGGTTCCCCGGGGCGCGCGCTCGACGCTGAACTCGCGGCGAACGGCCGTCATCGTCGGGTCCAAGAACAGTTCGAACCCCGATTCGGCGGCTCTGCGACTCATACACACTCTTCGCTGGCGTCACAATCAGCGTGTCGGTCACTCCGACGCGCCGGTACATCTACCCGATGTCGCACACAAGAGACGGCATCGACACACTTCGTTCCTGGCTCGTCGAACGCGTTCCCCACCTGTGGGCGCTGTGGGCGGCCAGTCGCCCGAGCCAGCTCGCACTCATCGGCCTGCTGTACGCGCTCGGCGTCGGGATGGCGACGACGGGCCGGCCAGTCGCAGCCGCGACGTTCGTTCCGCGGCTCACCCCCGCCGTGCTCGTCGGTGGGGTCGTCCTGCTCGCCGTCGCGGTCGCGGTCCACTACGCGAACGAGTACGCCGACGCCGACACGGACGCGCTCGCCGACCGAACTCCCTTCTCCGGAGGGAGCGGCGCACTCGCCGAAACCGGCCTTCCGGCGTCGTTTCTCGGACGGGCGACCCTCGGGACCGGAGCCGTTGCCGTCGCACTGCTCGCTGTGGGTGGTGTTGGACCGCTCTCCCCGATTGCCGTCGCGCTCGCCGCGACCATCCTCGTTGCCGGCGTCGCCTACTCGCTTCCGCCGGTCGCACTCGTCAGACGCGGGCTCGGCGAACCGGTGAACATGGTGCTCGGCGGGCTACTCCTCCCGGTGTACGGGGTTGCGGTCGTCGCACCTCCGACGCCGAGCGCCGCGGCGGTCGTCGTCCCGTTCACGCTCGTCGTCGGTTGTAATCTGCTCGCGGTCCACTGGCCCGACAGAGCGGCCGACGAACGCGTCGGCAAGCGAACGCTCGCCGTCCGGTGGGGACCGACGCGGCTCAGACGCGCGTACGCCGCTCTCGCCGTGTCGGCCGCGCTTGCGACGCTCGCACTCTGGCGGGGTGGACTCCTTCCGCCCGTCGTCGCCGCGGCCCACCTCACACCGGTACCGTTCCTCCTGTGGGGCTGGACGACGTTGACCCGGCGACGGAGTCCGCTACCGGCCGTCGCCGCGATGGTCGTCCTCGCGGTCGCCCTGACCGCGGGCTGGTGGTGGGCCGGCGTCTGAGATCTCCCGAGCGCGCCCGCACAACGGTTTAGTTCCGATACCGCCTACGCCGGGGCAATGAGTAGCACGACGGGCGACACGGCAGCGACACCCTCGACAGTCGCCCGACAGCTTCTCGAACGCGTCCGGCGCGAACAGCCGACGGAGGCACACGAACAAACCCTCGCCGCGTTCGACGAGGACGCGCTCGCCGAGGTACGGACCGACCGCCGAACCGCGCTCGCCTTCTGGCTCAACGTCTACAACGCCGGTGCACAGCTCTTGTTGGACCGTCGGCCCGAACTGTTCGAGTCGCGCTGGCGCTTCTTCCGTACGACCGCCATCACCGTCGCTGGCATCGACGTGAGCCTCGACGACATCGAACATGGCCTCATGCGAAACAGACAGTCGAAGTACGGGCTCGGCTACCTCCCGCGGCTCGCTCGGTGTGGCTTCGGCCCGGCCTACCGGCTTCCGGTCGACCCGCGGATTCACTTCGCGCTCAACTGCGGAGCGGCGAGCTGCCCGGCGATTCTCTCGTACGACGCCGAGACGGTCGACCGAGCCCTCGACGACGCCACCGAGCAGTATCTCGCCCAGCACGTACAGTACGACGCCGCGACCGACCGCGTCCGCGTCCCGCGGGTCTGTCTCTGGTTCATCGGAGACTTCGGCGGCCCCTCGGGACTGCGGGCGTTTCTGCGCGACTACGGCCAGGTTCCACGCGGGGCGAGTCCGTCGCTCAGCTTCGACGGGTACGACTGGACGCGCGTTCCCCGGCAGTTCGACACGCGAGAGTAGCGTCGACGGGACTCAGAACTGATAGCGGCGGTCGTCGTTCGGCTCGGGAGTCTGCTGGCCCGTCATCTCGGCGAACGTCATCCCGGAGAGATACTCGTCGTAGGTGCAGTCGTACTCCGAGCGGAGATGGAAGTCGATGTTTCCGGTCTCGACCTGTCGCTGGAACAGGCCGTGAATCGCGCGCCGGAACAGTTCGGCGGGGTCGTCGGTGCCGTACGCCGCGGACAACAGCGCGAGTTCGTTGCGCGTCTCGGCGTCGAGGTCGACGACACACTCGTCGCCCAACTCGCGAGCCGCGTTTGCTACGTCCGTCTGGAGGTGGTCGAGCGTCATACCTCACGAACGCGGTCGAGCCGCATAACTACCCCCGGTTTGGGTAAACGTCACGCTAAAACGGGCGTCACGGCTACACGGGGTAATGACGGAGTCCGGCCCGCTACCCGAGGACGTGTCGGCCGTGCAGTCCGC
This sequence comes from Halosegnis longus, assembly GCF_009663395.1. NCBI lineage: Archaea > Methanobacteriati > Methanobacteriota > Halobacteria > Halobacteriales > Natronomonadaceae > Halosegnis > Halosegnis longus. Next base: position 143,284 of record NZ_QKNW01000001.1, on the reverse strand, counting down.
GCTCGTCGAGTGGTACGAGACCGACCACCGCTCGTTTCCCTGGCGCGAGACGACCGACCCCTACCGGATTCTCGTGAGCGAGGTGATGAGTCAGCAGACACAGCTTTCGCGTGTCGAGGCGGCGTACCACGATTTCCTCGCGGAGTGGCCCGACGTGGATGCGCTCGCCGCCGCGGCCCAGTCTGACGTGGTCGGCTTTTGGAGCAGCCACTCGCTCGGCTACAACAATCGTGCGACGTATCTCCACGAGGCCGCCCGGCAGGTCCGCGACGAGTACGGCGGCTCCTTTCCCGAGTCGCCCGACGAGCTACAGGAGCTGATGGGCGTCGGTCCCTACACCGCCAACGCCGTCGCCTCCTTCGCGTTCAACAACGGCGACGCCGTCGTCGACACGAACGTGAAACGCGTCCTCCATCGGGTGTTCGACGTGCCCGACGACGACAGCGCCTTCGAAGAGGCGGCGAACGACCTCATGCCCGCCGGCGAGTCCCGGGTCTGGAACAACGCCATCATGGAGTTGGGCGGCGTCGCCTGCGGGAAGACGCCCGAGTGTGACGAGGCGAGTTGCCCCCTCCGCGAGTGGTGTCACGCCTACCGGACCGGTGATTTCACCGCGCCGGACGTGCCGACACAGCCGAGCTTCGAGGGGAGCCGCCGACAGATGCGGGGGCGCGTGGTCAAGCTCCTCGGCGAACACGAGGAACTGCCACTCGACACCCTCGGCCACCGGGTCCGCGTCGACTACACGCCGGACGGCGAGTACGGCCGCGAGTGGCTGCGTGGACTGCTTTCTGACCTCGCGGACGACGGACTGGTCGATATCGAGGACGAAACCGAGGACGCGACGGTCCGGCTCCGAAGCTAACTCAGTAGCTTAGACGCCCCACCGCAGCCCGACCATCGTCCCGACGATGGCAATCATCAAGACGAGTTCGACGAGACTCAACATGCCGTACTTCTTGTTCAGCTCCGCGAGCCGCTCGTGGTCGGTGTCCTGGGCCGCGATTTCATCGAACATCCCGGCGGTAAACGAGTGGAGCGGGCCGAAGCCGAGCACGAGCAGCGCGGTCGCGATTGCCAGTGCGGCCCACAGCGACGGCGACGGCGACGCCCACAGCCCCATCATGGCCGCGAGCCCGATGCCCGACCCGACGACGCCGACCGATACCGGCTCCATGAGGAGGTTCATCCGCGGGACGAACCCCTTGGCGAACTCGACGTTCGCACCCTCGGAGAGCGACCCCATGACCGGTCCCAGCACGACCGCACCGAGCACCGCGGTCCCGAACCAGAACGCCCCGAGGAACAGATGGACGGCGAACATGACACGAACGTCACCCGAGAGATACCCCACGACCGGCAGCACGAGCGGAACCGCGACCGCGCCCGCGGCGAAGGGTCGAGAGGCGGCGTCGGCCATCAAACTGTAGCGTTCGCGACGATTCGTCGGTCGATGTGCATCAGCAAGTGACATATTTCCCCACGGCTGAACGACATATAGCCGGAGAACAAAAACCTTCGCCGCCGAGAGCGCGTCCCCGACAACAGCCGATATGTACGGCGACCCGACAGTGGGAGTATGGACACCGTTCGCGTCGCCGCGCTCGTCGGCAGCCTCCGCGAGACCAGCTACACGCGACTCGCCTGCGAGCACGCCCTCGATACTGCGGCCGACTACGACCACGTCGAGACCGACCTCATCGACCTGCGGGCGTTCGACCTCCCGCCGTACAACCACGACCAGGATGCACCGGGCGACAGCGCCGACCTGCTCGCGCGGATCGAACGCGCCGACGCCGTCATCCTCGGAACGCCGAACTACCACGCCTCCTACTCGGGCGTGTTGAAGAACGCGCTCGACTACTGTGGCTTCGACGAGTTCGACGAGACGACCGTCGGCCTGCTCACCGTCGCCGGCGGCGGCTACTCCTCCAGCCCGCTCGACCACCTGCGCATCGTCGCGCGCGCCGTCGGCGCGTGGGTCGTCCCCCACCAGGTCGCGATACAGAACGCGAGCTCCCGGTTCGAGGACGGCGTGCTCACCGACCAGCAGTACGCCGACCGCGTCGCGAAACTGGGCGAACAGCTGGTCGCGTACGCGGCGATCGAACCGGACGAGCGCGTCCGCGAGTAGTCACGATTCGGGAAGCGCCGCCGCGGCGAGCACCTGCTTCGACCGTTCGCCCGACCAGACGACGCGAAGCTCGGCACCCGATTCGAGCGCCCCCGCCTCCGTCGCCGTGACGACGGCCGCGTCACCCGCCTGCACCGACGACGGGAACTGCGTCTCGTACGCGACTCCTGTGGTCGCAGCGACCGCCCTCCCGTCGACCGTCACCGACAGCGACTCGCCCGAGACGGTGTCGCCACCCTCGTGGGTAATCGTCACGCGGTCGTTCGTCCCCGTGCCGAAGCCGTCACCGCCCCCGTCGAACTCGAAGGCGAACGCCACCGCCGGTGTGTCTGGCGTCGGACTCGTCCGGGCTGCGGGCACGAGCGCGACTCCCACCGCGTCGTCCGGCTGGCGCTCCTGTGTGTCGTACTCGTAGTTCAACACGGCGACGCCGGCCGGCTCCGTCGGGGGCACACCCAGCGGCTCGTTTCGTGCCGACACCACGCCCAACGCCGTGTTCGCCACCGACTCGAAGGTCACCTGTCGGGATTCGACGACGCCTGTCTCCCCGTCGGGGGCGAACTCCGGGAGCCGAAGCACCGCGAGGTGCCACTCCGCCGCCGCCCGGAACGCGGCGTTGGCGTACGCCCGATAGGTGAACTGCTCGCCGTCGTACACCGGAATGAGCCGCACGCCCGGAGTCTCGTCCGTCGGTATCGCCTGTCCGTAGTGGAGCCGGTCGTCGCCGGTCGGCTCGTAGAGTCGGGTTCCGTCGACAATCCCGTTGAAGCCGTACGTGATTTCAGTCGGCTCGGTGTACTGGACCGTGCTCGCATCGACCGTCACGTCGGTCGCGGCTATCGCCGACGCGTCGATGGTGAACCCGCTGTCGACCCGTGTGACGCCGGTCGGCAGGGTGGGTTCCGGCGTCGGGGTCGGCGACGGGGTCGCCGGAGCCGTTCCCATCTCGCCCGACTGCGTACAGCCGGCGACGGCGACGGTACCGAGGGCGGCAAGCACTGTTCGTCTGGAGGGCATACCCGTCGCGTGGGGTCCGGGAATAAAAACACGCACGACCACTGACGAACGCAACGACTTTCTCCGTGACCGCGTGCACCCGAGTATGCACGCCATCACGAACAGCGGGTGGGTCGAGGTCGTGACCGGCTCGATGTTCTCCGGAAAGACGGAGGAGCTCCTCCGTCGCGTCCGTCGCGCGGAAATCGCGGGCCAGTCGGTCGCCGCCTTCACGCCCGCGCTCGACGACCGCTACGGCACGGCCACCATCGGGAGCCACGTCGGCCAACAGATTCAGGCCACCGTCGTCGACAGCGACGACCCCGGTCCCGGGATTCACGACGCGCTCAACGGCGAGGAGGTCGTCGCCATCGACGAGGCGAACTTCTTTTCGGGGTCGCTGGTCGACGCCTGCGAGGAGTTGGCCGCCGAGGGGAGACGCGTCCTCGTCTCGGGCACGGACCAGACGTTCCGCGGCGAGCCGTTTCACCCGCTCCCGGAGCTGATGGCTATCGCCGAGTACGTCGACAAGTACCAAGCGATCTGCTCGCAGTGTGGCGAGCCGGCCTCTCGCAATCAGCGACTCATCGAGGGGGAGCCGGCCCACTACGACGACCCGACGGTGCTCGTCGGCGCGGAGGAGTCCTACGAGGCGCGGTGTCGCAACTGCCACGTCGTCCGACGGGACTAGCCCGGAACCGCTTAGTCCGGGCCCCTGTAACGTCTCGGTGTGACTACGTGGGTCGAGAATCCCGAAGGGGGCCGCGAGCGCGGACCGCGCGGGCTGGTGCGGGCGTGGCTGGAACTGCTCACGCGACCGCGGCGCTTCTTCCACAACGGCATCTCGCCGGGCGACCAGTCGCCGGGACTCAGCTTCGTCATCGTCGTCTCCTTCTGTTACACGGCGACGCGGTTCGCCACGCTTCCTTCCGCTCGCCCCGGGTTCTTCGCGAGCGAGGCGGCGTCCGTCCTCGTGGGATTGCTCCTCGCGACGTTCATCATCGGCCCGGTCGGTCTCCACCTCGTCGCCGCACTGCAGGTCGTGTTGACCATCGCGCTCGTGCGCGACCGCGGCGGGGTGAGCAAGACCGTGCAGGTGCTCGCGTACGCGACCGCGCCGATGGCACTCGCCGGCGTCGGGGTGCCACCGATGCTCGCGGGAACACCCCTTGTTGCCGAGGTCGTGGCCGCGTGGCGTGTCGGCCTCGCGCTGTGGGGCTGTGGACTGCTCGTCGTCGGGATGGCGACCGTCCACAATATCTCGACCCCGCGTGCAGTCGTCGTCGTGGCGATTCCGGCCGTCATCGTGTTCGGCTACTTCTTCGGCGGGCTCTACTCGCTGGAGGCGCTCGTCGGCGTCGATATCATCTCGCGTTCGCCGCCGGCGGGAGAGATGGAAACACAGTTACTCGCCGCCCGCGAACCGCCGGTGTGACGAACACGCAGATTACGCTCATCCAAATCGACAACTACGGACCGTGGACGGTGACGCCGGAGCCGCGCCGCGAGGTGGACCTCCAGACGCTCCAGTCCCGGCTGTACGCCGATCTCTCACAGCTGTTCGGCAACCGCGAGGGGTACGTCTTCTTCACCCGCTTCGACAACATGATCGCCGTGACGAACGGGCTGGACGCCGACGACCACGCCCTGATTCAGGAGTCGGTCAGCAACCGCTACCCCGTCACCATCTCGCTGGGCGTCGAGACGGACGCCAACCCCACGAGAGCGCTCGGAACGGCCACCGAACACCTCCAGGAGGCCGGCTCCGCACAGGACGCCGCCCGGACCGAGGTGCTCCGTGGTGACCCGCTCGCCGAGGCCGACCGCACCGACGAGGACGTACAGATTGCGCACTTCGACGTGAACGACGCCACGGGCAAGTACACCGACCAGCTCAACGAGTACGACTCCTTCATCCAGATCGAGCAGGGGTACGCGAGCCTGATGAAGCACATGCGCGAGGAACACGACGGGCTCTCCTTCTTCGTCGGGGGCGACAACATCATCGCGGTCTGTCCGGCGATGGACGGCGACGCCTACCAGTCGGCTATCGACCACGTCCGCGAGGACGTCGGCGTCGAACTGAAGGTCGGTGTCGGTCGAGCACGAACCGCGCAGGCGGCCGGCATGGACGCGAAACACGCGCTCGAAACCTGTCGCCACGAGGAGACGACCGTCGAGTTCCGGTAACCCGCAACGGTCGCACCGGTGCGCACGTTTATTACCCCTCCCACGTTACCCACGCGTGGTATGTCAGAACGACTCAATCGACGAACTGTGCTTCGCGGTCTCGGCGTCGCCGGGATGGCCGGACTCGCCGGCTGTTCCAGTGGCGGCGACAACGGAGATGGCGGCGACGGTGGCGACAACAGCAGCGGCGGTGGTGGTGGCGGCGGTGGCGGCGGTTCCACCGACCGCACGCTCCGACAGGGCGTCCTGATGCCCGAGACCGGCGACCTCGCCAGCCTCGGCACCGCGATTCGCGACGGTGCGATTCTCCCGTTCGCCCTGCTCGAGGACGACGAGGACAACCCCTTCGAACTCGACTACACCGTCGGCGACACCCAGACGAACCCCAATGCCGGGGTCTCGGCTGCGAACAACCTGAACAATCAGGGGTACCCGGCGATTACGGGAGCCGCCTCCTCCGAGGTTTCCATCGCCGTGTACGAGAACGTCCTCATCCCGAACGGCATCGTCGGCTGCTCGCCGGCGTCCACCTCCCCCGCGATTACGGACCTCGAAGACAACGGTCTCGTTTACCGCACCCCGCCGACGGACGCGCTTCAGGGTGAGGTGCTCTCGCAGGTCGCGATGGAGCGTGAAAACGCGAGTACGGCCGCGACGCTGTACGTCAACAACTCCTACGGACAGCTGCTGTCCGAGAGCTTCTCGTCGGCATTCGAGAGCGACGGCGGCACCGTCCAGACGACGGTCGCCTTCGAGCAGTCACAGAGCTCCTACGCCGCGCGACTCTCGGACGCGCTCGCCGACGACCCGGATATCCTCATCGTCATCGGCTACCCCGAATCGGGGATTCAGCTGTTCCGCGACTACTACTCCAACTACGACGGCTCGCTCCCGATTCTCGTCACGGACGGCCTCCAGGACTCGGCGCTCCCCTCGGAGGTCGGCAACGCGATGGAGAACGTGAAGGGCACGGCTCCCCTCGCCGCCGGACCGGGTCGTGACTACTTCGCCGAACAGTATCAAAACGAGTACGACAGCGAGCCGGGCGTGTTCACCTCGCAGGCGTTCGACGCGACCGCAGTCTGTCTGCTCGCCAACGCGGCCGCCGGTGAGAACGACGGTGCGGCGATCGCCCAGGAGATGCAGAACGTCGCCAACCCCGGCGGCGAGGAAGTGATGCCGAGCAACCTCGGCGAGGGGCTCGCGATGGCCGCAGAGGGAACCGAGATTCAGTACGTCGGTGCCTCCAGCGCCGTCGACTTCGACGAGAACGGCGACCTGCAGGCGGCGACCTACCAGTACTTCGGCTTCGAAGAAGGCGGCGGTATCCGCACCATCGACGAGATTCAGTACAGCTAATCCTCAGCCGCCGAGGAAATCCTGTCTGACCTGCTCGTCTCCGAGCAGGGCTTCACCTGAATCCATGTATCTATTTTCGCCGTTGACCAGCACGTAGCCGCGGTCACAGCGGCGCAGCGCCTCCTTGGCGTTCTGCTCGACCATCAACACCGAGGTACCGGCCTCGTTGATACGGTCGATGCGGTCGAACATCTCCTCAACGAGGTCGGGCGCGAGCCCGGCCGACGGCTCGTCCAACATGAGCAGGTCGGGGTCGAGCATCAGCGCCCGACCCATCGCGAGCATCTGGCGTTGACCGCCGGACATCGTGCCGGCCTCCTGTTCGCTCCGCTCTTCGAGGATGGGGAAGCGGTCGTACACCGCCTGAATCTGGTCTTCGGGCACCGAGTCGAGGATGTACGCACCCATCTCCAGGTTCTCCCGCACGCTGAGCGACTCGAAGATGTTCCCGTTCTGTGGGACGTAGCTGAGTCCGAGGTGGATGATGTCCTCGGGGTTGCTTCCCTGGATCTCGTCGCCGCGGAACTCGATGGTGCCGTCCATGTACGTCGTGAGGCCGAACACCGACTTCATCACCGTCGACTTGCCGGCCCCGTTCGGGCCGACAATGGTGACGTACTCGCCGTCGTCGACGTTCATGTCCACGCCGGTGAGAATCTGGAGGTCGCCGTAGCCGGCGTCCAGCGCCGACACCTGCAACAATCCCTCGTCGCTCGTCTTGAAGTCGCTCACGAGATATCCTCCCCGAGGTACGCCTCGACGACAGCTTCGTTGTTGCGGATGTCGTCGGCGTCACCCTCGGCCAACACCTTCCCTTGGTGCATGACGATGATGTGTTCACAGTGTTCCATGATGATATCCATATCGTGCTCGACGAAGAGGAAGGTGTACCCGTCCTCCCGTAGCTCGTGAATCCGTTCGAGGAGCTTCTCCTCTAACGTCGGATTCACCCCCGCGAGTGGCTCGTCGAGCAACACCATCTCGGGGTCGGTCATCAGCGCGCGCGCCATCTCCAGCAGCTTCCGTTGGCCACCGGAGAGCGTTCCGGCTTCCGTCTCGGCGAGGTGGTCTAACTCGAAGAACTCCAACATCTCCCAGACCTCCTCGCGGAGTTCCTCTTCCTGACTGATCACGTCGCGCCGAAGCCCCGGCGTCACCGACCGGACAATCGACTCGCCGCGCTGGTGTTTCGGCGCGAGCATCATGTTCTCGAGGACGGTCATCTCCTCGAGTTCACGGGCAATCTGGAACGTGCGAACGAGCCCGCGGTTTGCGACCTCGTGTGGCTCCAGCCCGGTGATGTTCTCGCCGTTGAACTGGACCTGCCCGGCCGTCGGCCTGTGGACGCCAGTGATGCAGTTGAACGTCGTCGACTTGCCGGCCCCGTTCGGGCCGATGAGGCCCGTCAGCGAGCCGGCTTCGACCTGGAAGCTGGCCCCGTCGACGGCGGTGATACCGCCGAACTCCTTGCGAAGCCCGTCGACGCGCAGCGGGATTCCCCGCGGGGTTCGCTTTGCCGCCTCCTCGACCGCCGAGTCGTGGCTCTCCGGGTCGAGTTCGTCGGGCGTCTCCACGTCGTCCGGGATGTTCGTCGTCGCCGGTCCGGGTTCGTCACTCATCGGTCTCACCTCCCTGTGACTGTGACGGGCGGACCGAGAGGTCCGTGGCCGCCGCAATCTCCGAGCGGTGGCCCAACAGCCCGTCCGGTCGCCGCTGTATCAGGTAGATGAGCAGTACGCCCACGAAGATGAATCGGAGTTGACTCATGTTGTCGAGCAGGAAGCCGAGCATCGGGGTGAGTTGCCCGCTCGCTATCGGTGCCAACGCGGCGATAATCGTGTCTGGCGTGTTCGAGACGCCGAGCGCGTCGGTGAGGATGGTCGCGACCCGCGGCGGAGCCTCGAACAGCAAGCCGGCAAACAGCGCACCACCGAGGATGCTCCCGGTGTTCGAGCCGGCCCCGCCGATGATGAGCGCGATGAAGATGTAGAACGTAATCTCCGGGCGGAAGGCGTTCGGGTAGACGGAGCTCTGCCCGACTGCGCCGAACCACATGATGCCGGCAAGTCCCATCAGGGCACACCCGAGCATGAACGTCTTCAGCTTGAAGCGGCTCGTGTTCTTCCCGAGCGACTGGGCCGCGACCTCGTCTTCGCGAATCGACTTGAGGACGCGCCCGTACGGTGAGTTCACCGCCCGCACGAGGAACAGATAGACGACGATCAAGACGAGCACGATGAGCAGCGTCGAGAAGATGTTTATCGTGAGCGCTCGCCCGATTTCGAGCTGCTCGATGCCCGGGAACTCCATGAATCCGAAGACGGCTGCACCGAGCGCGGTCGGCTCCGAGATGATCGACGAGGCGTCCTGTAAGAGCAGCTCTCGAATCGGGCTCGGCGGAATCGAGCCGAAGCCGCTTGCACCGCCGGTGTACTGGCTGAACGTGTTGGAGTTGTAGGTAAATCGGATAATCTCGCTCACTGCGACCGTCATGATGGCGAGATAATCGGAACGAAGCCGCAGCGCCGGCAATCCGGCGATGAGTCCGACGAATGCGGCCGCGAGCATCCCGCCGATGATACCAATCGGAAGCGGCAGACCGAGTCCCGGCGGACTCGCACCCACCGGCGCGGTCAGCATGATGCTGGTGTACACACCGACGGCCATGAAGCCGGCAACGCCGATGTTGAACAGCCCAGCGTATCCCCAGTGGAGGTTCAACGCGAGCACGGCGAGTCCGTACACCGCGACGAGGAAGGTCACGCGCTGGAGACTGGAGATGATACCCTCAAGCGGGTATCCCTGCAGTGTCCCCAGGATGAGGAAGACGACGTACAACAGCAACATCGCTCCCGCGATGTATCCCGAATCCGTCACGAGCCGCGAGCGGCCCTCTGTGTCGGTGCTCATGCTGTCTCCACCCCCCCGAACAGGCCGGACGGTCGGAACAACAGGAGCAGAATCATCAGCCCGAACGCGACCGGGCGACCGAACTCACCGGGCACCCAGACGAGTGCGACACGGCTCGTGATACCGATGAGCAGGCCACCGACGATGGCCCCGTAGACGGACCCGATTCCGCCGAGGATGACCGCAGCGAAGATGAGCAACAAGAGCAGATACCCGTCGTTGAAGCCGAGGGTCCCGCGCGTGAGCACGAGCATGTACCCCGATGCCCCCGCGAGCCCGCTGCCGAGCACCCACGTCGCGGTAATCATGCGCTCGGTCGGAATTCCGGTAATCCGTGCGAGGTCGCGGTTGTCGGCCATCGCTCGCATCGCCTTCCCGATTTTCGTCCGCTGTAAGAGGAGATGGATGGCCAACATCGCGACGATGGCCACGACGACGATTGTCAGTTGGTGAGCGTTGACGCTGACGCCGAGCAGGGTCATGCTCGGAACCTCGCCTGCGGCCGTGACGCCACGGCGACCCGTTCCGAAGATGAGCGCCGCGAGGTATCGGAGGATGAACGCGACACCGATGCTGGCGATGAGCAGCGAGATGCCCTCGGAGTTGCGCATCGGCTTGTACACCACTCTATCGAGCCCCAGCCCGAGCACGATTGTCACGATGATTGCGGCGAGCAGTCCGAAGATGACGGCAACGGGCGTGCTGGTCACGCTCGCGCCCACGTTACTCGACGGTGCGTCCACGAGGATGAGACTCGCGAGGTCGATGGTGCCGAGCCCGGCGATGACGTACGCGACCGACCAGCCGGAGAAGGCACCCAGCGTCAGATAATCGCCGTGCGCGAAGTTGGCGAAGTTGAGAATGCTGTACGTCAAGGAGAGCCCGACCCCGGCGAGTCCGATAATCAATCCGAGGATAAGCCCCGTCCAGAGATACGTCACGAGCTGTGAGAATGCCAGCTCACCGCCTAGTATCCAGAGATCCACCCGCGCGAGCTGTGCGAGCAGATCGAGCAGTAACACCGCGGCGCCACCGACCGTGAGGACGAGGGCGAGGCGGGCCAGAAGTTCCCGACTGCGTGCGGTTGCTGCACTAGCTCCCATGTGTGTGAATCATGCTCATTCGTCCGACGTGCATCGTATAAAGGGTTATCGTTCCACAGAACGCCCGACACAGACTGCTAAAGGAAACACCTTTGACCGGACCGGCGGGAACCTCGGGTATGGTACGGACGCTCGATTCGCTCGACGCAGCCGGCGCGGCTGTCGGGGTTCGAGTGGACATCAACAGTCCGCTCACGGAGGCGGCGACGCTCGCCGATGACGCCCGTCTGCGGGCACACATCGAGACGCTCACCGAACTCGCCGCCGCCGACGCTCGGACCGTCGTCCTCGCCCACCAGGGACGACCCGGGGGCGACGAGTTCGAAACTCTCGAACCGCACGCCGAGCGGCTCGACGAACTGCTCGACGCGCCCGTCGAGTACTGTGATTCTACCTTCTCCGCGAACGCGCGCTCGCGCGTCCGAGCTCTCGATGACGGTACGATTCTCGTGTTGGAGAACACCCGTTTCTACAGCGAGGAGTACATGGAGTGGGAGCCGAGCGAGGCGGCCGACACCCACCTCGTCGGGAAGCTCGCGCCGGTGCTCGACGCGTACGTCAACGACGCCTTCGCCGCTGCACACCGGTCACAGCCGTCGCTCGTCGGCTTCCCGCAGCGACTCCCGTCCTACGCCGGGCGCGTGATGGAGACGGAGCTCGACGTGCTCGGCGGTATCGACGAATCGCCGGAGCCGCGCGTCTACGTTCTCGGGGGCGCGAAGGTCGCAGACTCCATCGACGTAGCGCGGTCGGTCCTCGAACGCGGGCTCGCCGACGCCGTTCTCACCGCGGGCATCGTCGGCAACGCCTTCCTGCTCGCGAACGGCGTCACGCTCGGTGCCGCCTCCGCCGAAATCGTCAACGACCGCTCGCCCGAGGCGGTCAAGCAGGCCGGCGAACTCCTAGACGAGTTCGGCCACCGGTTGTATCTCCCGCGCGACGTGGCCGTCGAGCGCGACGGTGAGCGCGTCGAAATCGACACCGAGTCGCTGCCGGCCACAGAGCCGGCGATGGATATCGGTGCCCGGACGGTCTCGGCGTACGCCGACATCCTCGAAGACGCCGGTACCGTCATCCTGAACGGACCCGCCGGCGTCTTCGAGGACGACCTGTTCGCCTTCGGGACCCGAGAGCTGTACGAGGCAGCGATCCGCGCCGACCACAGTATCGTCGGGGGCGGCGACACTGCTGCCGCGCTCCGCTCGCTCGGCCTCGACGGCTTCACACACGTCTCGACGGGCGGGGGGGCCGCGCTGCGGATGCTGACCGGCGGGACCCTCCCCGCGGTCGAGGTTCTCGACGACTGATGGAACTCACTACGCCGACCGCGAGTGCGCTCGACGCACTCGTCGAGTTGTGGCTCGACCTCGCGCGCGACCAGCGAGCACACGGCTCGCACCTGTGCGTCACGGCGAACGAAAACCAGATTCGCGAGTCGCTTTCACAGCGGCTCGTGGTCGGCGGGGTCCGGATTGCGCGCGTCGACGACGAACCGGTCGGCTTCGCCACGTTCTATCCGGAGCAAGGCGTCTTCGAGCAGGAGTACGACAGGGGAATCATCGAGAACCTGTACGTCACAGCGCCACACCGCGGTAACGGAATCGGCACGGCGCTGTTGGAGGCTGCGGTCGACGCGCTCCGCGAGGGCGGTGCAGACCGAATCGCGCTCGACGTGTTGGCGGCGAACGAGCGCGCGCGGTCGTTCTACCGCGACCACGGTTTCGAGCCTCATCGAGTCGAGATGGAACGGCGACCGTAACGCGAAACCGATACAAGGGTCGACAACGGAAGAGCAGATGTGCCAAGGGAGCGTGGGTGGTGCACGCACCCGATTTGTAATCGGGAGTTCGGGGGTTCAAATCCCCCCCTTGGCTTCAGGCGGCCCACGTCCTCGTGGCACCGACACAACGACGATGCATAGATACTTTCTTGTCCGACACCGGACGAACGTACGGATATGAGCCAAACCGTCGTCCTCGCATCGATCGCGATTGTCGTCCTCGTGTTGATCCTCTTTGCCGTCGCCAGCGTCCACTACGTCACCGACATCCTGTCGGAGGTCAACGACGGCGACGGCGACCACGGCGGCGCGAGCCACTGACCGCCGCGCTCGAAGCACCCGAACCTATCCCTTCTGCGACCGTCTTTCCGACATGGAGCGCGACCACCTCGACGAGTGGACCGACGACTACTGGAGCTGGGTCGCCGTCGTGTTGTTCCTGCTCATCCCCGTCGACCTGCTCACGACGGCCGGTGCAGCGACGCTCTACGGCGCTCAAGCCGAGACGAATCCGCTAATGCGGTGGCTGTTGACCCGTCGGTTCGCCACCATCGTGGCCGTTCACCTCGTCGTGTTGGTCGCCGTGGTCGTGAGCTTCCGAGCGATGATTCTCCTGCTCGAAGCCACCGACGAGCGATACCAGCGGGCGTTCGCCTACGGCATCGAAGCGTTCGTCGGCCTTCTCCTCCTCGCCGGGCTGGTCGTCTTCGCCAACAACCTCTCTGTCATCGTGTTGGGCGAGTCACTCCTGTGAGTCGCGCAACGACCGGAGACACGCGTCGTCGCAAAACTGTAGCCGCTGTACTTCTCCGTCTTCGACCCACGTCCGGGTGCGACGGTTGGGTGCGTTCGCGAGTGAGTCGCCACACCACTCACAGGCGGGGGCCTCGTCCGGCGAGATATCCTCGCCCAGATCGGAGGTCGGGTCCTTCATTGTCGATATCTACTGCCACGCACACTTAGCCGTACCCACGGCGGCGATTCCTACGGGCGTTCGTAGCTCGGGTCGAACATGTGTGCGGAGGTCGGTGCCGGGTCGCCCTCGGTGAGGTTGTACTCCGAGAAATCCGTCACGCCAGCCTCTCGCAACACCTCCTCGTCGTAGAAGCTGTTGCCCGTACACGTCGCCGGGTCACGGGAAAGAATCTCGAGGAGCGCGTCGGACATGACTTCGGGCGTCCGCCAGTCGTCTTCGGTGCCCATCTCGAAGTAGCGGGTCGCGCGCGTGTCGATTGCCGTGACCGGCCAGATGGTGTTGCACGCAACGTCGTCGCCGGCGAGCTCGTCCGCCAGCGACAGGGTGAGAAACGACATCCCGAGCTTCGACCACGCATACGGGCCGGACCCCGGCGCACGGTCGACGGTGACCGGCGGCGCGTTCGCGAACAGCCACGACGACTCCTGTCCGCGTAGGTGGTCCGCGAACGCTCGCGAGACGAGCTGCGTTCCCCGGACGTTCACGTCAGTCAGCAGGTCGAATCGGTTGGCCGGCAGGTCGACCGTCGAGACGGCCTGGATGGCGCTGGCGTTGTTGATGACGATGTCAATCTGGCCGAACTCGTCGATCGCCTTCTCGACCGCGCGCTCGACGTTCTCCTCCTCGCGGACGTTCAACTCGATTGCGAGCGCCCCCGGGCCGATGTCGCGAACCTCGCGGGCAGTCTGTTCGATTGTCCCTTCGAGCCGCTGGTCGTCGGTGTCGTCGGTCGTTTTGCCGGTCGAGACGATGTTACAGCCACACTCCGCGAGCGCGAGCGCGAACTGCTTGCCGATGCCGCGGGTCGTTCCTGTGATGAACGCCGTCTGTCCGCTCAGGTCGGGTTTGCTCAGTGACACACCGGCACAACGGCCCCCTAGATAATAGGTGTCCCTACCGGTCCCGCAGAACCGACTCGCCGGGCGTGGTCGTCGCGCCGGCCGAGAGGACGACGCCGGCGTTCAGTGAGGTGTTGATGGCCGTCTTCGCGTCCGGTCCGGCGACGACGCCGAACTTCCGGCGACCCGTCGAGACGCGCTCACCTTTCACCGTGGTTTCGACGGGTTCGCCGTCGTGGCGGAGGTTCGCCACCTGCGTTCCAGCGCCGAGGTTGACTCGCTCGCCGAGGACGCTGTCGCCGACGTAAGAGAGATGCGGCACGTTCGTCTCCCGCATCACGACGGTGTTTTTCAGCTCGACGCCGTTGCCGACGTGGGCGTTTTGCCCGATGTGTGTCGCACCGCGGACGTACGCGTTCGGGCCAACATCGGCTCCCGACCGAATCAGCGCCGGTCCCTCGACGACGACGCCAGCGTCGACTGTCGCACCGGCTTCGACCACGACAGAGCCGCGTAGCTCTGCCCGCTCGTGAACCTCGCCGTCGACGTGTCGGTCCAGTTCCGCGAGCTTCCACTCGTTGGCTTCCAGCAGCTCCCACGGGCGCCCGACGCCGAGCCACCGGCGTACCGGAACGGCCGACACCTCGGCGGCGTCGATGACGCGCGCGAGCACGTCGGTAATCTCGTACTCGCCGCGGTCGGAGCGGTCGACCTCGGTGAGCCAGTCGGCGGCCTCGGCCGGAAAGTGGTACGCGCCGACGTTGACGCGGCTGCTGGGCGGGTCCGCGGGTTTCTCGACGATATCCGTCACCACACCGTCGTCGATCGAGAAGACGCCGTAGGGCCGCGGGTCCTCGACCGTGTAGGCTCCGACGGCGGGACACTGCTCGAACAGCGCAGTTAGCGCGTCCTCGTCGTAGAGGTCGTCGCCGTTCAGGACCACGAAGTCGTCGTCGAGATACTCGCGGGCCGCGGCGGCCGCGTGTGCCGTCCCCAACTGTTCGTCCTGCGTGGCGTACGCGACCGGAACCCCTCGATACGACTCGCCGAAGTGGTCGCGAACGCGGTCGGCCTCGTAGCCGACGACGAACACGAGTCGGTCTGCGCCCGCAGCCACGGCAGCGTCGGCGGTGTGGGCGACGAGCGGCCGGTCGGCGACCGGCAACATCGGCTTCGGTATCGACTCGGTGAGCGGACGCATCCGCGTCCCCTCTCCGGCGGCGAGGATGACAGCGTGCATACCGGTGGCTGGCCGGCCACGTCGTTAGGTGTACTGCTTGGCGAACAGGCGACTCGACGCCGGCCACGGTGCGTCGCACTCCCGTCTCGTCCCGTGACCGACGGATTACCAGCGCATGCGCTCGTTGGCCGCGGCTTCACACATAAGCATCCGCTCGCCGTGCGAGCGGTTCACCGGCGCGAACGGCGTGAGCGCCGGCTGCGTATTTTTAGTGCAGGTTTTTGCTGTGAGTGGTGCGCGAAGCGCACCCGAACAGCAAAAAAGTGCGTCAGTAGGAGCGAATCTTCGGCTCGTACGTCTTCTCCTCGCCTTCGAGCAGCACGTCGGTGTAGTAGAGGTCGGGCTCGCCGTCGTTCCACGCAATCATGGTGTGTTTGAGCCAGTCCTCGTCGTCGCGCGCCTGATGCTCCGCGCGCCAGTGGGCACCGCGGAACTCCTCGCGTGCGAGCGCGCCGAGCGCGATGGTCTCGGCCACGTCGATGAGGTTGCGCGTCTCGATGGTGTGGAGCAGGTCCGTGTTGAACGTGCGCGAGGGGTCGGCGACCGCGACGTTCTGGTAGCGTTCGCGGCAGTCGCGAATCGTCTCCAGCGCGTCCTGGATGCCCTCCTTCTCGCGGAACACGTTGACGTTCTGCGTCATCGCGTCCTGCAGGTCGGAGCGAATCTCGGCGTGGTTGATGCCGTCTCGCTCCATCATCTCCTCAACGCGGGCTCGCTCGCCGTCGAGCGTGCGTTCGACCGTCGCGGCCGGGTCGGCGGTCATCGCGCCGCCGTCGGCGACGGCATCGGGGTCCGGCTGGTCGATTGCGCCCGGAGAGACGGGGGTGTCGAGACCCGTCTCGTCTTCGGTACGAGCGCTCGGGCCGGTCGGAATACGCGCTTCACCGAGGTCGCGCCCCGCGGCGTGGTAGCCCGCACGTGCACCGAACACGATGAGCTCCGGCAGCGCGTTGCCGCCCAGTCGGTTCGAGCCGTGGACCGAGACACAGGCGCACTCGCCGGCGGCGTACAGCCCGTCGATGCAGGTGTGGCCGTTCTCGTTCGTCTCGATGCCGCCCATGTGGTAGTGCTGGCCGGGCTTGACCGGCATCGGCTCGTCCAGCCCGTCGACGCCCTCGAAGTCTTCTGCGAGGTGCAGAATGTTTTCGAGGCGGTCGACGACGCGCTCCTCGCCGAGGTGGCGCATGTCGAGATAGACGTACTCGTCTTCGATGCCGCGGCCCTCGTTCACCTCGGTGAGTTCGGCGCGCGACACGACGTCGCGAGAGGCGAGTTCGCCGTCGTTGTTGGCGTAGCCGTGTTCGAACATGAACCGCTCGCCGTCGCCGTTGTAGAGGATGCCGCCCTCACCGCGGACACCCTCGGAGATGAGCACGCCCGTGCTCGGGAGGGTGGTCGGGTGGAACTGGACGAACTCGGGGTCCTCGACCGGAACGCCCGCGCGGTAGGCCATCGCCAGTCCGTCGCCGGTGTTGGCGACCGCGTTGGTCGTGTGGTCGAACGCCTGTCCGTCGCCGCCGGTGGCGAGGATGACGCCGCCCGACGCCTCGAAGCCGACGAGGTCGCCGCTCTTGATGTCGTAGGCGATACAGCCGTGACACTCCCGTTCCTCGGGATCCGGGTGGTCGGTGGTCGCGAGTTCGGTGACGTAGAACTCGTCGTACACGGTAATCCCTCGCTTGACGACCTGCTCGTACATCGTGTGGAGCAGGTGGTGGCCGGTTTCCGCGCCCGCGTACGTCGTCCGCGGGAACGACAGGCCGCCGAACGGTCGCTGTGAGACGCGCCCGTCGTCCTCTCGCGAGAACGGCATTCCCCAGTGTTCGAGCTGGATGGTCTCTTCGGGGCTCATCTCACACAGCGTCTCAATCGCCGGGGCGTCGCCGAGGTAATCCGACCCCTTCATCGTGTCGTACGCGTGGTCCTTCGGGTCGTCGCCGTCGCGAAGCGCCGCGTTGATTCCACCCTCCGCCGCACCGGTGTGCGAGCGAACCGGGTGGAGCTTCGTCACGATGGCGACATCCGCGCCTTCTTCGTGGGCAGCGATGGCAGCACGGAGTCCGGCTCCGCCGCCACCGACCACGATTACGTCGTGTTCGTGCATTGGTCTGTGGTTATTGTTGGTTGGTGTTGGATACGTTTAGGAGTGACGCGGTTACCAGAACTTCAGGTTCTTCTTGACCGCTTCACGCTTCAGTTCCTGGATGTGTTCCGTCAGGGGGATATCCTTCGGACACACCTCAGTACAGGAGAACTGGGTCTGACACCGCCAGACGCCGTGCTCCTGTTCGATGATGTTGAGTCGGTGCTCGGTGAGGTCCTCGCCCTCGCGGTCGTCCATCGCGAACCGGTAGGCCTTGTTGATGGCCGCCGGGCCGAGATAATCGTTGTTGCCCGCCGCGATGTTACACGAGGACATACACGCGCCACACCAGATACAGCGCGTGGACATCTTCACCTTCTCGCGGTTCTCACGCGACTGGTACTGCTCTTCGAGTCCGTCAGGGGTGTCTTCCCCCTGGAAGTACGGCTCGACGGACTCCATCTGGTCGTAGAAGTGCTCCATGTCGACGACGAGGTCCTTGACGACCTCGGCGTGCGGGAGCGGCTCGATGCGGACCTTCTTCGGGATGCCGCTGTCGGCGAGGTCTGCGACCTGCGTCTTACAGCCGAGGCGCTGTCGCCCGTTGACGAACAGCGCGTCCGAGCCACACACCGCCTGTCGACAGGAGTGGCGGAACGTGAGCGAGGAGTCGTACTGGTCGCGCGCCCACATGAGCGCGTCGAGCACCGTCATCCCCTTCGAGAACGGAACGGTGAACGTGTCGAACCGTGGCTCCTCCTTCTCGGGAACCTCGGGGTCGAAGCGGAACACCTTCAGCTTGACCGTGCGGTCCGCCTCCTCGACGAGTTCGCGGGTGCGCCGTCGCGCTTCCTCGTTTGCCGCCTCGATCTCCTGGCTGTCCATCTCGGTGTACGTCTCACCGGCAGCGCGCGCGGCCCCCACGGCCTGCGTCTGCGTCTCTGTACCGTCGTCTTCGGTTTCGGTGATTCCTGTGCTCATGAGATACTCCCTCCTGCCATAACGAACGCCAGTCGGAGAATCTGTGCGGAAAGCAGCAGTCCGGCGACGATGAGGCCGTACTTCACGACCCGCTTGCCGGTGCCGTCGAGTCCCTGATTGACGAGTCCGTTGTAGACGCCGTTGACGCCGTGGAACGTCGCCGTCAGGCCAAAGCCGACCATCGCGGCGAAGTAGCCGGGCTGGCTCATCCGGGCGCTCGTGCCGGCGAACGTCACGTCTGCGGCGTGGTTCACGAAGTGCAGCTGCATGAAGTGGAACGCCAACACGATGACGAGAAACGCCGCCGTGAGACGCTGCAGCAGCCAGCGCGTGCCTTTCGGTTCGAACGAAGAGTAGCGTTCACTCATGCCAGTTTCCCCATCAGGAACGTCGGAATACTCGCGACTACGATGACGCCCGTGACGACGAGCGACGCGTAGAAGGTGCGGTCCTGTGACTCCAGTCCGAGCCCGAGGTCGACCAGCAGCAGGCGGATGCCGTTGAGAATGTGGAACACGGCGACCGCCAGCAGGCCGACTTCGAGGAATCGGACGAGGAGCAGTCCTTCGAGGCCCTGAATCGTGCTATTGTAGGCTTGTGACCCCTGCATCGCCGTCGAGAGGACAGCGATGTGGGTGAACAGATAGCCGACAAGGACCCAGCCGGTGAACTTGTGGAAGATCCACGCCCACATCCCGGCGGAGAACTCCGTCCACCGACCGAAGTCCTCAACGAGGCCTCGGTCGTACGATTGACTCATGCGTCTGTGTGTCAGGACCGCCTCGACATAGTAGTTGCCTTCTCGGCGGTCTACGTTGACCGGCTCACCCCTGCGGCTCCGACCGCGACGACCGGTGCATCTCCACCGCGTGCCGGGTCGCTTCGTCCAACTCGACGAGGTGACACACCGGATTCCCCGGATAGACGAGCGGATTCTCCAACACGCCGACGAGCAGCCCGGTAAACGGCGCGCGTATCGCCCCCGACTCCCGCTTGAACGGGTTCGTAATCGTACAGACGCGCTCTCCAGCCTCGACCAGCGCGCTCCGCTCGTGGTGCATCTCCACCAGCCCACCAACGTCGGCCCGGAGCCACGTCTTCTCGTCGTCGTCGCCGATGACGGTCCGCCAGCCGGGCCACGAGACGACGCCGTCCGTCCGCGCGCCGAACTCGTTGAGCACCGACAACGTCCCGGCCAGCGCCCGGTCGATGAGCGACCGCTGGAACCGGTGTGCCTCGCCCATCTCGACTGTCACGGTCGGGACGCCTGCGGCGGTCGCCTCGCGCCGGAGTGCCCCCGACGGCCCGGTCGAGTCGATGATGACGTGCGAGGCGAACGCGTTCGCGACACGGGACACACCCTCGTCGTCCATGTCCGCACGGACGTGAACCGCGTTCGTCCGTCCGCGCGTCGAGGTGTGGAAGTCGATGCCCAAATCACAGGGCGCGATGAAGTTCTGGAAGATGCGGTGGGCGATTCGCTTCGCGCTCGTGGAGTCTGGACTCCCCGGAAACGACCGGTTCAGGTCGCGGTCGTGTATCGGCAGATACCGCTGTTGGGCGATGAACCCCTGCACGTTCAGGACGGGGAGACAGACGAGCGTGCCGACCAGGTCGGCGTGGTCCCACTCGTGTGCCACCTCCCGCACCACCTCGATACCGTTGAGTTCGTCGCCGTGGGCCGCCGCCGAGAGGACGACGGTCGGCCCGTCGCGCTCACCGTTGACGACCGTGACGGGAATCCGGACCGGGTCACCGAGGTAGGTCTCGGAGACCGAATAGCGGAGGTTCTGCGTCTCGCCGGGTGCGACGCTTCCCCCATCGTACGTGAACGAGTCTGCCATACGGAGTCTCCGCCGTGAGCGCACAAAAAGCCGCGTCGGACGCTATCCGGCAGGGTTTTCAGACCGCGACGCACTCCTCAGATATGAACGACGACATCTCCGTTGGCGTGTTGAGTCTCCACAACTCCAAGGAGACGAAAGCAATCCTGAACGCGGTGGAACGGCTCGGCTTCGAGGCCGCGTGGCTCCGTGCCGACACGCTCTCGGTCGACATCGCCGACGGCGACGTGACGCTCGAACCGGACGTGGATATCATCATCAACCGACTGCTCCTCTCGAAGGAGGAACAGCCGGCGGAGGCGCTCGGTCTCGCGACGATGCTCGACCGGATGCGCCCGATGTTGAACCACCCGACCGAGACGATGACGGCGATGCACAAGTTCGCCGCTGGCACCGCCCTCGCAGAGGCCGGCCTTCCCGTTCCGGACGCGTTCATGGCGCTGTCCGCCGACCTGCTCAACGCCGACCGCGAGAAGTTCGGCGAGGAGGTCGTCTACAAGACGGCTATCGGCACCCACGGCGGCGGGACGTGGAAGATCGACGCCGGCGAGCCGGTGAACCCGATGGTCGGGTCGCGGCAGGCGTTTCTCCAGCGGTTCATCGACCACGACGAACAGCGCCACTCCGACCTCCGCGTCTACGTCGTCGGCGAACAGGTCGTCGGCGCGATGAACCGCTACGCGCCGGAGGGCGACTGGCGGACGAACGTCGCGCTCGGCGGCGACGTGACGGACGCGACAGACGCCCTCAACGACGAGGTGCGACAGCTCTCGAAGCGCGCCGCCGACGTGGTCGGTCTCGACTGCGCCGGCGTCGACATCGTCGAAGGCGAAGACGGCTACTACATCCTCGAAGTGAACCCGACGGCCGGATTCAAAGGGCTGTTCGAGGCGACCGGCCGCTCGCCCGCACCGTTCATCGCTCGGCTCGCTATCGAGCGTGCCGGCGGCGAGGTGAACGAAGAAGCGGTGTACGAACTCGCGGCGACGCTCGACGACTCCAAGCCCGACTGCATGCCACGCAAACAGCCCGCCCCCGCCGACGAACAAGCGCCAATCGGCTACATCGAAGAGGTCGTCGCGATGGGGACGCGCGGACAGGACACCGTCTTCGCCAAGTCCGACACCGGCGCGACCCGGACGAGCATCGACTCGAAGCTCGCCGCCGACATCGGCACCGGCCCGATCAAGGATATCGTCACGGTGAAATCCGGCTCGATGAAGAGCGGGAAATCACGCCCGGTCGTCGACCTCGTGGTCGGTATCGGCGGCCGACAACACACCGTGACGGCGAGCATCGAGGACCGCAGCCACATGGAGTACCCCCTCTTGCTCGGGCGCGACATCCTCCAACACTACCGCGTCGACGTGCGTCGGCGCGCCGACGACGAGGACGCCCAGCCCACAGAGGGCGTACTGGAGGAGTAAACCGTGGCCGACGACCCGTACGACGTGCTCGCGCGCGACCCCGAACTCGCGCCGCTGGTCGAGCACCACGGCCCACTCGACGTGACCCCCGCCGCGGACCCGTTCGCACGGCTCATCGTCTCGGTGTGCAACCAGCAGCTCTCGACCGACTCGGCGGCCGCTATCGAACAGCGGCTCTTCGACCGGTTCGAAGTGACCCCGGAGGCGATACTCGCTGCCGACTCGGACGCGCTCCGCGAGGTCGGTCTCTCGGGCCAGAAGGTCGAGTACGTCGAGAACATCGCCCGCGCGTTCGCCGAGGGCGACCTCTCCGTGGCGCAGTTGCGCGAGACGGCCGACGACGGCGTGCGCGACCGACTCACCGAGATTCGCGGCGTCGGTCCGTGGACCGCGGACATGTTTCTCATCTTCGTGCTCGCTCGCGAGGACGTGTTTCCGGTCGGGGACCTCGGCATCCGAAAGGGGATGGCCGAACTGTACGGCTACGACACGGACGACCGCGCCGGAATGCGTGCCCACGCCGAGCGCTGGCAGCCGTACCGGTCGTACGCGAGCCGGTATCTCTGGCGCGCCGTCGATTAGACCTCCCGGGCCGGGTTCCCGACGACCGTCGCGCCCGCAGGAACGTCGTCGACGACGACCGCGCCAGCACCGACGGTCGCACCCTCTCCAATCGTGATATCGCCGATGAGCGTCGCGTTCGCCCCGAGCGTCACGTCGTCCTCGACGGTCGGGTGTCGCTTCACGCGCTCGCTGGACCGCCCGCCGAGCGTGACGCCGTGGTACATGTTCACGTCGTCGCCGACCTCGGCCGTCTCGCCGATGACGACGCCCATCCCGTGGTCGATGAAGACGCGCTCGCCGACGGTCGCGCCGGGGTGAATCTCGATGCCGGTGAGTCCCCGACCGAGCTGCGAGAGCAGTCGCGCAGTGAACCGCCACCCCCGCGTCCACAGCGGGTGAACGAGCAAGACGTGGAGCCAGACGGCGTACAGCCCCGGATACAGCAGTGCCTCGGGGACCGACGTGGCGGCGGGGTCGGTCGCGAGCGCGGTCCGGATATCGTCGCGAACTCGGTTGAACATAGACGAGCGGGGACGCTGTCCCTCGCCGGATGCCCGGCCGGGACACGCGAATCTACGCCCGTCTCACCCGCCCGCGAAGAAAACGCTACCGTTGTCCTGCGACGTGGTTTCACCGGGCGCGTAGGCCGGTCACGCCGGCGGGAACAGCAGATTCCACCGCCACAGGAACAAACAAAAGCCCGCGAGGGCCGCTGTCGTGAGGCCGTAGTAGACACGCTCGCCACGCTCCCACCTGTCGTGCCGGAGTTCGTCGACCGCGTAGCCGACGCTCGCGAGCGTTCCGACGAGCCCAGCAACCGTCCCGACGAACAGCACGCGGAAGCTGAACGGCGGCGCAGAGAGTACGGCCAACGGGTTCACCGATAGATGGACGAACGCCAGCGTGAGTCCCCCCGTCAACAGCGTCACGGCGGTTCTGGCGACCAGCCGCGCCCGTGTCGTCCGGTCATCGAGCGCCGTGTACAACCGTCTGCTCACTGCTCCGTCACCATCTCGGAGGAGCTGATACAGGGTCGTCTCTGACCACCGCAGAGAGGTCGAAAGCATCCCGATTACCGTGGCGAGGACGAACAGTCCGTGGAGCCACAGCCGGTCGAGGGTGCGGATGCGCGCAAACGCGGTTGGACTCCCGCCCCGATACAGATACTCGATATCGCCGTCACGCTCTCCGAAGGCGAGACGACGGCTCCCGTCCGTTCGCTCGAAGACCAGCGGCGCAATCTCGATCCACCGGCTCGTCGTTCCCCCCGCGTCAGTGACGAGCGCGCCGTCGTCGGCGACGTGAATCTCTACCGTCGGCGCGTTCAGCGTCGAGGTGAGGGCGTCGTGCCACGTGTGTGACTGCTGGAGCGACCGGTATGTTCCCGTCAGCTCCTCGGCACGGGTCGGAGTCCCGTCGGGAGTGCGCGTCGATTCCGTCTGCTCGGGCAGCGCCCAGTCGAGTAGTCCGTCGATGATATCCGTCGCCGCGTTCCTCGCGGAGTCGGTGTTGAATGCGACGAACACGCCGAAATCGTGCTCCGGAACGATGACCAGCTCGCTGTAGAACGACAGTGTCGCCCCGTTGTGCCACAGCGTTCTCGTGTCGCCGTGTTCGTCCTCGATGAACCCGAATGCCATCCCGTCGAGCTGCTCGTCGTGTGTCGCCCACTGTTCGTGCATCGCGGCGACGGTGCCGGGTTCGAGCACCTGCTCGCCGTCGAGAACACCGTCTCGGAGATGAAGCTGGAGAAACCGCGCCATATCCTCCGCCGTCGTCGACAGCGACCCCGCCGGTCGCAGTCCGACACGCGGGAACGAGGCTTGCGCGTAGCTACCACTGGAGCCGTAGCCGGTGGCGTGCGCTTCCGCGACGGCGTCCGGCAGCGGCTGCCGGAAGCTGCTTCGCGTCATCCCCGCCGGCTGCAGCAGCTCGTCGGCGATTGCGCCGGCGAACGCTTTGTCGCTTGTCGCAGCGAGCAGTTGGCCGGCAAGCGCGTAGCCGAAGTTCGAGTACGAGCCGACGGTCCCCGGCTCCCGAACCTGATGGTGTGGCTCTTCTCGCAGGTACGCCGCCAGCGACTTGAGCGGTGCCGACTCCGGAATCCAGAGTCCGCGGTTCGTCGATTCGAACCCACCACGGTGGGTGATGAGCTGTTCGAGCGTAGGCGGTTTGCCCGGATGCCCGCGAATCGGCGCGTCGAGATAGACCGAGACAGGCGTCGTTGGGTCGAGTTCCCCGTGCTCGACACGGTTCATCAGTGCCGTCGCGACCACCGGCTTCGATACGGAGCCGACCCGGAAGGTCGTCGTCGAATCCACCGGCGTGTCACGCTCGCGATTTGCCCGACCGTACCCCT
This sequence comes from Halosegnis longus, assembly GCF_009663395.1. Taxonomy (NCBI): domain Archaea; kingdom Methanobacteriati; phylum Methanobacteriota; class Halobacteria; order Halobacteriales; family Natronomonadaceae; genus Halosegnis; species Halosegnis longus. Next base: position 118,499 of record NZ_QKNW01000001.1, on the reverse strand, counting down.
TCGTAAGCGGGGCACCGCGGCCCGACACCACGGCGACGGTCGCACCCGGAACGTCGTACTCCTCCAGACTTGCGGCGACTAGCTCATCGACGCGCGTCTCAAGCTCGGGCTGTGGTCCTGACTGTGGGGGTGAGGCCGCGCCACTCGCTACCGACGAGCCGCTGGCTGCAACAGCACACGCCCCTGCCCCGGCGAGGACGCGCCGCCGGGAGACTGACGGCTGTTTCACACCCGCGTCTCTGCAGGCGGGTACAAATACGTTCGGATGAGTGACGTGATAGCGCTCCTCCCTCCGACGCGGTTACTCCTGTTGGCTCGGCAGCCGGGGCGCGAGCACCGACACCAGCGCGTCGAGGTCCCGGGTCTGATACCACGCGGTTCCCGGGCCGGTGAACTCGAACACCAGTCCTTCGCCGCTCAACAGCGTGGATTTCAGCCCGCCGACCCGCTCGACGGAGTACTCGATGTCGTCGTCCCACGCGATGAGATGCTCGTTGTCGAGGACGTACGATTCTCCGGCGTCGAGTTCGAGTTTCGCCAGCCCGCCGTAGGCGTCGACGAAGGCCGTGCCCGTCCCCTTCAGCGCCAGCGGGGTGAGACTCGCCTCGCCGAGCATCGACTTCAGCCCGCCGAGTTCAGAGTCGATATCGATATCGCCGGTCGCCGCGAGGAAGGCCCCGTCGACAGTGTACAACGTCTCGTCGTGTAGCTCTTGGGCCATCACATCTCCCGGCGACGGCGGGGCGAGCCGCACCGTCCCCGGGCCGTCGCTCGCGGTGAACTCGTTGGCGAACGCCGATTCGCCTCCCAGAAGCGACTTCGCCGAACTGAGCAGTCCATCGCGGCTCGTTCCCGTCTCCATCGTGACGCTAGAGGAGTGACCGACCATCGCCCCCGGCTCGGCGACGACCGACTCGCCCGCGTCCAGCGTGACTGTCAACTGCGTAAACGACGGTTGGTGTGTAAACTCGTACTCCATCGTTTCGGACAGTGAGTTGTCGCTCAGCTACTTAACCTGTTGGGTCAGCAACTCTTTGTCCCCAACGTCGACGGTATCGGTTATCGGGAGTCGAATCCTGACGGTCAGCCCGCTGTCGCTGTCGAACTCCAGACTCCCGCCGGCGTCGGCGACAGCCCACCGCGCCAGCCACAAGCCGAGGCCGTCGAGATGGGAGAGTTGCGTCGGCTCCTGTTGCCCAGTTACCAGAGCGTGGGTTTCCTCGTCCAGGCCGGGCCCGTTGTCCGCAACCCGAATCTCGGCGTAGTCGCCGTCCACCACGTCGAGCGCGATATCGACGCGCGGGTCGGGATTCTCGTTGTGTTCTGCGCCATTCTGGACGATGGCCTCGATACCTGCCGGGAGTGCGGCCGTCGCCGTTACGGTGGCCGGGGTGAGTTCGTCCAGCGAGAAGGTCACCTCCGGGTGTTGTTCGCGGAGTCCGTCGACCACCTTTCGCAGCGTCTCGGCGAGGTCGACGGGTCGTTCCTCGGCTTCCGTGACCAGTTCGTCAATGTTGCGTGCCTGCTCGGCGAGTTCAGTCAGCTCGCGGCTCGCCTGTGTCAGCCGGTCGAGCTGCTCTTGTCGCTTCGCGCTGGCGATATCCTCACCGAGTGAGCCGGCCATCCCGTTGATGACGGTCATCTTGTTGCGGATGTTGTGTCTGAGGATTCTGGTGAGCACCCGGAGCCGTTCGGTGCGCATCCGCTCGTCGGTCACGTCCACGTACAACACGTAGCCGGTCTGTGCGGGGGAATCGGCCCCATCGAACGGGGCCTCCAGTCTAGCGAGTCGCCGTCGCCGCCCGTTGAGTTCTACGAGGATGTCCTCCGCGACCCACGCCTCCTCGGTCGGGGTCTGGCGCGGGAATCGTGCGGAGGTCGTGTCGCGGTCGACGATGTGCTCGGCCAGATTGGTGTCAACGATACGGGTCTCGGGCATACCGAGCACCTCCTCGAAGGCCGGGTTCACCAGCTGGACGGTGAGCTTCTCGTCGTCGCTCACCCCGACGACAGGGTCGGGGACGTTGTCGAACAGCGTCCGGAACTGGTTGCGCATCTCGTTGAGTTCGGCGCGCCGGCCTGCTTGAAGGCTAGCGTAGACCCCAGCCGCAGCGCCGATGGCGGCCGCGATTGCGAGCACGCTCGGGAGAATGTAGATCGGCTGGAAGCCGGTGAGAAACTGCTGGAGAAACACCTGCCAGCCGATGACTACGACGACGCCCAGCGCCGAGACGCCGGTCCACGTCAGAATCTCCCGCTGGTAGGGTCGCAGCCCCGGCCGTCTGTACACCCACAGGCCACAGCCGATGAGCGCTAGCTCGGCGACGAGCGGCACGACGAGTTCCGCCGCGGCCGGCAACATCGGATCGCCCCTGATGGCGACGTTCTCGTAGGTGTTGTACGCCGAGACGGCGAGCAGTACCAGCCCGACCGCCACCAACACGAGCCCAGCACGTGCTCGTCCCTCTTCGTTCGTCATCGCTCACCCATCCCATCTCACGCCTCCAGTAATTAAGTAGGGGGCCGGGCGTCGGGTGAAAATAAACACCGGACCACGGTCGACGCGTTCCTCGTTCGGCGGACGGAAACGTTGAAACGGTCGCCGAGAGACCATGAGACATGGAGTTCGACGATATCGAGACAATTACCGTACTCGGCGCGGGGAGCATGGGCCACGGCATCGCCGAAGTGGCTGCCCTCGCCGGCTACGAGGTGCGACTGCGCGACATCAAAAGCGAGTTCGTCGAGAACGGCTACGAACAGCTGGTCTGGTCGCTCGACAAGCTCGCGGAGAAAGAACAGATAAGCGAGGAGGAGGCCGACGCCGCTGCCGACCGCGTCACCCCGCTCGTCGACGTGGAGGAAGCCGTCGACGACACCGACGTGGTCATCGAAGCGGTGCCGGAGAAGATGGAGATTAAGAAGGACGTGTACAGCGAGGTAGAGGCGTACGCGCCCGACCGCACCATCTTCGCGACCAACACCTCCTCGCTGTCGATTACGGACCTCTCGGAGGTGACCGACCGTCCCGAGCAGTTCTGCGGGATGCACTTCTTCAATCCGCCCGTTCGGATGCAGTTGGTCGAGGTCATCACCGGCGCGCATACGGCCGAGTCGACGCTCGACGCCGTCGAGCAGCTGGCCGAGTCGTTCGGTAAGACGCCGATTCGCGTCCACAAGGACTCGCCCGGCTTCATCGTTAACCGCATCCTCGTCCCGCTGATGAACGAGGCCTGTTGGATGGTCTCCGACGACGAGGCGACCGTCGCCGAAATCGACTCGACGACGAAGTTCGACATGGGGCTGCCGATGGGTGCCTTCGAACTCGGCGATCAGGTCGGCAACGACGTGACCTACCACGTGCTCCAGTATCTCTACGAGGTGCTCGGTGACGCCTACGAGCCGGCCCCCTTCCTGAAGGAGACCGTCGACGCAGAGCAGTACGGCAAGAAGTCTGGCGAGGGCTTCTACGACTACGAGAACGGCGGCGTCGACATCCCGACGGACGCCGGCAGCGAGGATATCAAGGTGCGACTCGCGGCCATCATGGCAAACGAGGTCGGCCACCTCGTCGAGAACGACGTGTCGAACCCGGGCGACATCGACGAGGCGGTCATGCTCGGTGCCGGCTTCCCGGAGGGACCGGCGAAGCTCGCCGACAACATCGGGCTCGACCGGCTGGTCGAGATGCTCGAATCGCTCGGCGAGACGGACGGCCACTCCCGCTTCGACGTGAGCAACGCGCTGCGCGAAGCGGCCGAGCAGGGCGGCTTCTACGGCGACGGCGACACCGAGGAGACGCGCAGCTACTCTACCATCGACCTCGCGTACCCGGGAGACATGGTCGGCCACATCGAGCTCTCCCGCGAGGCACGGATGAACACCGTCAACGCCGAGATGCTGGAGGAACTCGGCGACGCGCTCGCTGAGTTCGAGGACGACGACGAGGTGCGTGCGGTCCTCATCACCGGCAAGGGCGACCGCGCCTTCTCGGCCGGGGCCGACGTGTCCTCGATGGCCTCCTCGGCCAGCCCGCTCGACGGTATCGAACTGTCGCGCAACGGGCAGTCGACCTTCGGCGCGTTCGAGGAGTCGCCGCTTCCGATTGTCGCCGCCATCGACGGATTCGCCCTCGGCGGCGGCTTCGAGTTGGCGATGTGTGCCGACTATCGACTCGCCTCCGAGCGCTCGGAACTCGGTCTGCCGGAGCACAACCTCGGGCTGCTCCCCGGCTGGGGCGGCACCCAGCGGCTCCAGCGACTCGTCGGGATGTCCCGCGCCAAGGAGATTATCTTCACCGCAGAGCGGTTCGACGCCGACACCATGTACGAGTACGACGTGGTGAACGAGGTCGTCGAGACGGACCAGTTCGAGGAGCGCGCTCACGAACTCGCCGCGGATATGGCGGCCGGTCCGCCGGTCTCGCGTGCGCTCACGAAGCAGGTCATGCTGAAGGGCGCGGAGGACCTCGACGCCGGACTGGAACTTGAAGCCCAGTCCTTCGGCCACCTGCTCGGCACGGACGACCTGATGGAGGGTATCACGGCCTTCATGGGTGACTCCGAGCCGGAGTTCGAAGGCAAATAACCGCCTCCGGAATCGTTTTTTCGCTCGCTTGTGGTATCCGAGCCATGGATTTAGCCATTGACGGAAACGCAGCACTCGTGACTGCCTCCTCCAGCGGACTCGGCAAAGCATCGGCCAAGGCGCTCGCCCGCGAGGGAGCCAACGTCGCCATCAACGGCCGCGATGAGGAGCGACTCGCCGACGCGAAAGCCGAGGTCGAGGCCGTCGCGACCGGCGAGGTCATCGCCCTCCCCGGTGACTTGACTGATGCCGACGACGCCGAGCGCCTCGTCGAGGAGACCGTCGACGCCTTCGACGGTCTCGACCACCTCGTCACCTCCGCCGGCGGCCCACCGTCGGGTGCGTTCATAGACACCGACGACGAGGACTGGCAGGAGGCGTACGACCTGCTCGTGATGAGCGTCGTCCGACTGGCGCGTGCCGCGAAACCACATCTCGAAGCTGGTGATGGCGGCACCATCGTCACCATCACCTCCCGGAGCGTGAAGGAAGCGCTGGATTCGCTCGTCTTGTCAAACTCCGTCCGGATGGGCGTCATCGGGCTCGAAAAGACCCTCTCGAAGGAGTTCGCGCCCGAGGTTCGGGCCAACGCGGTCCTACCGGGCCCACACGAGACGGCCCGCATCGAGAATCTCGTCGACGCGGCCGTCGAGCGCGGCGAGTACGACAGCTACGAGGAGGGACTCGACGAGTGGGCGGGGAACCCGCTCGAACGCATCGGCGACCCGATGGAGTTGGGCGACACCGTTGCGTTCCTCTCCTCGCCGCTGTCGGGCTTCATCAACGGGACGGCCATCCCAATCGACGGCGGCGCGACCGGCGCAAATCTATGAAGCCAGTCCCGTTCGAGGAGGCCGAGACGTACGAACCCGAGGACGGCTGGCGGCGCGTCTCGATGGCCGGCAGCGACCGGTTCAGCTTCGAGTGGTTCGAGAAGCCGCCGGGCCACTCCTCGCCGATGCACGACCACGAGAACGAGCAGGTGTGTCTCTGTCTGGAGGGAGAACTCACCGTCGTCACCGAAGACGACTCCGTCACCCTCGAACAGAACGACTCCGTCCTGCTGGAGGCGAACGAGCCTCACCGCGTCGAGAACGAGAGCGAGGAGCTCGCGGTCGGGCTCGACGTGTTCGCGCCCGGACGTGACTTCGACTTCTGGACCGACCGCGAGGAATGAGATATCTCGCCCGCACCGCGACCGGCGACCCGCTGCTCGGTGACGACGAAGGATACGTGCCACTCGATTCGGTCCATCCCGACCTCGATTCCGTGCGTGACGCCCTCCCGCGTGCTGCCGCGGGGACACTCGGGTCCCCCGACGACGCGACGGCCACACGGACGAGCGAATCGAGTCTCGCGTTCGGCGCGCCGCTCGCTGCGTTCGGCAAACTCTGGGGTATCGGGCTGAACTACGTCGAACACGCGGGCGAGTTAGACGAGGACGGTCCCGAGGAGCCGGCCAGCTTCCTCAAGCCGCAGAGCGCACTCACCGCGCCCGGCGGCCCGATTCGGCTCCCGCCGCCGAGCGAGACGGAGCGGGTCACGGCCGAGGGTGAACTCGGTGTCGTTGTCGGGCGCACCTGACGAAACGTTTCAGAAGCCGACGTTGACGATGTCGTCGCCGGCTACCTCCCGCTCATCGATATGACCGCCGAGGACGTGCTCCGGCGGAATCCACGGTTTCTGACGCGCGCGAAGAGCTACGATACGTTCCTCGTTCCCGGTCGCGCGATTGCCGTGCCCGACGAGCCGTTGAAGCTCGACTCGCTCACCGTCGAGACGCGGTATAACGGGGAGCAACGCGCCGCGAACCGCGTCGGGAACATGCTGTTTTCGCCCCGCGAGGTGGTCGCGTTCCACTCGCGGGTCGCGACGCTCCGCCCCGGCGACCTCTTCTCGACCGGAACTCCCGGCGCAGCCCACATCGACCCCGGCGACACCGTCGAGGCAGTAGTCGAGTCCGTCGGCTCCGTCGCCGCGCCGGTCGTGCGCGAGTGAGCGGTGCGCGAGCAGCCGTACGCTCGCGCCCGCCGGCGGTTGCGGTCGCGCCCCCACCCGAGAAGGAAGCATTTATTCATACCTCCCCACTACCCCGAAGTGCGCACCATTGGTGTAGTCCGGCCAATCATCTTGCCCTTTCGAGGCGAGGACTAGGGTTCAAATCCCTAATGGTGCACATACTTCTCAACCGCCGAGCGCGTGCTATCACGGCTCTCGCGAGGGTTAAGCCCGCAGCGGTCCTTTATGATAGTTGGTGAAAGAAAACATGAGTACCCGACGTAGTTCGTTCGAGATGTTCAGCGAGATGGAGGAACTGATGGACCGGATGCGCCAGTCGATGGCGGACAGCGTCGGCGACGTGCGGTCGTGGCGGCCCCAGCGGTCGGCCGCGGACCGATACGGGCTGTTGACGCTCGAGGCCGACGGCGAGGATTACCGCATCGTGGCGGACCTCCCCGGCTTCGATACCGAGGATATCGACCTCCGATTCGACGACGGTCGGCTCACCCTGACCGCGACCAACGAAGTCGAGACGAACGACGAACACGGCACACACAGCCGCTCGCGACGCGTGAGCGAATCCCTGTACGTCCCCGGCACCATCGACGCAGAGAGCATCGAGGCGAGCTACCAGAACGGCGTCCTCGACATCCACCTCCCAGTCGACGAGCCGGTCGACAGCCACCGCATCGACATCGACTGACCCGATTTTCCGGCCGCCCCCGGAGGCTCCGAGGGCGTAGATTGAAGCCCTAGCCCGTAGAGGAGTCTGTAAGCAATGATTGAGACAGATACCGAGTGGTTCCGCGCGGAATCCTCCTACTCGGACCCCAGCATCGGCGAGACCACTATCCCCCGAATGTTCTTCGACAGCGTCGACCGGAACGGCCCGCGCGACGCCCAGTGGTACAAGGGTGGGGTCTACGACCGCTCGCTCACGCCGGACGTGCTCCCGACCGCGACGACCGGTGAGTTTGCGTCCGTCACGTACGACGAGCTGGCCGACATCGTCCGCTCGCTCGCGGCCGGGTTCCGCGAGCTGGGCGTCGAACACGACGACCGCGTCGGCATCTACGCCAACACGCGCATGGAGTGGGCGCAGTCCGACCTCGCGCTGTTGTCCGCCGGCGCGACCGTCACGACCGTCTACACGGAGTCGTCGGCAGAGCAGACCCAGTATCTGCTCGACGACCCGAGCGCGACCGGCGTCGTCTGTGAGAACGCCGAGCTGCTCGACACGCTGCTCGAAATCGAGGAGGACCTCGACCTGGAGTTCATCGTCGTCATCGACGAGTTCGAGGGTCACGAGGACCGCGACGACATCCTCTCGCTGGGCGAGGTGTACGAGCAGGGCAGCGAGGCGTACGACGACGCGGCGTTCGAGGGGTGGCTCGACGAGCAGTCGATGGACGACCTCGCGTCGCTCATCTACACCTCCGGCACGACGGGCAAGCCGAAGGGCGTCCAACTGACACACCGGAACTTCCGCGCGAACGTGAATCAGGTCCGGCGGCGCTTCGCCGACCGGCCCGACCGGGACGACGACGTACCGACGCTCAGTACCGACACCCGCGCGCTCTCGTTCCTCCCGCTCGCGCACGTGTACGAGCGCACGTCCGGTCACTTCGTCATGTTCGCCTCGGGCGCGACGGTCGCGTACGCCGAGTCGACGGACACGATTGCAGACGACCTCGCGACGGTGAAACCGACCTCCGCGACCTCCGTCCCGCGCATCTACGAGCGCGTCTTCGCGACGATGCGCGAGCAGGCAAGCGGCTCGGACGTGAGCGAGTCCATCTTCGAGTGGTCCATCGGCGTCGCACGCGATTACGCACGCGCGGAGAATCCGGGACTCGGTCTCCGGGCGAAACACGCCCTCGCCGACCGACTCGTCTACTCCTCGGTGAAGGAGACGATGGGCGGCAACATCGAGATGTTCATCTCCGGGGGCGGCTCGCTCTCCCAGCGGCTCGCCGAGCTGTTCGAGGGGATGGGGCTACCCATCCACGAGGGGTACGGGCTGACGGAGACCTCCCCAGTCGTGTCGACGAACCCGCCGGACGACCTCCGGTCGGGGACGCTCGGTCCGCCGCTGACGGAGATGGAGGCGAAGCTCGACCCGTCGGTCGTCTCGGGCGACCAGAAGGCGAAAGCCGAGGGCGAAATCGGTGAACTCCTGCTTCGCGGGCCGAACGTCACCGACGGCTACTGGAACCGCCCGGACGCGACGGAGAGCGCCTTCACCGACCCGGAAGAGGGCGAGGGCGACGAGCCGTGGTTCCGCTCGGGCGACATCATCGAGGCGGCAGACGACGGCTATCTCGTCTATCACGACCGACTCAAACAGCTCATCGTCCTCGACACGGGGAAAAACGTCGCGCCCGGTCCGATCGAAGACGAGTTCGCCACCAGCGAACGCATCGCACAGGCGATGGTCGTCGGCGACAACGAGAAGTTCATCGCGGCGCTGTTCGTCCCGGACATGGAGGCGCTCGAACGCTGGGCCGACAAGAACGACATCGACCTGCCCGACGACGAGGAGGCCATCGCGGCCGACGAGCGCGTCCGCGAGTGGGTCCAAGCCGAGGTGGACGAGGTGAACGAGTCGCTGTCGAAACACGAACAGATCAAGGAGTTCCGGCTGGTCGGCGTCGAGTGGACGCCCGACAACGACATGCTCACGCCGTCGATGAAGCTCAAGCGCCGGAACGTGATGGAGGAGTACGACCACAAAATTGAGGAGATGTACGGCCGCGACGAGGAGTAATCTCCACGACTGCCCACCGACCTTATCAACGGGCCGCGTGTTATCCGTGGTATGGACATACACGGTGAGCAACAGTGAGCGAGGCGACGGCACTCGTAGAGCAGTTGCGCGAGCGACACGGCGACGGGCTACGCGTCGTGGCGACGTACAACGAGGGTAGCTACGAGATCCACTACATCGACGAAGACGCCACCGATGCATACACTACCGTCGACTTCGATGATATCCACGACGACGTGGTGTTACAGGACATCGAACAGCCGTTCCAGGAGTCGCTGTTTCACGAGCTTGGGGAAATCAGGGGGAAGCTCCGACTGTTTGAGGACGGACTCGTCGCGCACTTCTGGCCCACGGGCGACGTGAGCGACGGCGTCTTCGTCGCCTTCGGTACCGACACCGAGGTGTCACCGCGTGCGCTGCTCACGCTCGCAGAACAACACTACAGCTAGTGCATCCGATACCACTCTTCGATGTCGACCATCGGCCGCGGGTAGTCGATTCCGACCTGTACGCCGTGGCGCGCCTGCTCCTCGTCGCTCAGCTTCCACGGTCGGTGGGCGTACTCCGCCGGTAGCTCGGCGAGTTCGGGAAGCCAGTGGCTGATGTACGCCGCCCCGGAGTCGTACCGTTCCCCCTGCCCGAGGACGTTGAAATAGTTGTCCCGCGAGTCGTTGCCGACGCCGGACTGATACGCCCAGTTGCCCCAGTTCGAGCACACGTCGTAGTCGACGAGCCGGGATTCGAAGTACGCCGCACCCCACCGCCAGTCGACTTCGAGCACGTCGGTGAGGAAGGAGGCGACGTTCTGGCGGCCGCGGTTCGACATGTACCCCGTCTCGTTCAGTTCCCGCATGTTCGCGTCCACGAACGGGACGCCCGTCTCGCCGGCGGCCCACCGCTCGAAGGCCTGTTCGTCGCGTCGCCACTCCTTGCCCGCGTCGCGGCCGCGAATCCCTTGTGGTCCGAAGAAGTCGCCGCCGTGTTTGATGAACTGGAACTGGAAGAAATCGCGCCACAGCAACTCGAAGATGAGCCAGTAGGTCGAGTCGTTCGAGACGCGCTCGGTCTCGTACTCCTCGACCTGTTCGTGGAGCCACCGGGGCGAGAGACATCCCTGTGACAGCCACGCCGAGAACTTCGAGGAGTAGTCCGCGCCGAGCAGCCCGTTGCGGGTCTCCTTGTACTCGCGCAGGCGGTCCTCCTCCCAGATGTACGTCTGAGCGCGCTCGCGGCCCGCGGACTCGCCGCCCCGGTGGTCGATTGCTCGCCGGTCGTCCGGCTCCGACTCCGACCGCCCCAGGTCGGCGAGCGTCGGAATCCCGCCGACATCGAGGTCCGGCGTCTCGACGCTCGCCGGGGTCTCGGTGGTGTCGCGAACCGTCGCCTCGCGCTCGACTTCCTTGCGCCACGGCGTGTACGTGTCGTCGATGGAATCGACCCCCGTGGGCAGGTCGTTGAGGTGATACAGCGTGTGGGTCCAGAACCGTTCGGTCGGGATTCCCGCATCCGCGAGGGCGGCCTTCGTCGCGTTCTCCGTCGTCAGCTCCTCGGTCGCGGGCATCGTCTGGAAGTAGACCGCGTCGGCGTCGTGCTCGGCTGCCACCGCCGGGACGAGGTCGGTCGGGTCGCCGTGGCGCACGAGCAGGTCGCCGCCACGGGCCCGGAGGTTCGCGCGGAGGTCGGCGACGGACTCGCGGACGAACTGGGCGCGGTACTCACCGGTCTTCGGTTCGTCGATGTAGCGCGAGTCGGCGTACTCGCTATCGTCGAAGACGTACAGCGGGACGACGCGGTCCGCGTCCGCGACCGCGCGGGCGAGCGTCTCGTTGTCGTGAAGTCGCAAATCGCGCCGAAACCAGACGACGGCAGTGTCCATACCCCACGTACGGCTGCTCGCGACAAAGCCGTGGGGGACTCACACCACGTCGACGCTCCGGACCCGCGGCCCGTCACAGTCGACGAGCAGGAGAGACTGATACCGGCCGATGTCGAGTGCACCGTCCATGACCGGAACCGTCACGTCCCGGCCGAGGACCATCGAGGCGAGGTGTGCCCGTGCGTTGTCGTCGACTTCGTCGTGGTGCCACTCGGCGTCGGGGACCATGCCGCCGACGAACCGCGCGATGTCGGCTTCGAGCCGCGGCTCCGCCTCGTTGATGACGACGCCCGCCGTCGTGTGCGGGACGAACACCGAGACGGTTCCGTTGCGCCCAGTCGGGACTGCTCCGGAGACCTCGTCGGTGATGTCGGTGACGCTCGTGTCCTCGTCCGTCTCGACCTCGAACTGCATGGGCTGGCCCACGCGTTCCGGCGACAAGAAGCCACACCCCGGACCGCCGTACTGATTGTGTCGGCCGGCGAACCACCGGTATGGATGACCTCCCCGACGGGTGGGACCGCTGGAACGACGGAGAGACGAAGCTCGTGTGGGCGTACCGTCCGGACGTGTTCAACGGCAGCAGCTTCCCGGCGGCCTGTCTGCCGACCATCTACATCACGCAGGGCAAGCGGACGCGCCGGCCCGGAGCCGAGCGCGACCCCTCCCCCGACACCCCGTGGTACGTCACCCTGTATCTGGAGCCGGAGGTCGCCCGCGACGACGAGACGTTCCCCTCGCGCGACAGCGCGCTGGCTGGCGCACGCGACCTCGCCGCCCGCTTCACCGAGGGAGATGTCGACTACCGCCGACTGTATCAGGTGCCTCGCGAGACGTACTTCGCGAAGCTGGACGAACTGACCGGCCGCGACGGAGCAACCGACTCCCCGGAACGGGAGCTTTAGGGTCGCGGGACGCCTCTCGTCGGCTATGACTACGGTCACGCTCATCGGGACACGGCTCGCCGAGCCGGGGACCGAGTTCGTCTACGGCGGGGAGGCGACGGCCTGCGAGGGGTGTCCCTACCGCGACCAGTGTCTCAATCTGACCGAGGGTCGCCGCTACACCGTCGAGACGGTGCGCGAGAACACGCAGACGCTCGACTGTGCGGTCCACGACGAAGGGGTACAGGCAGTCGAGGTGACGCCCGCGCCGATTCGGGCGAACGTGCTCTCGAAGTCGGCGTACGCCGGCTCGACGGCCGAACTCGCCGGTCCCTGCCCGCACACGGGGTGTCCGAGCCACGAGTTCTGCGAGCCGGCCGGCGCGTCGTTCGACGCCGAGTACCGCATCGCCGAGGTCGAGGGCGAGCCGCCACACGACTACTGCATGCTCGACCGCGACCTCACGCTCGTGGAGTTTGCCGCCGCCGAGGAGTAATCAGGGGCGGGAGAAGGACCCCGAGAACGCGCGCTGGACGACCTCCGACAGCGCCGGGTGGATGTGGATCGCCTCGCGGATATCCCGCACCGTCCCCGAGCCGGCGGTCATCGCGACGACGACCTCCTGAATCAGGTTCGACGCCTCCGGCCCGATGATGTGACAGCCGAGAATCGCCCCCTCCAGGTCGATGATGACCTTCACGAAGCCGTCGGCGTGCATCGCATCCCCCCGCGCGGTGTCGCCGTACTCGTAGGTCCGGACCGCGTAGTCGCCGTCGAGGTCGGCCTCCGTCGCGCCGACGCCGGCGACCTCGGGCGAGGCGAAGACGGCAAACGGCATCGCGTCGTACGCCACCGGCTCCGGGTCGTCGCCGAACAGATTTCTGACGACGGCCTTCGCCTCGTGGTTCGCGCTGTGTTTCAACAGATACTCGCCGACGATGTCGCCGAGCGCCCACACGCCCTCCGCGTCCGTCTGGAGATACTCGTCCGTCTCGACGTACCCCCGGTCGTCGGTCTCGACGCCCGTCGCGTCCAGATTCAGAGTGTCTGTGTTCGGGGTTCGCCCCGCCGCGACCAGCAGTTCGTCGCCGGTCACGGTCACCGGGTCGCCGTGGACGCCCGCGCCGTCGTCGCCGTACTCGTACGGGCGCGCGTCGAGTTCGATACCCGTCTCGGTTTCCGTGACGCGCGTCGCAGCGTGGCCCGTGTGGAGCGTGAATCGGTCGGCGTAGCGGTCGGTGAACGCCGTGGCGACCTCTTCGTCGGCCTCCGGAAGGAGGTTCGGCCGTCTACCGACGATCGTCACGTCGCTGCCGAACGTCTCGAAGAAGTGACCGAGTTCGGCGGCGATGTAGCCGCCGCCGACGATGACAAGCTCCTCGGGCGGCGTGGTCAACTGGAGCGCCTCCGTGCTCGTCAGATACGACACCTCGTCAAGTCTGTCAATGTCCGGCACGCTCGGACGGGTGCCCGCGGCAACGAGCACCGTCTCGGCGCGGACCGTCGCGCCCGCGTCCGGGCCGTCGACGACTTCGACCGTCCGGTCGTCGACGAACCGTCCTTCCCCGTCGTAGACGGTGTGTCGTGCGGACGATTCCAGCCCCCGACGGATGGACTCCGAGTCGCCCGACACGTCTTCGTTCACCTCGCGGACGATGTCGGCGAAGGCCACGTCCTCGACCGCGGCGTCGATACCGAACTCGCCCGCCTCCTCGATGGTTTCCATCACCTCGGCGTGATACAGCAGCTGTTTCGATGGGATGCAGCCACGATTCAGACAGGTTCCGCCCATCGGTCCCTTCTCCACGACGGCGACCGACTGGCCGCGGCTCGCGGCCGCGTTCGCCACGTCGAGTCCAGAGCCGGAACCGATGACGAGAAAGTCCACGTCGTCCATACTCGCCGGTCGCCGGGCACGGGTATCAAGCTACGGTAACCGGCTGCACACCGGGATACGCTGTCCACACCTCGGTTCCGGGACCCGACTCGCTTTTACCTCCCCCGGCGTTGGTCGGTGTACAATGGCAAACGCAGCAGTTGTAATTCTGGCAGGAACGGACGGACACACGAACCTCGGTCGCCTCGTCAACGGGCTGGAGGCCGCAAAGGAGTTCGCCGACAACGACGAGGACGAGCTCGAACTCATCTTCGACGGCGCAGGGACCCAGTGGATTCCGGAACTGGAAGCCGAAGACCACGATTATCACGACCTGTATCAGAGCGTCAAGGCCGACGCCTCCGCCTGTGACTACTGTTCGGGAGCCTTCGGCGTCGACGAGGCCGTCGCCGACGCCGGCGTCGTCCAGATCGACGACAACGACGGCCACCCCAGCATCCGCTCGCTCGTCGACGACGACTACGAAATCATCACGTTCTAACGCGGCAATCAGCGGGATAGTCGCGTCGGTCAGCGGCGATTTTTACACGCGAACGGACACGCCAGCGGCGCGGCTGTGCAGTACGGATGCACTGCCGCTGTACTGATAAATACGATACTCGCGTCCCTCCGGACATGGCTGGACTCACATTCACCGACCTCCCGGCGCTCAGCGAGGCAATCGAGGGGTATCCGCCGAGCGTGAAGCTGGTCGCGCTGGTGCTCGCCAACCAAGGGGAAGCGACGCAACGCCAGCTCGTCGATGAAACGCTGCTGCCCGCTCGAACCGTCCGCGACGCGCTCGCGGAACTGCAAGACGCTGGGGTCGTCGAAACCCGACCGCTGATCATGGACGCCAGACAGACGCTGTACTCGGTCACGACCGACAACAGCGACGATCGCTCCCGACGGCGCCGCCCGCTGGTCGCGGAGTGAACGCCCTAGACGGCGCGCGAGACAGTAGTGTTATGTCACCGCGGGCTAACGAACGGGCCGTCATGCCCGTGTCTCCGTTCACTTCGAAACGCCGGCGCTCAACCGGAGTGGTGTGGATATGACGACGCCCGATGCCCTCGTCGCACATCTGCGTTCACACGCCGGCGACGCGCTTCAGGCCGTCATCATCTACGACGGCGACGACCATCGGGACCTGTACCGGCGAGACGATGTCGCCGAGCTTCACGGGTCAGACCTCGAAGCGGAGCTGTTGGCAGATATCCGTACCGACCAGGGGCGGCGTGAGAGCCCGGCCGCGACAGCACGCGAAGGGGAGCTAACCGCTACTGTCCGCCTGTTCAAGAAGCGAGTTATCGTCCATCTCCCTCGGGACGACGCAAGCGGGACCGTCGTCCTCTTGGACACGGTCGCAGCGAGCAGGCTCGCGACGTTCGTCGAGGACATCAGAGGGGACATCTACGATGAGTGATTCGCCCCTTCGGTACGTGACGCGCAACCCCACTCGCAACTGATGGTACTCGGTCTCGCACCCGCGGTCCTCGTGGCGTTCGCGGCCGTGATTCTGCTCGCGGGCGTCGTCAACGGCGTCGCCGGCTTCGGCTTCGCGCTCGTCGGGACGATGGCGCTGGCGAGTCGAATCGAGCCGTCCACCGCCGTCGTGTTCATGATTCTCCCCATCTTGGGGGTGAATCTCTCGATTGCCCGTGATGTCTCGCCGGCTGACCTCCGGAGCTGTGGCCGTCGCTTCTTTCCGGTGTTCGCGACTGCAGCCCTCGGAACGCTCCTCGGGATGGTGGTGCTTGAGGAAGTGCCCGCGGGTCCGCTCCGAGTCGGACTCGGCGTCGTGACGCTGGCGTTCGTCGCGACCGCACAGACGGTCGTCGATGTGCCCGGAGTTGACTGGATGAAACAACGGTGTTTCGTCGAACGGTGGTGGATGATGGGCGTAGTCGGGACGCTCTCCGGGCTCGTCTTCGGCGGGACGAACGTCGGTGTCCAGCTCATCGCGTATTTCAAGAGCCGAGACCTGTCCCATGGGCTGTTCGTCAGCGTCGTCGCGCTGGTGTTTCTGGGTCTCAACGGGGTTCGCGTCGCCGCGGCGGGGGTGCTCGGGCTGTATCCGTCGCGGACTGTCGTCCTCGCGTCGGTCGCTGCGGCCGCACCGGCGATCGTCGGCGTGGAAATCGGCAAACGACTGCAGACGGCGGTCGCAGACGCCCATCGAGACCGGTTCGTCCTCCTGCTGCTCACCGGCATCGGACTCCGGCTGCTACAGGTCGGTCTCAGCTGAATCCCGCTTTCCCAACCTACATTGTGCTCGCACGTCTCGATTCGGGGACGTACACGGATGGCCGATGCAATCTCCGTCCTGCACATCGACGACGAACCCAGTTTGAGTGAGATGGCCGCGACCTTCTTACAGCGAGAGGACGACCGGTTCACGGTCCAAACCGCGACGACGCCCGACGAGGGGCTGCGTATCTTAGCCGAGACCGACCTGGACTGTATCGTCTCCGATTATGACATCCCCCAAATGAACGGGTTGGAGATTCTCAAGACCGTCCGCGAGAAGTATCCGGATCTTCCGTTCATTCTCTACACCGGCAAAGGGTCCGAAGAAATCGCCAGCGAGGCGATTTCGGCCGGCGTGACGGATTACCTCCAGAAAGACACCGGAAAGAGCCAGTACACGATTCTCGCCAACCGCATCATCAACGCCGTCGAGCAGTACCGCTCGCAGCGCCGGCTGGACGCGAGCCAGGAGCGGCTGTCGCTGTTCTTCGAGCAGTCCCCCCTCGGTGTCATCGAGTTCGACGACCAGTTCCGCTTCCAGCGGGTCAACGAGGCCGCCCAGGCGATTCTCGGGCGGTCGGAAGCGGAGCTGGTCGGGGAGCAGTGGGAGACGATTGTCCCAGAATCCGACCGGGAAGACGTCGCCGCGGTCGTGACGGATATCCTGAACGCCTCCGGCGGATACCACAGCGTCAACGAAAACGTCACCGGCGACGGTGAGCGAATCGTCTGCGAGTGGCACAACCGTGCGGTCACCGACGACGCCGGCGACGTGGTGGCGGTCTTCTCGCAGTTTCGCGACATCACCGAAGCCCACCGCCGACAGACCCGCCAACAGCGCCAGCGCGAGGCGCTCGTCGAGTTAGCGACCGACGACGCCGTCACAGCGGGGGCCTTCGAGCCCGCGGTCAGACGGATTACGGAAACGGCGGCGGACGTTCTGGACGTCCAGCGAGTCAACGTCTGGCTGCTGGACGAGACGGACGGGGTCGTCCGGTGCGTCGACCACTACGACCGAGCGTCCGGGAGCCACGAGCGCGGAATGGAACTGGCCGTCGACGACTACCCTCACTACTTCGACACCCTCCAAGATAACTGGGCGCTCGCGGTCGAGGACACCGACGCGGACCCCCGCACGACCCACCTCACCGACGAGTATCTGGCACCCAACGATATCGACGCCCTGCTGGATGCAACGCTTCGGTCGGAAGGTGAGTTCGTCGGGATGGTGTGTCACGAACACGTCGACGGCGCGCGCGACTGGACCGAGGACGAAATCCAGTTCGCCGGCAACATCGCCGACCTGGTACATCGCGCGCGCCGGAACGAACAGCGGCGGGAGCGAGAGGCCAAGCTGGAGGAAGAACAGCTGTTCATCGAGCAGGCGCTGGATACGCTGAACGACATCTTCTACGTCGTCAACGTCGACGGGACGTTCCGACGCTGGAACAGCCATCTCTCGACGGTCACCGGCTACGACGACGACGAACTTGATACGATGGCGGCTGTCGAACTCTTCCCGCCCGACGAGAGACGACAAATTGCGGGCGCGATCGAAGAGACGTTCGAGACCGGCCGGGCGACGATCGAGGCAGAACTGCTCACGGCCGACGACGAGCGAATCCCCTACGAGTTCACCGGCGCGCGGCTCACCGACCCGGACGGGGAGACGGTCGGACTCGTGGGCGTCGGGCGTGACATCAGCCGACAGAAGGCGAACGAGCGCCAGCTCGAACGGCAAAACGAGCGGCTCGAAGAGTTCGCGGAAGTGGTCTCTCACGACCTGCAGAACCCGATGAGCGTCGCCAAGGGACGGTTGGAACTGGCCCGGGCCGACTGCGATAGCCAAGACCTCGACCAGATCGGCGACGCGCTCGACCGGATGCAACGGCTGATTGAGGATATGCTCTGGCTCAGTTCGGAGGGACAGGACATCGGAGCGACGGAGCCTGTCGACTTCCGTGCGACTGTCGACGCTGCGTGGCGTCTCGTCGCCGACGCCCACGAGGACGCCGAACTCATCGTCGACGGCGAGGGAGCCGGCGAGTGGTCGCACGTCCTGGCCGACGAGGACCGACTCAGACAGGTGCTCGAAAACCTCTTTCGGAACGCCATCGACCACGCCGGACCAGCGGTCACAGTCCGCGTTCACAAGACCGACCGCGGCTTCGCGATTGCAGACGACGGGCCGGGTATCCCGCCCGAGGAACGCCACCGGGTGTTCGACGTAGGCTACTCGACATCGACGAACGGCACCGGCTTCGGATTACAGATCGTCGAGCAAGTCGTCGAGGCGCACGGCTGGGACGTTCACGTGATTGACGGTCCAGCCGGCGGTGCTCGGTTCGAGATAACCGGGGTCGAGGTGCTCGACCCATCGTGAGTTCCTTGTCTTAATCGAGCGGCTCCGCCGTCGTTTCTGTACCGTTCGAGGCCGATGGAGTTGGTGCCGCTCGCCAGTAGACACAAATGGCCCGGGAGAGATATCAGCACAATGCGAACGTCCACGGCCGTCGTGGCGCTCGGTGGCGTCTTGTTCGCCCTCCCGCTTCCCGGAACGTTCACGCTCGGTGCGGTTGTCGCACTCGTGGGTGCGGTGCTCCGCTGGTTCGGGAGGTAACAACGGCGCACGCGAGCACAGAGAACGGTCACACCCGAGCACTCCGGTCTCTGACCCACGGTCGGGAGGGCTTACTCCGGACGCCACTCGCCCCCGACGCGGTTGACGCCCATCATCGACTCGCCGGGGTGTTCGGTGAAGACGACTTTCATATTCTCCTCGGGGATGTCGAACTCCGCGCCGGCGTACTCCATCGTGGCGAGTCCGAACGCGCGTTTGCGCTCGTGTGACCGGCCGCGGCGAATCTCGGCGTCGAGAAACAGCAGCGGACCGTCGACGGCTCGCCCGAGATAGAGGTCCGACCGCTCGCGGTCGCGGAACGTCACGGCGACGTGCCCGGCTGTCGTGTCCATCTCGGCGGTGTACAACTCCGTGACGCGGGCTGCAAATGCGCTCTTGTCAGCGTCGGATAGCGGTGCACTCGTGTCGAACTGCAACAACGGCATGAGCGTAGTCGTCCGTGAAGACGGATTTAGCTTCCGCTGACGCCGGCGTTCAGCGGACACATCCACGAATCCAACCCCACCGACCGAACCGCGGACGCCGCGGCATCAGGCTCGCGTGCTCTTTATACGATAGCTGTGGAGCATAATGATGCTGGCTGGAACGCACAACAGTGTCAGAAGGTGAACTGTGCGTCGGTGGGCGGTGTAGTGTCGCCGAATGCACTGGTCGCCCACCGGTCTCTCCACGAGGTGCTGTCGGGCGTACCGTCCACAACTATGAATTATAGGGGATGGCGATACATCCCGTACCATGAACACCAACGCCGCCGGTACCGAGCAGTGGCGTTTCACCGCCGACGACGCCGTCAACTCGTCTCCGACGATTGTCGACGGGACCGTGTACGTCGGCGACGACGCCGGCCATCTCCACGCGCTGCAGGCGAGTACGGGGCGACAGGAGTGGCAGTTCGACATCTCGGATGTGGAAGACGTGTTCTCTGGCACCTTTCGGAACTCCTCGCCAGTCGTGGCTGACGGGACGGTCTACTTCCAAGTCTCGCTGGGCACGAGCGGCTGTCTGTGCGCTGTCGACGCGCGCACCGGAGAGTTCCGCTGGTCCTTCGAGAACGGAAGTACGGTCTTTACGTCCGCGACGATTTCTGAAGATACGGTGTTCTTCGGCGATGTGGATCTGTACGACGGGTCCAGCGGCTTCTACGCCGTGGACCGAGCGACCGGGGCACAGCGGTGGACACAGACGTTCGAAGCGGGGTTCAATTCGTCCCCGACGGTCGTGGACGACACCGTCTACGTCGGGTGTGACGACGACCACGTGTATGCGTTCGATACGGCGAACGGGAGACAGCGGTGGGCATTCGAGGCGAACGACCAGGTTCGGTCCTCGCCGACAGTGGTAAACGGAACGGTGTACGTCGCCAGCGATTCCGCAGGGGGGATTGACTACTCCGGAAAGGTGTACGCGATCGACGCGCAGACCGGAACACAACGGTGGCGGTTCGATCCGGAAGCGGGGTCGATACGAACCTCTCCCACGGTCGCCGACGGAACCGTGTACGTCGGGACGACGAATCTCGAGGCGATCGACGCGGCGACCGGGAGACGGCGCTGGCAGTTCGAAACAGCCGATTCGATACGTTCCTCGCCGACGGTGGCGGGATCGACGGTGTACATCGGCAGCCACGATACGCGTCTGTACGCGGTCGATACGGAGACCGGTCGGCAACGCTGGGCGTTCGAAACGGACGACCCGGTCCAGTCTTCGCCGACGGTCAAAGACGGAACCGTCTACGTAGGCGGGCAGGATGCCACGGTGTACGCTATCGCTGCAGAGTCCCCCGATGTCGACAGCCGTGGGTCGCGAGTGCTCTTGGGCACGCTCGGCCACCACGACGGCCGAACGACGGCATCGAAGACGGTCGACAAGCGTGTCTCCGACACGCCCGACCGAGCGGACGCCGGCGCGTCGAACACCAACGTCTTCGACAGAGCCGAGCCGGCCGGTCAGTCGACTGCGACGGCCAACCGAGAGCCCACTGCAGCGTCATCGAGCGCCGGTGCCGACAGCGTGAGCTTCTGTCCTCACTGCGGAGCCGATATGACGGACGCTCCGGGAGACGCGTACTGCCCACACTGCGGGGGCCAGCTCCGCGACGACTGAGCGACCCGGTCCGGTCGACCGGACAGCGACTCAGTCCTCGCCGGCCTCGGCTTGCTGTTGGCCGGCGCTGTCGTCCTGTTCGTCCGAGCGAGCGGCCACGAGCCCGCCACGAGCAACGCTGTAGAGCGGTTCGTCCACGTGCATCACCTCGCTGATGCTGAACGGGATGTTGGAGCCTTCGAGGTGGTCCTGGAACAGCTCTTTGAACCCGTCCGGGCTGGCGGTCCCACCGGTGACGACGACCGGGACGTCGAGACCCTCCTCGATGTCCTCCTCGTCGACCTCCGCGACGATGTTCTCGATGACGTACTCGAGCAGGTTCTCGTAGTAGATGGACAGCGCGCCCTCGACGCCGCCGACGTCGGTCTGGAAGTCCAGCGCGAAGTCCTCCTCCTTGATTGAGGTGACCTTATCGACCGGCGTGCCGGTCGCCTGAGCGGCCTGTTCGTCGACCCAGTCGCCACCGCGGGCGACGGAGAACTTCATCACCGGCACCGCGTAGTAGGAGAGACAGACGTTCGTCATCCCGGCACCGAAGGAGATGCCCAGCCCGGTGAACGAGTGGTCTGCCAGCTCGGAGTAGATGACGGCCATCCCCTCGTTGATCGGCTCGGCGTCGTACCCCATGTCGTTCAGGAACGACTCGATGGTCTTCTGGTGGTACAGCGTCGAGAGGTCGCTGTCGATGGGGTCCGCGGGCGAGGAGAAGTACAGCCGCTCGCCGGGGCGGTCCGGCTCGCCGACCACCTGCTCGATGATGAGCTTCATCATCGGGATGGCCGACTGCTCGTCGCTGGAGAGGATGCCGTGTTGCATCGGACGGCGCGTCTCCTTGTTGAAGATGTTCGCGAAGTTCAACGCGTCGTCACCGACGACGTACACCTTGTCGTCCTTGCGGATGTGGAGCACGTCACTCCGGGAGAGCATCTGCTCGGCCATGTCGGAGTACTCGATTTCCACGAATGAGTTTCGCTGCTGGACGAACACCGTGTCGGTTCCCTCTTGACTCGCCGACAGGATATTCATCGTGCCCACGTCGAGACCAATTGCCATACAGATACCCCGGCGGCCCTATCTCATAAATCTATTCGCCGTTTTCGTTCAGCGTAATTGCTGCCATCTCTCCCGCGGTCTGTACGTCAATACAGCTCACTGTAGCGCGACGACTCAGTTCGACAGCCACGAGCGCAGCCGCGCGACGACACCTTCGGAGTCGTCGGCCACGGGGTCGACCTCGTCGTCGCGCTTCTGCTCTCTGAGCTCGTTCAGCGCCGCGGTCTGGTCGTCGACCGTCGACTCCGATGTCTGTACGTCACGGTCGCCGCCCTTGAGCTGTCGAAGCCCCTCGACCTGCGCGTCGACGCCCCCGGGGTTGACCGTCGTTTCGGCCTCGGCGTTCAGGCTCCCGCCCGCGTCGTCGGCGTAGTCTTCGCGAAACGAGAGGTCCCGGTTGTTATCTTTCTCGACACCGCCCCAGGAGAGTTCGACGTCGGACATGGCCGCGTCGATGTCGGCCTGCACCTCCTCGTCGCTGATGTGTTCTTCCGGCTCTTCGGTCGCGGTCTCGTCAGGGACGGTCGCGGTCGTCTGTGCCCGCTCCAGCTGGTGGGCGACGAGCGCGCTTCCGGTGACGGCGGCCAAGAGCGCGAGGCCGACTGCGTAGGTCCCGACCACCAGAAGCGTGTTCTGTGTCCCGAACTCGAACCACCGTTCGGGGTACGAGAGCAGGAAGGCGATGCTCGCGACGACGGTGATGGCGATGCCGACGAGTCCGGCGACCTGTGCCCGGCGTTCGGTTGGCAACAGCACCACGACCGAAAGCAGCGCGAGGGGGACCGAGAGCATTCCGAGGAGATACCCCGGCTGTGCCAGCGCGAAGTAGCCGGCGGTCCGGAGACCGTAGAGGCTGGCTCCGGCGACGAACAACACGAGTCCGATCGCGGCACACGCGACGCCCGCGAAGAAGAGACCGAAGCCGAGATACACCTCTGACTCTGTTTCCGGCTCACCGATGTATCGCTCGTAGAGCCCGAGCAGCGCATTCTCCGGGGGCGTGTCGGTGGTGTCGTCCTCGGTCATCGAGCGACGGTACTCACCCGGTGAATATGATAGTTTGGCTCGAACCCCTCAGCCGTCGGAACGCTCCTCGTCCGTCTCCTCACGTTTGACATCCTGCAACTGCGAGACGGCGTCGTCGTCGCTCGTGGTTCGGGTCTGCGTGACGTTATCGGGGTCGAGCCGCTGCTCGCCGGCGTTTGCCGACGCCGACTCCGACTCGGTCTCCGACGACTCGGCGTCGTCTCCACCGAACAGCCACCGTCGCACGCGGTCGAGTAGCGTCATCGGTAGTGTTTGAACAGAATCGCCTTCACGTCGTCACGCGTCCGGGCCGTCTCGGTGGTATCGTCGGGCAACTCGACCTCGTAGCGTGCATCGCCCTCGGCCTCGTGCCACTTCTCCTCGTGGTCTTCGAGCAGATTCAACATCCCGGGGCCCGCTCCGACACCGCCGGCCGGACCACTGGATTCCTGGTCGCTCTCCGACCCGCCGTCGGACGGCTCCGTCTCGTCCGTCGCCGCATCGTCGGCTGTCGCCGCCGTGTCGGCAGCCGCACTCGGCGCGTCTCCCGTCGCAGCCGTCGGGTCGTCGGCCGCTTCGGCCACGTCGAGCAGGTACGCCATCACGTCGGTCGGTTGGACCGAGGTGTACTCGCCGGCGTGTGCCGCCGTCAGTTGGTCTCGAATCGCAGCGAACCGCTCCTGTTGGTCGTCCGTGATTTCAACGGTCGGCATATCTCCCTCTTCTCGGGACGGTACAAAACAGTCGGCACTCACACGGGGTTGTCACGCCGTCTCGTCCGGGTCGGTTGCCGCGTCCCCGTCGCCGCTCTCCGTATCACCCGCAGCCGACCCGGCAGAGCCGTTCGAGGCTTCTTCGGTAGCAGCGGCCGCGGAGTCTGTGTCACCGGCACCGTCGCCGGCGTTGGCCGCAGGGTCCCCGTCCGCATCGCTCGCGTCAGGGTCAGAGACTGCGACGACGGTTGCGTCGCCGCGTTGGAGTGTGTCCCGCCGCGAGTCGCCGGCCGAAACGTCGATACCCGGCTCCGATTCAGTAACCGTCGTCGACTCGAGAGTGCCGCGGAACTGGAACTCGCCGCCGGCAGACGAATCGTCGTCCGTCGGTGCGTCCGGCGGTGCGGTGTCATCGTCGACGCGGGCGATACCGTCCGGGATAGCCTCCGGGAACACCGCCTGGAACCGGGTTAACGCGTCATCCCACGACTCGATTGGAGCGTCCTCTCGCCGGTGGTCGGCCAGCACCCCCACGTGCGAGCACTCCTCGCACACCTGCGAAACCGCCTCGTCGAGCTCGAAGACGGTTACGTCGCCACCACACCGGGGACAGTCCATACGTCCGGGTATATCTCGGAGCGACAAATCATTCGTGGTCGCTACGCCGGGACCGGCGGTTGCCGGTCCTGCCGAGGCGGGGCAGAGACCGCGAGCGGTGTCGCAACTCCGATTCACGCGAAAGCCGGCCCCATGGCTCCGAAAACGGCGATTAACCCACCGCAAGAATGCTTATATCCACCGGCCGGCTCCCTCTAGCATGGAGTTGTCCACGTCTGCGTATGAAGCTCTTCTCTCGCAGTCGACGGGGATGTTGACGGTCATCGACGAAACCGGAGACGTTCGGTACCAGAGTCCCGGACTCGGCCTTCTCGGCTACGCCGATGCCGACCTCGTCGGCGAAAACGTCTTTCTGCACGTCCACCCCGAGGACCGAGAGCGCGTCCTCGATTCGTTCAAGCGACTGACGACCGGTGCGGTCGATGGCGACGTCGAAGCGGTCGAGTACCGATTTCGGGAGAGCGACGGGTCGTGGCACTGGGTCGAATCGCGCGGCACGGCCGAGCCGGTGTCCGAACTCGGTGGCTACGTCGTCGATAGCCACAGCATCGAGAAGCGAAAGGCGGCCGAGCAGGACCGCTCGGACATCCTCGACCGGATGACCGACGGCTTCTTCGCCGTCGACCGAGAGTGGAAGATTACGTACACGAACGACGCGGGACGGGAAATTCTCGGCCGCGCGATGGGATACAATCCGGAGACCGCGGTGTTCGAAGGCCGCCACCTCTGGAAGGAAGTTCCCGAGGCCGTCGGGACGACGTTCTACAACAAGCACCATCAGGCGCTGAAGAAACAGACGCCGGTCACGTTCGAGGAGTACTACGAGCCGCTGGATGCGTGGCTCTCGATTCGCACCTACCCGTCCGAACAGGGGTTGTCCATCTATTTCCGCGACATCACCGAGCAACGACCGCGCGAGCAGACGCTCGAACACCGAGAACGCGTCCTGCGTGAGATGCACACTCTCACCGCCAACCGCGACACGTCGTTCACCGAGAAGATTCAGGCGCTGCTCGCGCTCGGCCGGGACGAACTCGGCACGGAGTACGGCTCGCTGTCGCACATCGACGGCGACGAGTACATCTTCGAAGTCGTCGACACCGACAACGATGATATCGAAGCAGGCGACGTGGTTCCGGTCGAGGCGACGAACTGTGAACGCGTCGCCAGCGAGACCGAGACGTTGGTCGCCGGCAACGTGCAACGAGATACGCCCGAGGAGACCGAGCGCGCGGGCTACGCAGAGTGGGGCGTATCGTGTTATCTCGGTGCCCCCGTAATCGTCGACGGCAAGGTGTACGGGACGTTCTGTTTCTACGACACCGAGCCGCGCGAACAGCAGTTCGGCGACTGGGAGGTCACCATCGTCGACCTGCTTGCCCACTGGGCGAGCTACGAACTCCAGCGAGAACAGACGACCGAACAGCTCACCGAGCAGAACCGACGGCTCGACCGGTTCGCCTCGATCGTCAGCCACGACCTCCGCAATCCGTTGAGCGTCTTCGAGGGCCGGCTCGAGATGGCCCGCGAGACGGGCGACGCCGAACACTTCGACGCCGTCGAACGCGCCCTCAACCGCATGCAACAACTCATCGAGGACCTCCTCTCGTTGACCAGAGCGGAGATGGAAATCGAGGAGACGGAGCCGATCACCCTCGACTCGCTGGCCGACGAGTGCTGGGAGGTGGTCGCGACGGACGATGCCACACTGACCACCGGCGGTGACGTCGACGAGGCGTTCTTCGGTGACAGGTCACGCGTGAAGCAGCTCTTGGAGAACCTGTTGCGAAACGCCGTCGAACACGGGGGCGACGACGTGCAGGTTCGCGTCGGATCGCTCCCGGACGGCTTCTTCATCGAGGACGACGGTCCCGGTGTTCCGCCGGACGCACGCGACGACGTCTTCGGGTGGGAGTACTCGACCCGAGAGCAGGGCACCGGACTCGGACTGAGCATCGTCAGGTCCATCGCCCACGCCCACGGCTGGCAGGTCCGTGTCACGGACAGCGAGACCGGCGGTGCACGGTTCGAGGTGACTGGAGTGCGGTCCTCCTCGCCCGCGAAGGCGTAACGCGTCTCCGAGGCGGTCGAACTGTACCGTTTCCCGCGCCACACAACTCTTGTCGCTACTCCCCGATACTCGGCCTATGAAGATTCAGGTGTACGGACAGCTGCGGTCCGTGACCGGGAGCAAGACGGTCGCGCTCTCGCCGGCAGACCAGACGGTCGGCGGGGTCGTCGCTGCGCTCCGCGAGTCGTACCCGAAGCTCGATTCGCATCTGGTCGACTGCGACGGGGAGCTTCGACCGAGCGTGCGCGTCGTCGTCGACGGCGAGAAAGCGACGATGGACACTGACTGTCCGCCAGACGCAGACGTGAAGCTGTTTCCCGCGATGCAGGGCGGGTGACGACGCCTCCGAGTCCCGCGCCGAACGTTACAGGTCGTACGTCGCCCGGACAGTCTCGGCCAGCCCCGTCTCCTCGAGCAGGTCCATCGGGACGAGCATGGATAGCTGGACGACTCCCGGCAGGCGTGCAACCTCGACGCCGCCGGTGAACGTACAGCGGCCGCGCACCTCGCCTTCGGTCATCCCGAGGAGGTTCCCGGCCCGGTCGAAGGCGTTCTCGGTGGCTTCGTTAATCGTCGCGCCGGAGCCGATGAACTGGACCGGTGCGGCGTCGGCAAGCTCGTCGACGTCGTACTCGTCGGCGACAGCCGCTCCGGCCTCGCGCTCGGCGTCGGTGTACGGCTTCGCGATGTGCGGGAGGTCCTCCTCGTTCGGCAACAGCAGCGGACCGTCGAGATTCACGTCCTTGACGACGGAGACCTCCAGTTCCGTCTTCCCGCTCACGTCCGTCGTGTGCAGAGAGAGTTCGCCGTCGCCCTGATTGGCGTGGAGGTCACCGACGTACAGCCCGCCGCCCTCGATGCGCACCGGACAGATGAGCGTCGCCCCGGCGCGCACGTCGTTCGAGTCCATGTGGCCGTCCGTTCGCGACTCCAGGGCCGCCTCGTCCTCGACGCCCCAGTCGTGTTCGGCACCGATGAGGAACTGGCCGAAGTCGCCGGCGTTGTGCGAGTCGGGATACTCCTCGCCCGGCGTCGTGCCGATGTTGCCGATGAACGGCCGCAGCCGACCGAGTGCCCCCGGCATCTCGTCGGGACCGTAGAGCAAAATCGGATGTTGACGCGAGTTGTCCGGGAGCTGCATCGCCTCGTGGGCGTCGTCGGCGAGCATATCCGCGCCGTCGCGCCCGACCGTCACGCCGACCGTGTGGTCGTCGTCGAACGCCACCGTGTAGCCGTACTCGAAGCCGAACGAGGAGGCGTTCGCGCCACACTCCGCGCACCGAATCGACTCCTCGCCCGTCCCCTCGACGATGCTGTCGGGCCACTCGGTGCCACACTCCGGACAGACGTGGTCGACGAACGGGTCGTCGCCGAAGGCACCCTCGCGTTCGGCCATGCTCCCCGTCGAGGTCGCGAGACTCGTCACCTCCACGTCGTTGATTTCGACCACGAGCGCGTCGCCGGGCTCGGCGTTCTCGACGCGAATCGGCCGGGTCACCTCGTGGCCGCCGCGGAACTCCGGCGTAATCATCGGCCCCCAGCAGGCCGGCGGCGTGTGGGTGCGGACCGTGCCTCCGTCGGCGACCGTGCCAGCCCACTCCTGCTCGGGACCGACCAGTCCCAGCGTGAACACGTCGACGTCTAACTCCTCCTGAACCTGTTGAGACATACGGTGTGTGTATCGGTAGCATCCAGCTTAACCGTTGATGCACCACGGCCGTTTTGCCGTCTCTCGGTCGATTCTCCGGCGGTTCGCCTCGGCTCTTCGAGTTCAGGTGTCGTCGGCATCGGCTCCCGTCTTCTCGTCCCGGCGGTCGTTCGCTCGGGCTTCGGCTGCTCGCTCGTCAGGGTCGCCGTAGCCGCCCCCGCCGGGCGTCTTCACCGTCACCGTCGTTCCCGCCGAAACCGTCTCGGTCGTCTTTGCGGGCACTCTCTGGCCGTCGATGTAATTCTCGCCCGTCGTCCCGTCGTTGCCGCCGCGCGTCCCTGCCGGGGAGACCTGCCGGCGCTCGGTGAGTAGCGAGACGGTCGCATCCGCTTCGACGGTCACCGACCGGACGAGTCCGAGCCCACCACGGTAGCGGCCATCGCCACCACTGTTTGGACGAAGCGTGTAGGATTCGACGCGCAGCGGATACTCCGCTTCAAGCGCCTCAATCGGTGTGTTGAGCGTATTCGTCATGCCGACTTGCACGCCGTCCATGCCGTCGCGGGCCGGTCGCCCGCCGAAGCCACCAGCAATCGTCTCGTAGTACGTGAAGTCGGTCTCGGTGCGACCACCGATGATGAGGTTGTTCATCGTTCCCTGCCCCTGTGCCGGTATCTCCTCGGGGAGCGCCTCGGCGAAGGCGGCCAGCACGACATCCGTGACACGCTGGCTCGTCTCGACGTTTCCACCGACGACAGCGGCTGGCTGTGTCGGGTTGAGCAACGACCCTGCCGGCGCACGCACCGTGACCGGCTGGTAACAGCCGTCCGTGGGTGGGATGTCCGGGTCGGTCACCGCACGAACGACGAAGTAGACTGCGCTCTTCGCGACTGACAACGGCGCGTTCATGTTGCCGTCCACCTGGTCGGCGGTCCCGTCGAAATCAACCGCGACCGTCTCCCCGTCGACCGTGACGGTCACCGCGATCGGAATCGGCTCGTCGGTGACGCCGTCCCCTTCGAGCACGTCGCGCGCCTCGTAGGTCCCGTCGGGAATCGTCGCGATTTCGTTCTCGGTGCGCTCGCGGGAGTAGTCGATGACCGCGTCGAACGCATCGAGAATTCGCTCGCGACCGTGGCTCTCGACCAACTCGGCGATCCGCTCGTTCGCGCGGTCGTTGGCCGCCAACTGTGCCCGCAGGTCGGCCCGCCGCTCGTCGGGGTTGCGAACGTTCGCGAGGACGAGCGACACCACGTCCTCGTCGAGGGTGCCGTTCTCCACGAGCCTGACTGCGGGCAGCCGAAGCCCCTCCTGATAGATTTCCGTCGCACCGGCGGGCATACTGCCGGGAGTCATTCCTCCGATATCGCCGTGGTGGGCGCGCGTGACCCCGTATCCGAGGATCTCTCCCTCGACGACGAGGGGCGCAACAATCGTCACGTCCGGGAGGTGTGTCCCGCCGTCGAACGGGTCGTTGAGCACGTATGCATCGCCGGGCTGGGGGTCGCGAGCCATCACGGTCTCGACGGCCTCCGGCATCGCTCCGAGATGGACGGGGATATGCTCCGCCTGTGCGACCATCCGTCCCTCAGCATCGAAGAGGGCAGTCGAGCAGTCCTGTCGCTCCTTGATGTTCGGAGAGTACGCGCCGTGAATCAGGACGTGGCCCATCTCCTCGGCGATGCCCGACAGCTGGTGGCGGAGCACTTCGAGCGAGACCGCGTCGAGACTCACGCCTGCTCACCCCGATTCAACACCAGCGTTCCGTCCGGGCGGACGGTACCGGTCCAGCTCGGGCGGACGACGACGGTGCTCTCGTCGTCCTCGACGACCGCTGGTCCGTCGATTCTCTCGTCCGGAGCGAGGCTCTCCCGGACGTACACCGGTATCGTCCGGCGGCTCCCGTCGAACACGCCGTATCGGTTCCGTACCGGCGTGTCATCGCCACCCGTGTAGCTAGTCGGAGGAACGTCGTTTTCGACGCTCGCAGCGACGCGGAGCGTGACGAGTTCGACCTGCTCGTCCATCTGGTACCCGTATGCGCGCTCGTGGGCCGTGTGGAACCGGTCCCGCATCGCCTCGATTGAGAGCGGGTCGTCCACCCCGACCTCCAGTTCGAAGCTCTGTCCGGCGTACCGGAGGTCAGCCGTCCGCTCGACGTGCTGCTCGGAGCCGAGCGTGCTCTGACCGCGGGCGTCTTCGGTGAGGTCATCGTACACCGCTTCCAGCTCACCGGGCTCCGTTTCGGCGAGTCCGGTCCGATGGGTCCGTACGGCGTCGTGTTGTTCGTCTGCGCCGAGCAGCCCGTACGCGGATAGGACACCGCCTGCGAGCGGCACGACGACGCAGTCGATGTCGAGGCGTTCGGCGAGTGCGGTCGCGTGCATCGGGCCGGCCCCACCGAAGGCCACGAGACCGAACTCCCGAGGGTCGTAGCCGCGTTCCACCGTCACGGAGCGAATCGCACGCGTCATCTTCGCGTTCGCGACTCGGTACACGCCGGCCGCTGCCTCGCGGGCGGAATCCAGCCCCGCCTCGTCGGCCAGCGATGCCAACGCCTCGCGTGCAGCGTCCGCGTCGAGTGACACCTCGCCGCCGAGGGTCGCGTCCTCGCCGAGATACCCCAACAGGAGGTTTGCGTCGGTCACCGTCGGCTCGGTGCCACCGCGCCCGTAGCAGGCCGGGCCGGGGGTTGCGCCGGCCGACTCCGGTCCGACGCGGAGTGCACCGCCGGCATCGACCCACGCAATCGAGCCGCCGCCGGACCCGACCGTCGTCACGTCGACCATCGGTGTCGCAATCGGGTGGCCGCCGACTTCACCGTCCGTCGTGCGGGCGATTTCCCCATCTCGGACGAGACTCACGTCGCTGGAGGTACCACCCATGTCGAACGTGACGAACCCCTCGAATTCGGTCGGGTCGACCGACCGCTCGGCGCTCGTCGCCGCCCCGACGACGCCCGCCGCCGGTCCCGACAGCACGGTGGTGACCGCGTGGTCTCGCACGGTCTCGGCGTCGGCAATCCCGCCGTTCGACTGCATCACCCGAGGTGACGGAATCCCGAGCCGCTCGGCTCGGCTGGTGAGTTCGCCCAGATACGAATCGATCGCCGGCCGGACGTACGCGTCGGCTACCGTCGTCGACGTGCGCTCGTACTCGCGGAAGGCGGACAACACCTCGTGTGAGACCGAAACCGGAACGTCCAGCCTCTCTCTGAGTATCTCGGCGACCGTGGATTCGTTGGCACCGTCCCTGTAGGCGTGAAGCAGCGAGATCGCCACGCTCTCCGCGTCCTCGAGTTCGTCGGCGAGCGCGTGTACGTCCGCCGTGTCGACCGGCTCCTCGATGCCGTCGACGGTCGTCCGTTCGGCGATTTCGAACCGGTTCCTGCGCGGGACGAGCGGCGGCGTCTTCTCGGCGTCGAGGTCGTACAGCGACGGCCGCGTCTGGCGGCCGATTTCGAGCACGTCACGAAACCCGGCCGTCGTCACGAGGGCCGTTTCGGCCCCCGTTCGCTCCAACAGCGCGTTCACCGAGACGGTCATCGCGTGGGTGAACGCCTCGATATCGCTCGGGGCGATGTTCGCCCGCTCGCACGCCTTCTCGATGCCAGCTACGACGCCCTCGCTCTGTGCTTCCGTCGACGGGACCTTCGCGGTCGCGAGCCCCGCCTCCGTCAGCAGCGCGACATCGGTGAAGGTGCCACCGACATCGACGCTCACGCGTGGCACCGCTACCACGAGCGCTCCCGTCCAGTTCGTTGCTTGCTCATGTCCGTGTCGCTCGTGGGTATACAACAGCGATTTCATCAAAAGCGTTGCTGGGGACGCCGTCGGTGTGCGTCTCCCGTCGTCCAGAAGAGATACGTTCCGAGCGTCCGTACTACGACTGTGCTCGTCCCACCGCTCCCACGCGCGTCGTCGTTTCCCGCAGCCGACCGCGCCGTCCCGACCGAGGCGCGAGTCTGAATGGCTGAGTCGCCGGACGATGAGGCGGAGACCTCCGCTAGCGTGGCCGGGATTCCGCTCCCGTACGTCGCCATCGGCGCGCTCGTTCTCGCGGCGATCGTCTTCCTCATCGGAGCCGCGATTTAGCCGCCCGGCGCGCTACGGCGACTGCGACGACACGTCGGCTGCCGTCGGAAGCCGGTCTCGGTCGTGTGCGGCCTCGTAATCGAGCTGTGGGCCAATCGGCGTGAGCTCCCCCTGGTAGTAGCCGTCGTCTTTGATATGCTCCATGCGGACGGTCTCGGCGACGCCCGGCGTCTGGTAGAGGTCGCGCAGATACGGCCACAGGTTGTCGTACTGGTGGAGATACTGCCTGTTGCACTTGAACGCCGTGTGGTAACACTCGTCGAACCGAATCAGCGTCGGGAACATGCGCACGTCGGCGAGCGTGAGTCGGTCATCGGCGAGATACCGCTGGTCGGCGAGCACGTCGTCCCAGTGGTCGAGGGCGTCGAACACGTCGGCGACGGCGTCGTGCTCGCACAGTACGGCATCTCCACTCCCGGCCGGTACAAGGCCTCGATCATCCACGCGTTCGGCCACGGCTTCTCCCACGACTACGACGTTCACCAGGGGACCATCCACGCGGTCGTCGCGCCCCACGTCCTCCGATTCGTCTTCGAGCAGGTCGACGGGAGTCGGACCGCGCTGGCGCGAGCGTTCGGCGCACGAACCGAGGCCACGGACGACGGCGAACTCGCTGAGGCGGCCGTCGCAGGCGTCGAGTCGGTCCGTGACGACCTCGGGCTCCCGAGCCGGCTGCGCGACATCGACGAACTGCGCGAGGCGTCGCTTCCGAGCATCGCCGTGGAAATCGTCGAGGACGGCCTGATGGACGCCCGGCCGGAGGGCGTGGCGGTCGACGCCGACGCCGTCGAGGGCGTGCTCCGCGACGCGTGGTAGCTACAGGTCGTCGAGAAACGCGAGCAGCTCACGAGTGAACCGCTCCGGCCGTTCGAGAAACGGCGAGTGTCCGACGCCGCGGTAGACGCTGTGTTGCGCGCGGGGGTTCTCCGCGTGTAGCTCACCGGTCGCCGGGTCGACCACTCGGTCGTCCGCGCCGTGGGTGACGAGCACGGGGAGGTCGACGCTGGTCGCAAGCGCCTCGTGGTCGACCGTCCGTGACCGGAGCGCGTCGCGGACGCGTGGTGGACAGAGCGCGTTGTAGCCGGCCATCAACGCGAGTTCCCGCTCCGAGGGCGGCTCCGCCTGACACACTCGGACGAGTCCCTCGATTGCTTCGATGCTCCGTTCGGCGTCGGTGTCTGTCAGTCCGTCCATGAGCGCGATGTACTCGCTCCCCAGCCGCTCGGTCGCCGACTCGGTTCCGATCGCCGACACCGCCCCGACGAGATTGATGCCGGCAACCCTGTCGGTCCCACGCTCGGCGAGGTAATCGAGCAGGGCCAACCCGCCGTAGGACCACGCGACCACCACCGGCGCGTCGGCGCCGGCGCTGTCGAACACGGCCGCTAGGTCGGCCGCCCACAGCGCCGACTCGTCGTAGGCGTCCTCGGGTTTTCCCGAGCGCCCGTGACCCCGAAGGTCCGGGGCGACCAGACGATACGACTCGGCCAGCCGGGAGTCGAACTGCTCGCGCCACGACAAGCGGCTCTGTGAGTAGCCGTGCAGGAAGACGACCCGGCGAGCGTCTGCCGGTCCCGTCGCATCCACGCGAATATCGGTGTTGTCACCGCCCGAGACGGTCCAGGAGTCCATTGGAACACGCTGCACTGCCGGGGACTTCACTGTTTCCCGGGGCCGGGCTGTGTTGTGCGACACCGGCGGTCGCGACCGCGCTGTGACAGTCGGCTCACGAACATGAGAGGCCCCCGCCGGCATCTGTGACTTTATGTTGGTGTCCTCGGTACTCTGTGTCATGGCTGTCAACAGAGATACAATCGAAGCTCCGCGGGGCGTGTGAGATGTCGAAACAACTGGACATGGCGGGGGCAATCGACGCCGCCGTCGAGGACGGCCAGACCATCTATCTCGGCGGGTTCACCCACCTGATACCCTTCGCTGCGGGACACGAAATCATCCGGCAGGGGTACGAGGGACTCACGGCCGCACGAGCGACACCGGACCTCATCTACGACCAGCTCATCGCAGCGGGCTGCGTGGACGACGTGATTTTCTCGTGGGCCGGCAACCCCGGCGTCGGAAGTCTCCGCGCGTTCCGACGCGCCGTCGAGGAGGCGGTACCCCACGCCATCGGGCTCGAGGAGTACTCGCACTTCGGGTTAGTCACCCGCCTTGAGGCCGGTGCGCGACGGCTTCCGTTCCTCCCGTTGCGCTCGTACGTCGGCTCCGATTACATCGAGCACACCGACGCGATACGACTGATCGACAACCCCTACGACGGCGACCTCGACGAGATTCCCGTCGTGCCGGCGCTCAACCCCGACGTGGCGATCGTCCGCGCACAGCGGGCCACCGAGGACGGCAGCGCACAGCTGTGGGGGATTTTGGGCGAAATCGTCGAGGCGGCCTTCGCCGCCGACACGGTCGTGTTGAGCGTCGAGGAAATCGTCGACGAGGACGTGATTCGGTCCGACCCGAACCGGACGTTCATCCCCGATTCGGTCGTCGATTACGTCGTCGAGGAGCCGTACGGCTCACACCCCTCGTACGCGCAGGGGTACTACGGCCGTGACAACGAGGCGTACCTGACGTGGGACGAGCAGAGCCAGAGCCACGAGGGGACACAGGAGTGGCTCGACGAGTGGGTCTACGGCGTCGACAACCGTCGCGAGTATCTGGAGAAGCTGACGCCGAAGCGACTGCTCGACTTGGAGCCGACGACCAACTACGCGACGCCCATCGACATGGGGGAGTACTGAGATGCCACCGTACACTGACACCGAACTGATGATAACCCGCGCGGCACAGGAACTCGAAGACGGCGACACGACGCTCGTGGGCGTCGGGGTCCCGAACATCGCCTGCAACCTGGCGAAGCGGACCCACGCGCCGGAGTTGGAGATGATATACGAGTCGGGAACTATCGACTCGAACCCCTCACAGCTACCGCTGTCGATCGGTGACCCCGTGCTGGCGTCGAACGCCAAGAGCGTCGTGCCGATGACACAGAGCTTCGGGAACTATCTACAGGCCGGACGCATCGACGTGGGCTTTCTCGGCGGGGCACAAATCGACCGCGAGGGCAACATCAACTCCACCGTTATCGGCGACTACGACGACCCGACCGTCCGACTGCCGGGGAGTGGCGGCGCGTGTGAAATCGCGAGCAACACCCACCGGACCATTATGATTACGCCACACACGAAGCGGCGATTCCCCGAGGAGGTGGATTTCATCACGAGTCCCGGCTACGTCGGCGGACGAGAGAATCGCACGGAGCTGGGGCTTCGCGGCGGGCCGGAGGCCGTCATCACCGACAAGGGCGTCCTCCGGTTCGACGAGTCGGGCGAGATGTATCTCGCCGCGATTCACCCGAGTTCGACGGAAGCAGCGATTCAGGAGGCGACCGGCTGGGACCTCACCGTTGCCGACGACGTGTCGGAGACGCGGACCCCGACGCCGGAAGAGATTGCTCTCATCCGCGAGGACCTCGACCCCGACGGCATCTACACGGAGTAACCCGGATTCCTCGTGTTCTCGTTTTGATTCGTTCCCGCGAGACTCGACTGTGGACCGACCCGCGCCGCGGAGCAGCTGTCGAGTCGAACAGCGGCCAGCGGCCGATATGATGCCCCGGAAGAACAAGCTAGCTTGTGTAATTGCAATTTGAATAGTATTTTGTAGCCGTTCGCCGCAGGGGACGTATGCCATCGACGCGACACACGAGCGAGACGGCGACGCTCGATAGCTCCCACACGGAGATGAGCGAGATTCTGATGCCGAACGACACGAACAACCTCGGCCGCGCGCTCGGCGGTTCTGTCCTCCACTGGATGGATATCTGTGGGGCAATCTCCGCGCGACGGTTCTCCAACTGTCAGGTCGTCACGGCCGCGATGGACCACGTCGACTTCATCGCCCCCATCGACTTGGGCGATGTCGTGACCATCACCGGCTACGTGTTCGACACCGGCGAGACGAGCATGGACATCAAGGTAGACGTACAAGCAGAGCGCCCGGCCGAGGGCGAATCGGCCGACGCGGCGACGTCCTTCTTCAGCTTCGTCGCGCTGGATGCAGACGAGACGCCCGCCGCCGTCCCGGACCTGGAGTGTCCGTCGACGGCACAACAGGAACTGCGGGACGAGGCCCTGGCCCGCCGACAGGAGCGCCGGCAGGCGCTCGCCGAGACAGCCGACGACTGATAATCGCCACGACGGTTCTCGCGGGCGTCTCACCCCCCGTGTGACGACGTAGAACAAGTAAGATTGTATTACATCAAATTATTTGGGAAGGGTTTATGTGAATCGCGCCAACACCAGATATTGCGGCTCACATCTGAAGCCCCTACATATGGGGGTTAAGAGCCTGGAGTGACGACTAATGGCAATTATGAACTGTCCCGACTGCGGCCACGAGCGAACGCGCGTCATCGACACCGAGAGCAGCGGCGACGGGTCGTCGGTCCGACGACGCCGCGAGTGTCAGCGCTGTTCGTTCCGGTTCACGACGTACGAGCGCCCGGAGTGGGACTCGCTCCAGGTGAAGAAACGCGACGGAACCATCGAACCCTTCGACCGGGCGAAACTCCGCGCGGGCATCGACCGAGCAGTCGAGAAGCGAGACGTGTCGGCGACGGCGGTGGCGGAGCTCGTCGACGAAATCGAGGCGACGGTACAGGGTCGCGACACCCAAATTGTCTCCTCGACGTTCGTCGGCGAGCTCGTCTCCGAGCGGCTGCGCGAGATTGACAAGGTCGCGTACATCCGATTCGTCTCGGTGTACAAAGCGTTCTCAGAGCCGGAGGAGTTTCTCCGCGAGCTCGATGCGGTGCTCGATGCCGAAGTCGACGACTTCGAACCGGCCGCACCAGACGACGATCCACCGAACTCATGAGCCAACGATTAACGACGACACCGGACAGCCGGTCGATTCTCGACCGGACACGCACAGACATCGAGACGACTGTACTCGAACGCACTGAACCAATGAACGACGGAAACAGAACCCGACCAACAGGGGCCGATTCCTCCGGGGGACGTGCTAATGACTGAAAACAAAACGACAGGGAGAGAGACAGAGACCGACATCTTCTCAGAACGAACGCAGCTGAAACCGTACGAGTACGCCGATTTCCTCGACTACAAGGATGCGATACGGAACAGCTACTGGGTTCACACGGAGTTCAACTTCTCAGGAGACGTTCAAGATTTCAAGACCAACACAACTCCTGGCGAGAAAACCGTCATGAAACGGACGATGTTGGCTATCGCACAGATCGAGGTTCAGGTCAAAACGTTCTGGGCAGATATCTACGACGAGATGCCCAAGGCGGAAGTCGGGAACGTCGGCATGACCTTCGCGGAGAGTGAGGTCAGACATATGGACGCGTACAGCCACCTCCTCGACATCTTGGGGATTACGGAGGACTTCGAGGCGGTGACCGATGTGCCGGCAATCGAGAAGCGAATCGAGTACCTTGACGAGTACCTTGAAAAGGGTGAGAGTGACGACGAACAGGAGTACGTGATGAGTATCCTGCTGTTCTCCGCGTTCGTCGAGCACGTCTCGCTGTTCTCGCAGTTCCTCATCATGATGAGCTTCGATAAACACGAGAAGAAGTTCAAAGGGATCGCGAATGCCGTCGAAGCGACCAGCAAGGAGGAGCAGATCCACGGACTGTTCGGCGTCGAACTAGTGGAGACGATTCGCGAGGAGAATCCAGGCCTCTTCGGTGAGGGGTTCGACGAAGAGGTGCAGGAGGCCTGTCGACAGGCGTTCGAGGCCGAAATGGAGATACTGGACTGGATATTTGCTGAGGGCGAACTGGAGTTCCTCCCTCGGGAACACGTCGACACGTTCCTGCGGGACCGGTTCAACCAGAGTCTCAAGAACGTCGGTGTAGAGCCGATATTCGAGCCGGACGAGGACCTGCTTGAGGAAACGCGATGGTTCGATGAGGAGATTCTGATGACGAAGGACAACGACTTCTTCAGCAAGCGATCGACCACGTACAACAAGCACGCGCAGAGCGTGACCGCGGAGGATATGTTTTAACGATGTCACAATTAGAGCCAGCACTCGACGATGTGAAACGGCAGCACGAGGAACCATTCTATTGGCTGAACGAGGATAGCAGGGCGTTCCTCGACGAGGGGTACCTGCTGGAGGGCGTCACGGCCGAAGAGCGCGTCAGGGAGATCGGGGAGCGGGCTGAAGAGATCCTAGACGACGACGGCTTCGCGGACAAGTTCTACGAGTACATGAGCCGGGGGTTCTACAGCCTCGCGAGTCCCGTGTGGTCGAACTTCGGTCTGGACCGGGGGCTCCCGATCAGCTGCTTCGGGAGCTACATGGAGGATAACATGGAGAGCATCCTCTACACGCAGGCCGAAGTGGGCGAGATGACCAAGCTGGGTGGCGGCACCAGCGGGTACTTTGGCGAAATCCGGCCCCGAGGCAGCCCCATCACGAACAACGGCAAGAGCAACGGGAGTTACAGCTTCACCGAGCTGTTCGACACGATCATCAACGTCGTCAGCCAGGGTGAGACGCGGCGGGGCCAGTTCGCGGGGTACATCGATGTTGAGCACGACGACTTGGAGGAGTGGCTCAACATCAAAACCGAGGGAGATCCCGTCCAGGACATCTACTACGGCGTCATCATCGGTGACGACTGGTTCCAGGCGATGGTCGACGGCGACGAAGCGAAGCGAGAGACGTGGGCGGAGATCATCGAGACACGGATCAACATCGGTGTCCCGTACATCATCTTCCGGGACAACATGAACGAGGGGAAGCCACAGGTCTACAAAGACAAGGGATACGAGATCAACGCCTCGAACCTGTGTACCGAGATTGCACTGCCGGCCACGCAGGACGAGAGCTTCGTCTGCTGTCTCTCGTCGATGAACGCGCTCCACTACGACGAGTGGAAGGACACCGACGCAGTGGAGACGCTGACGCGGTTCCTCGATGCCGTCATGGAGGAGTTCATACAGGAGGCGGAGGGGACGCAGTTCATGGAGCGCCCGGTGCGGTTTGCGAAACGGCACAGAGCAATCGGTATCGGCGTCCTCGGCTGGCACAGCTACCTCCAGAGCGAGATGATTCCGTTCGACAGCATGGAGGCGATGGAGAAAAACCAGGAGATATTCAGCACCATCAGAGAGCGGAGCTACGAGGAGAGTCGCCGGCTTGCCGACGAGTTCGGCGAACCGGAGGTGCTCGAGGGGTACGGTCGCCGGAACACGACGACGATGAGCGTGGCCCCGACGAAGTCCAGCAGTGTCATCCTGGGCCAGGTCAGTCCGAGCATCGAACCGCTGAAGTCGAACTACTTCGTCCGCGACGGCGCGAAGCTGAAGTCGACGCAGAAAAATCGGTTCCTCGAGGCGATCCTGAAGAAGCGAGGCAGAGACGAGCGAGAAGTTTGGGACAGTATCGCACAGAAAGACGGGAGCGTGCAGCATCTCGATTGCCTGACCGACGAAGAAAAAGACGTGTTCAAAACCTTCGCCGAAATCCCACAGATGGCGATTATCAATCAGGCAGCACAGCGGCAGACGTACATCGACCAGGCACAGAGCCTGAACATCTCCATCGACCCGAGTGAGGTGAGCGTCAAGGAGATCAATCAGCTCTACATTTCGGCCTGGGAGAAGGGGGTGAAGAGTCTCTACTATCAAAATAGCGTGAACGCTGCACAGAAATTCAGCCGGGACATTCTCGAATGCAAGGCCTGTGAGAGTTGATCTCCCATTGGTCGGTATGATACGGTGGTCTGTGTAACCTACGCCACCCTATCTTTCTGCGAGGAGAGAATCCCGCCCTTCAGGGCGGGAATGAATCCGACAACTCTCTCACAACCCACTGCCGATGGCAGACCGGATATTCAACGTTCATCCGTACCATTAAGTAATTTTGTCAACATAGGCTATGTATGGCGATTGAGGTCACGCGCGCCTATGTTGGGTCCATTCAGAACCAGCGACAGGTACGCGATGGCCTCGATTCGCTCGGAGACTTCGCCTCAAAAATCTGGAACGTCGCACGCTGGACAGCCGACCGAATCTGGAACGCAACCGGCGAAATCCCAGACGAAGGAACGCTCAAAGCGTACATGAAGAACCGGGAGTGCTGGAAAGACCTGAACGCACAATCCAGTCAGAAAGTCATCGAAGAACTTTCCGACGCTTTCCAGTCGTGGTTCGACCTGCGACACAAAGACGACACGGCGAATCCGCCCGGCTACCGCAAACATGGCGACACTCGCCCCAAGAGTACGGTCACGTTCAAAACAGACGGGTTCAAACACGACCCAGAGAACAACCGCGTTCGTCTCTCGAAGGGGAAGAACCTGAAAGACCACCGCTCGGACTTCCTGCTCTGCGAGTACCAGACCCGCCCCGACGTTGACCTCTCAGAAGTAACCAAGGTGCAGAACGTTCGCGCCGTCTGGAATGGTGGGGAGTGGGAACTGCACTTCGTCTGCAAAGTCGAACTCGAAACCACCGGCTCTGCTGGCAACGGAGTGGCGGGAATCGATCTCGGAATTAAGAACATCGCCACGGTCGCCTTCCCCAACGAATACGTCCTGTATCCTGGCAACTCGCTCAAGCAAGACAAGCACTACTTCACCCGAGCAGAGTACGACACCGAAGGGGAAAACGGCCCATCTGAAAAGTCGATGTGGGCACGTCGAAAACTCACAGAGCGCGAGACGCACTTCTACCACACCCTGACAGACGCCATCATCACAGAGTGTGTCGAACGCGGTGTCGGCACGCTCGCGGTGAGTTGGCCCGAGAAGGTTCGTGAGTCGGATTGGGGCAAGACCGGCAACAAGAAGCTGCACTCGTGGGCGTTCGACCGCATCTACCAGTACCTCGACTACAAAGGAGAGATTCGCGGTGTCGAGGTGCTGAAAGAGAACGAGTGGGACACTTCGAAAACGTGTTCACAATGTGGTGACGACACGAAGTCAAACCGTGTTGAACGTGGCTTGTACGTCTGCTCGTCGTGTGAGTTGGTAGCCAACGCGGATTGCAACGGGGCGGAAAATATGCGCCAGAAAATAACTCCGAGTCCTCACGGAGAGGATAGGAGTAACGGCTGTGTGGCACAGCCATCGACACACCTGTTCGACCGCGAGAGCGGGACGTTCACCACGAGAGAACAGGTCGTGTCGTAGACCGGCAAATATCCCACCTGCGGGACGGGAAGCCCCGCCGTTCACGGCGGGGAGGATGTCACGGATGTCTGAACGAATCGATTCGAACAAGGAGAAAAACTCCTTCGAGACGCAGGTGACGGAGCACCAGAGCAGGGGGCAGTCTCGACTGGTAGGCTCCGCTGTGAACAGGACAAGCCCAGTATCACGAGCATGACGGGCTTGTCCTGCCGTGGGGGTGGTGGGAACGTTCAACGGTCGCAAGCCCGTAGCGACGGTATGTGCAGACTCCACGCGAGCCCCGCGGAGACACACAGCGCAGACAGACACTCCGCGGGCGTGTTCGAACGAGCAACTGAACCCGGGAGACGAGCATGATATTCCCTCTCCACGTTCGATACGTCGCCCCCGCAGAGGCGGCCCGGGAGTTCGTCAACCTTCTCGACGACGTGCTCGCAGACCCCGTCGCCGTCGTCCTGCTCGCCGGGGGTGCAGTCGCTGGACTCGTCGGGCTCCTGCTCGCGCCCCGACTGAGCGAATTCCCTGACATTCGCGTCGCCCGACAGACGCTGGCCTCGTACCGACCGTATCTGCCGTGGATGGTCCGGCTCTCGCTGGGATTACCGCTCGTCGGCGCTGGCT
This sequence comes from Halosegnis longus, assembly GCF_009663395.1. Classification (NCBI taxonomy): domain Archaea; kingdom Methanobacteriati; phylum Methanobacteriota; class Halobacteria; order Halobacteriales; family Natronomonadaceae; genus Halosegnis; species Halosegnis longus. The sequence goes on along the minus strand of NZ_QKNW01000001.1, from coordinate 76,480 downwards.
TCGCGGGGTATTTCATCACTCCGGCGGTGCCAATCCCGGCGCGCATCCTTCAGGTCGGGCTCGGCTTCCTGTTGCTGTTCGGGCTTGCGACCCGGCTGACTGCCGCGGCCGGATTACTCGCGTATCTCGTCGTCTTGCCGTTCCAGCCGCCGCTGTTTCTCGCGTTCGAGTACGTCGGCGGCTTCCTCGCAATCATCTTACTCGGGGCGGGCCAGCCGAGTGCGGACGGAATGGTCCGGCGGCTCGCAGTCACCGACGGGACGCTCGTGCGCCGGCTAGACCTCCAGCGGTATCGCCCCGACGCGCTGTTGAACTCCGTCGGCGTCTCGGGGTCGCTCGTCGGCCCGGTAGTTCGTGCCACCCTCGGCGTGAACTTCATCTACCTGGGACTGACGCAGAAACTGCTCAACGGCGGACAGGCGCTCGCCGTGGTCGCGAAGTACGACCTGACGAGTGTCGTCCCGGTCAGCGCCGAACTGTGGGTCGTCGGGGCCGGTCTCGCCGAGATGGCAGTCGGGGTGCTTCTGATTGCCGGCGTCGCGACCCGCGGGGTTGCCGCCGTCGCCTTCGTGTTGTTCACGCTGACGCTGTTCGGACTTCCGGACGACCCGGTGCTCGCGCACATCTCGCTGTTCGGGCTAGCGTCCGTCCTCATGGTCACTGGGAGCGGGCCGTTCGCACTGTCGGTGTCATCGGTTACGCAACGCCTGTCCCCGACCACCTGACCCGGAGTTCGGGACGCCGGTGCGCCTCTTTTCAGGAATACGAGCAGCTGGTACTGTGATTAATACCAGCTAAAACGGTCTATGTCGGTCGTAGCCGGAGAGAGTTGCTGGTCCGCGCGCACGCACGCGCGCAACCCCTAAACCGCTACAGTCCCCTATCTACAGTGTGAACCACTCAGCGACGACCGGAAGCGACCGCACGAGCGTTCCGGAGTACGACATCGTCGACGTGTCCGTCCTCGTTATCGGGGCCGGCGCGGCCGGCGCTCGTACGGCGATCGAACTCGCAGAACGTGGTGTCGATGACGTGTTGGTCCTCGGGAAGCGGGGCCACGGCGACGCACACACCACGTGGGCGCGCGGTGGGGTTAACGGTGCACTCGGGACCCACGACCCCGAAGACTCGTGGGCGATTCACGCAGCCGACACGCTCAACGAGGGACACTTCCTCAACGACCCCGACAAGGTCGAGACGGTCACGAAGCAGATGCCCGACCGGCTTCGTGAACTCGACGAGTGGGGAATGGACTTCTCCCGCACCGACGACGGCGACATCGACCAGCGCTACTTCGGCGCACAGTCGTTCCGCCGCACGGCCTTTGCCGGTGACCACACCGGCGAGTCCATGCTGAACGCACTCGTCAACCGCGCGCAGGACCTATCCGTCCCCTACCGCGAGAACGTGATGATCACCTCCGTGCTCTCCGACGGCGAGGAGGCATACGGGGCCGTCGGCTTCGACATGGACACCGGCGAATACGTCGTTTTCAACGCCGGGACGGTCGTGCTCGCAGCCGGCGGCTACGCGGCTATCTACAACCGTCACACCTCTCGCGACGACGAGAACAACGGTGATGGACCGGCGCTGGCGTACGATGCTGGTGCGGAGCTGATGGACATGGAGTTCGTTCAGTTTCACCCGACGGGGATGGCCGTCGACGAGGACGACCCCGAGTGGGCACCGTGGGGTGGACGGCTCGTGACCGAGGCGGTCCGGGGGGAGGGCGGACGGTTGTACAACGCCGAGGGCGAGCGATTCATGGAGCGGTATTCGCCCGACCAGATGGAACTCGACGCGCGCGATGTCGTGGCGAGAGCGATTGCACAGGAGGTCGCCGAGGGGCGCGGCACCGAGAACGGCGGCGTGTATCTGGACATCTCACACAGAGACGCGTCGTTCATCCGCGAGCGACTGCCGAGAATGTACGAGCGGTTCCAGAGTCTCGGCGTCGACATGGCGTCCGAGCCGGTCGAAGTCGCCCCGACCGCCCACTACGGGATGGGCGGCGTTGCCGTCGACGAACACGGCGAGACGAGCGTCGACGGACTGTTCGCTATCGGAGAGACGATGGCGGGCGTCCACGGCGCGAACCGTCTGGGCGGCAACTCGCTGGCAGAGACCGTCGCGTTCGGTACCGTCGCCGGCAAGCACATCGCCGAGCGCGTCGACGGCCCGAGTCGGCTCTCGGACCGCGTTATCGGTGATATGGTAGAGCCACAGCTTCGCGACCTCGCGTCGCTGGCCGAACAAGACGGTAGCCACGATGTGATGGAGGTGTTCGTCGACCTGCAGGACCTCTTGTGGGAGCACGCCGGCATCCTCCGCGACGAAGAGTCACTGCAGACGGGGCTTGACGAACTGGATGCGCTCCGAGAGCGAACCTCCGACATGGACGTTGGCCCGGTCACCAGCGACTCCTTCGAGTTCGCTGTCAACGTCGGATTCATGCTGTGGAACGCAGAAGCCGTCCTGCGCGGTGCGCTCCAGCGAACTGAGTCCCGTGGGGCACACTACCGGACCGACCACCCGAACACCGACCCCGAGTGGCAGCAGAACATCTACTTCGAGCGTGCTGACGTTGGCGGGATGGCGACACACACTGCGGCAGTCGGTACTCCTAGCGAGACGGTCCAAGAAGCGCTCGATAAGGGGTACGAGCTGGACTACCACCAACTGGAGTAACGCAGTTCGGTTTCTGTCGTCGCCCGGCTCATTTCGCGCTCGGTGGCGCGCCGTCGCTCCCCAGTCGGCGCTGGTCCGCGTAGTAGATGTGCGCGACGCTGGTAATGCCGAACAGCAGGACGACCACACACATCCACGCGAGATCGGGAACCAGACTGAGCAGCGCCGCGTCCATCCAGAGCGCAGCAAGGAGTGATGCCGACAGCGCGCTGAGCCCGAGGTAGAACTCGCTCCACGGAATATCGTTCCCCTCGACGATTTCCATGTACACGCGCAGCGATTCGCCGCGCTCGGTCAACTCGATGGTGTCCCTGGAGTTTTCGTACTGCAACACGCCGGCCTCGTCCATCCGCGGGAGATGGGTCTGGTGGAGCGAGACGTAGACGCGTCGCCGCTCGTCGGCGGTGACCTCTTCGATAGCTTCGTCGTTTTCCCACGCGGCAATCTGTTCTGACAACTCACCAATCTCGGCCCCGCTCTCGCGGGAGAGTAGGTAATGAAGCGCGTGTCGTCGTCTGTCGTTACTGAGTATATCGAAAACCTCCGTTCGGCTCATCTCTCCCCCGATCCCCGACGATGTGGACGACTGAGCAATCCCCATCATGTTAATCACGAACAACTTGTTACTTAACAGTTTCCCCGGGTTGAATTATCCGACCGGTTGTTGCGGGGTTGGCCACAGACCGTCTCTACGGTGATTAAGCGGCCGTTACACTTCCGAAAGCTCGGCTTGAATCTGGCTAGACTCGCCGTACAGTTCTGTACTCGTCGCTTACAGACGTGTAAGCAGTTCATTAAAAAGGGGGTGTAGCCCCAGGCATCTCCTGTAACACACCCCGTTCTGGTGGGTGTGTGGGGGCTACACTATGTCAGACGAAAGCGACTCTACGATCGAGCTGAATCGGCGACGAGTACTCGCGGGACTGGGCACCATCGGCGTCGCGTCCGCAGGTGCGGGCGCGGGGACGTTTGCCCTGTTTAGTGATACCGAGGAAAGCACTGGAAATAGTGTTACTGCAGGTACACTCAACCTCACTGCAGATGGTAACGACGGCTCTGAAACGACAACGCTGAGCGTTACCGGCGCAGCACCGGGCGACACAGGGATCGCAACAACCACACTACGAAACGCCGGGAATATCAGTGGATTTCTAAATGTTGACATTGATTCTGTTTCAAGCGCTGAAAATGGCTTAGTTGAGCCAGAGAGACAGGCCGGCGATTCATCCACTGGAGGGAGTTCTGGGGAACTTGCAGATTATCTCAGTCTAGAGTTAGACATCGGCGGTAATATGTTCACATCCGGATTGGTTTCTGGGATGGAGAACGTTCAGTTCAACCCTAACGAGCCTATTTCTGGCAGCAGCGTCAAGGACTTTAATATCCAGTGGGAGATTGACGAAGCCGCTGGAAACGTAATTCAAACCGACAGTGTTTCTGTCGATTTTACCCTTGAGTTGCTTCAGGAGGCACAGGGCAAAGATGTCGTTCTCAGCGGCGACACGCCGTACGGTCAGGGGGCTGGATTCTCCAACCCGTGGGATACCACCGGAGACTCAGGCACGCCTGACATCTCGGTTAGCGGTAGTGGTGCGTGGGGGACTGTTGATCACTCATCCTCTGGTACTGGCAACGCAACTGGTGGCGAGTACAAGCAAGGTTTCTACTTTGCAGGTGATTTCTCATCAATCTCAACGCTCTCTGGCTATACAATTGATGAAATCACCGAAATTTCCTACTCCTTATACAAAGATGCCCCGCTCGCTGGGAATGACATCTACCTCTTAATCTACACACGACCAGAAGGCGATGGAAATGACGGCGCTAGCTGGTACGACAGCCGACTAGTTGCATTACCATCAGACGCCAACGGGGCAGGCAGTCCAAACTTCACCACCGGAGAATGGAACACATTCAGCACCAGAAATGGCGCCTCGAATACACTGGTATTCGACGATTCCGGTCATAAGGGCGGTAATAGTGTTGGTGGCCCGGTGCTCCCGACGCTCTCTGACCTCGGGAGCGGCCCGATTGATTGGACGAACTACGACAGTAGCTTGTCGTCAACCTTTGACTACCAAAATCAGGAAGTCAAGGCGCTTTCTCTCCAAACCAACAGTACATCGCCGGACCTAGAGGCATGGATTGATGATGTCACAGTCAAGCTTGCAACTGGTGAGGAACTATCTCTCGATCTTGAGCCCTGAGATGGGTTATTAAAATGTTGTAATCATATCTGGCCCATCTTGATATTACGGCGGTTCAAATCCGCCGGTGGGTCGTCTACACGGGAAACGCGAATGACGGACGATACCCTCACAACGCTTTCGCGGCGGCGACTACTGGCGGGTCTCGCCACCATCGGTGGCTCGATGAGCGCCGCGGGCGTCGGAACGTGGTCGCTGTTCTCGGACGACGAACAGCGGAATATCTCGGTCAAGGCCGGGACGGTGTCACTCTCTGTCGACGAGGGTGCGGACCCAGTCATCACCATTGACGGCGTGGCGCCCGGAGCAGGGGACACTGAGCGGGTGACTCTCAGGAACACCGGCACGCTGGATGCGGGTCTCGCACTCTGCGTATCTGATGTTAGCCATCCGAACGGTGGGGCATCCAGTGGGACGGACGCCGACGCCGTCGCCGATGTTGACTTCAACGGCTGTGGGACAGCGGAAGTCGAGTTCGAGGACGAATCTGCTGACCCCGTCCGGGCAACTGTCGAGTACGGAGACGGCGAGACGAGCAAGCGGACCGTCTCGCCCGGCGGAGAGACGAGATTACTCAAGAAGTCGGGCGGCAAGAACGGGTATATCGCGTCTGTTTCCATCGGCGGAATCACCTACGAGAACGACGCGTGCAAGCACGCTTCAGAGACCGGCGACGGAAACGGGCAACGACAGGGTAACTCCGACCGCGCCGAGGAGAAGGGTAGCAAGAATAACAAATCAAAGAATACCGAGGAAGAGGAAGAGGAAGAGGAAGAGGACCAACGGGCTGACGACGACAGTGACAGCGATTCCCTGGCCGAGGTCCTGACGGTCGAAATCGGTCTGGACACCGACGACGGTGGCCGGGAAGTGCTCTTCGGCCCACGGAAACTGGCGGAACTGACGGACGGGGGCGGCGAGAGATGCACTGCCGCCGCCGCTCGGTTAGCCAGCGGCGCCACGACCGAACTGTTCGTCGACTGGGAGGTCGACGACGATGCCGAGGAGTTGGCGGGTCAGACCGTCGAACTCGACATCGAGGTGAACCTACAAGCATGACTCCGAGTCGCTGCAATCGAACGACGGGACAGCGGGTGACCATCGAATGACAGCTCGACTCCCGAGCGGTCAGACAATCGGGGCTATCGTCCTCATACTAGCCGTGTTGCCGTTCGTCGTCTACGCCGTCCCGCAGGTCGCGGGCGCGAGCCACAGCTACGTCGTGCTCTCCGACAGTATGTCGCCTGAAATCAATGCCGGCGACGTTGTCGTCGTCGATGATCAGCCGACGCCACAGATCGAACAGAACCAAGTCATCACCTACGAGCGCCCCGAAAGCGACCAGCTCGTTACCCACCGCGTCGTCGCGGTGTTGGACGAGAACGGGGAGACGGCGTTCCGAACGAAGGGCGACGCGAATGAGGACGTCGACCCGCAACCCGTGCCGACGGAGAACGTCGTCGGGGTGGTGCAGTTCCACATCCCGCTCATCGGACACGTCGTCTCGTTTGCGAGCTCCGACGCCGGCCTCCTGGTGTTCGTGATACTCCCCGCGACTGGACTGGCGGTCAGCGAGGTCGTCTCGCTGTACCGCGACGCGACGGCGAGTGGAGCAGATAGCGGAGAGTCCAGCGACGCGAACGAACTCCCCGACGGGGGTGGTGACTGATGGGTAGCGCTCGCGCTCGCACGCTACTCGCGGCGCTGCTGGTCGCCGTCGCGCTGCTCGGTGCCGGTGTGCTCGGTGGCGGTGGCAGCGGTGCAGGCTTCTCCTCGAGCATCGGTATCGGGGTAGAGTTCGTCGGCGACGATTCCCCGACAGCCACCTCGACGCCGACGAGTACCGATACGCCAGCGGACACCGATACACCGACGGAGACCCCGACACCTACGGCTACCCCAACGCCGACGGCGGCACCGACACCGACGGCTACACCGAGCCCAACCCCGACGGCGACGGATACTCCGACGCCGACCCCAACAGCAACGGATACTCCGACACAAACGAGTACTACCACCTCAACGGCGACGCAGACCCCGACGCCGACAGCGAGTCCGACGCCGACAGCAAGTCCGACGCCGACGCCCGGACCGACCGGAACGCCGGCGACGAACACGACCAGTACACCAACAGGATAAGCAGGAACCGAGGAACGATGTCCAGCGCACAAGGGATATCGAAACGGGACGTGTTGTTGCTCCTCACCGTCGCATTCCTACTGCTCGCGTTGGGTGGCGTCGTCGACACGCACCTCAGCGCCACACAGTTGCTGCCGGCGTTGCCGTGAGGATGTCGATAGCTCTGCTGTGAGTACCCGGGTCCGTCGAGCGAGGTGTTCGCTCGCGGGTGAGACGCCTTCGCTCGAAATCGGGGTGTCAGAGACCGTCAGCGGGGCGCACCACACTGTGGACACATCGGTGGCCCTGTCTCGGACAACACGAGTCCGCAGTGGGAACACACTCCGTCCGCGGACGCGTTCATCTCCTCGACCACGTCGTCGGTTCCCGTTCGAACCGACTCGATAGTGCCGACTCCGTCGGGGGGTTCGACAGAGGTTTCGGTCGCTAACTGCCGGCGACAGAACGCTACCCGGTCGGTCAGGAACGGCGGAGCGTCGTCCTCGGTTGCGACACTCTCTAATTCGCGTTCTATCTCGACGCCAGCGTCGGACACTGCGAGCAGGCCAAGCGCTTCGGCCGCCCGCCCCCGCACGTACGGATTCTCGTCACCGAGTTGCCGTCGGAGCGGCTTCGCGACGTCGAGCAACGTCTCCGGAGACGCACAGCCGACGACGACCAGCGCCGTACAGAGATGGTACCGGACGAGTTCGTTGTCGTCGTCGAGCTGGTCGGCCAGCGAATCGACGTGGTGGCGCAGTCGCTCCGGAGTACCGACTGCGACGTACGCCAGCGCCTTCGCGAGCTTCTCTCTCACCTCGGGTTCATCGAACGCCAGTCCGATGTGGAGGTCGGCCAGCGTCTCCGGGTCGGTGACAGCGTCGGGCGAGTCGGCTGCCACGTAGCCGAGCGCTTCCGCACTCCGCGCCCGGACGTAGTAGAACTCCCCCTCGTCGGCCAGCCGGTCGGCGAGTTCGTCCGCGACAGAAACGACGGCCGCAGGCTCGGACTGTGCCAGCGTGACGAACAGCTTCGCGACCGTGAGCCGGACGGCTCGGTCGTCGTCGGTCAGGAACACCGAGAGCGGACGGGTGAGCGCGGAAAAAGAGCGTGGCGACTCCTCAGCCACAGCCTGAACTGCCTGCAGGGCACGCTTGCGGGTTTCAGCGTCGGCCGCGTCGAGGCGGTCGAGACACGCGGTCGCTTCTCGGGCCCCTCGTCTGAGACGCTCAAGCAGGCAATCGGGCGTCGGCGGCTGGTCCAGGTCGCTCATCGGCGTAGCCGTACGTGGCTGGCTTTCGCGACCGGTCGCTTCAATCCGGTGGTTCCGCGCCGGTGAGGAGTGGTCCACGCCCGTGTATCCGGCTCGCCGCTCGCAGTCCGCTTGACGATGCTGATACTGGTGCTCGAAACGGCCGGTCTCGCTACACTCGCCTACGTCGTCTGAACACTAGACACGGCCGAGTGCGTCAGGAAAGCTCGGTCAGCGACTTGTCGAGTACCGTCGCCAGATGGTCACGCACAGCCGCTCGCACAGCTTCCGTCTCCGTCGTCTGTAATTTCGCGACTGCGGCCTCCGGGTGTCCGCCCGACTGGCCGCCGAACCCCTCGACCAACGGGTCGAGGATGGACTGGAGCGGTGCCGTCTCCTCGCGGGTGCGTCCGACGACCCACGTCTCGGCGTCGCGGTCGGAGACGACGAACGCGTAGTCCGCGCCGGCGCTCCGCAACGCCGTCGCGACGGCGCTCTGTTCTCCACCGACAGTCGTCACGAGTGCGAGCGTCTCGCCGGCACGAAAGCCGTCTGCACGGACGACGCCTTTGACGCCCGCCATCCGACGGCTGAAGCCCGGGCTACGGCTCCTCAACAACGGTGGGATTTCACCCGCCCGCGACCCGGCTGTGGCGACACACTCCCCGAAACACTGCAGTTCCGACTTGGCAGCGCCGGCTAACCCCTGCGTGTCGGCGTACAGGCCGACCGCAAGCCCAATCGCACCCGTCGGGGGAAGCGGCCGGTCCAGCGCCGCCGCCACGGTCGGAACGAGCGCGGCTGTCGCTCCAGCCGCCGTACTCCGGTACTCTGCGGTCGCGAGCGCGGAGAGGTCCCCGGGCTCGTGGTGGTCGATGACAACGAGCGGGGCGTCAACCGTCCCGACGTCGAGTCCGGGAAGGCGGGCCGTCGAGGGTGTATCGACGGCGACGGCGACAGTGTCCGACGGCGGCGTCCACGAGTCGACGCCAGTGAGTGTTACGTCGAGCCCGTCGGCGAGTCGGCGGCCTCCCTGTGCGAGGCCATCGGGGAGAACGATGTCGGCATCGGTAGCGACGGTCGTCGCGAGACCGATTGCACTCCCGAGCGCATCGGCGTCCGCCTGTTGGTGCGGAACGACGGAGATGTGGTCGTGGCGCGCGAGTACGGTCGCGACCGCCTCGACGGACATGCGACACACAAGCCAGGCGGGATAGAAAACCTCTCCGGGGCTGTGTTAACGTATGTGTAGACCCTGCCCGCGGGTGACGGCCCCACTATCACGGACCGTCAGCGCTGGGTCACCCCGGGCCGCAGCAGGCTCAGTCGTATTCGTGTCGTCGTCTCCGCTCCCGGAGCCGGTCTCTTCGATGACGTAGCGCTGGCCGACCATCGAGTCCAGCAGTCTGTCGACGGGCGCGCGGTCGTCGCGCAACACGGGCACGTCGTCGGTCGGCACGTCCGTCGTGTAGCCGTCGATTGCGTCCGCGAGGTCGATGCCGATCTCGCGGTCCTGGTTGCGCTCGCGAAGCTGTTCCTGTGTCACCCGCGTGTCGCTCTTGGTCGCGACGAGTTCGATATTCTGGATGGCTCCGGTGTCGCTGGTCGGGAAGGCGTACACCTGCTCCAAGGACGCGTTCATCGTCTTGTACTCCGCCCGGTAGAACTCGGAGGCCGGCCCGGACGGCGAGGAGATGATGTTCGCGACCGCCATCCCGTCTGGCGAGAGCCGCTCCGTCACGAGGTCCATGAACTCGCGCGTCGTGAGCTGGAACGGTACCTTGTCGCGCTTGTAGGCGTCCAACACCACGAGGTCGTAGCTGTTGTCGGTCCCCTGGAGGAACTGGCGACCCCCCTGGACGTAGGTGTTGATGTCGTACTCGTTGGCGCGGAAGTACTCCTCGGCGACCCGAACGACTTCGGGGTCGAGCTCCGCGACGTCGACCGTGGCATCGTACTCGGCGGCGAAGCGCTTGGGACCGCTGAATCCCCCGCCGCCGATGAACAGCACCCTGTCGATGTCGTCGGGGTCGGAGGCGTAGAGATACGGCAGGTGGAAGTAGCGGGTGTACTCGAAGACGTGTCGCGTCGGATTCGACTTGTCCATCGCACTGTGGCGCTGGCCGTCCAGATACAACGTCCGGGTGTCACCCCCGTCGATGACCTCCAGTTCCTGATACGCCGTCTGTGTCTCGTACACCACCTCGCCGCGGGCAGTGTAGCCGAGCGCCCCGGTCGTCGTCGCGGCGATCAAGAGGACGACCGCGCCAATCGCGGGGAGCACCGAGACGCTGTCGTCGGGCAGCGCCAGATACAGCGCCGTCAGAACTGCGACGCCCCCCAGCGTGAGGTAGATGTACGTCACCGAAAGGTACGGAATCAGGAAGAACGTCGTACCGAAGGCCCCGACGATGCTCCCGATAGTGCCGAGCGCGTACACGTGTCCGGAGGCTTCGCCGATTCCCTCCTTCTGTGAGAGCTGTGCGGCGTAGGGACTGATGAACCCGAGCAGGTAGGTCGGCGGCCCGAACATGAGTATCACCGCCGGAAGGGAGGCGAAGCGACTCGGGAGGGGGAACGCGGTCGTCGAGAGCAGTAGCTGGTCGCCGAAGAAGATGAGCAGCGCCACGTAGCCGGCCGTGCCGACGAGCAGGCGCACGAGCCGGTCGGTCGTCGCCCGCGTTCCTGCGCGTTTCCCACCGAGATGATACCCCAGACTCAGCGCGGCGAGAAAGACGGCGATGATGCTCCCCCACGTGTAGATCGAGCTCCCGAACTGCGGCGCGACGACCCGTCCCGCGAGGATTTCGAGCCCCATACTCGACACCCCGGAGACGAACACCGCAACCTCGGGCCCACTCATCCGAAACCGATTCACGAAACCCATTACCCGCTTAACGTGTGCAGATTTGTTAAGTTCGACCCCAGACTGGTCGCTCGAGTCGTCAGCGGCTACTCAGCGAAGCGATTTCGGGTAGCTACCAGTGCGTGACGTATAATCACAGATGCTCTGGTATGTTCCATTAACAATCGTCTTCTAGCAATCAAATAGCAATCTACATTACGGGTGTCGGCGTGGAAGTAACTCATTGTGACTGATACCGCCATCTCGATACAGGCAGACGGGTCGACACTCAGGATTGCGGACCCGGTCACTGGCGAGCAGTATGCGATTCACGCCGATCAGCCGGTGACGCCGACGCCGAGCGACGACGACCTCGCTGTTCCGGTGTCACAGACCGTTCGGCTGAAGGCGAAAAGACTCACTGTGGATGCGGCAGCCTGGGTGCGTCTACGTGAGGAGGATGGCACGAATATACATACACTGAGATTTAACGAGACTATCTCACGACAAGATGGTACGTGGCTTCTGGAGTTGGCAGGCCCAATAAAATCGTACGCTAAGATTCATGGCCCGTTCAGGGTCACGACCACCCCGGACGATGTAACGATTGAGTGGGAAACATCAAGCGAAATCGTGCTGGCCGTGCGTAGTCTTCGCCGCCACCCAACAGATACGATTACTACAACCCGCGAGCCAGCAGACATCGCAACGGCGATTTCGCAACTCTCGGCGGGACTCGAAACGCTCTCGCCCGAACGTTCGTTCCAGACGCTTCGGAACCACCCGCCAGATATCGAAATCGGTGACGAACTGCGGATTCCTGATAGTGTAACACGCCACGACTCGTCGATTACGCTCTCGTTGCCGTTTCAGTACGAGTATCTTTACGCTGCAGCCCCGGTTACGTTTTATCTGAACGCGACGCTGACCGAGGGGGAGCCAGCGATTCATATCGATAGCTACGGAACGTGGAACTTACCACGGGAGTCGTTCGCCGAGCAGTGTGTGGAACTTCTCAAGCAGTGTGTGTTTCTCGACTGTCTCACCCGTTCTGATGGGTTGTATCCGACGACGCTGGAAGCAGAGACGGAACTGAAAGAGAAACTGAATTTCGATTGGACAGAACTGTACGACGTTTCGTTAGCTGAACGAACTGCACAGTATCTTAATGTCGAGTACGATACAATTTCTGATCTGGTCCCGGAGTGGCCTGCACGGGGATATGTACCGCCGACTGCCGACAGTGCGAGCATATTACCTCACTTACTCGACCAGTTGATACCGGTCGAAGTACACCGCCCAATCCCGATTCAGGGAGATGATGCACGGGACGCAGCACTGGGTCAATTTGTCCAAACCGAAAATGTACTTGATCGCGCAGCAGTGGGCCAGTCAACATTCAGTCAAGAACTCCCATTTACTGAGATACCGGAACCACCAGAACGAGAAGCACTGTGGACAGGGGCAGAGATTCCTTTCGGAGCGAACCATCTGCTGGAAACAGGAGTTCGGCGTTATCACGCGGCAGAGCAGCCAAGCGGATCAGAAATCAGCGTGACCCTGGTCTGTAACGAGGGTGAGATGCAAAGTGAAGTCGAACAGGCTGAGGCCATCTACGGATCGCGTGAGAACCTCCAGTTGAGCGTCGATGTGTATCAGAACCTGACAACGGACCAGCTTGCTGAACGGCTCAAGAAATCCTCAGACCTGTTCCATTTTGTTGGTCACGCCTCAATAGAGGGATTACACTGCCCGGACGGTATTCTCTCGCCTCAAACATTGGATTCGGTTGGGACCCGAGCGTTCGTACTGAACGCGTGCTCGTCGTACATTCCCGGTCGTGAACTCGTTGAGCAGGGAGCAATTGGTGGCGTCGTGACGCTCAGTGACGTGACCGAAGAAGCAGCTACACAGGTTGGAGTGATGACAGCAAACTTGCTGAGTATTGGATTCTCGCTCCGAAATGCACTGTTGATTGCCCGCACGCAGAGCGTCACCGGTGGACAGTATATGTGTGTTGGCATGGATAGCCTCTGGCTCACCCCGAAGGAATCGAGTATGGACAGCAGCATACAATTAAATAAAAACGAGACGGGATGGCGGGTGGAAGCAGAAACGTATCCCTCACTACATTTCGGCGTTGGTTCGTTAATCACGCACAAGTTCACACAAGACGGTACGACCTCAATTGTCGGTAAATCAATTATTCGAGATGACGTGTCGGACGCAATCCTCCGCGATTACCTCTCTGTTGAACCATCTCCAGTTTGGTACGACGGAGAATGGACGTGGGGCGATGAGCTCATCGAGAGGCTGTGGGAAACCGACGAACAAGCCTAACACATGCAAACGCGAGTCGGCCACCACTACTGACTCCCCACCGACCACCGCGGTGATTTACGACGGTATAGGTCCAACACCGGGTAGATGACCGACTCACAGCGACCGTACGACCTCGTGGTCTGGGGTGCGACCGGCGTCGCCGGCAATCTCGTGGCCGAGTATCTTACCAGGCAGTACACTCCCGACGAGCTGTCGCTCGCTCTGGGCGGTCGGAACCGCGACCGACTCGCCGCCGTCGAGACCGAACTGGTCGAGCAAGCTGCCGAGTGGGACGAACTCCCCACCGTGATTGCCGACGCGACGGAGCCTGAGACGCTTCGCGCGATGGCCGAACAGACGCGCGTCGTCTGTACGACCGTCGGACCGTACACGCGGTACGGAACGCCGTTGGTCGACGCCTGTGTCACCGCCGGAACCGACTACTGTGACCTCACCGGCGAGGTGAACTGGGTCCGAGAAATCATCGACCGGTATCACGACGACGCGGTCGAGTCGGAGACGCGCATCATCCACAGCTGCGGGTTCGATTCGGTGCCGGCCGACATCGGGACGCTGCTCGTTCAGTCGCACGCGCGAGCGGAGTTCGGCGGGGCCTGCGAGACGGTTCGCATCTACCTAGAACGAAGTAGTGGTGGGGTCAGCGGTGGCACGCTCGCCAGCTTCGGCGAACTGTTCGCCGCCGTGTCGAACGACCCGCTCGCCAGACAGACGCTACGGAATCCGTACTCGCTGGCGCCGCCTGGCGAACGGAGCGGCGTCGACCCGGGAACACACCCGTTGCCGCGAAACGACCGGCTTCGGTCGAGCTGGACCAGCCCGTCGCCGATGGCTCCGGTGAACGAGCGTATCGTCCGACGGAGCAACGCCGTGCTCGGCTACCCGTGGGGCCGCGAGTTCCGCTGCACGGAGCGCATCCCGACCGGCTCCGGCGTTGGCGGGGCCGCTCGTGCAACACTCATCGCCGGCGGACTCGGCGCGTTCACGGCAGCCATGTCTGTCGACCCGATTCGAAACGGGATTCAGCGGTACGTGTTCCCTGACCCGGGCGAGGGGCCGAGCGACGAGCAGATCGAAAACGGACACTTTACGGTCCGCATCGTCGGACGCGGCACGGCGACGGCCGGACCGTTCACCGTGGAGGCCGAGTTCGGTGCCGACCGGGACCCGGGCTACGGCGCGACCGCACGCATGCTCGGTGAGGCGGGCGTGTGTCTGGTTCGCGGCGAGGTGGATTCGCCACTGAGCGGCGGCGTCCTGACGCCGGCGTCGGGTATCGGCCTGCCGCTCGCGGCCCGGCTTCGCGATGTCGGCTTCACTGCGAGCGTCGAGACAGTGAGCCACAGCGACTGAGCAGTTCCCACGGGAGACGCTGGGGCGGTTGCAGCCCAGATACTGAGAGGTGGTTTTATTATGTGCGTTGACCGTATACGGGGACAGATGACGGGTCATACTTCTGTCTCCAGCGGGTCGCGCGTGCTTGATGGAATGCTCGACGGCGGCTACCCGGCAAACCGATCGACGCTACTCATCGGTGGTCCCGGAAGCGGCAAGTCGACGCTGTCGATGCAGTTCCTCCAGGCGGGACTCAATGCAGGCGAGGAGTGTCTCTACATCAGCACCGAACAGACCATCGACGAACTCCGACAGTCGTTTGCCGACTTCGCGTTCGAACTCGAACACGAGAACCTCTCCGTCACCTCGATCCACGCCAGCGTGGGCAAGACGATCGAAAGCGGCGAGGAGGAACTCACCCTCCAGACGCTGGCGGCCGACGACGAGGGTGACGAGATGCTCGCCGAGGGGTTCAGTCTCCCCTTTACCCCCGAGTACGTCCGCGAGTATCTCGGACGGTTCGGCCCGGTCGACCGCGTCGTCCTTGACAGCGTCTCCGGGCTTTCGGTCATCGCGAACGACCCACAGCGGTTCCGCCGGTCCGTCCTGGACCTGATTCGGTTCTTCTCCGACGAGTTCGGCGCGACGAGTCTGTTCACGGCCGAGCAGGGGAACGACAGGACGACGGAGACGCTCGAGTTCACGACCCACGGCGTTATCGAACTCGCGCAGCGGCCCATCGAGGACGACCCGCACAACTTCCTCCGAATCACGAAGATGCGGGGCGTCGACTACGACCGCCGCGAGATGGAAGTCGAGTTCGGGACCGACGGGCTTCGGCTGGCTCCGGAACGGCGTTCACAACCCCCGGCGCTGAAAGACCACGCACACACGCCAGTCGGTATCGATGGACTCGACGCACTCGCCGGCGGCGGACTGGTGCGTGGTGCGGGCGTCTTACTCGAACACGACGGCCGGGCGAATCTCAACGTCTTCTTCAGCGCGCTCCTGCGTCACGGGCTCGAAACGGACGAGAAAGTAATTCTCGTGCCGACGATCGAGCTACGGGAAAGTCGCACCCAACAGCTCCTGTCGGGCCACGGCTACGACGTCGAGGCGTTTCTCGACTCCGGGCAGCTCGCGGTCGTCGACCTCGTGGGCACGTGGGACGAGAGCCGGTCGTGTGTCTTCACCCCCGAACACGACCCCGAGACGGTGACGGAGCTACTCAAGCGCCTCCACGACGAAACCGACGGGACGACGTACTCGCTGGTGAACGGGAACGCCATCGTCCACACGCTGGGTCACGAGGCCGCCCGCCGGGTCCGGTACTTCGAGGAGGCGCAACTCCTCGACCCCGACAGCGCCCTGCTCGAAGTGCTGAATCCGAACACGGTGCCCGACGAGGTCGCGGCGTTTTACCGCGACTCCGTCGAGCAGGTTCTCGACACGTGGGTGGATGACGCCGGGCGACAGTATCTCGCGCTCCGGAAATCACCGTGTGGCTTCGTCGGAACGACCTCGCTCGTGGAGTACATCGACGAACCGCCGTACGTCCGCGTCCAACACCCACCGCAGACGCGCGAGAACCCGTACGCCGAAGCGAACCCGTACGTCGACGACGACCACTGACCGACAGGGTCACTCGACGCCCGTAACTTCGAACCGTACCCCGCCGTCGGCGCTGGTGTTGATGTTGACGGTCCAGCCGTGGGCTTCGGTAATCTGTTTGATGATGCTCAGTCCGAATCCGGTCCCGTCCGTCGATGTCGAGTACCCCGGCTCGAACACCTGCTCGCGGTCTTCGGGTGGAATTCCCGGGCCGTCGTCGGCGACGTAGAAGCCGCCGGGCTGGTCGCCTATCGTAATCGTCACGTCGTCGCCGCCGTGTTCGATTGCGTTTCGAATCAGATTCTCGAGCAACTGCTTGAGCTGGCTCTGGTCGGCGTGGAAATGGCTCTCGGCGTCGTTCACCAGCGTCGCGTCCCCCGTCTCGACTGCGTCCCAGCACTCTCCCGCAAGCGCTCCGAGGTCGATACGCTCTATCACGCCCACCCGCCCGTCTCCCCGCGCCAGGTCGAGGAGGTCCGCGATGAGGTCGCTCATCCGCTCGTGGGCCTGTGCGACGCGGGGCAAGTGCTCGCTGTCGCACTCTTGTCGTGCGAGTTCGAGCCGCCCTTCTGCCACGTTCAGCGGGTTTCGGAGGTCGTGGCTCACGATGGATGCGAACTGCTCCAGTTGCGCCTCGCGCTGCTTGTGCTCGGTGATGTCCTGTACGGCCCCGCGAATCCGCGTCACCTCGCCGTCCTCGATACCGGGCTCGCCCTGCACGCCGAACCACCGAATTTCCCCGTCCGGACGCTCGTACCGGGCTTCGACCTTGGCTGGTTCGCCCGTCGCGACCACCGTCTCGATTGCGTTTGCGACGCGTTCCCGGTCTTCTTCGACGTACACGTCGAGCGCCTCGTCGAGCGGCGGCGCGTCCTCGTAGTCGACGCCCAGCATCTCGAACAGATGCGCCGTCCAGAACATCTCTCCCGTCTCCATCTCGAGTTCCCACCCGCCGACATCGGCAATCTGTTCGGTCTGGTCCAGCAGGTCGTGAACGAACTGAAGCTCCGCCTTGCGCTCTTTGCGTTCCGAGAGGTCCCTCCCGATGCCGACGATGCCGACGAACTCGCCGTGCGGGTCGGTCAACCGCCTGCCGGTGAGCTCGTACGGGGTCGGTTCACCCGCCGCGGTGAGCAAGCTCGCCTCGACGGTCGCTGTCCCCGCCTCGACAGCCGTCTCGATTGCGTCGCTGACGCTGTCGCGGTCGGCTGGTGAAAACAGCGTCTGAACGTCTTTCCCATCCAGTTCGACGTCGGAGCGGCCGGTGATATCGCTCAAGCGCTCGTTCCACCGCGTGAGCGTCCCGTCGGCCTCGACGACGTAGAACACGTCGTCGAGCGTGTCGAGTGCCTGTTCGGTAAACGCACGCTCCTTGGCGAGCTTCTCCTCACGTCGGACTCGCTGGCTGATGTTCTGGAACTTCGAGAACACCGTGACGATGTCACCGAGCTCGTCCCTGACGACGCGGTGGTGCCACTCACAGATGATTCGCTCGCCGTCGCTGGTGATGGTCTCCTGTTCGACGTCGTACGCCTTCGACTCGGCGAGCATCTCGGAGAACATCTCGGCGACGCCGTCCTGTTCGGCCTCCGGGATGAGCCGCCGCCACGAGCTGCCGACCAGTTCTTCCTCGGCGAATCCGAGAATCTCCTCGGCCTGTTCGTTAGCCCGCGCGATATCGAACTCCGCGGTCCACTCGAGCGCGCCGAGCGGTGACTGTTCGAAGAACAGCGAGAGCCGTTCCTGGCTGGCCTCTATCTCCTGTTCGGACCGATACTGTGCGACCGCGTTCGTGATTCGGTGGGCGAGCAGCGTGTACTGGCCAGTGCCACCCTGCTTTTGTAAGTAGTCGTCGACGCCGGCCGAGATTGCATCGCTCGCAATTTCCTCGCTCCCCTTACCCGTGAATAGAATGAACGGGAGATTCGGGTGGGCGTCTCGGACCGACTCGAAAAACTGGAGCCCGTTCTGGTCGGGCATGTCGTAGTCGGAGACGATACAGTCAAACTGGGTCTCCTCCAGCCGCTCGATACCGTCAGCGGCACTCGTCGCTGTCGTCACGTCGAGGTGCGCATCTTCTCGTTCGAGGAACTCTGCGACCATGTCGCCGAAGCCTGGCTCGTCATCGACGTGCAGGACGCGGATTGGGCTGGGTGTGGACACTGGGGTGAGTCGAGCGAACTGCTTGGTAGTCGGTGCGTACGCAGCCAAGCAGTTCACTAATAAAATGCTACCGGTGACTCTGATACATTGAGAATACATCATTTCTGCCGGACGCGGGTCGTCACTTCAGTAACCGAGCTACTGGTGAGCGGTGTGCTCCCGCTCGCGACTGGGTTAACATGTGAATGGACCTGTTGATAGTGGGGGGTGTTGTGGGAGTAGATATGCCTCTGGCAGAACACGACGGGGTCGAGATCGCCTACGAGGTTCGTGGGCAGGCGTCTGCCCCGACGGTGGTCTTCTGTGAAGGACTCGGCTACGGGCGCTGGATGTGGCAGTGGCAGGCAGACGCGCTCGCCGACGAGTATCGCGTTGTTTTGTGGGATAATCGCGGCACCGGCGAATCGACGGTCCCCGACCCGCCGTACAGTATCGAAGCGATGGCCGGGGACCTGGAAGCGGTCCTCGATGCAACCGACACGACCGCGGCACACGTCGTCGGAGCGTCGATGGGTGGTATGGTCGCGCTTCAGTACGCACTCGCGTACGACCGGGCTGCGTCGCTCACGCTCGCGTGTACGTCACCGGGCGGGGACGACGCCGTCCCGACACCAGACGAGACGATGGCACGGATGTTCGACGTACCGGAAGGCGCGACCGAACGCGAGGCCATCCGACACAAGATGGCTCCGGCGGTGACAGACGGCTTCATGGACGCGAATCCGGACCTCATCGAGTCGATTATCGACGCGAGGGTCGACTCGGATGCGCCTCCAGTCGCGCGTGAGGCGCAGGCGGGCGCTGTCGCTGCGTTCGACGTGGCAGACCGGCTGGACGACGTTGCTGTGCCGACGCTTGTGATGCATGGTACGGCCGACCGCGTGCTCCCCGTCGAGAACAGTGAACTCCTACTCGATGGAATCGACGACGCCGACGCCATGATCGTCGAGGGCGGCTCACACCTCTTTTTCATCGAGGAGGCCGACCGAGTGAACGAGCGACTGAGCGCATTTCTCACCGATGGCTGAGTTCGCCCCCGACTGGGTCGGTGACTGGAGCCGCCGGCGCGCGTCACTCTCCCCGGACCGGGTCGGACTCGTCGACGCGACGACCGGAACGGAGTACACGTACGCAGCGCTCGATGAGCGCGCCGAGAAAACGGCTACAGCCCTCACTGAGGCGGGCGTAGAAGCCGGCGACCACGTGCTTGCTGTCTCGCGAAACCGGCCCGCACTGGTCGACCTCTTTTTTGCGACGGGAAAACTCGGGGCGGTGCTCGCCCCCGTCTCCCACCGATTGGCCCCTCCCGAACTCGAAGAGTTAGCAGCGCGAGTCGACCCCGTTGCTCTCGTGGTTGAGGCGTCGCTTACAGAGCTGTTCGACCCGCTGCTGTCGGGGGCCAATGACCCCGAAACGTTCCTCGTCGGTGAACAGAATCCGGACGCGAAAACCGACACGCCCTGTGGAACATCGCTGGATACTGCTCGAACGAGGGCGCCAGCGACGCCAACGGAGTCACCGGCCAGCCTCGAAGACCCACACTTGCTCTTGCACACCGGTGGGTCGACCGGAACACCCAAAGAGACGGTCATCCCCCACAGAGCGGTGTACTGGAACTCGATGACGACAATCGCCGCCTGGGGCCTCGGTCAGACCGACACGACGCCGATGCCGTTCCCGATGTTCCACACCGGGGGGTGGAACGTGTTGACGGTGCCACTCTTCCACGTCGGCGGAACCGTCGTTATCGCTCGGGAGTTCGACCCCGGGGAGGTGTTGCGAGTGCTCGCTCAGCGAAACGCCACCGTGTTAGTCGCTGTTCCTGCCGTGTTACGCATGATGGCGACTCACGAGCAGTGGGACGCGACCGACCTCTCCTCGCTCCGATTTGCCAAATCCGGCGGTGGCCCCTGCCGGCGTGATGTCTTGGAGACGTGGTGGGACCGCGGCGTCGACCTCTCGCAAGGGTACGGGCTGACGGAGTGTGGGCCGAACAACTTCGCGATGCCCGACGACTGGCCGCGTGAGAAGGCAGCCTCAGTTGGGGTCCCCGGTCCGCACGTCAGTGTCCGCGTCGTCGACGACGACGGGAACACCGTTCCGACGGGCGATGTGGGCGAGCTCGAACTGTCCAGCCCCGCTGCGGCCGACGGATACCTCGCATCCCCGAGCGAATCAGAAGCGACCTTCGGCGGCGGCTGGGTGTCCACCGGCGACCTGGCCCGGGCCGACGGTGACGGCTACTACTACATCGAGGGACGGAAGAAGAACATGTTCGTGAGCGGCGGGGAGAACGTCTACCCTGCCGAGGTCGAGGATGCGCTCACCGACCACCCAGACATCGAGGAGGCAATCGTTATCGGCGTCCCAGACGAGACCTGGGGCACGGTCGGACGAGCGGTCATCAAAGGCGACGAGTCGCTCACAATCGAGCGGCTCGAAACGTTTCTCGACGACCGGCTGGCGCGGTTCAAACATCCGAAGACGCTCGCGTTCGTCGACGAGTTCCCTCACGCCGGGCCGTCGAAAATCGATAGAGACGCCGTTAGCGACCGGTTTGGCGACTCATCGTAGACATCAACATGATTGTTTGGGATAGATTTATGTTCTGCGGTGCAAATGTTACCGGAAACGGGGAGCGCTATGATTGATGTCACGCTGGATATGGAGCAGTACGACTGTCCGTTCATCCACGCGACAGAGGAACACGAGCTAGCCTTCTCCGCGGTTCACTGGGAGTTCGATACGGCGCGACAACAGCTACAAACCCGAATGGCTGTCGAGGCGAGTGACCCCTTCGCACTCGATGAGGGTCTCGACACGCTCCACGACCACGATGCACTCCACGAGTACGATCTCATCTCGAAGACGGACGGTGTTGCTCACATCCGAACCGCGATTGACGAGACGGCTGCGATGGGAACGATTCGCGAAGGGGGCGGATACATCACCGGTCCGTTTTATATCGCAGACGGCTCCGAGGTGTGGCACGTCGGCTTCGACGACGCTGGTGAGGCGGACGGAACGCTCTCTCGACTCGACAGAGACAACGAGTACACCGTCTTAGAACGGACGACGCCGGAGATGCCCGACTTACAGGGGTTCGTCCAGAACGCCGGCGCGGCGATGAAGCTCATCGAAGGGTGTCAGGACCTCTCGGATGTCGAGCGACAGACGCTTGAGACGGCCGCCAACGAGGGGTATTTCGAGAGTCCCCGGTCCGCGACACTCAGCACCCTCGCTGATGAGTTCGATGTCTCGAAGCCAGCGGTCTCGAAGAATCTCCGGCGCGGGCAACGGAAGATGCTCTCCCGGGTGGTCGACGTGATGACCGAACTCGACAAGTGACGTAACTGCGCGCTTCGACCCCACTTTCAGTGGTGGACCACCGCTGTGACTAGGTTCGCACTCGTTTGCCGATAGCAGCGCGTCTACCGGCTGCTGTGGGCAATGTTCACATATTAACGATGCAGTTGATGGGGGTATACAATGAGGGTAGTTTTGTATGAGCCCAGGTATCACACGACGACGTGCACTGGCGACAGTTGGGGCGGCGGGCCTCGCTGGCCTCGCTGGCTGTTCCAGCAGCACCGACGGCGACGGCGGTGGCAACGGAACAGACACAGACACGACGCCAACAGGAACGACAATGGAAGGGACAAACGCAGCAGGAACGGTCAAAATCGGCGTACTACAACCAATCTCGGGAGACCTCCAGTACTACGGCCAGCAGGGCGTGTGGGGGTTCTCGTCTGGTCTCGCGTACAAGGCGGGTGAGGAGCCGAGCGTCACCGCGGAATCCGGCTCACAGACGGTCACAGTCGGTGACGTCGATTACGAGCTGTACATCCGAGATACGCAGTTCTCGGCCGACAACGCGCAGTCGCTGGCGACGAACCTCGTCACCGGCGAAGACGTGGATATGCTGTTTGGATGTGCGTCCTCAGGCGCGGCCAGCCGCGTTGCCGAAACCGTCGCCAAGCAGGCGGGCGTCCCGTACATGATGGGACCTGCTGCGTCCGCATCCGCGACGGCAACTGCAGAAACCTGTGGGGAACAAATCTTCCGCGCCTCGGAGAACACGGCGATGGATGCGCGCTCCGGCGGCAAGTACGTGGCACGCGAATCCGACGTCTCGCGAGTTTTTCTGTTCGGCGCTGATTACTCGTTCGGTCGCGCAGTCGTCAACAACTACGAGTCGGTTCTCCGGAACGAGGGGGTCGAAATCGTCGGGAAGCGGTTCGTTCCACAGGGGTACGGCGAGTGGGAGGGACTGCTCGACAACGCCGTCGAGGCGGGTGCAGAGGGCATCGTCGGCGGGTTCACCGTCGCGACGCTGCCGGCGCTGTTCACGTCGTATCTGCAGGGTGATTACGACTTCACGGTGTTCGGTGGCTTCGCGACCGAAATCACCAACAACGTCGTCGGCGGCTTGCTCCAGAATCAGTTGGGAACGCCGCTGACACAGGAGAAGCTGGACGGACTCGGTGTCGGACCGTTCACCACCCGCTACCACTGGAACCAGTACGACAACGAAATCAACAACACGTTCGTCGACAGGTACGTCAACGCCTACGGCCGGGTGCCAGACCTGTTTACCTCTGGAACGTTCACCGCCGCCTCGGCAATCGTGCAGGGGGTCGAGGAGAGCGGTTCGACCGACGGGGCAGACATCGCGAGTGCGATGCGGGAGATGACCGTCACAGACACCCCGAAAGGCGAAGGCGGGTACACCTTCCAGGGGTACAACAACCAGGCGCGCTCCGAGATGACCGTCGCAGACGTCGTGCCGACGGCAGACGAGTGGAGTGACGCGTGGGGTGCGGCTGTTCAGCCGAGCGAGCCGGTCGCGCGCGTCTCCGCGGACGAGACGACTATCCCGGCCGACAGTGACGAGATGAACTGCTCGCTGTAGATGCTCCGGACCAACGGACTCACGAAGCGGTTCGGGGGTCTCACCGCCGTCGATAGCGTCGACTTCGAGCTTGCGGAGAATGAGCTCTGCTCGCTAATCGGCCCCAACGGAGCCGGGAAGACGACCTTCTTCAATCTCCTCACGGGAGCCCTCTCCCCGACCGACGGCGAAATCGAATTCACGCCCCACGACGGTGCTCAGCGGTCACTCGTCGGCGCTGAGCCGCACGAGATTGCGGCGATGGGTATCCACCGGTCGTACCAGGTGACGAACGTGTTTCCCGGGGCAACCGTCCTGGAGAACGTTCGCGTCGCGGCTCAAGCGGCCGGCCCGGACCGGCTCAACATCTGGCGTAACGCGGGCGCGCTCGACCGGTATCTCGACGAGGCGTACGCAGTCCTCGACCGCGTCGGGCTCGCCGACGCAGCTGAGACCCCGGCGAGTGCGCTCTCTCACGGCGCAAAGCGCCAACTGGAAGTCGGTATCGCGCTCGCGGGCGACCCGGACGTACTCCTCTTGGATGAGCCGAATGCAGGCGTCTCCTCAGAAAGTGTCGGACGGATTATCGACCTCATCGAGGACGTCGCAACCGACCACGCCGTGCTGCTGGTCGAACACAACATGGACATCGTGATGGAGGTGTCCGACCGCGTAGTCGTGTTGAACCAAGGTGCGGTGATTGCCGACGACGAGCCCGAAGCCGTCCGCGGCGACCCGGCCGTTCAGGAGGCGTATCTCGGCGGCTACGACCCGACGGAGAGCGACTTGGCGACCGATGGTGAGCCAGCATGAGTGAAGGGGAGCCACCGCTGTTAGAGCTGGAGAACGTCCACAGCTACTACGGCGACAGCCACATTCTCGAGGGTGTCGACCTCGAGGTACACGAAGGTGAGGTCGTGGCTCTGATGGGGCGCAACGGCGTCGGCAAAACGACGACGATTCGGTCTGTGCTCCAACTCACGCAGCCGCGCGACGGAGCTGTTCGCTACCGCGGCGAGGACCTCGTCGGGCTCGACACCAACGAGGTAGCCGAGCGCGGTATCGGGTGGATTCCGGAGGACCGACGGATGTTCTCACAGCTTACCGTCACCGAGAACATTCGGGCTGCAGTGCCGGACGCGGCCGCGGTTGAAGAAAAACTCGACCTCGTGTTCGAGACGTTCCCCGCCCTCGACGAGCGACAGAACGCGCGCGCCGGGGCGTTGTCGGGCGGCCAACAGCAGATGGTCGCAATCGCTCGCGGCCTCGTCGGTGAGAACGACCTCCTGTTGATTGACGAGCCCAGCGAGGGGCTTGCTCCGAAGATTGTCGAAACCGTCGCGAATACCCTTGCAGAAACGGCGGCGGAAACGACGATACTTCTCGTCGAGCAGAACCTTCCGTTGGCCCTCGATGTCGCTGACCGGTTCTATATTCTCGACCACGGGACGGTCGTCGACAGCGGCGCAACGGCAGACGTAGACACTGACTCGGATCGGCTCCGGAGGTATCTCTCGGCATGATGTCACTGCTGTTTATCGATGCGCTCGTCGAGTTCCTCTCGCCGGGGAACGTAGTCGACGTGCTCGTGCGTGGCCTCGCCGAGGCTGGACTGTACGTGATGATTGCCTCCGGGCTGACGCTCGTCTTCGGTCTCATGGGGGTGTTGAACTTCGCTCACGGCTCGATTACGATGATTGGTGCGTACCTCGGTGGACTCGTCTTGGTGACGTTGGCTGCTGGCGGTACCACCGTGACCGGGCTGTTGGGCTTTGCCGTCGCGATTGTCGTCGCGTTCGGCGTGCTCGCCGCGCTCGGGGCCGGAATCGAGACACAGCTGGTCCGGCGCATCTACGACCGGCCACCGCTGTATCAGATTCTCCTGACGTTCGGCGTCGCGCTCGTCTTAGACGAACTCGCCCGTATCGTCATCCTGTTTTACGGGCTGCAGCCGTCGACCGTCTGGCAGGCGGTCCTCGGGACGAAACCGACGGTGTTGCGCGAGTCGGTCGATATCTTCGGTGCGTCAATCGGCGGTCTCGAACTGTTCCAGATTCTGTTCGGCGTCTTGACTGTCGCCGGCGTGCACCTCTTCTTGACTCAGACACGGTACGGCCTGTTCATCCGGGCCGGGAGTGAGGACAGCGAGATGCTCTCGGCACTTGGTGTGGACGTTCGGCGGGTCTTCACCGTCGTGTTTGCACTGGGAACCGGTATCGCCGGCGCGGCCGGTGTGTTACTCGCCTGGGATCCCGCGTGGGGCGCGTCGGTCCCCCTCGCCGCAGAGACGCTCCTCCCCGCCTTCGTTGTCGTTATCGTGGGCGGGCTGGGGACGTTCCGTGGGACCGTCGTGGCTGCGCTGTTGGTCGGTTTCGTCGACTCTACCATGACGTGGTGGTTCCAGAACCACATCAACTTCACAGGACTCCCCGAGATGATGGTGTTCCTCGTGCTCGTGGTCATGCTCATCGTGAAACCGCAGGGTCTCTACGGCGTCTCGGAGGTGGGGGGCCATTAGCTCCTCCGACGCTGTCTCGTCGGATGCTGCCGACGGACAGTCCGAACCACACGGCGACCGGGTGGAATCGGACATCGCGTGGCCGCTACGCTACGCGCGCGACCACCTGGTCCACCTGGCAGTCGTGTTCGTATTCGCCGTCTATCCGGGTATCTACACGCTGGCGGTCAATTCACCGCTGTCCGCAGAGTTCACCGCACTCCTCCCGCGAATCGAGACGCTCGTGGTCGTGTTGTTTTTCGCGCTCTTTGCGATGTCGTTCGACTTCATCAGCGGATACACGGGGTATCTCTCCTTCGGCCACGCGGCATTTTACGGAACAGGTGCCTATCTCGTCGTGCTCGCGGCGAACGGGAAGCTTCCGCTTCTCGGCCCGGAGACACCGTTCATGCTCCTGTTAGTGATTGCCGGCGTTGCAGCAGCCGTTGTTGCACTCCTCATCGGGAGCGTATCGTTCCGCCTTTCGGGCGTCTACTTCGCGATGATTACGCTCGGCTTCTCACAGGTGCTGTACGTGTTCATCCGCGACTGGGACTTCGTCGGCTCAGCGCCACGGAACGGTGTCGCTGTGACCGGGACGACCGAGGGGTTCAGAATCGGTATCCCCGGCGTCGAATCGCTCAGCGTGGCAATCGGTCAGCTCACGGGCGACTCCATCGAGGGCTTGTTTGGCTTCATCTCGCTGTCGGCAACTGAGGTGTCGTTTTATGCTATCGGCGCGGTCGTTCTCGTCTGTTATCTGCTGCTCCAGCGACTGGTTCACTCGCCGTTCGGTCGTGTACTGATTGCGATTCGGGAAAACGAGGAACGGGCACGCGCAATCGGCTACAACACCTACGTGT
Source organism: Halosegnis longus (assembly GCF_009663395.1). Classification (NCBI taxonomy): domain Archaea; kingdom Methanobacteriati; phylum Methanobacteriota; class Halobacteria; order Halobacteriales; family Natronomonadaceae; genus Halosegnis; species Halosegnis longus. The sequence goes on along the minus strand of NZ_QKNW01000001.1, from coordinate 49,667 downwards.
ACAAGCTGTCCGCGTTCGTGATGTCTGGCTTCTTCGCCGGCGTTGCTGGTGCACTCTTCGCGGGCTTCCGTCGGTCCGTCACGCCCGAGAACGGATTCTACTTCCTCGTCGCAGGTGATGCGCTCCTCGCGTCAATTCTCGGCGGCTTCGGCACGCTTGCGGGGCCACTCTACGGACGGCTGTTCGACCAAGGCGCGCGTGAGTTCCTCTCGAAGGAAGGCGGTGGCGGCGGCCTCCTCCCCTACCTCCGTGCCAATCTTGGCGAAGGAACACTATCGACCGAACTGTTCAACGGTGTGACCGTCTCCGAGGCAATCGACACGTTCCTGAACGGGCACGCCGCCTTGTTCGTCGGTGTCCTGTTCGTCCTCTTCGTGTTGTACGTCCCCAACGGCGTGCTCGGGACGCTACGGATGCGATACGGCGGCGTGCTCGCGAAAGCGATTCCACGCCGCGTTCAGCAGTGGTGGCGAAGCTAACGGACACGCGTTCTCCTTATTCTGTCGACTGCGTTCTCGCCGTGGCTTCCGTCCAACAGCACAACACACGATTGAGACTCGACTACGGTCCGCGACGCTTTCTGAGCCGCCCGCGAACGAACGGCCAAACAGGTGTCACTCCGAAGTCCAGCCGGTCGATTTCGACGACATCGAACGACCGTGATGCGGTCAGGTGCGAAACAGTTCGCCGGTTCAGATGACACCCGCCGGCGAGGCGTCGCCATATTGGCGTGGCGAGAGTCTGCACCCGGCCCCGCCAGCCGTCGGCGTGGACGTGCTCGAAGAACCTGAACTCCCCGCCGGGCTTCAGTACGCGCGACACTTCCGTTAGTGCAGTCTCAATGTCCGGAATCGTACAGAAGACCATCGAGGCGATCACGGTGTCGAACCGGTCGTCAGCGTACGGAAGCGACTCGGCACTCGCGTCACTGATGTCGATATCGAGGTTCAGCTCTGCTGCTTTCGCGAGGGCCTGCCGGCACATATGCGGATCCGGTTCGACAGCGTGGAGCCTCCGCTCTCCTCCGGTCGGGAGATAGGGAAACATCCCGCCGGTTCCGGCACCGAGATCGAGCACAGACTCGCCGAGCTCTTCGACGAGATACTCTCGGTGGGGACGCAGGACGGTCCGTTCAGCCACCGCCGTTGCAGGGTCGTATATCGCCGCAAAGAACCGATGTTCTGGGGTGTCGCTCACCATCTCACACACATTATAAACCTACACCACGGGGGCTATCTTGGCTGTTGTGGGGACGTATCTGCCTGAGGTCTCGCTTCCTCAACGGTGCAGCTGTTCTTAACTGGGACGCGACCACTCCCTGGGCTTTATTATTACTTAGCAATACTACCTAGTTGTATGTTCGACTTTGATGGGTTCGCGCCTGTCGACGAAGCGGAAGTGACCCGTGCAATCGCAGACGACTGGCACGACGAGTTCATGGACAGCACCGAAGCCGAGGTCATCATCGTCGGTGGCGGTCCATCGGGGCTGATGGCCGCGAAAGAGCTTGCCGACCGCGACGTCGACGTGACCGTCGTCGAGAAGAACAACTACCTCGGCGGCGGGTTCTGGCTCGGCGGCTTCCTGATGAACAAGGTGACGGTCCGGTCGCCGGCACAGACGATTCTCGGCGACCTCGGCGTCGAGTACGAGGCGACCGACGAGGCCGACGGGCTGTACGTCGCGAGCGGGCCGGAAGCGTGTTCGGGGCTCATCAAGGCCGCGTGTGATGCCGGTGCGCGCGTCCAGAACATGACCGAGTTCACCGACGTGGTGATTCGAGACGACCACCGTGTCGGCGGCATCGTGATGAACTGGACGCCGGTCCACGCGCTCCCGCGCGAGATCACGTGCGTCGACCCCATCGCCGTCGAGTCGGACCTGGTCATCGACGCGACCGGCCACGACGCGGTCGTCGTCTCGAAGCTCCACGAGCGAGACGTGATTACGGCCGACGGAATCGCACACGCCACCGAGCACTCGACCGGGATGGACCAGACCGACGACGAGAGCTACGGCGCACCCGGCCACGACTCCCCCGGCCACGATTCGATGTGGGTCGCCGAGAGCGAAGACGCCGTCGTCGAGCACACCGGGAAGGTCCACGACGGCCTGTTGGCATCCGGAATGGCAGCCGCAACGGTCCACGGACTCCCACGGATGGGACCGACCTTCGGCGCGATGTTGGTGTCCGGCAAGCGCGTCGCCCAGGCCGCCATGGACGAGTTGGGTGTCGACGCCGGCGCGGTCGAACTGTCGAGTCCGACACCTGCTGACGACTGAACGGCCCGGACGGCCGAGCGAACGCCCACCCGAGCGTCGGTTCCCGAGTACCGCTTTTGTACTCGGAATCCGTTGTGAACATGTGGCACCTCGTGGTGGGGACGACACTGGTCGGAGCTTCCGGATGCAACGGTATCACGAGCGCTGTGCACGCCGCAGTTCGATGGAGCCGCTCGCGGAAACACGCGTCGGCGACACGCCGGCGGTGTTGGTCACGGCGTTACAGCAGGTCGATGCGGCCGAGTCGTGGACCGTGTATCGGGACCGCGACGCCGAGCGGCGCTTCGTGGCAATCGGTCCCACCGGCTCGATGACGCTCCGCCGGGAACAACACAACTGGGTCGTCGCGGACACCGCCGGACAGATCGAGTGTCCCTCACCGTCGCGGGCGGCGACGTTCGTCCGGTCGGTGCGGTGGTAGGGCAACGACACACCTGCTGTAGTTATCCTCGTGACCCGGAACAGTCTCGGTCGGACCGTGTGTAGGCTCCACGCGCGAGCAGCCACAGGTGTCGCTTGCCCCGGCGAACTAGCTGCGGTCGCCGACCATCCGTAGAAGCGTGAGGTAGCGCGCGTCGTCCAAGTCGGGATGGATGCGTCCGGCAAGCACCCCCTCTTCGGCCGCACGCTCCCCAACAGTCGCCCGGAGGGCAGTTCGAAGCCGATTGAATTCGTCTAGCGTGAACTGTTCTCCACCGACGACGTACCCGACCCAGGCCTCCGTCTCCACGGACGTGCGGGCGAGCGGTAGCAGCGACTCGCGGAGCGTCGACGCGGTCGTGGTCTCGGAGCTCAGTCGTGCGAGTGAGGGAATCGCCAGCCCGCCGGTGTCCCAGCGCGAGGCGACGCGCGGATACCGGGTCCCGATCGCGCTAGAGATGGTCGGCAGCTCGACGGCGTCCGTCACGAACTCGCGAACGAGCCGCGCAACAAGTTCGCTAGCGGGTGTCGCCGCGGTGCCGAGGGGACCACCACGAACGACAGTCTCGTCAAACAGGAGCGTCGCGTTTGCGGCGGCCGCGAGACGCTGTAGTGTCCCGTCCTCGTGCTCCCCGTCGGTTGCCGCAAAGACGAGGACCGGCGTCTCCTCCGCGTTCCTCGCGAGGGTAACGGCTGTCGCCACTGCAGTTGCGTCCGTGAGCGATAGCGCGAGCAGACAGATGTCGGCGTCGGTGGCGTCTACAGCAAGCTGGTCGTGACAGCCATCGCACTCCCCGTTACGGACAGCGTCGTGACCAACCCACTCGTCGGCGCGGACTGGAGGCATCGCTTCTCGGTCTCCAACGCAGATATTTCTGGTAAGTTCTTGGAGCGGTAGCTGCGGGGGGCTGTCGTAGCTCCGGTCGGCTAGTCCGCCCGCAACGCGTTGACACCCCCACGAGCCACAGCCGATGTAACAGAAGCGAGGCAAACCGAACTCGCCGGCGTCGGCAGAGGAAGACGCATCGGGGTGCTGTCGTGCACTGTCGAGGGCCGTCGCGACGATGTCTTTCATACGAGTCGCTGTGAGTACGCCGACTTCAACTTTCGTCCATGCTCAGGTCTCCCACAACGTCTCGAGCAACTGGTCGCTCCACGTCCACTCACCGTCGTACCGTACAGGGCTCTCATCGGCTTCAAGAAAGGATTTGAGAACGTCATCGGATATTTCTTGACGAAGGAAACTGCCACCGACGAGGGACATTCGATCCTCTGCGTCGAGTGGGTAGCCAATCATCGAACCGATACCAACGTGAAGTGATGGATAGCTTGCCCCTCGAATGCGCCAGCCAACCGAACTCTCTGTGAGGTCAACAGCGTATAGTCCGCCTCCGTCCGGATGTGTTAGCCAGAGACTATCCATCCCCACGCAAATATACTGGCTACCGACGACACTCTGCTCGCGAGCGATCCACAGCGCATTTCGTAGGGAGAATCCGATACTGAGGAGATTCGCCGTCATCACACCGACCTGTTGTGCAGACTGCTCGTTTACGTCGCTCAATGTAACGACACCCCCGATTGCACCGGCTTCAATGAGTTCCCGCCCTGGCAGATACGACGAACACGCATTAAGAAAGAATGCGCGCGTTCCAACAGAATCCACTGTTGCAGGCGAGAGCACACCGTCTGGACAGTGCAGACCCGAAGTCGACGCGTGGCCAACGAAGTGGAATAAATCAGAAGGCTCTGTGAGCCGCTTTGCAAGCTGTTCGGTCGTCAAATTTCGATACGCATCGACCCGGAGACGAACGTTCTCGCGAGCGCCGTAGATATCTTCGGCGCTTTCAATCTCCTCGGTCATCTCGCTGTCGTTACACACGAGGGTAACAGTGATCTCAGAATCATCAGGCTGGTCAGCCTCGTGATACCGCTGGATGCCGGCAGCGAGTAGATGATTTGCACCGAACGGAATACTCTCACCAACCCACAGGGCCTCACGCTCTGGCGGCGTCGGAATATCGACGAAAGGAATTTGTTGGTCAAATGTCGACTGCCCAGACCCCGATCGCATCAGGACATCGTTACTCTCGCGAAACCGTTGTAAGGCAAGTCTTCGGGCATCGTCACCACGCACCTGCTCTGGTTCGATTGCTTCAATCGGTGTAAGTTGATCCAAAAAATGCGGCAGGTACTCTACAGACTGGCCTTGAGGTGGTACATATCCGCGCGCATGCCACGTCGGTACTACGTCCTCGATTTCTGTATACTCGATATCAAGGTACGTCGCCGTACGGTTCGCAAATGAGGTAGAATAGATGGTCTTCCAGTCGATATCGAGAGTAGAGTCTACCTGCACCCGTTCTTCAAGGATTGTCGGATAGAGGCCTTCTGTCCGTGTCAAACAATCAAGCAAGACACACTGCTTCAGCAACTGTGCGCATCGGTCAGAGAATGTGTCGGGGGGAAGTTCCCAAGTGCCGTGACCGTCAACATGGATTGCGGGGTCGCCCTCAGTTAGTGTTGCATCGAGATAGTACGCAAGTGGGGCGACAGCATAGAGGTTTGAGTATGTGTATGGGTGGGAGATAGTGACTGGTGAAGTTGAACCCTCGATGGCCGACGGGATCGAGAGCTGTTCGCCAACCTCAACCGCCGGAGGATGGTTCCGGAGGGTCGGAAACGATCGCTCTGGTGATCGCGTCTCCAACCCCGCTGAGAGGTGCGAGATTGTAGATGCAATGTCAGATGGATTCTCAGTCGTGGTGATTGTTGTTGTAGGATGACGGCGATAGGTTCGGACACCGATTGTGACATCTGAAAGGTGCTTGGTCTCAATTTCGACAGTATCAGTGGTGACAGTCACTGAGAATGGACCTTCTACACGGATGTATGTCTTAACAGGAGTGTGGAGGTCGACTAGCCACGATCCTGCTTGGTATGAGACAGTATCATCGTATGTAAGTTCGTCAGTAATTTCGCCGTTTGAATTCCGGATATAAGTCATTGCAGGGGTATCAATCACCATCGAACTTGCGTAAATACGGACTGTCTCTGAGATTGGTACACCGAGTGAGCCATCAGTTTGCGACGGACGTAGGATTTGATCCGTCTGAATTGTGTATTGCTCGCCAGTGACGGGGTCGGCTATCTGGAGTCTTTGTGAGTTTGCCCGAATAGAGATTCCAGCCTCGCCCGTCATATAATCGCGTTAATCACAGGACGGGACGTTGATGAGAAATTTATCTGATTCATAATACGCATATTTCCATTAGGAACGTGTTATATCTTGACGATAGTAATACTGCGTCCGGACTTAATTTCAGTGAGAAATACATATATTTATTTGAATTGTAGACACGACGTATAATACGCAGGCGACTTGACGTGCTGCTGTTGATGAAAGACACCATTCGCACCCACCTCAAGAATAGCCCACGACTAACAGCGGTACTCCTGACGACGCTACTGGTGTTGTCGCAGATAACTGGTTCCGTTGCCGCAATGGGCGGTATAACCGTTTCAGGTCCCTGATTCTGGAACTTTGTGTTGCTAATCTGTTTGGCTATTTGATTATCTGGGGTTTATCTCAGGTAGCTCTGGACAGTATTCGATGTCTACCGGTAGGCTGGATGTTCAATTTCTGGACAACGCATAATAGTATTGAGCGATAGTTTGAGCCATGACAAACGCCGAAGTAATTACTCGCGAGGAAAGCCTCCAGCAGGCAATCGAGACGACGAACGCCGAAGTCACGGTCGTCGCGCCGAACTTCGAAACGCTCCAGGCGCTCGGTCGGCTCAACGATCCGGATTGGGGAGACCACGTGCGGATTCTCACGACGCCACAGCCACTGAAGCGGTTGCGGCATGAATTCACGACGGCGACGCGTATCGCCGAAATTTCGTCCCGCAACGACGTAACCATCCGGACTATCGAGGACCAAGATGGGACGCTCCAGCCGCTCGTGCTCACCGAGTCACAGGTGACGACGGTTCTGTTGTCGGGGATGGAATCCGTCCCGACGCTGCGAACGTCGGCGGTGCCGGTGTTGGAGAACGTCCGCGAGACCGTCGCGTCGCTGTGGAAGTCGGCCCAGACGGCCGATATCAGTACCCCGCCGTACTCGCGGGTGATGAAAACCGTCGGCGAGAACTTCGACGAGAGCTTCGAGACGGACGTCCAGACGATGTTGAGCACCGCGATGGGGAGCCGTGCGATGTCCGACGGGCTCGACGAAGTCCACGCGTTCCTCCTCCTCGCGGCGCGCAACCGAGCGCAGTACCGAGAGCTGACGAAGTGGGCAGAGCGGATCCAGATCGGAAGCCCCGCGCGGTTTTCGACTCGGAAGAAGGAACTCGAGAACGCCGGACTACTCACGACCGAGAAGATCGAACGCGAGACCGTCGGTCGCCCGCGTCAACGGCTACTGTTGACCGATCAAGACCTCCAAGATGCGCCGTTGAACGAGTTGGTCGCGACCGCGCAGGCCGTTCTCTGAGTAGCCGGTTTCCCCGTCGGCTTTCTCCCGGGAATGGACACGGAACAACAGCCTCGTGACCTGCTGCTTTTGCCAGTTGCCTGTCTGGCGGCGCAGAACCACGTCCGGAGGTTCACCTCCGTCGGCGTCACTCCAGCTTCTCTGGGTGCGCCGCTTCGAAGTGGTCGACCATCACCGCCGTCTGTTCCGGCTTCGGAACTGCCTCGTCGGGAGTCCACCCACACACCTGACACTGCATGGCTGAACCGTACTGATTCCAAATGAATAATTGTGTGGGATGAATCCGACGGCCTCGTCACGACTGGAGGACGGCCTTCGCAAGCCGTCTATCGGCCACCCAGGCGTGAATCGCTGCGTGGTCGCCGCGCCGTTGGACCCCCGTCCTGACTGTCGGCGGCGGCGTGGGTCCACTCACTGGTGCCGTCGCGCTGAATCGGTCGTTTCTCGTACTCTGGACATCTGCTACTCTACCGACCCGGTGGTCGCGAGCGTAGTCACAGCGTCTCCCGGACGTGCGACGATTCGTCGCGATGGCGAACGCTGTGGGGAAGCACTCGACTGGCCTCAATCGCGACCCGCGGATGGACACCTTTCTGGCCGTGGGGCGAGGTCCGACAGTATGGGTCGAACTGGCTATCTCGCACTGGTGGGGGCTGGAGCGCTGTACGCCGGCCGGCGGTTGGTGGACCGCGTCGGCATCGGGACACGCGTTCTCGATACTGGCTTGGAGCCGGTACTACTCACGGGGCTCTCGATGGCGGCCGTGCTGTTCGCGTTGCTTGCCGGCTACGACATCTTCGGAAGCTACCTGCTTGCACGGACGGAGAGCAAGCGCCGTCGCCACGACGTTCGGAACCTGCTCCGACTGGTGTTCGGCGGGCTCGCCCTCATCACGGGCTTCGGTATCATCACCCGCGAGTGGGTGAGCGTCCTGTTTTCGCTGGGCGTCCTCGGCTTCGCAATCACCTTCGCGCTCCAGCAGCCGCTGTTTTCGCTCATCGGCTGGCTGTACATCATCGTGAAGCGACCGTACCGGGTCGGCGACCGCATCGCGATCGAGGAGATGCGCGGCGATGTCGTTTCTATCGATTTCTTCGTCACGGAGGTGTGGGAGATCGGCGGCGACCTCGTCTCGACGAATCAACCCTCCGGACGCATCGTCACTGTCCCGAACAGTACCGTCCTGTCCGCCCGCGTCGTGAACTTCTACGGCGAGGGGGTCCAGTCGGTCTGGAACGAGCTCTCGGTGCAGGTGGCCTACGAGACGGACGTGGCGTTCGCCTCGGAGTTGATGGTCGAGACGGCGACGGAGCAGCTCGGCGAGGAGATGGCCCAACAGGTAGCGGAGTACCGCGAGCGGTTACACGAAACCCCGGTCGAACTCGACGTGAACGACAAGCCGACCGTCAATATCGTCCAACAGGAGTCGTGGGTCGAGCTTCGACTGCGCTACATCGTCCACCCGCGTCGCGGGACCCGTGCGAAGAATGCCCTCTACGAGACGATCTTAGCGCGATTCAACGACCATCCCGAGCGCGTGAAGTTCCCGGTGAGCCGGAATCGGTAAACGTCCACCTCACACCACGCCCGCCTGCACCAGCAGTAGCGCGAGCACGCCGACGAGTCCGACGACCGCTCCAATCGCCGCGGGCACGTTCTCCTGTGCCTTCTCGTGGACGGCCATCGCGTCGTACTCGGCTGCAAACGCGTCCCGGTTCGCCTCGCTGTAGAAGTACTTCGTTCGGAAGGCAAACCGGTCGGTCACGGCACAGCCAGTACAGACGGGGTCCTGTTCCAGCCGCTCCGTCTTGATGTGCGACTCGCAGTTGATGCTCCCGCAGTTCGCACAGAACGTGAACGTCGCCGCGTCCGTGTCGCCACACTGGACGCACTCGTGGATGCCATCCTCGTGGGTGACGCGAGAGGGGCCGGCGGCGTAGTATCCGTACGGGTACGAGTGGGCGTGAATCTCCGTCGTCTGGCGAACGTCGGGGAGATACACCGGCTCGATCGACCGGACCGAAATATCCGACTGGTTCGGCACGCACTCCCTCTCGTAATCGACGTTGTTGTCACCGGTATACGAGACCGTCGTCGTGTGGTGTTGCCGGAGGCGGTCGACGGCCCACTCCTTGTACTCGGTTTCCGTCTGACCGAAGCGGTGCACCTCGTGGTCGTCGAACTCGTCCGCGAGGTCGAGTTCGTCCAGCGCGACGGTCTGTCTGCGGTTCTCCGAGACGAGCGTCGCGACTGCGCTGTCGAGTATCTGCGGTCGCGTGCGACCGGCCCGGACGACGAACTGTGTCCGTTCGTTGATGCGGTGGATGACGCCGACGGAGGTCTCGAAGACGGCATCAACGGTCGCCGTAATCAGGACGACCGGCTCGAAGGTGGCGTGTGTCGTCGGCGCCGGGAGCGTCGCCCCGTCGAGGTTCTCGATGTCGCGAAACGCCTCTCGCACGGGCGCACCGATGCCGCCGGTCGGGTCGGTCGGCCGGAGCGTCTCGTCACACAGGATTTCGATTCGACCGTTGTACAGGTCGAGTCCGACCTCCTCGGCGATAGACCGGAGCCGCTTCCCGTCAATGAGCTCGATCGGATACGGGTCGTCGTTGTCCCGGAGCCGCTGTGTGTACTCCGTCGCCGGACCGGTAAACGTCCCGGTCGTGACGACGATACCCCGCTTGGGGCCGTCGAAGTCGTAGGTCGCAATCGCCGAGTGGAGCTTCTGGACCACCGGCCGGCCGACAGTCCCGGTGTGTTTGCACTCGACGACCACCCCCCGGGTCGTGCCGTTCACCTGTTCGTCCATCAGGATATCCCGCCCCTCGTCGGCGGTTTTCGCTGCCTGTCGGACGTTCGTGTAGCCGAGGTTCCGGAACACGTCCTCCATCACGTCCTCGAACTCGAAGCCGGAGAGCTCATCCAGAATCGGCATGGCTGTTACAGTACCCTACAGCGGGCGTGGCTTAGCCCTTCCCGTGGTGGAGACGCCGTCGGTGGTCACTCCAGCGGCCACGCGTCGGCTGCCTCCTCACCGATTGGCGCGTCCGGCGAGTTCACCATGACACTGCGGAGACCCTTCACGGCGTTGTGCTTGCGGGTGTACCCCTGACCGCCGGTCGCGATGATGTTGCCGTTGCGATGGCGAAGTCGCCAGCGCCACGTGCTGTCGCGCGCCCGGTACACTTCGAACTGCGCGAGCGAGCGTGACTCGTCCGCGGCCCCGATGAGCGAGTCCATGTCGCCGGACTCCTCACTCGTCGACGCTGCACTGTCTGTCTCTGTACCCGGTGTCTGCTCGCCTATCGTCGCTTCCGCGTCGTCCGGGTCCTCTGCGGCTTGCTCGGATTCGGACTCGGATTCGCCTGCTCTCCCGCTGTCCGCCTCTTCGTTCGTCGGGTCGGTCCCGTCGGCCTCGGTCCGCGGTGACGGTTCAGAAGCCGCCGCCTCGACGGCGGACACGGAGCCCGCCTCGGCCGGCCACTCGAGTTCCAGCTCTAGTTCGACCGCGTCGTCCTCGACTTCCAGTTCGATTTCGAGCGTGAGTTCCTCCGGGGTGGTGACGGCCACGGCGTCGGCCGTGTCACCTAGTCGAATCGCTCCCGTCCGGAGTCCGTCCGCGACCCCGGTGAGAAGGGCGGCAATCTCGTCGCGACTCCCCGTCAGTTCGTGTTCGTACTCGGTCGACTGTGTCATACGAACACCCGAGCAGGCGTCGCGATAAGCCTTCGCCACGACGAACCTGGAGCAATCTGTCTTTCTCGATAGCGTCGGCCGTGAGTCACACGAAGGCTCGCTCGCTGCGTAACACTCGCTCCCTCTTTCTCCTCCCTCTTGCCACCGGCACTCACCGCCGCAGCAAGACCGCGACCGGAATCAACACCAGTGCCCCGGCGATGAACGGGGACCAGTAGACGAGCACGTACGCTACCGACGCGAGCGGGGGACCGATCGTTCGACCGAGACTCCCGGCACCCTGTGTGACACCGAACGCTGCACCCTGTGTCCCCTCGGATGCCCCCTCCGAAACGAGGGCTGCGAGTCCGACCGTGATGGCACCGTTGCCGAACGAGGCGAGGGCCCCGAACACGAGCAACACTGCGAGCCCGCCCGTGAGCCAGTCGGGCGCGCCGGCGACGAGTGGCGCGGTGCCTGCAAGCGGTGAGACGCCGAGCAGGACGAGCGCACAGAACAACGCCGCGACGCCGACCCGCACTACTCGTCGAACCCCGAGGCGTCGCGAGAGCCATCCGATGAGCACACCCTGATTGATGATGCCGAGGACGCCCAGATACGCGAGAAAGAGGGCGGCCGTCGTGGCGTCGTAGCCGAAGAAATCCGCGAGCAGCGGAACGAACATCACGGTCATGCCGGCGAACGCGAGGGAGGTGAGAAAGAACGCGACGACGAGCGGGCGGAGCGTCTGGTCGGCAAGCGCCGTCCGGAACTGCGTGACGAACGTCGTGTGCCGGCCGCCGGTCCGCACGCGCTCCGGTTCCTCTAGCACGACGGCCGTCGCGGCGAGCGCGAGAAACGAGAAGCCGGCCGCGGCGAAACTCGGCAGCGAGAACTGCGTCACCGGGACGAACCCTGGGAGCACGCTCCGCGCGGTTGTGACGACGGCGTCGCTCGCGAGCAGGCCACCGACGGCCGGCCCGAACACGAATCCGAGTCCGAATGCCGCACCGACGAGTCCGAGTGCACCAGTGCGCTCTTCGGGCCGCGTGACATCGGCGATATACGCCTGCGCCGTTGCGATGTTCCCCCCTGCGGCCCCGGCTATCAGTCGCGCGCCGAAGAGCACGCCCAGTCCGACTGTCGTCCCGACCGTCGTCCCGATTTCCGATGCGAATCCGAAGAGAATCCAGGCGACGCCCGCCACTCCGACCGAGAGCATGAGAACCGGTCGGCGGCCCCGCTCGTCTGAGATGCGCCCCAAGACCGGCGCAGCGACGAACTGGGCGAAGGAGTACGACGCCGCGAGCAGGCCGATGAACACGTCGCTGACGCCGAACGAGCGGACGTAAAACGGGAGCACGGGGATGATGATGCCGAACCCGAGCAGGTCGATGAAGACGATTGCGACGACCACCGCCACCCGTCGCCGGGCCGACGGAGATGGGACTGGCTCCGCTTGCCCACTCGCCGCGGCCTGAGATGACGCCACTAGGGACGACGGTTGTCCTCTCGCGGTATAGCGGTACCGTCTGCTCGGTCAGGCGAGCAGTTCGCTCGCGAGGACGACGACGAAATCATCACGGTCTGAGCCGTCGGACGAGCGACCGTTCGCCGCTCGCTGAACAGCCACGGAGATACGTTTTTGTTCACAGCCGGTGGGTCACCGCTCGTGCTAGAGAATATCACGGCCTTCGTCACCGGCGCGAGCGGCGGCATCGGGAGAGAGATCGCACACACCTTCGCGGACCACGGCGCGTCCGTCGCGTGTGCGGCCAGGAGTGACGGCATCTACGAGACGGCCGACGCCCTCGGCGAGCAGGGACTCGCCGTCGAGACGGACGTAACCGACGAGGAGAGCATCGAGGCGGCGGTCGCCGAGACGGTCGAGACGTTCGGCGGACTCGACTGTCTCGTCAACAACGCGGGCGTCGCCGGTCCGACACAGCCGTTCGACCGGCTCTCGCCCGAGGACATCCAGGAGACCGTGGCGGTCAACACGACCGGCGCGGCGATGTGTGCGAAACACGCGAGCGACCACCTCCGCGCGAGCGGACAGGCCAGCGTCATCAACATCGGTTCCATCGGCGGGAAACAGCCGTATCCGAACCGGCTTCCCTACGCGATATCGAAGATGGGGCTGGTCGGCGTGACGCGCACCCTGTCGCGCGAACTCGGCCGCGACGACGTGACCGTCAACACGGTGTTGCCCGGGCCAGTCGAGGGGGACCGCATCGAGGACGTCATCGCGAAACAGGAGCGGCTCGCGGACGTAGCGGACGCGGAGCCGTTCCGTATCGGTCCCGACGACTTCGCGCTTCCCGACTACACCGCAAGCAAAGCGGAGGTGGCAGCACAGGTCGCCTTCCTCGCCGGGCCGAACGCGCGACGCATCACGGGCCAGGAAATCGGCGTCGACGGCGGCGCGACCTGGTACTAGCGTTCGGGCGTCGGCTCCGGGCCGGGAATCGCCTGTTCGTCGAGTCGGCCGACGAGGTCGCCGGTGTAGCCGAACTCCGTCTCGTAGCCGTACGGCGAGAGCAGGATGGGATAGAAGGGTCGGTCGGCGACGAACAGCTCGTCGTCGGCCCGGGCGTACGTCTCGCCTTCCGCGACGCGCTCGAAGTTGGTCACGAACGTCTCGTACTCCCTCGCGGGCGGCTTCGGGAGCATGCGCTCCATCCGGAAGACGGGAACGTCGTCGCGCGGCTCCTGTGGCGGTTCGATTGCCCCGACCGCACCCAGGAACTGCCGAGTGAGGTCGTAGGCGTTCTCGGCGGCGCGTTCGCTTCCCTGTAATCCACACTCCACCTCGATAACGTCCTGTGACTCGATGAGTCGGCCCTCGGAGAAGTTCACCGTCTCGATGAGCGCCTCGACGGTGAGATACGGGACGACCGAGGCGGCAAGCGGGTCGAGTTCGTCGACGAGCGCGAAGGGCGCGGCGTACGACTGCGTGGAGTGCATCGAGAAGATAGTGGAGTCGCGCAGCTCCTGTGTGAGTTCGTGCGCGAGCCGTCCCTCGTGTGTGTCGGCGTCGGGGTCGCCCGGGAACGCGCGATTCAGGTCCTCGTCGACGTAGCGGACGTTCTCGGCGAGCGCGCGCTCGTTCGCGATGACGAACTTGACGGGTCTGTCGAGCGTTGGCGACTCGGCGAGCAGCCGCTCGACGGCACGTGCACCACACGGTTCGTCGCCGTGAATCGAGCCGACGACTGCGATTTCTGGCGTTCCCTCACCCAGTTGCTCGACGCGCATCTACCCGGAGGTTCGCGACGGGGGCATATGAGAGCCCCGGATGCGGTGGACCTGCGGGCCAGGAGCCGAGAAACGCGCGGATTCCGACAACAGTTTTACCCCCCGACCACACTACCCGATAATGGGAACCTGTATTGTCTGCGGCACGTCGACTGACGGGCCGATCTGTGACACCCACCAAGAGGACGTACTGTTCGATTTCCGCGGCGATAGCGCGAACCAACTCACCGAGGGCCGTTTCTACCGCGGTGTCGTCGACGGCTACGCCGACTTCGGCGTCTTCGTCGACCTCTCGCCCCGCGTGACCGGGCTACTCCACCGCTCGAAGCTCGACAAGCGGCTCGAATCTCTCGACTGGGAGCCGGGCGACGCCGTCTGCGTGCAGGTGACGAACGTGCGCGACAACGGCGACGTCGACCTCGGCTGGTCCATCCGCCAGACCGACCGCGAGTTCCGCGGCACGCTCGTCGACGAGCCGGAGGGCGACCGCCTTAAGAACGAGGACGACGAGGAGGAGGCTGATTCGGGAAACGCGAGTGAGGCAACCGAGCCGGCGGAGACGCACCAGGAGTCGCGCGTCGCCACCGACGCGGACGCGGAGGTTGCCGCTGACCCCGATGACGTGAGCGAGACGCCAGACGCAGCGGACGAAGCCGAACCGGAGCCAGAACCGGAAACAGAACCAGAATCGGAGCCGGTAGCCGAACCCGCCGACGCCGAATCCGATTCGGAGCCCGTCACCGCCGACGCGGAGACCGACGAGGCGACGGAGCCGGCAGAGCCGGCGGAGCCGAACGACGGCGGTGCCGTGCAGGTCGAAGCAACGACCGAAGCCGACCAGGAATCCGACGACGAGTACGCCCGCGTCGCCGTCGACGCGCTGCGTGAACACGTCGGCGCCGACGTGCGACTCGAAGGCGAGGTCGTCTCCGTGCGCCAGACCTCCGGCCCGACGGTGTTCGAACTCGGTGACGAGTCGGGCGTCGTTGACTGTGCGGCCTTCGTCGAGGCCGGCGTCCGCGCCTACCCGGATATCGAGACGGGCGACATCGTCCGACTCGACGGCGAGGTGCGCGTCCGCCGCGACGAACTCCAGGTCGAGACCGAAGGACTCGTCGAACTCGAGGGCGAGGAGAAGGCGACGGTCGAATCGCGCATGCAGGAGGCGCTCGACGCCGAGGCCTCTCCCGACGCGTTCGAACCGCTCGCAGACGACGAGACCGTCGTCGCCGCGACGGACGACATCGAGTCGGTCGCGACCGCGATTCGCCGCGCCGTCTTCGCGTCGCGCCCGGTCGTCGTGCGCCACGCGGCCACGACGGACGGCTACGTGGCCGGAGCGGCAATCGAGCGCGCCGTCCTGCCGCTCGTGCGCGAGGAGCACGCCAGCTCCGACGCCGCCTACCACTACTTCGACCGCCGCCCGCTCGAAGAGGGCAGCTACGGGATGGCCGACGCGACGAAAGACACCAGCCGCATGCTGGACAACAAGGAGCGCCACGACGAGAAGCTCCCGCTGTTCGTCTTCGCCGCCGCCGGCTCCACCGAGGACTCACTCGACGGGCTGGAGATGCTCGACATCTACGGCGTCGAGTCGGTCGTCGTCGACTCGCTCGCGACCGCCGACCGGGCGGACGAACTCGCGACTGCGACCGCGACGGTCACCGACCGGACCGCCGGCACCGTCGCGGCGAACGTCGCCGCCGCCGTCAACGACGACGTGCGCGCTGACCTGGGTCACCTGCCCGCCGTGACGTTCTGGGAGGAGACGCCGGAGGCGTACGCCGACCTCGCTGCCGAGGCCGGCATCGACGCCGAGGCCGCCCGCCAGCTCCGCGAGGCAATCGCGCTGGAGGCGTTCTACCAGAGCTACGAGGACAAGCGCGAACTCATCATCGACCTGCTGTTCGACCAGGAGGTCGGACTCGCGGCGAACGTCTCCGAGCAGTTCACGGAGAAGCTCGACGCCGAGTTGACGACCGCAGAGGAGAACATCGAGACGCGAACCGTCGGCGACACCGAGGTGTCCGTCCTCGACATGGAGGCGTACACCCACCGGTACGACTTCCCGCCGAAGTTCCTCCTGCTCGATACGCTCCACCGCCGCCACCGCGACGACACGCCGGTTGTCGTCGGCTACGGGAAAGACGAACTGTACGTCCGCACCACCGAGGACATTGACCTGACCGAGGTCGCCGAGGAGGCCGCCGAGACCGTCGGCGACGCCGGCATCGACGTGACGGCGCTGCGCGTCGGCAAGCTCTCGTTCCTCTCGGGTCGCCGCGAGGACAGCGTCGACGCGGTGCTCGACGCGGTCGTCGACCAGCTGTAGTCGTCGTCGCGGTCTGACTTTCGCTTTTCGCGCCCCGCTCTGCTCGCAGAACCGTGTGACACTTGCCGGTGGATAGCCAAGCGGGGGTAATGAGTACCGAGGCGGAACCGTTCGAGCAGGTGTGTCGCCACCTCGCCGAGCGCGTGCTCGCGGGTGAACTGGAGAAAGACGACATCGAGAGCGCGAAGCTCGACGCCTGCTCGAAGTTCGGCGCGGACTCCGTGCCGAAACACGCGGACATCCTCGATGCCGCACCGGACGGGAAGCGCGAGGACCTCGAAGCCGTGCTCCAGCGCAAGCCGGTGCGCACCGCGTCGGGCGTCTCGCCAGTGGCCGTGATGACCTCCCCGCACACCTGCCCGCACGGGAAGTGTCTCTACTGTCCGGGGGGACCGGCCTCGGAGTTCGATTCGAGCCAGAGCTACACCGGCCACGAGCCGGCGGCGGCCCGCGGTGTTCAGAACGATTACGACCCCTACGGGATGGTGACGCTCCGCCTGAACCAGCTTCGCCAAATCGGCCACCCCGTCGACAAGGTGGAACTCATCGTGATGGGCGGGACGATGACCGCCCGGAGCCACGACTACCAGGAGTGGTTCGTGAAGCGGTGTCTGGAGGCGATGAACGAGTTCGACCCGACGGCGGAGCCGAACCCCTCCGAGACGGAGTCGTTCGCGCAAGACGACTACCCGTTCCGGTATCTGGAGGACGTGATTGCGGAAAACGAGACGGCGGCCGTCCGCAACATCGGCACGACGTTCGAGACCAAGCCCGACTGGTGTGACCCCGAGCAGATCGACCGGATGCTCGATTTGGGCGGGACGAAGGTGGAGGTCGGGGTGCAGACGACCTACGAGCGCGTCAACCGCGAGATGCACCGCGGCCACGGCGTGCAGGCGAGCATCGACGCCAACCGTCGGCTCCGCGACGCCGGATTCAAAGTCGGCTTCCACATGATGCCCGGCCAGCCCGGCATGTCGAAGGAGATGTGTCTGGAGGACTTCCGCCGCATCTTCGAACACGCCGACTGGAAGCCGGATTACCTGAAGATTTACCCGACGCTCGTCGTCCGCGACACGCTCACCTACGACATGTGGCGACGCGGCGAGTACGAACCGCTGACGAACGACGAGGCCGCCGAGTTGGTCGCGGAAATCAAGTCGATGGTGCCCCGGTACACCCGGCTCCAGCGCGTCCAGCGCGACATCCCGGCCGACCACATCGACGCCGGCGTCTGGAAGTCGAATCTCCGCCAGCTCGCGTGGAAGGAGATGGAGAAACACGGCTGGGAGTGTGAGTGTATCCGGTGTCGCGAGGCCGGCATGAACGACGAGACGCCCGAGAACATCGAGCTTCGCGTCCAGACGTACGAGGCCGGCGGCGGCACGGAACACTTCATCTCCGTCGAGGACTTCGAGAAGGACCTGCTGGTCGGGTTCTGTCGGCTCCGGTTCCCGAACGACCCCGTTCGCCGCGAGCTACAGGACGGCGCAATCGTTCGGGAGCTTCACGTCTACGGCAGCGAGGTCGGGGTCGGTAAATCTGAGAGCGACGACACCCACCAGCACAGCGGCTACGGGAAGCAGTTGCTCGCCCGCGCCGAGAAGCTGGCTCGCGATGCCGGCTACGAGAAGCTCTCCGTGATTTCGGGGATTGGCGTTCGCCAGTACTACCGCGAGAAGCTGGGTTACTATCAGGACGGCCCGTACGTCAGTACCCGACTCTGAACGTTCTGATTGCTTTGACTGCTGTGTGGTGAACTGTCCGAGTTCTTCGAGCGCGTCGCTTGCTGGATGTTGCTACGTCGGTGAGCACATCTTGAAAGCCCCGGGCGTGTCGCGGTCTTGCCGGCGGTTGCACCGCCGGCTGCCTGGGAGAGCGTCGCTCTCCCTCTGTCCCCGTGACATATCGGTCGCTCGCGGTGCTCGCTCCTGATAGAGGTCACGGACCCGACCGAACACGCGCGACACGCCCGCCCCTTTCTGCCCCACTCACAGCAACAGCCCACACACCTCCCCAACCGATTCGCTCACTGCATTCGCTCGTCCACTGTCAGAGCACGCTCTGACAAGCCGTCGCTCGGTGCCCTCGCGACGACAGGCGCGCACGAGGCGCGCCGGCTCACGCCAACCGCACAGGCAACCGTGGCGGTGGCCTACCGCACCGCGCCCGTGGCGCGTGTGCGGTGTGGGGAAAGGTTGGGAGAGCGGCCGGAGGCCGCGGGCTAGCGAGCGGGAGCGTAGCGACACGCGAGCGTGCGGTTGCGGTGCTGTTTCCCCGGTGCCAAGCAATGAGGGTGGTCGCGGTACCGTCGAAATCGGAGCAAACAGTGCGGTCCCGAAGCCAAGCAACGAGCGTGGTCGCGGTGCTGTCGAATTCATACCAAACAGCGCGAAATCCACACGCTCATCACGACCAACACAGAATAAGGGACAATGCCAGTGCCGTCACTCGTTATCGGAATCGCCGGGGGGACCGGCGCGGGGAAGACGACCATCGCCCACGAAATCACGTCGGGCGTCGACTCCGTCACGCTCGTCCCGCTCGACAACTACTACGCCGACCGGTCGGGCACGCCGATGGCCGAACGCGAACAGATCAACTACGACCACCCCGACGCCTTCGACTGGGAACTCCTCCGCGAGCACCTGCTCGCGCTGTGTGAGGGCCGAACAATCGAGATGCCCGAATACGACTTCTCGATTCACAACCGCACGGACGAGACGACGACGGTCGACCCCGGCGACGTGGTGATGGTCGAGGGAATCCTCACGCTGCACGACGAGACGGTCCGCGAGCTGTTGGATATCAATCTCTACGTCGAGACCGACGCGGACGTGCGCATCATCCGGCGGATTCGCCGCGACGTCATCGAGCGCGGGCGGGAACTCGACGGCGTCATCTCGCAGTATCTCTCGACGGTGAAGCCGATGCACGAGCAGTTCGTCGAGCCGACGAAGAAGGAAGCCGACCTCATCATCCCCGAGGGGGCAAACGACACGGCAGTCGGATTACTTCGCGAGCAGGTCCACGGCGTCGTCGGTGGCGAGGAACGACCCTTCTAGGCGGTCTGGTCTTCGCCGACGAACGGGTTGTACTTCCAGTGTGGCGAGTCGCGCAGCCCCTGCCCGATGCACTTGTGGAAGTGAAGGAGGTCGTCGAAGGTGTCCTCCTCGACGTACTCGAACACGTCGGCAAGCGAGACGACGGTCTCGTGGTCCATCCGGACCGGGTCGTCGCCGTACTCCTCGACGAACTCGGACTTCTGGAGCGGGAACGACTCGTCTTCGTCGATCTTCTTGACGATGACGGCGTGTCCGAACTTTCGCATCCCTTCGCTTCCTTCCTCCCCGTCGGGGTCGTGCGGCCAGTCCATACCGAAGGTGGGGCCAGCGGTCGCAAAAGCGTTTTCGTCCACCCCGGCGCGGGGAGAGACCCCTTTTGTCGCTCCCTCTGCGAATGTGGGTATGGACGTAGCCCTACTCACCGTCGGCGACGAGATTCTCGCCGGCGACACGACGAACACGAACGCCGCGTGGCTCGCCAACGAGATTACGACACGCGGCGCGACCGTCAGGCGAATCCTCACCGTCCCCGACGACCACGACACCATCGCGCGCTGGACCCGCCAGTTCCGCGAGGAGTACGACGCCGTCGTCGTCACCGGCGGTCTCGGCGGTACCCCCGACGACGTGACGATGGTCGCCGTCGCCGACGGGCTCGGGCGCGAGCGCGAGCTGTTCGAGGACGTGCGCGACGGACTGCTCGCCAAGAGCGAGGCGTTCCGCGATGCGAATCCGGACCTGGCCAGCGAGTACGAGTTCGACATGGACTTCGAGGACAGCGCCTCGCTCCCGGCCGGTGCGCGCCCGCTCGTCACCGACGCGGGCTGGGCCCCCGGCTGTGCCGTCGACGGCGTCTACGTCCTCCCGGGCATCCCGGACGAGATGAAGGCGATGTTCGAACTCGTGGCCGACGAGTTCGACGGTGACACCGACTCCCGGACGCTGTACACGCCGACTCCAGAGGGCGCGATGGGTGACGTGCTCACCGAGGTGCGGGAGAAGTTCGACACCGAGGTCGGGAGCTATCCGGCGGACCCGGACACCCCGAACCGGCTGAAGGTCGTCGGCGAGGACGAAGCTGAAATCGAGCGGACGGTCGCGTGGCTCCGCGAGCGCGTCGAGACGGTTCCGGAACCGGAGTAGAAGACGGTGGGACTGGGATTTGAACCCAGGAATCCGTGAGGATACCGGTTTTCAAGACCGGCGCAATAGGCCGCTCTGCCATCCCACCACACCCGTCGGTATCAGACGAGGGGGTTTCGACCTTTCGGTTAGTCCAGCCGGAGGCCGCCGTCGGCGTCGACGAACAGCCCGACCTCGTCGAGCCACGCGGCGGTCGACTCGGGGACGCGACTGCCCGCGCGCTGGCGCGTCCGAATCGTCGTGACCGCGTTCGCGAGGTCAGCGGCCGTCTCCACGACCGGGAGATACGCGAGGAAATCCACGTCGTTGCCCATATCGAGCGTGCGGTCGGTGAGCGACTCGACCGCCGGCGCGTCGTACGCGCCCTGGAAGTCGATTTCCTCACGGAAGGCGGCGTAGTACACCCGGCCGTCGGTCGTCGGACCGAGAACCGTCTCGGTCGTGCGAATCTTCATCGCTGCGGCGTCCACCTGCTGGCGCGCGGTGAAGACGGCTTCGGGCGTGAGGATGCCGACCGACTGCACCTCCTCGGCGTCGAGCAGGTGGCTCGCGGTGTTGCCCGCGCGGCCGGCGAACGTCTCGCCGACCTGTCGCTCGAAGCGGGCGTCGTCCACGACCGATGAGACGACCTCGCGAATCTCGGTTTCGGCCGTTCCATCGCCGCGACGGTGGGACTCTGGAAGCGATTCGTCGGGCCGGAAGTTCACGAGCAGGTCCCCACCGCTCGTCGTAATCGTCCGAACCACGTCGCGTGTCATCGCGGCGTAGAGGTCTCCACACTGCTCTGGCGACAGCGGCGTCGCCTCGGCGATGTCGGGTACGACGAGTCCCGGTCGAGGCGGGTCGACGAGAACCGCGATAGTTGTCATACCGGCAGGAGACGCGGCGTCACCTTGAGCTTTTTATCTCGGGGGCGACGAGAAGAGGTATGAACGGAGAACGCCCGCTCATTGCGCTACTCGGAGCCGGTATCGTCGTGCTCGTCGTCGGCTCGCTCACCGTCCTCGCTCGCAACACCCTCGGGATGTTTCCGACACAGGCCGGTGCGGTCGTCGGACTGCTCATCCTGTCGCTGCTCGTCGGTTCCGTCCTCGGCATGAGAGGTCGCGAGTGGCTCCGCAATCCGGGCTACTGGTAGTTACTCGTCGACGGACTCCGCGCTCGTCGCGGCGTCGTCGGGGTCTTCCTGTGGCGACGACGGGTGATACGCCGTCTCGTACTCGCCCGGCTGGCCGTCGAGCCGATCGGGGTTGATGCGACCGCCCAGCAGCATGAAGTCGAGCACCGTACAGTAGAGCATCGCTTCCACGACCGGGACCGCACGCGGCGGCAGCGACGGGTCGTGGCGGCCGACGACCTGTACGTCCTTCTCCTCTCCGCTCTCCCAGTCGACGGTGCGCTGTTCCTTCGGAATCGAGGTCGGCGCGTGCCACGTCGCCTCGCCGTAAATCGGCTCGCCGGTCGTGATACCGCCCTGTAGCCCGCCGTGGTCGTTGCCGACCGGAACCGGGTCGCCCTTCTCGCTCACCACGTCGTCGCGGCTTCCGTCGTCGAACTCCCAGTCCTCGTTGCGGTCGCTCCCGCGCACGCTCGCGGTCTCTTTCCCCTGGCCGTACTCGACGGCGGTCGTTGCTGGAATCGAGAACATCGCCTGGCCGAGCCGCGCCGGGAACGAATCGAACCGGGGCGCACCCAGCCCGCGTGGCACGCCGCGCGCCTCGAAGTAGATGGAGCCGCCGATGGAGTCGCCCTCCTGCTGGTAGCGGTCGATGGCCTCGCGCATCTCCTCGGCCGTGTCGGGGTCTGCACACCGAACCTCGTTCGTCTCGCTGTGTTCGAGAATCTGCTCGAAGCTCACTTCCGGGGCTTCGATATCGCCGATGCGGTTGACGTGGGCCTTGATTTCGACATCGTGCTCCGACTGGTCCAGCACGGCCTTCGCGACCGCGCCGGCCGCGACCCAGTTCACCGTCTCTCGCGCAGACGACCGACCGCCGCCGCCCCAGTTTCGCGTGCCGAACTTCGAGGAGTAGGTGTAGTCGCCGTGGCTCGGGCGGGGAGCCGTCACGAACGGCTCGTACTTGCCGGAGCGGGCGTCCTTGTTCTGGATGACCATCCCGATTGGCGTGCCCGTCGTGTACCCCTCTAGCGTCCCGGAGTTGATGGTGACCTCGTCCGGTTCGCCACGGGAGGTGGTAATCATCGACTGGCCGGGTTTCCGGCGGTCGAGGTCTTCCTGAATCTGCTCCTCGTCGAGTTCGACGCCGGCGGGACAGC
The DNA here is from genome assembly GCF_009663395.1 of Halosegnis longus. Taxonomy (NCBI): domain Archaea; kingdom Methanobacteriati; phylum Methanobacteriota; class Halobacteria; order Halobacteriales; family Natronomonadaceae; genus Halosegnis; species Halosegnis longus. The sequence goes on along the minus strand of NZ_QKNW01000001.1, from coordinate 26,710 downwards.
CGGAGACGGTCACACCCATCGCGTCCCCGTGGCTCTCGCCGTACGTCGTGAACTGGAAGAGCCGCCCGAAGCGATTGCCGTTCATTACCACGAAGTCGGGCGTGCGCCCATTTGAACCTTGCAATAGAGGCGAGCGTTCAAATAGCAGGCCGGGACCACCGGCGTCATGCGCTGGTGAACTGCCCCGGTCGACCGAGGCGGGTGCGTGACGACTCGGCCGGGACCCGCGGCCGTCACCTGTGTGCCCCTACTCGCGAACGTCGACGCCCAGCGACCGCAGCGTCTCGAAGTAGCCCGGAAACGAGACGTCGACGTGGTCGCTTCCCTCGACCGTCACCGGCCCGGCGACGAGTCCGACGAGCGAGAGCGCCATGATGATGCGGTGGTCGTCGTGTCCGGCGACCGTCCCGCCGGTCAGCGACGATTCGCCGCCGTGAATCGTGAGCACGTCCTGCTGTTCCTCGACCGACGCACCGAGCGTCGTTAGCTCGTCGGCCATCGCGCTCACGCGGTCCGTCTCCTTGTAGCGGACGTGCTCGCAGTTCACGATGCGCGTCGTCTCGTCAGCGACCGCGCCGAGCGCCGCAATCGTCGGCAGCAGGTCCGGCGTATCGCCCACGTCGACCTCGACACCCGACAGCGCCGACTGCTCGACGCGAATCTCGCCCGCGTCGCGGTCCCAATCGAGCGTCGCGCCCATCTCGTCGAGAATCGAGACGATGGCCGAATCTCCCTGCGCGCTCGGCTCGGCTCCCTCGACGAGCAGGCCGTCCTCGTCGGCAGCGAGCGCCCCAGCAGCGAGCAGATACGACATCGACGAGAAGTCGCCCGGCACGGCGTACGTCCCTGCCTCGGTCGCGTACTGCTGGCCGCCGGGCACGCGAAAGCCGTCGTCCGTCCGGTGCGTCTCGATGTCGAACGCGTCGAGCAACTCCAGCGTTATCTCGACGTACGGCGCTGACTTCAGTTCCGTCGTCAGCTCGATGTCGATACCCTCCTCGGTCACCGCGCCAGCCATCAACAGCGCAGTGATGTACTGTGAGGACACGTCGCCGGGAATCGCGACCTCGCCGCCGTCGATGTTTCCACCAACGACGAGCGGTGCCTGTCCGTTCCCGCGCGTCGACTCCGCCCGTCCACCGAGGTCACCGAGCGCGTCAAGGAGTGGCCCCTGCGGGCGCGACCGGAGCGACCCGTCCCCCGTGAGGACGGTCAATCCGTCGGCAAGCGATGCGGTTGCCGTCGTCAGCCGCATCGTCGTCCCGGAGTTCGCACAGTCGATAACGTCGTCGGGGACCTCCGGCCTGCCGTCGAACCCCTCGACCACGACCTGCGATTCGCCGCGGGTAACCGTCCCGCCGTAGGCTTCGACAGCCCGTGCCGTTGCCCGTGTGTCTGCCGAGTCGAGCGGGTTCGTGACGGTCGTCTCGCCCGCATAGCCGGCAGCCAGTATCGCCCGGTGCGTGTAGCTCTTCGACGGCGGCGCGCGGACGACCCCGTCGACCGTGGACGGGTGAATCGTGCGTTGCATACTCCGTCTCGCTCGGGGGGACTAATCAGCCTGCCGACCCCGACCACGCGGGCGGTAGGCATTTGCCTCGGGGCGTCCGATTCCGGAACATGGACCCCGACTTCACCGACCTCGACGAGTATCTCGACGAACACGACCTCGACGGCTATCTCGTCGTGGCAGACGAAAGCGACGCGAACCAGCGGTACCTCTCCGGGTTCACCGCGCCGGATCCGTTCACGACGCTGTACGACGGCGAGGTACATCTCCTCGTGAGCTCGCTCGAGTACGGCCGCGCAGAGCGCGAGGCCCGCGCCGCGACCGTCGAACGCACCGCAGACTACGATTATCGGGCGAAGGTACAGGAGCATGGTGCCTCGGAGGCCGGCCACCGCATCCGCACGGAGTTCTGTGACACCTATGACGTGGAGTCCGTCGCCACGCCATCTGATTTCCCGGTCGGGCTGGCCGACGGCCTCCGCGAGCAGGGCATCTCGGTCGCGCCCGACGAGGACGACGTGATACAGGAGATTCGCGCGGTCAAACACGAGGAAGAACTCGAGCACATGCGAACGGCCCAGCGCGCCAACGAGCGCGCGATGGCGACCGCCGAGTCGCTCATCGCCGACGCGGAGGTTGCCGACGACGGCACGCTCATCTACGAGGGCGAGACGCTCACCAGCGAGCGCGTCACCGAGGAAATCGAAGTGTCGCTCATCCGTGAGGGCCACGCGCTGGATACGACCATCGTCGCCTGCGGTGCCGACGCCGCCGACCCACACGACCGCGGCTCCGGACCGCTACGCGCGAACGAGTCAATCGTCATCGACATCTTCCCGCGCTCGAAGGCCACCGGCTACTACGCCGACATGACCCGGACCTTCGTGAAGGGTGAACCCTCCGACACCATCCGGGAGTGGTACGACATCACGCAGGAGGCGAAGGAGGCGGCCCTTGACACGCTCGAAGCGGGTGTCTCCGGCAGTGACGTACACGACGCGGTCTGTGACGTGTATCAGGACAACGGTATTCCGACGCTCCGTGACGACCCCGAGACGAGCACCGGGTTCATCCACACGACCGGCCACGGCGTCGGGCTCGACATCCACGAGTTCCCGCGCGTCTCCACGACGGAGAACGAACTCGAAGCCGGGATGGTGGTCACCATCGAACCGGGCGTTTACGACCCCGAATTCGGCGGCGTCCGCATCGAGGACATCGTCATCGTCCGCGAGGACGGCTACGAGAACTACACCGAGTATCCCGAACAACTCGTCCTGTAGCGAACGAACGGCTTTTGCGCCGCTCGGCGCAACCGCGTGTATGAACGTTCTCGTCGTCGGAGCCGGGGCGATGGGTCGGTGGCTCGCGGAGCGACTCGCCGCGACACACACCGTCGCCGTCACCGACACCGACACCGACCGCGCCGACGCCGTCGCCGCCGACCTCGGAGTCGGCACCGACACCGGCGGCTCGTACGACCTCCTCGCCTTCGCCGTCCCGATGTCGGCAATCGAGCCGGCGGCCCGCGAGTATGCCGGCCGCGCCGACGCCGTCATCGACGTGACCGGCGAGATGCGCGACACGCTCGCCGCACTGCGCGACTCGTTCCCCGACGCAGCGCGCGTCTCGACGCATCCGCTGTTCGCACCCGATAACGAACCCGGAACTATCGCCGTCGTCGAGGACGCCCCCGACGACCGGACGACCGCAGCGCTCGACGCGCTCACGGCTGCAGGCAACGAACTCTACGAGACGACCGCGAGCGAACACGACGAGGCGATGGAGACGGTACAGGCGAAGACCCACGCCGCCGTCCTCGCCTTCGCGCTCGCGGCCGACGAGGTGCCGGAACCGTTCCACACGCCCATCTCCGGACCGCTGTCGGAGCTCTCGGACGCCGTTACGTCGGGCGACCCGACCGTCTACGCCGAGATTCAGCGCCGCTTTGACGGAGCCGAGGAGGTGGCCGCGGCGGCCGAGCGCGTCGCGTCCGACCCCGACTCGCTTGCCGACCTGTTCTCGGAGGTGGCGGAATGACGGACAAACGCCAGTCCGTGCGGGACAACGCCCGATATCTTCGTGAGGTGCGCCCCATCGACCCCGAGGAGATCTGGGAGTACGTCGACGGCCAACCGCATCCGGCTGTCGTCCGCCAGATTCTGCGCGAATCGACCGTCGAACTCGGGGTCCGCGAGCGCGACGACGGCACGTTCGTCCCCGTCGAGGAGGAGCCGCTGTCGGTCACGTTCACCGGCGTCGACTCGTTCCCGTTCGAGTACGGCACCGTGCTCGAGGAGTTGCTCGTCGATGCGTACGGTCGCGGCTGGCCCGACGGCGAGAGCGGCGACTCGCTACGGGAGACGATTCGCGACATGAAAACGGAGTACTTCGCGGGAAGCCCGGTCGAGTACGACCGCCAGACCGCACTCGCGTACGCGCTGTATCACCTCCCCGACAACTACGCCGTCGTCCAGTACGTGCTCTCGCGGCTCGCCGACGCCGACCTGCTCTCGACCCGGCTTCGAGTTCTGGACGTTGGTGCTGGCGTCGGCGGCCCGATGCTTGGTATCCACGATCTCCTCCCCGAGGAGACGCTCGTGGAGTATCACGCCGTCGAGCCGTCCGCCGCGGCCGACGTGTTCGAGCGCGTCGCCGAGGAGACGCGCACCGGCTTCGACGTGACGCTCCACCGCGAGACGGCCGAGGCGTTCACGCCCGAGGGTGAGTTCGACGTGGTGTTGTTCGCGAACGTGCTCTCGGAGCTGGCCGACCCGGCTGCCGTCGCCGGTCGCTACATGGAGTCGGTCGCGCCCGACGGCTCGCTCGTGGGGATTGCGCCGGCCGACCGCGAGGCAGCTATCGGGCTGCGCGAGACCGAGCGCGCGCTCGAACGCGACGGCTACGGCGTCTGGGGGCCGCAGGTTCGACTCTGGGAGAACGCCCGCCCGACCGACCGCGGCTGGAGCTTCGACGTGCGTCCGGACCTCGACGTGCCGGCGTTCCAGCAGGCGCTCGACGCCGCGGCCGGCCGCGAGGGTGAGTTCGTCAACGTCGACGTACAGTACGCCTTCTCGGTGGTTCGCCACGACGACGCACAGATGGTGGATATCGCCCTCGATACGGGCCGGTTCGCCCGCTTCGCGGAGAGCGAGTCGCACGTCTCCAACCGCGTCGACTGCGTCGCGCTCAAGCTCTCTCACGACCTGAGCGACGGCGGCAACCCACTGTACAAGGTGAGCGACGGCTCCGAGTCGACCGACCACTACGCCGTCCTCACCCGGGAGTCGATGTTGAACGCCGACCTCTCGCGGGCCGACTACGGCGACCCGCTGGTGTTCGAGAACGCGCTCCTGTTGTGGAACGACGACGAGGAGTCGTACAATCTGGTCGTCGACGACGAGACGGTCGTCGACCGCGCCGGATAGTCGGGTACCCTTTTCCGTTCGGCCCCGAACGGCCAGCATGGACGTACTCCTCACGAACGACGACGGCATCGACGCCGCCGGACTCGGCGTTCTCTACCGCACGCTCGACGCGATGGACGACGTGACCGTCACGGCCGTCGCTCCCGTCGACGACCAGTCCGCCGTCGGCCGCGCGCTCAACCACGAGGTCGATATCCGCACCCACGAGTACGGCTACGCCGTCGAAGGGACGCCGACCGACTGCGTCGTTGCGGCGCTTGGCGCACTCGATATCGACCCGGACATCGTCGTCTCCGGCTGCAACCGGGGCGCGAACCTCGGCGAGTACGTGCTCGGTCGCTCCGGCACGGTCTCCGCTGCCGTCGAGGCCGCGTTCTTCGACGTGCCCGCAATCGCCGTCTCGCTGTACGTCCCCCTGTCGGAGGACTTCGTCTTCGCAGAGACGGAGACGCCCGCGAGCGCCTACGCCCTCGCCGCCGACACGACCGAGTATCTCGTCGCTAACACGCTCGATTCCGGCGTCTTCGAACACGCCGACTACCTCAACGTCAACTGTCCGGTCGCGGAGCAGGCCCCGACCGAGATGGTCGTCACGCGGCCGAGCCACACCTACGACATGGACGCCGAACGCGACGGCGACACCATCCACATCAAAGACCGCATCTGGAAGCGCATGGCCGACGGCGACATCCCCGACGCCGAAGGGACCGACCGCCGCACCGTCGTCGACGGAAAAGTGTCGGTTTCCCCGCTCACCGCTCCCCACACCACCGAGTTTCACCCCGGTCTCGACGCGCTGGCCGCCGAGTTCGACGGCTAAGATTGCCGGTTCTCGGAGAGCCAACTACACCCCTGGCGTAGCGCCGGCATGAGTACCCTCGCCTCGCTGCTCGCCGGCAACCGGGAGCACACGAAACGCGTGGCCGGCTCCTTCGGCCACTTGCAGGAGGGCCAACAGCCGGACGCCGTCACCGTCTGCTGTTCCGACTCGCGCGTGCTCCAGGCCGACGCCTTCGGCACCGACCAGCCGGGGGAGGTGTTCACCGTCGGCAACATCGGGAATCGCGTCGTCCAAGTCCACGACGGCGCGACCGTCGTCTCGGGTGACGTGTTGTATCCGCTCGTTCACACCGACACGAAGACGGCCGTCGTCCTCGGGCACACCGGCTGTGGAGCCGTCACCGCGACGTACGACGCTCTCGCCGGTGACGTATCCGAGCCGCCGGGCATCGAACACTGCATCGACCTGCTCGCCCCCCGACTGGAGGCGGGCGTTGAACGTCTCCCGCACGACCTCGACCGCGCTGCCGCCATCGACCGGCTGGTCGAGTACAACGTCGACGCACAGATTTCGGCACTCTCCGACAGCCCACACGTCTCCGAGGACGTAACCCTCGCCGGCTGTGTGTACGACTTCCAGGACCGCTACGGGGGCGACCGCGGGGAGGTCCACGTCATCAACGTCGACGGCGAGCGCAACTCCGAGACCATCCGCGAGACGCACCCCGAAATTGCTTCCCGCGTGAACCGCTACTGGGACTACTGAGTGATTTTCGTGCCACCACACACCCCATCAGGGTCGACCAGACGAACCCTTCTGCTCGGGGGCGCGGCGCTCGCGTCCGCGCTCGCGGGCTGTTCCTCGACCCGAGACCCCGGACGACTCGACCTCACGGTCAGCAACGACACTGCCGACCCGGTCGACGCACGGGTGACCGTCACCGGGCCGGACGGCGAAACCTACGAGGAGGAGACGGACCGAATCGACGCCGGCGTCGCTCGGGCGTTCGAGGTCGTCGTCGGCGAGAGCGGTCGCCACGAACTCACGGTCACGGGCGACGACTGGTCGGGGTCGCTCGCGTGGAACGCCGACGACTGTCTGCTGTACGACGGGCAGGTGCGAGTCACCGAGACGGCGGTCGAGACTGCCGGCGAGTGTATCGACTCACGATAACGAGGATGCTGCGCTCAGACGCCGACGCTCGGATGCGTCGCTGTGTCTCTCTCCGTCAGCGCCCTCGTTCCGGCGTCGGTGAGGATGTACTCCTGGGGGTGACGGTTGGTCACGGTCAGGTAGCCGTCCCGAACGAGCATCGCGAGGTGATACTGGAGTCGCTGCGTGTGTGGCGCCCGCTCTCTGATGTCTTCGAGCCGTCCGCGCCGCTGCAGTTGGGCGATGGCCCCCAACAGTCGGCGTCCGGTCGAGGACAGCTCCTCACGTGCCACGCTACCTACTACCATGCGTGGAATATAGACCCGTCGCATACGCACGTAACATCCAGACACGGCCGCGCCGCTCGTCGGTGTTGGGAAAGACGGGGTAGGGAAGACAGCGGCACACCCACGTGGAAACCACGTAGGCTGAAAGGTGGCTGTCCAACCGTGCCGTCAGTTTACTGTTGGTCCCCGACGCCGTAAAACCCCTCCGACACTCGACTGTACGAGCCAGCCGTGATTATCCCCCAGCGCGCCCTATCGAGTCGCTGGCTACTCCTGGATGAGTTCAAATAACTGTATGTTCACACAGATATACGGCAGAAACTGATACGAAACATATGCGTACCGCCAAAGCACTTATCGGATATTAGTCATAGAAGGAGATATGAGAGCGGATGTCCGGATAGTGGGCTGGACCGAGTCACAAACTGCTGTCGTCGCGAGCGCGGGGGCGACCCACGAATGACGAAGCGGCACGTCGAGGTGCCGCCCGCGGTACAGGCGACAATCGACGAGACCGTCGAGTACGTCGACCGACGGCTCTCTGCGGGAGACACCGCCGCGGCGGTCGGAGAGATTCTCGCCGACTTGTACGACGACACGGAGACGTACGAGCGGTATCTCTCCGGGGAGTCGCTCCCGCCGATGACGCGGATGCGCGTCGAGAGCTACAACCCCGAACACGCGCTCATCGAGACGGAGCGCTGGGCAGAACAGGAGCTGTCGGCGCTTCAGGAGGCGAAGTGTCTCCGCTATCTCTGGAACGGCTTCGACCAGTCGCCGCTGGCGAACAACCTCGCCTTCGCGCTTCCGTTCCGGCAGGTGCTCGCCGACCACCTCTTTGCCGAGGCCGGCGACGGGCTCCGGCTCTTCGGCGGTATCAAGATTCAGTGCGGTCACAACATCGAGATGGGCGACAACGCGGTCGTCCACAACAACGTGTTGCTCGACGACCGGGGGAAGCTCACCATCGGCGACCGCGTCTCCGTCGCCGACGAGGCGCACATACACACCCACAACCACGACACCGTCGACCAGACGGACGTGACGAACTACGAGACGATACTGGCCGACGACGTGCGACTCGGCTACGGGGCCATGATAACGGCCGGCTGTCGCATCGGCGAGAACGCGATGGTCGGCTCCGGCTCCACGACGCTCGGTGACGTGCCCGCCCACCACATCGCCACCGGCACGCCGGCAAAGAGCGTGAAGGTCAAACCCGGCTGGGAACCCGTCGCCGAGGAAATCGGCCCGCTCACCGACAACCGCGAGCAGCGCGCCCTCCCGAGTGAGTACCCCGACTCGCTGGAGGAGTTCGACGAGTTCGGCCGGACGCTCTCACCGCCCGGCGAGAGCTGACGATATCGACAACCGACAGCCCCTTTCTCGTCGCCCACCGACACGCGTGTGATGATCGACCGAGCGGCGCTCCGTGAGCTACTCACCAGCGAGCCGGCGACCTTCGCCGCCGCCGCGACCGAGTACGTCGCCTCGGTCGAGCCGTACGAGTCGTTCGACCCCGACGCCGTCCCCGTTCCCACCGACGAACTCCTCGACCGCGAGCGACGGCTGCTCTGGAAGGCGTGGGTGCTCGACGACGCCCCCTTCGGCGTGGTACTGTCCGGTGCCGCCTACGAGGATAATCCGATTCTCTACGCGAACCGCTACTTCCGGGAGCTATCGGGTTATGACCTCGATGCTCTCGTCGGGGAAAACCCCCGATTTCTCCAGGGGCCAGACACCGAACCCGACCCCCTCGAACGACTCCACGAGGCTCTCCGGACGTGGGAGCCGGCGACCGTCGAGCTGTGGAACTACCGACAGGACGGCGAGCGGTTCCGGAATCGCGTCTCGCTCGTGCCGGTTCCCGACGACGCCGGTACCGTCACCCATTGGTTCGGGATTCAAGAGCGGCTTGACGGGTGAGACGATAGCGTCGGGTACACGTGTGGACGAGTACCAAACATTGATTGGTCGCTGCCTGGTCTCTACGTGCGATGGTACAAGGTGGGCCAGTCGTCCAACTCGGCGTCATCGTCCTCTCGATACTCGGGCTGTGGGTCGGAGCGCGGCTGCTGGTCGACGCCGTCGTCCGACTGGCGCGCCGGTTCGGGCTCTCGGATTTGACTATCGGGCTCACCATCGTCGCGATGGGCACCTCCACGCCGGAGCTGTCGGTCTCGGTCGATGCCGCGCTCAAGGGAATCGGCGATATCGCGGTCGCGAACGTGCTCGGCTCGAACATCTACAATCTGGCCTTCATCCTCGGGGTGGTCTCGCTGTTGCGCGTGATACCGATTCAGAAGTCGCTGCTCCACCGCGACGGACTCGCGTTACTCGCAGCCACGGCCGTCGGCGGTATCGCCCTCGCCGACCTCCAGGTCACGCGACTGGAGGGCGTCGTGCTGGTGGGGCTGTTCGCCGGCTACACCGCCTATCTGCTCCGCACTAATCGCCCGGAGCCGTCGGCGGCCGACGACTCGGCCGACACCCCGAGCCTGACCCGTGCGGTCACCGAGCAGGTCAGCTTCCGCGGCCGCGACGTCGCGCTCCTCGTCGGCGGGCTGGCGGTGGTGTTGGTGAGCGGCGACTTCATGGTGGTCGCTGCCTCCGAACTCGCGCGCGGCGCCGGCATCTCCGAGTGGGTCATCGGCGGCACTATCGTCGCGGCCGGCACCTCGACCCCGGAGTTTGCCGTCTCGCTCGTCGCCATCCAGCGGGGGAGTCTCGGCGTCTCGGTCGGCAACGTCGTCGGGAGCAACATCTACAACGTCACCGGAATACTCGGCGTTGCGGCCGTCGTGCGTCCACTCGCGGTGAGTGGCGTGGCACTGGAGACGTTCGCGTGGCTGGCTGTCGTCTCCCTGCTCATGGTCGCTGCGCTCTGGACCGGTCGGGTGTTGTCGCGGCTGGAGGGTGGGCTGTTCACCGCCTCAGAAATCGTACGGTGGGTGCTCGGAATCCGGTAGCTACCGGCTCTCGCGCTGTTCGACTTTGTTCAGCTCGATGAGATCCGTTACGGAGTCCTGTGAAAAATAGCGGCGTTTTAGATTTGATGGTGCCGAAATCAGCCGTCCTAGGCCTCAGAACCCAACCGGATGTAAACAGAGAGCGATGGTGAGCATAACTTCGTTGTTGAGTTCCTCAAACGAGGACTGATTGTGCGCTCATGCACGCAAATACGCACAGGACAGGGCGGAGGCTATCACATAGCCAGAGCGTTCCCGTTCACTCTGAGCCATTCACGACGATCTTCGTAGTCGGGGAGAAGAGCACCGACCGTATTCCGGAACGCGTCGACGTGTTCTCCATGCACTGAGTGGGCTAATTCGTGAACGATGGCATAATCTTGGATTCGAAAGGTACCAAAATCAACCGCCAACTGAGACGAACCGTTTCATCGTCGTACTCACCCACCGGTCATCAATTTCTCCGACCCATACGGGCACGTCATCGAGTCCGAGCCGTGAGTCGAATCGTGACACGCGGGTCCGGAGCGCCTCCTCAGCACGCTTGCTGAACCAGTCAACCACTACCGCGAATCTCGCCGTCGCACACGCCCGCGCCGGCCTGGACGTGCTCGTGGTCCCATTGGACCCACAGGACGGCGGCTTGAGCCGTCTCCTTGGGGCGGATCTGGACCGCAGTGAACCAGTTGATACCCTCGTTCGACACATGAGTCGTCGACCGAAGGGGGAGTTCCACGACCTCATCAGGACTGCAGAACACGACATAGACATCGTTTCGGAACACAACATGCTGGCCGATCTTAACGAGTGTCTCCAGCGCGAGGCCGATCAAGCAGAGCCAATGGGCGAAATCTTCCGAAGCAACTGTGGCCACTGCGGACCCTGAGGCAATCACTGAGCAGTTTCGCGAATGGGGCCAGGACATCAGCTAATGCCCCTGGATTTGAACGAAACTATCTATCGTGCAACGCGGTGGAAATTACCACAAATATCCGCTCAGGGCATTTCCGGCGGCATACGCGATTCTGTGCAGATTGTGAGCGGACAGAAGACACTACCACAACCTGAGATGCACTCCAGAGGAGTCAGTTGAGTCCGTAAAAGCTCTCTCGGCCGTGGTCATCTTGCCACGCGAACGCGTAAAGACGGCGGGCTGGAAGCCGTGTCAACTGCCGGCCGTCGCTGCTTTCTCCGGTCGCGAGGTTCCACGACACACCGTCGCCGTACAGCGTCTCGTCGCGAAATTCGAACTGGCCGCCTGGATGCGCGAAGGCGTGAATATTATCGCCACTACTGACGATGAGCACGCTGCGTCCACCGACGGAATCAGAGACGACACCGCCTTCCGATTGAATCATGGGCAGCGGGTACCCCACCGCGTCGCCATCGTGGACAATGCCCAGTACCGTCGTTTTCGCGCTGATGTCGTCTCTGTCCCACGTCCGTTCCGGTCCTTCGCCACGCATCGCTCGCAGGCCGAATGCCTCCTTCGACTCGTATCGCTCGTATGGCGTCATGTCGTACGCCGTTTTGGGCGAGCCCTCCCGCGGGTCGCGCTCGCCGCCGTACACAGGCTGTAGCACGATGCCATCCGGATACGCCTCGCGGAACTGGTGCCATGGCATCATGGACGCAGGGACGACCGGCAGTGACTCCCCGTCGAGCGGCCCAGTGATGGCTTCTCCGAGCGGTTGTTTCCACTCCGATTCGGTCTCCTGGTCGTACATCACGAGCGCGTCGTCAGCGAGCTTTCCGGAGGTACCGAACGTCAGTACCTGCCCACCCGCCGCGCGGACGTAGACAATGCCGCTGGCACAGATGGGACACCACGTAACCGCGATTGGAAGCTGCTCGTCGGAGGCGTCTGAAGATGTGAACGTACCGGAGTGGAAGCTTCCATCGAGTACGTCGTTGACGATTTCGTGATAGCTGAGGATGCGAACCGGATACGCGCGTGGCGGATCGCTTCCAACGACGATGACGTCATCGTCGTCGTCACCGAAGTACGACGCGCCAAACGACGGCTCGTCGATACTCGGAATCGAATCTTGCGGAAGCACGTCCTGGATATCCATATGCAGCACACGATTGGCGTGTGTATAACCGCTGGGTCCCCTGCTTGGCGGACCGAAACGGACTGCAATGCGAGGAACGCAGACGCCGCGATTGCACGGCGGGCGTGGTTCGGAGGATTACTCCTCGACGACGAACTGCCCGGCTGCCCGTGTCCTGATTGTCACCGTCGCCACGCGGACGGTGAATGCCGCCAACAGGAAGAACGGCGACAGCGCGAAGATGATGAGCACCGTCGTAATGTCGTGCGTCTCGGGGATGATACTGCTGTGTAGGAGCACGAACGACGCCATCAGAATCACCGGAAGTGAGAGATACAGGAGCTGTTTCGAGAGGCGTGCGAACTCGCGGCTGAGATACAGGGTCTTGAAATACTCGCGTGCGGTGGCGAAGTGTCGGAGCAACGCGAGCATCCGTTCGATTCGCTCGCGCTCCGCGTCGGTCAGGTCATCACCGTACTGGCTCCGGAAGCGCCGTAGGCCGTTTGCAAGTCGGCTGTACTCGTAGCTCAGCGTCGCTAACACCAGATCGAGGGACGTGGTTGCATCTTCCAGTTGGCTGTTGACGCGCTCGGTTTGCTCGCTGATTTCGGCGACGAACTCCTTCACGTCAGCATCGACATCCACGTTATCAGCGCCACCGTTCCTGAGTGTCTGCGCCTCCGAGAGAATCGCGCCGGTGAGCAGTTGGAGAAACCGAACCGGCTCAGACGGGCTAATCGGTTCATCGACGAGCTCCTCGAACTCGTTTCGGAACTCACCGACAGCCTCGATCCGCTCAGCCTGCTGGTCGAGTGGCGTCTGTTCCTGACTCGTGTACAGTGAGTTAACCGAGACGACGATAGAGACGAGCAGGAGATCGCCACTCAGGAACGTCGTTACCAGCGGAATAGAGCCCTGAATACTGTGGTCGGGCGTGATCACCTGCGAGAGCAGAATGTGCCCGATTGGCCCGAGGAGCAGATATGCGACGATGAGCCCGACAGCGGTCACGGTGAGCCGTGACCCATCAAAGAGGACCCAGCGACGGAGGCGATCCGTGAGCATCACCCGTCAGTAAGAAGACCGCCAGTGTAAGTGGCTCGTATACTGTCGTGGGAACGCTCGTCGATTTATTCAACCGCCAAGGGCTGAGCGCAGACTATCCCTCTACGTGACCAGAGGCTGAGCTAACGGACGGTATAAAAGGCGTCGGCAATATCGTCGCCCGTCTCAACGGAGACAAATTCGCCGTCGGCATCCGTTTCGACTCGATAGATATCATTCAGGCCGGCCGGGAGGTCGCGCGCCCAGACGACAATGTCGCCGAGCCGTTCGCCCTCTGCGGAGTAAATCTCCTTCACACCGGTTGCCGTGCGCCCCGATTCGCCGTAGGCGATATCGTGGGCGCTACCGAGAAACTCGGCGGCTGTCGGGTCGACGTCGTCGGCGTAGTTGTACCGGGCGTCTAACGTCTCTGTCATTGTGCTGATCGCTAGTGACCTGTATTCAGTTAGTCATCGTCCCGACCCGTCCGACCGAGCGAGTGGTGAGGCGTTTTCCTGAGTTCACGCTGGGTCGCCTCGGAGAGTTCATTCCACATGGGAAGCTTCGCGTGGACCCACCCACGTGTCGCGTAGATAATCGCTTCGCCGTCACCGAGTCGCTGTAGCTGGCCGGTCATCGGTGTGCTTGACACCGTCTTCGTGACCGGCTTGCCGTTCACGCTCGCTTCATCGGCAAACGAGTACGTCACCTGGTCGCTCGTCCCGAGCCGGTCGCGGACGTACTCGACGGTCCGCTGGTCACCCGACCGGAGATGCACCTCCTGTGTGAGCCCGCTCAGGATCGAATCCACTGTCGCGTCGCCGTACTGCTGCGCGAGCTGGGAGAGGCTCTGGACGCCCAGGATGGCTTGGGTCTGTTGGGCCCGTCCGGTGGCCACGAGTGTGTCGAGCATCTCCAACTGCGGGACACGAGCAAACTCATCGAGGACGAAGTACCCACCTCGGTTGGGGTCATCAATCATGAGCTGGATCGCTCGGTCGATGAAGAACTTGTAGATGGGCCCCATTCGGTCGCCCTCTCGAATCGGATAATCGAGCAGCAGTAGTCGGTTATCGGGGTTCTCGATGTACTCCCGAATTGAAAACTCGCCATCTGCTGCTGCGAAATCGCCCGTAAGCACCTCCTGAACGATTGATTGGAGCGTCGAGTACACCCCGACCGATTGCTTCGATGCATCCGGGTTGATTGCGCTGATTGCCCCGCGTAGATCCGCGTGTTCGTCGCTGTCGAGGAGCTGGTGGACGTCCTTGTTCCCGAACCGATTCAGGAACGAGACGAGTTCCCGATTGTCGGCGCTGTGTTTGCTTCGCTTCGCCTCACGGTGGAGATACGTCATGACCGCGACGGTGAGCTGTCGGGCTGTGCGGGGAAAGAACGGGTTCTTCGCAGTGCGTTCGGCCTCATCAAACAGCGTATGGCCGAGTTGAGCGAACGTATCTTCGTCTTCGACCTCGCGGAAGATATTCCAGTAGTCCGTCGAGCCGTCAAGCGAGAGGCGAACGACCTCGCGATTCGTCTCGTGGAGTGCCCACTCGGAGTAGTCGTCTTTGAAATTGAACACGACCACCGGCTCATCCGGTCGGGCCTCGATTTGTGGGAGGAGCAGTTTGATGAACTCGGTCTTGCCAGCGCCCGGTTCACCTGTCACCAGCAGTGAGTGGTTCCGGGCCAGTGGCTGGACGTGGTTTGTCAGCTGGGTCTGCCCAGCTGACGTCCCGCTCCAGGTCACGGGAACGGCATAGCGATCAGTGGGCAACTGGGCAGCAGCTGCGCGAATCGTTTTGTCAAGCGCAAATGTCGCGTCCGTGAGCTTACCGTCGCGAACCGAAAGTCGGAGCCGTGACCCCTGCTGCAGCGACCTCGAAACGTCGAGGGCGTCACACGGCACCGCCACGTCGATCGGTGCTGCGGTGGCTTCCGGTCCCGTAGCGCTCACTTTGAGGTGTGCCGTTCGTGTCGACTGGTGGGTTTCCGTGACAATTTCGGACACGACAGCGACGTGGTCCCCATCGCGAATGTTCGACACGTCCAGTCGGTCGCCATCGGTCTTGCCGTAGCGCTCTCCCATACACAGTCGGAGGGAGAGAGCCGGTAAGGGTGCTTGTTACTGACAGTCCAGACTGTCATGACAGTCCTGACAATCGCCGTGTCTGATCAGTTCAGGCCAGCAGCAGCGAGGAGTCTTCTAGCGGCTTGGGAGACATCTGGTGAGCCATCTGTTGCAAGCGGTTGCAAGACGTCAGTGTGCGATTCGATTGCCGCTGGATAGCGAGTTGCGATGGAATGCAATAGCTCCAAAAATTGCACGTGACACGCTCTGTGCTCGCTGTTCGAGAGGGGCTGCACTAACATCGGAGTGAGATCATCAATCGCACCATCAACACCGCGCAGTACTTCAGCCAGCCGTGTCTCGCGCATCGCTCGTGCCGTCGACGCTGGAAACACAGCCGAGAGGGCAACGAGCACCGCCATCTGTCCAGGGAGTGCGGCCCGTGCCCGGGTCAACCGCTCTCGGGAGACGAGCGGAGGCGCGTACAGCCGGGCCACGTCACGGGCGATCCCATCGACAATCCGGTCTACGTGGCCGTCGAACAGTGCCGGTGTCTCGTCAAGAGCCACCGAGAGGATGCCGTACAGCCAAATCCACGACCGCCGGTCGGAGTGAGCAGCATGCCAGGTGTCAATCACAGTTGGAAGTGCCGGTTCGATAGCCGCCGGCGATGCACGGGTGACGGCGTACAAGACTGTGAGCGCACCACGACACACCTCATCCCAGATATCGGTCACACTTGCGAGCGTCTGCACGTGCGGAGCAAACGCCGTCGCGTGGCCCGTGACAACCCCCCAGCGGTAAAAGGGTCGATGGGCTGGCCGTGATTGGATGGTCTCCGTATCGGGAATCGCGACCTGTTCGAACAGTTGGACAATCCACCCGAGGAGACTCCGCTGTGACGGCCAGGCGTCGAGATAATGCGCAAGTCCTGAGATACACGGGACGACCGCGCTGGCATCCACCTCAGCCGCCGTGTTGAGCGTGCGTATTATCGTTCGAAGGCTGCCATGATGCGCGTCGGTGGAGAGGTCACTCAGCACCGGTGGCTGGTCGTGAGCTAACACAACTGCGAGCGGTCGTGTGTACTCGTCGACGCGCTCCGGAACGACCTGGCTGACTTGGTGGCAGTACGAGACGGCTGCGACGGCAAGTCGCTCGTTGTCGTGGCGAGTGAGCGCCGTCATGAGTGCCTCAGTTGTACGTTCATCGTGAGGCGTCGGCCCGACGTCAACTTGGACCGTCAGCGCTCGCAGACTCTCGTGGACCACCATCACGTCCTCGGCCGTTGCAATGCGGTGCCGAAGTGCGTCTGCATCCATCGCGAGGACGTGATGGGGAATGTCTTCAGACCGCGCTTGGGCGAGCTCATCCACCAACGTCTCCGCCTCGTCGGCGTCATCTGCTGGGTCGGGGTCACCCACGCTCGGTGTCTCTGCAGCCGAGTACTTAGCCTTCCCCCGGCTACGCCAAGCGAGGAGCACTGACCAAACCCATCAGGCATGCTGATTGTCAGGATAGTCGCAAACAGTATTTTATGCCGTGTCCGAGCATACCACGTGTATGTTCGGGGAGAGCGTTCACATCGTGCCCGTCCAGCGGGAAGTCGAATTTGTCGTCGAACCGGCAGTCGAGCAGGGGGCCGACGTCGTTCATCTTCTCTCCGACGCCTCGCTCGCGAACGGTGAGACGGTCGCCACGCTTACCGATGAACTCGGTGCTGCAGGTATCGACGTCGAGACGCACCCGTGTCCACACGACGACCTCTACGTTGTCATGGGGCTAGTGACGACACTGGCGAGTGAGTATGACAACGACCAGGATGCTGTGTTCGTGAATATCGCAGCCGGGGGTCGCGTCGCCGCGGTCGGCGCGTCACTCGCGTGCATGGATGCTGCGACCGACGCCCGGGCCTTCGATATCGACGTCGAACACGGTGCAGAGGCCCGTGAGTTCGTCTCCGGAAGTATGCTCCCCGATCACGTCATTCAGTCACCGGGCTGGCAGCTCGTCGCCGGAATGGCGATTATCGCAGGTGTCAACCGCGGCCCTGCGCGGATGAAAAAGCGGCATCTCATCGACCACGGACTCAAGCTCACAGCAAGTTCCGAGTACGAGACGAAGTTTACTGGGTTAGCATCGGTCGTCGAGACGCTGGTTACTGAAGATGGCACCGCCAAGGACGCACTTGTCCGCGACGGGTTCGACGCCGTCGGCGACCACCGGAACAGCGCCTATCGGTACATCAACACGGACATCGTGAACCCGCTTGCCGAGCGGGGATACATCGAGGTGGAATCAGTCGGCCGGTCAAGCCAGCTCCAGCTCACGGAGGCCGGAGAAAACGTCCTTCGGGCGTTCCGACACAAAGTCGAGGACGTCATCGCGTTCGAAAATCAACAACGCCGTCGCCACGGTGGCTCGCTGCCGGATTGGCTCGTCTCTGGATTCAGATCGATGCAAGCCGATGGAGCCGAGCCGCCAGTTGATGATGGCGATTGAATCGCTTGTGAACTGAACAAGCCGTGAACGCTGTGAGCCAGCACAGCAACTCAAGGGTCTGGTCGCTTCATCCAGGTGATCTCGCATGGGTTGGTCTCACTGTTCGCGCCCCGTGAGAAAGCCAGCCCGATAAATCAAGTTCGCTCAGACGGTCCACACGCCCAATGCGCGACCCAGACCGCATTCCGGTGACCCTGGAGGCTGTTGAAGAGTACTGGCAGGAGCATCCAGACCTGCGACTCGGACAGCTACTCTACAAGATTGCGAATGAGTGCGGATATGAAGACCCCTTCTACATGGAGGAGGACGAATTGCTGGCAGTCATCGAAGACGACGTCGAATAGCGGCATCTGCCACGGTTCGAGGAAAGCCGCGTCGTCAGCGGTGCACTGATCGGGTGAGGGCGAAGATGAACAGTCCCACGAGGAACGCCCCGAGGAACGCTTCCACCAACGCCACGAACCGAAGCAGCGGCGCTGCGATGATGGTTGACCCGCCCATGACGAATGCCGTGAATGAGGCAAGGCTCACAATCACGTACCCGAGGATTGGCTGCTCGTACGGAGCCGTTCCCCCGGTATCGAAGCCGGCTGGCCCCCAGATCCCACCGAAGGCACCGGCGAACGCGATAACCACGAGTATCGAATAGCCGATGACACGCTGTGGCTTCTCCCCGTACTCAGCGATCAGGTCAAAGAATTTGTTCGCCACGTAGGCGTACAGGACGGGAACCAGTGGCTCGTTGAGCGCTTTCTGCTCTGAGTCGGCTGCGAGCGACCGATTCCGGCTCGACGTGACGGCCGTTGCGTCCGTTTCTGCCGGGTCTGCTTCTTCGGGAGGAGCGTCCTCTTGCGCGTTTTCTGCCGTGTCTGCAGAGCTCGTCTCGGCGGTGGTTTGAGCTTCGGTAGAGGAGTCATCCTGCGCTTCGATATCGGGATTGGCTGACTCAGTCGTCGCTTCAACCGGCTCGCCGTTTCCGTTCGCCTCAGTGTCGGCCGCTTCATCGCCCGCGTCAGCATTGGTTCCATCGCCGTGACTTGCTGACCCATCAGACGAGTCACCACCCTGCCCGGTCGGGGTTGGTTGGACGGCCTGCGGTAACACCGTCCGTAGCCGTCGTCGATACTGCGCAACTCTGGCTCGGAGGCGACGACTACTCAACAGCCGGTGTCGAGCACGTGCCCAGGTCTTTTCCTGTGTGAAGAATTCACCCGCTGCTCGATTATCACCGACATCGCTCGCGGCGTTTTTCAACGCGAGGTATGTCGCCTCGATCCGGTCAGGTGTAGGTCTGACCACACCCGGGTCGGCTTCCTCAATGGCAGCCAGCACCGACACACGCCACCGGGCCTGATTGACAAGCCCTTCGATGGTGACTGCATCATAGCCGATGCCCCCGGGAGCCAGGTCGGGATTGTGATACGTCATCTCTTCGCCCTTGGGTAATAACAGCGCACCACCAGGTCGGTGGGGACTTGCTGCGAGGTATACGACTGTGTCCATCCCGGCCCGTGGGAGGTCCAGACCCTCATAATCGGAATCTAACGCGTACGCAAGCGCGACGGATAAGTCGGGAACTGAGGCTTGTAGTATCGGTTTGACAGCTTGTTGTGGTTCGATGCCCGCTTCCAGAAGCACGTCGCCCACCGTCGGCCGGTCGTTGTTCTGGTCTCCCGTGTAGATCAGCTCTCGAGCGGTCTGTGACGTCCGAAGTGCAATCATGAATTGCTGGGCGATCAGCCCGATGCCGCGTCGGGTGTCGTTCGGCGCGTCAATCGCTGTGTCTTCCGGGATATCCAAGATGATCTGGCGAGCCAGCAGGCGGTTGAGCTGCCGCGCCAGCCGCGTGAACGGGATACATGCAGTGAGTGGCTGTCGCGTCGTCGAAAACTCACCTTGCTTGATTGAGGCGATTAGTGGCGAGACGACGGGCCGGTCGGATTCAGCCGCCAGCGCGGCCATGCTCTCGACTGCGACCTCAATCTCTGCGGAGTTTTGATTGCGCGCGTCCGCCGGTAGCGAGATCATCTCGCGGAGTGAGTCTGGGTCATCGAGTCCGGCGGTGA
This sequence comes from Halosegnis longus, assembly GCF_009663395.1. Taxonomy (NCBI): domain Archaea; kingdom Methanobacteriati; phylum Methanobacteriota; class Halobacteria; order Halobacteriales; family Natronomonadaceae; genus Halosegnis; species Halosegnis longus. The sequence goes on along the minus strand of NZ_QKNW01000001.1, from coordinate 6,846 downwards.
ACAACTCCAGCGCGCGATCTGCAATGTGCTCGCGGTCAACAGGTGATTCGTCGTCCTCACCGATAATTTCATGCAGTGCGTTCGCGACCGCTAAGTCCCGGTAGCCCTCTTGTCCGCCACGCACCTCATGGACCGACCAATCGCTGTTTCTGAAATCTTCCCTGACGGCACTGAATCGAAAGCCGTTGAATGTCGTCTCGAGGATGTGGACATGGTCGGTCGGCTGTGGCGTCTCCGGAAACAGCGAGAGGTCGCCAACCGTAGCCCGCTCAAGATTGAGGACGGTCCTCGGAACATCTGTATACTCGTCTCTCGAAATGGATAGGTCCGGAAGCATCGGAAGCGACTCATCATCATCCGTTTGGGGTGTGTCCCCCGCAGCGTCAGTCTCGGAGGCGTCTGGATCGTCCGTCGTCTCTTGTGACGCAGACTCGGGGATGTATCGTCCCGGAAGGGTGTCTGCAGACTCGGCATAACTAAACGTCCCATGCTGTAGCTCCGCACCGCGGAGCGACACCACTCGCGGGCTGTATCGTGCCGCCGGGAGTTCGACCTCGGTTTCACTGTGAACGGTCACGCCGTCAAGGTCGATAATGCCTCGAATCTGCGTGCGCGTTTGATCTGTAACCGAGAGTTCGAAGTTCCCCTCGATGACGGCATTGTTCAACCGGATACTATCTTCGATCGTTGTCGAAATGCGTCCTTGCCGGACAGAGTCGGCCTCAAGAAGCCTGAGGGTAGATTCGAAGGTCGTCTGTTCAAGATAGACGCCGCCACCGACTGTCGCACCGGCTAAATTGAAATCTGCACCGAACGTCGACTCACGGGCGTTCAGATGGCCACCAATGGCAGCGTTTGACAGCTGAACAGCAGCGCTCGACTGGGCAGCGCCCGTGCCAATTTCGGCCGCTCGCATTAGCACGCTCCCGAACGTGCTCGCACTCCCCAGCACCAGTGAATTGGCGACTGTAGCGTGATTTAGATTCACGGTGCCACAGACGAGCGAGTCTGTGATGTTGGCCTGATCACCGATAGTTGCGAACTCGGCATTGAGATCTCCAAACGTCGTCGTGTACTTCGCGACAAATGCCTCCCCGAGCGTCGCGTTCACGAGATTAACGTTACCGGTGTTCGTGAGATACGACATCTCAACGCCGCCGTCGAGTTCGCTCCGCTCGAGCGAGAGTCCACCGACAAAGCTCCCGGTGAGATTCACACCACCGAGCGAGGCGCGTTCGTTCGTGCGTGTCAGCCCGTAGTCAAGCCCGCCTGCGGGAACGTCGTCGCCGACGATGAGATGGTCGAGAGAGATGCCCCCAAAGACGGTTGCGCGTCGAATCCGGACGGACAGATCGACGGTCGTGTAATCTAGTGTTATCGACCCCGCTTGCACTGCATCCCCGATGACGACCTGTGTCGTGCTGTGAATCACTTCCAGCGAGTTGGTGATGAGCGCACTGGTCAGCGATAACTGATAGTCGATGTCTGACTCGTCTATGCTAACCGACCCACGAATGACAGCTTCCGGAGCGAAGATCCCACCGTCGACCTGTGTCTTTCGCACCCGTAGCTCGTACTCTCGATCGGCGGGCGTCGGCATATCCATCCACTCGGGGAGTCCAGAGACTGCGGCCTGGGGCGCGACGGACCCCTCCTCGAAATTGATGTTTCCGCCAACCTGTGCCGCTCGAATGTCGAAGCCTCCGGCTAGCCCTTCGAAATTTAAATCCTGCGTGAGAATCGTCTTCTGGAGCGTACACACGCCCCCCACGTGACACTCGCCAAGCTTGATATCGTCTTCAATCGTCGCTCGCGAAAGCGAGAGTCCGCCACCGATCACAGCGTTGACCCGCACGTAGCTCCCCGTCGATGCCTCGCGCAGATTACAGTCACCGCCGATCTCACTCGCTTGCAACGAGATATAGCGACCAGTATCGACACGCTGGCTCTCACAGTCGCCATCAACGCGGGCTTCCCGGATGGACAGATACCGGTCGCTCGCGAGATTTTTTATGTTGCAGTCGCCGCTAATGTCGATACCGTCCAGCGAGACGTAGTTGTCCGCGTGGAACCCGCTGCCCCACAGTTTTCCCGAGATATCACTGTTTGCAAGGTCCAGATGGGCGTGTGTATGTGCGTAGGAGAATGTGACATCCGAGTTGACGTGGGCGTCTTTCATGCTGAAGATGAAGCCAATCTCGGACCCGTGGATAGAGCATTTCGTGTGCTCGCGCTCACCGAAGTTAGACCGGGGCGATGTCCGGACCCCCTCACCGCTGAGCCCCATCTCGCCACAGGTGATTCCATCGAGGATGAGACTCTCGTCAATATGCCCGTTTCTGGCCGTGAAAATCCCGATTTCTGCCCCATCCATCTGCAGTGTCGTCCGAATCCGAACGTAGTTCAGATTGCAGATTCGAATGTGGCTAAGCCGGAGATCGATCGAATGGCGTCCGGGAGTGTCGAGTTCCCGGTCTTTGAGATCCAAGTAATCGAATTGACTACCGATGAAGACACGGCGAAGGTGCGTGCGTTGCTCCGAGGAAAATCCGTCGACAACGTCACAGGGTGGATCATCAGGCCCGAGCGTCCCCTCGACCGCCCGCCGGAAGACGCGACTCACAACGCCGTCGGTGAATTTGTCGTCGCGGCGTCTTGGTGCTGCGTCCAGCCACGGATACACATCGTCTGGCTCCCGTGGATCTTCGTGCGGGAGCTGGTGAAACAGACAGAACTCGTCGTCACCGATTGTTTCCCGCGGACACTCGTGGTACCGGTCCCCATCGCGTCGGTCGGTCGTAATTAGCCCCGAGTCCTCGTGGTCCAGGTCGAGATATTCGGCTCCACTGTACTCGCCATCGATATTGACAGCAAAGCGGCAAGCCATCTGCTTAGCGGTCTCTCCTCCCAGTTTCCTCCTTGTTCGATGACAGCATGTCGGGCCGTTATCGCCATGGTGATAAATATCCCCGTGGTAAACGATAACAATAATTAAGATTAGTTCGCAGCGCCCGATACACAGTCTCTCACCACTGAAACGACGACCAGCCGTGTTCCCGTATCAGGAGTTCCGCGGTAGGGACAGCCACGTAGCGTCAGGGTCGTTCTCTTAATACGCTGTGGACTGAACGCTGCGGTGTGTCGTGCTGGAAATCTGTTGGTTAGCTAATCAGACCAACCAGATAAACTAACAGCAGTGATGATAAGATCGGCTTAGCGAACAGATGCACCGCCACAGTAGCAGATAGCTTTTCAAACTACCCCGGTGACGGCCAGAGTAGCATGAGTCCACCACTCCACCGCCAGTCGGCAGCAGAGCTTGCACGCGAGATACGTGCGGGCGACCGCTCGATCACGACCGTTGTCGACGAAACGCTCGCACGGATTCGGGCCCGAAACGACCGGACCAACGCGTTCGTCACCGTCACGGCTGACCGCGCTCGCGAGACCGCAGTGGAGGCTGAACAAGCACTCGCTGCTGGAGAGCCACATGGCCCGCTCCACGGCGTCCCAATTGCGATCAAGGACCTGGATGATGTGGAAGGCGTCCGCACAACGTCTGGGTCACTCCTGTTCGAGGACAATGTCGCAGAGCGAACGGATCCGTTTGCTCAACGGCTCATCGACGCCGGCGCAATCGTCGTCGGCAAGACGAATACGCCGGAGTTCGGGCTGGGGTGTACAACGCACAACCGAGTTGCTGGCGACACTGGGACCCCGTTCAATCCAGACTACGTCGCCGGTGGGTCATCGGGCGGTGCCGCAGCAGCGCTGGCAGACGGCCTTGTCCCTCTCGCGCAGGGGTCGGACACTGGTGGGTCGATTCGAACACCAGCGTCCTGTTGTGGCGTATTCGGATTCAAGCCAACGTTTGGTCGCGTGCCGATTGCAGACACGCGGAACGCGTACAGCCATCACACGCCGTTCAGCCATATCGGCCCGCTCGCACGGACAGTCGAGGATGCCGCGCTCATGCTTGACGTGATGGCTGGCGACCATCCAGCCGATCCGTTCTCGCTACCGACACCGACTCACTCGTACACTGATGCGATAGATGAGCCGATTGCTGACCTCTCAATCGCCTACAGTCCCGATTTGGGTGTGTATCCAGTCGCCGAGTCCGTTCGCACGCTTGTTGGCGACGCAGTCGATGCATTTGCCACCGCTGGTGCGACCGTCGAGCGTGCTGACCCCGACTTCGGGCTCTCCAACGAGGACATCCTCGATGCGTACTACACCTTTGCGACGGTGTTGTGGGAAGGGCTGCTCGACGGGCTTACGGAAGAGGGGCTTGACCCACGCGGTGCCGACCGCGACAAACTGACTGACTCGACGATGGAGACGATTCTGGACGCCGAGTCGGTGTCGACACAGGCGCTCACCGCCGCCCAACGCGTTCGGACGCAGGTGCTGGCAGGCATGACCGACCTGTTCGACGAGTATGATCTACTCGTGTGCCCGACGCTTGGCGTGCCACCGTTCGAGATTGGTGAGCTACCGACCGAGATTGCCGGTGAGTCGATCGAGCCACGCCGTGGTTGGCTACTCACTCAACCGTTCAACATGACCGGGCAGCCGGTTGGAACCCTGCCTGCGGGTCTAACCGACGATGGATTGCCGGTCGGCTTCCAACTCGTCGGGCCACGACTTGCGGAGGAGACGGTCCTCGCTGCAAGTGCGGCGTACGAACGGGTGCGGCCGTGGCAGGATCGCTATCCGGCCTGAGTGTGAGCACCGGAGAAGACACCAATATCCCACCAGCGAGTGAGATATTATCACGCGCCCTAGGGGAACGTATGAGTAGTCGAATCCACACTGACAGATAATGGATTACCTCATCTCTGATCTCCATCTCGACCACACCAATATCATCGAGTACTGCGACCGGCCGTTCAGTTCAATCGAAGAGATGAACGAGACGCTGGTCGAGCGGTGGAACGGTCAGATTGCCCCAGACGATACCGTCGTATACGGTGGCGATTTGACGATCCGTTCACAAGCGGCTGCACTGCTCGATTGGCTGGAACAGCTCAACGGCGAGATGGTCTTCGTCCTCGGGAACCACGACAACATCGTCTTGGACCAGTTGGATCACGTGCAGTTCGTTGAGGAAACGCGGTTTACTCACCGCGGTGTTCCGTTCCACGTCGTTCACGACCCAGCAGCCGGCCCGTCGAATCCGACGGGCTGGCTCCTCCACGGACACCACCACAACAACTGGCCGGAGGAATTCCCGTTCATCGACCATGGTTCCCGGCGCGTGAATTTCTCGGTTGAGTTGCTGGGGTACCGGCCGCTGGCAGTTGATCGTCTCGTCGAGTATCTCGCTTGTGGTGAACAGTTCAGTGACCGTGCCGCTGCTGAGCGAGCACTAGACACAAATAAAAATTGAAGAACACGTCTGTTGCCAGAGGCAACAGTGTAGTCCTCGTTATTGCCGAACGACGTTCGATGCGCGAGGTCCCTTGGGGGACGACTCAATATCGAACTCAACCTCAGTCCCTTCTTCGAGATCCGGGCCGCCGACGTCTTCCATGTGGAAGAACACGTCTTCGTCGTCGTCGAGGTCGCCGTCGTCAGTCGAGATGAAACCGTAGCCGCCAGTGTCGTTGAAGAAATCAACCTTTCCGTTTGCCATTGCAAACAAATCAAGGCCGGTGTAAGGTATAACCCTTCCGAGAGTCAAGGTACCACGACCCCCTCGCTGACAAAACCACAATTTCTGCTTTTATCCGGGTAGATATACGCTGCCCATCAACTGTAGAAAGTGTACGATTAATGTTATTTCGTGAACGTATCTCACCGGAAACGAGGTGTGTGTCTGCAGTCGATCGTTCACCGTTTGCTTCATCCGTGCCCTCGTTGCAATCCGTGCAGAGCAGTGAGTCACGATCGGTCCACACGAGAGAATCCGCACATCAGTGCTGGTGCGGCTGATAAACCTGCTTTCACGCGCTAACTCACGCTGTCAGCTGCTTTCTGATAATCACCGATTCTGACGGTGTGTGCACCACTCGGAGAGTCACCGTATTACCTGACGTCAGTTCGCACTTGTTCTTCGGGAGCCGAAAGAGGATCGTCTCGCCGGCCTAGTACGCTGATTGCAACAAGGCTCCTCCGTCATTGACCTGACTCACCGGATTATCGATCGCGTTCAGCGACCGCTCGTCAAAGATATTCTGCCCTTCGATTTGCCCATCAGGGACCCGAATCGCATTCTCGTTTCCAGCAGGAAGATTCACGATTCGCCCCTGCTTGGTCCCCTCACGGCAGTTGGCCCGTACTGCGATTTCCACATCTGCGATCTGGACGGTATCTCCGGCTTCGTGCGTGAGTAACACGATTCCACCGTCGGTGCCGTCCTGTGGCACGAATGCCCCACTTGACTGTGCGATGTTCGGTGCGGGCTCTCGAAGCCCGTCGGTGAATCCGAGTGCAAAGGTCGAGATAATGCCTGCCAGAGCTACCGCCAGCGCGACGACCAGCACGACACCGACAACAGATGAGACTCCTCGCGAGTCATCCCGTAGTTCACCGTCTCCCCCCACTGTCGTACTGTTCTCTTAGCCAACGGATTTAATCAAACCACCGAAGAAGCCGACTGTCTCTCCCGAGACACTGCTGGATTGATCGGTTGAAAGAAGGCAGAATACAGCTTGCCAGTATCAATCCCGCGTGTACTGGCCTTCTACCCGCCTACTCCGTTCGCTTGGCGTTGGGTGCGTTTCGCTTGACACTCTCGATACCGTCGCGAGCGCCACTCCGACTCGCGTACCCTTCACCGCCGTCCATCAAGATGTTCCCATTCCGATAGCGACTCCGCCACCGGAATGGGAACATCTTGAT